>DATMOB010000098.1:0-17458 GCA_035568455.1 Granulicella sp.
AGCCTTACACGGTCGGCAAACCAACTTCACGAATGACTAAAGGAAAGGTTATGGCTATTTGTGCCCATCCATTCGTATTCACTGATCAGATTCGTGCACCCTCGGGTGTCGACTACCCTGTTCAGCAGCAGTTGGGCCGCCCCGTCTTCTCAGCAATCAGAATAGCACCGCAAATCCGGGTACAAGGCACGGACCAAAGATGCGGAAACGGAAATCCGCTGCATCAGTTAAGTTCATGTCGTCATCGCTTTCGGGTGGCTAAAAGAGTCTCACGTAACTATACATAAGCCAGTTCTGTTCAAGTCTTTCTTCGATGAGTCCTGATACAGCATCAAGTAAGTTTCGGCAATAGAGTGTCAACGAGGCTGCTGGGAGTTCGGGAACATGGGACTAGAATTCGAACCACTTAAGATCGAGTACTCGCGTCCAGGAAAACCAGAGGCGAAGATAAGTCGCGACCCAGAATTCTGGATTATCGAGCAGCTGACTGCAGAAAATAAGCGCTTGCAACAGCTCATCGTCGAGCTACTCATGAAAAACGAGCGATTACGGAGCAAGCTGCAAGACGGAAAAAGTATTTAGCTGCTATTGGCTCTATTGAAATGGTCGTTCGATGATCGCCAGAGAAATTTGGAGATAAACGCAATGTTAGTCTTCGGAACAATTTGAAGAGATATTTTGCGTGAATAAGAAGCGTTTTTCTGTGGAGCAGAGTGTGGCGGTGTTGAAGCAAACCAACGCCCGTGTGGGTATTTAATGAACGCTCACAGAAATGCGGACGATATGCCACCAAATCCTGACATCGTAAATTCATCCAATAAGGTAAGGCTATGCGAAATGTTGTTATTAGCGGTCCTCCGCCAGTCCAGGTCCTCGATGTTACGGGGCCCTTAGAGGTCTTCTCGAATGTAGCGGACTATCAGGTGACGCTCGTCTCCTCAAGTGACGCGGATCATATCATGACCAATCGCGGAATCAAACTCGCAGGTGCGGTGCCACGCGACTGCGTTTCGGGTCCGATCGACACACTCGTCATTGCGGGAGGGGGCGGGGCCGAAAGCGGCGAATATGATTCCGACTATCTTCGCTGGATCGTCGATGCTGCCGGCAGGTCGCGCCGCGTCGCCTCGATCTATACGGGGGCTTTCTTACTCGCGGCTGCTGGCCTTCTCGATCACAAGAATGCGGTGACCCATTGGAAGTTCTGTGATCGACTGGCGCGGGAGTTTCCCAAGGTTAACGTATTATCCAATCCGATCTTCCTTCGCGACGGATCGATCTACACCTCGGCAGGTATTACAGCGGGAATCGATCTCTCTCTCGCACTGGTCGAAGAGGATCACGGGCATCAGACGGCCCTGACTGTTGCAAGGCAACTCGTCATGTTTCTCGTCCGTCCGGGTGGTCAAGCGCAGTACAGTAATATACTCTCGCGGCAAGCCACAACATCAGAACCATTGCGCGAGTTACAGGTTTATATGCTCGAACATCTCAAAGCTGATCTCTCAGTCGAGGCTCTAGCCGAGAGAATCGGGATGAGTCCGAGACATTTTACTCGTGTATGTCTTCGCGAGATGAAGTTGAATCCGGGGCAATTTGTTGATCGCCTCCGAGTTGAGGCTGCTCAACAGATGATCAATAGCTCATCGATGGGACTGAAGGAGATTGCGGACAACTGCGGGTTTGGATCTGCGGATTCGATGCGCCGCAGCTTCCAGCGAGTCATTGGCATTACCGCAGGCGAGTACACCGAGCGATTCAAGCACGTATGATTTGGCCGTGGGCGTCCGAAAACACGATTGCCGCCAATTCCGCAAACAAACTGCGATTGCCAAATACCTGGTTGCATCTTCACATCTTTACGAATGGCGATGGAACTGCACTAGTAGATGACAGGAAGAGAGAGAAAAAAGATGAAGGACCTTAGGAAATTCGTGATGGACGCCATCGAAGGATGGATCGTTGAAAACAAGCGAAACTATTCAGTTCACTTTGTGCAAGGCGAGGTGAGAGGTGTCACGCAGCAAGATGGCTCGCCGCGCAACATTCCGTTCTGGACCCCAGTATTTGTGGGCAAAATGCATCTCAAAATATCCACAATAATATTAGCCATGAACGGAATCTTCCACTCTACGGTGACGCTCTTAGCAAGGTTCCGAGCTTGGTCTACGTCAGCAATCTGGATGGCGGAGAAGATTTGTCCGGACCTCGGTGGGGGGATGGATCGTTCGTCTGGCGGATGCTGAGGCAAAAAGGCAAGTACCGGTTGCTTGAAGCATCCAACCGGTACTTGCCTGGGTTTCAACTTATGGGGTTCACAGTTTCACTTTATAGGGCACGAATTTCACTTTATGGGGTAAACCACAGAAGTGTTCACGCACAGTCCACGTAGGACCTAGGAGCAGCCGCTGGTGCTGCCGCATTCCATGCAGCGGTAGCAGGAGCCGTTGCGGGTCATGATGGCTCCGCAGGTGGCGCAGGAGGGGCTGTCGCCCATGTCCACCATGGAGCGCATGGCGTCGGCCGCGTGGTAGATGCCGCGGTCTTCGGTGTGGAGCTCCGTTGCACCGCGTGAGGGCGGTGCGGCGATGCCGGAACTGGCGGCCAGGTCGGGGGCGATGCCGCCCTGGGGTGGGGTGCGGTCCTGATCCTCATAGCTGCCGGGGAAGGGCTCGGGCTCGGCGGCGGGGGAGAGGTGGATGTGGCTGCCCGGGCTGGAGACGGTGCCGAGCACCGGCACTCCCTGCGCCGGGCTGAGTCCGGCGAAGAGGTCGAGCTGGGTTCCCGAGAGGAAGCGCATCTGGATCCAGCGGAAGATGTAATCCATGATGGACTTGGCGTAGCCGATCTCGGGGTTGCCGGTCCAGCCGGAGGGCTCGAAGCGGGTGTGAGCGAACTTCTCGCAGAGCACACGCAGCGGAACGCCGTGCTGCAGGGCAAGCGAGACCGCGGTCGCGAAGGAGTCCATCAGTCCGGAGACGGTGGAGCCTTCCTTGGCCATGCGGATGAAGAGCTCGCCGGGCTGGCCGTTGGGGTAGAGGCCGACGGTGATGTAGCCTTCGTGGCCGGAGAGCGCGAACTTGTGGGTGACGCTGGCGCGCTCGGCGGGCAGGCGATGACGGACGGCGCGCGGCGGGCTCTTGGAGTCGGCGGCGTCGGCGTTCTCGGTGCTGGCGGCGAGCACGGCGGCAAGCTGGACCTCAAGCGCGGAGATGCGGGCGGCGGCAGCGGCCTGGGCGGCGGCTACGGTCTCCTCGATCTCCACGGTTCCGGCAGCAGCAGGGGCCACGGCCTTGGTGCCCTTCTTGTTGTCGTCGGTCTGGGCCGAGACATTCAAAGGCTGTGTGCCCTTGGAGTTGTCGCGGTAGATGGCGACGGCCTTGATGCCCTGGCGCCAGGCCTCGAGGTAGGCCTCGGCGATGTCGTCGACGGAGCAGTCCTGAGGCAGGTTGACGGTCTTCGAGATGGCGCCGGAGAGGAAGGGCTGCGCCGCTCCCATCATCTTGATGTGGCCCATGTAGGAGATGGAGCGGGTTCCCTTGGCGGGCTTGAAGGAGCAATCAAACACCGCCAGGTGCTCGGGCTTGATGGCCGGTGCGCCCTCGATGGTGCCGGTGGCGTCGATGTAGCTGACGATGGCGTTGACGTCGGCCTCGGAGTAGCCGAGCTTGATGAGCGCCGACGGCACGGTGTTGTTGACGATCTTGATCATGCCGCCGCCGACCAGCTTTTTGTACTTGACCAGGGCGAGGTCGGGCTCGACGCCGGTGGTGTCGCAGTCCATCATGAAGCCGATGGTGCCGGTGGGCGCGAGCACGGTGACCTGCGAGTTACGGTAGCCGAACTTCTCTCCGTGGGCGAGGGCTCCGTCCCAGGCCTGCTTGGAGGCCTCGATGAGCTCGGTCAACTGCGGAGCGGTAAACGGCTCAGCCGAGGTGCGCGACTTGCCGATCTTGTTGACCTCGGCGCGGTGCATGCGGATGACGTCGAGGAAGGGCTCGCGGTTGACGTAGAAGCCAGGGCAGGCTCCGCCCTTGATGGTGGCACTCTGGGTGACGGGGGTAGCGGCGCCGAGCGGGTTGCAGGTCTCGGCGATGCGCGAGGACTGCCAGTAGGCGTCGCCGCAGAGGATGGCGGTGACGGCGCCGGCGAAGTCGCGGCCAGCGTCGGAGTCGTAGGGCAGGCCGAAGGCCATCAGCAGGGCGCCGAGATTGGCGTAGCCGAGACCGAGCGGACGGTAGTCGTGCGAGTTCTTCGCGATCATCTCGGTGGGGTAGCCGGCCGAGTCGACGATGATCTCCATCGCGGTGGTGACGATGGCGATAGCGTGACGATAGGCGGGGATGTCGAACTGACCGCCCGGGGTGAGGAACTTCAACAGATTGAAGGACGCCAGGTTGCAGGCCGAGTCATCGAGGAACATGTACTCGGAGCAGGGGTTGGAGGCGTTGATGCGGGCGGTGTTCTTGCTGGTGTGCCAGCGGTTGATGGTGGTGTCGTACTGCATGCCGGGGTCGCCGCACTGCCAGGTGGCCTCGGCGATCTGGTGCATGAGGTCGCGGGCACGGTACTCCTTGACCGGCTTTTTGTCCTTGACGGTCCTGGTGGTGAAGGTGCCGTCAGACTCGACCGCCTGCATGAACTCGTCGGTGACGCGGACGGAGTTGTTGGCGTTCTGGAAAAAGATGGAGCTGTAGGCCTCGGAGTCGGGGCCGGATCCGTCGTAGCCGGCCTGGACTAGATGCCAGGCCTTCTCCTCCTCCTTCACCTTGCAGGTGATGAAGTCTTCGATATCGGGGTGGTCGATGTTGAGCACGACCATCTTGGCGGCGCGGCGGGTCTTGCCGCCGGACTTGATGACGCCGGCGAAGGCGTCGAAGCCGCGCATGAAGCTGAGCGGTCCGCTGGCGGTGCCGCCGCCGGAGAGGGTTTCCATGCTGCCGCGGATGTTGGAGAGGTTGGAGCCGGCGCCCGATCCCCACTTGAAGAGCATGCCCTCGGTCTTGGCCAGGGTGAGGATGGAGTCGAGCGAGTCCTGCACCGAGTTGATGAAGCAGGCGCTGCACTGAGGCTTGGAGTAGCCGGTGACGGAGTAGATGACCTGGCGCTTCTCGGCGTCCCAGTGCCAGTTCTGCGCGTCGGAGTTGGGCTCGAGGCGGTCGCAGCCAACGTTGAACCAGACGGGCGAGTTGAAGGCGACCTTCTGATTGAGCAGGAGATGGCAGAGTTCGGCGTAAAAGATGGCGGCGTCTTCGGCGCTGGCGAAGTAGCCGTCACGGATGCCCCAGTTGCGGATGCTCTCGGCGACGCGGGTGATGAGGGCGCGTACACCTGACTCGCGCTCGGCGGTGCCATTGAGGCCGTGGAGGTACTTGCTGGCGACGATGTTGGTCGCGGTGACGGACCACTCGGACGGGACCTCGACGTTCTTCTGCTCGAAGATGAGGTTGCCCTTCCAGTCCTGGATGACGGCGTCGCGACGCTCCCAGGTGATCTCGTCATAGGGCGAGATGCCGGGTTTGGAGAAATGCCGCGAGAAGGTGAGGCCAGGCGCTGCCTTCTTGGAGGATGCGGCGCTCGATTTCGCCGTCTGGGGAGTCTGGGTCGGGATGGTGGCCATAAAGGGTAAGTCTCCTTCTAAAAAAGCGTGAATCTAAATTTGGTGGGGCTCACAACAGCGACTCGGAGGATCAAATTCGGCATGGAGTCGAAGCTAGATATGAATCCGGCGGCTGCACCGGCGGCTTCGGAATCCTAGGAAATTTGAGGGCCGGGCGAGGCTCTTTCAGTCCTGCAGTCGTGAAGGTACCGCCCCCAGTGGGGTGTGTCAAGTATAAAGCACTAGATATTGTGTTTGCTTGGTAGATACGTAGTTTATCGGCCGAGAGAGAAAATTTTGTAAGAAGACACTGTTAAAAGAAGCCTGCCCGGCAAAAAATGGCCGCGCGTTTGGCGGCCTCAGCGAATCCACGTTTTAAGAGTAGCCCAGTGGCCGCCCACCCGGCGGCGCGCAGAGGTCTGTTTTCTTGCCGTTTTGTGTGGATGGAGGTGGATAAATGGGGACGGAATCTTGGGCTCTGGACGGCGGTTAGATGGAGGACTGTCCTGCCCGGTTTTCCACCGGGGGAAGCGGACTCTTTGAGGCTCGGAACGGCTGGGCGGGATCGGATTCGGTCGCGGGAGGGCAGGCAGAGCTGCTAGCTGCTGGTTGCGACGGAGGTTGATTCCCCGATGTATTGAATGTATCGAAAATGGGGTTGAGGATGGTTGTGGATCGTTGAAAAGAATGAACCGTTTTGGGACCGGTTGGGTATCAGTAGAATTGAGCTGTGGCGGAAGGAGCGGTGGCGCGGTGAGCGAAGAGGTTTACGACGTCCTGGTGATCGGGGCAGGGCCGACGGGGTTGGCGTGCGCCATCGAGGCCAAGCGGGCCGGTTACCGGACGGTGCTGGTCGACAAGGGCTGCCTGTGCAATTCCTTGTTCCACTACCCGGCGCATATGACCTTCTTCACCACGCCGGAGTTGCTGGAGATCGGCGACATGCCCTTCTCGAGCCCCAACCAGAAGCCGACGCGCAGCGAGGCGCTCGAGTACTACCGCAAGGTGGCGGAGCACTACGAACTGGATGTACGGCAGTACGAGTCGGTGGCCGGGGTAACGGGATCGGACGGCGACTTCGCGGTCCACACGACCGACCGGTTCGAGCGCAAGGCGATCCACCGGACGCGCAAGCTGGTGGTGGCGACTGGCTACTACGATCTGCCGAACTATCTGCAGACTCCGGGCGAAGAGCTGAACAAGGTGCGGCACTACTATCACGAGCCGCATCCGTTCTTCGGCATGGATGTGGTGGTGATCGGGGGCAAGAACTCGGCGGCGATCGCGGCGCTGGACCTGTGGCGGCATGGAGCGCGAGTGACTCTGGTTCACCGCGGGGCGGAGATGCACCGCCACGTGAAGTACTGGATTCTGCCGGACATCAACAACCGCATCAAGAACGGCGAGGTGACGGCTTACTTCTCGAGCTCGGTGACGCGCATCCGCGAGGATGATGTGACCATCGCGACGCCAGCGGGCGAGGTGACGATTCCCAACCAGTTCGTGTTTGCGCTGACGGGCTATCATCCGGACTTCGCCTTCATCGAGGGGATGGGGGTGAAGCTCGATGAGGCCAATGCGCGCTGTCCGGTGTGCGACCCGGCGACGCTCGAGAGCAACGTGGCCGGGATCTATCTGGCCGGGGTGATCGTGGCCGGGGAGCGGACCAACGAAATCTTCATCGAGAATGGGCGGTTCCATGGCAAGTTGATCGCCGACGACCTGCGGCTCAAGCTCGGGGTGGAACAGACGGCGAACCGGTAGGTACCCCCCCTACTATTGCCCGGAGCTAACCGTTTTGTTTGCAGATGCTTAGCGTGGTTACCTGCCGATAAATTCTTGTTTCTATTGGGATTACGGGTAAAAATAAAGAAAACGTTGGAGTTAGCTCCTTTCGTGGAATAGCCCCGGCAGGTGCTTTGGGTGAAGGCCGCGAAGAGTTCGGGTTGAAAGGTGCGAGCTGTATGGGCGGTGCTCAGGCTAGCGGGGTCCTTCGACTTCGCCGCTCGCGATGAGGCTGCGAGAGGCTTCGCTCTCAGGATGACGGCAGGAACAAAACAAGCGAGAAAAACCAAGCAGCTTCAGGGCCAGCGCCGGCAGGAGATTTATTCGGGGATGAGGGAGTAGAAGCTGAGTGTGGCGTCGCCTTGTTTGAGCAGGCGGGTGTGGTGGAGGCCGCCGTAGCGCTGGGGGAGGGGGGATTTGCTGGCGTGCTCGGCGATGACCAGGGCGTCGGGGCTGAGGATCTGGCGGCCGCGGGCGCTGCCGAGCAGGTTGAGGGTGGTCTCGTACTCGGCGGCGGCCTCATAGGGTGGGTCGAGAAAGACGATGTCGATGGCGGTGGCCGGGTTGAGGGATTTGGCCAAGCGCTCGAGCAGAGCTCCGGTGCCGCGCTCCTCGAGGGTGAAGCCGGTGGTGATCTTGAGGGCAGTGAGGTTGGCGCGAAGGGCTGCTATCGCGGTCGCAGCGGTCTCGGTGAACCAGACGTGGGCGGCGCCGCGGCTGATGGCCTCGATGCCGACGGCTCCGGTGCCAGCGTAGAGGTCGAGGAAGCGGCAGTCGAGGATGCGCGGCGCGAGGATGTTGAACAGGGTCTCGCGCAGGCGGTCGCTGGTGGGTCGGGTGGCGGTGCCACGGGGGGAGACGAGCTGGCGGGAGCGATGGGTTCCGGCGATAACGCGCATGAGTTTGATGGTAGCGGGTGGGTTGGCAGGGCTCAAAGATTGCCGTTCCCATGTCTAAAGACATGGAACATTCGGACTTCTCTCTTCTACCCATCGCGATGAGGCCGCGATGGATGGGGCACCCGGAGATGGATGGACGCCCGGTTTTTTGGGGGCGCATACAATTGGGGATATGGGCGGGTGGTCATTTTCGATCGGCAGGATTCTAGGCGTGGATGTGCGCATCCACCTGTTCTTTGCGCTGCTGTTGGTGGTGTCGGTGAGCTACACGAGCGTGGCCGGCATCAGCGCGGGGCGGGGGGTGGGACTGTGGCTGCTGCTGCTGCTGGCGGTGGCGGTGCGGGAGGTGGCGCGGGGGATCGCGGCGGCGTGGTTTGGGCTGCAGCTGCGCTCGATTCTGCTGCTGCCCACCGGAGCCATGCCGAGCTATGCGACCCGCGAGGACACGGAGCGGGCGGCGACGGCCGGGGTGCAGCGGGGGCTCGCGCTGGTGGGGCCGATCGCCAACCTGGTGGTGGGGTTGCTGTTCGTGGGCTTCGTTCTGGGGATGTCGTCCGACCTGGGGCTGTGGAGCCTGCTCGAGCGGCCGTGGATTACGCCCAACCACCTGCTGCGCTCGCTGATCTGGATGCAGCTGCTGCTGGGGGCGATCAATCTGCTGCCGGCGTTTCCGCTGGATGGCGGGCGCGTGCTGCGCGGGGAGCTGACGCGGGCCGGCGGCGGATTGAAGCGGACGCGGCTGGCGGCGGGCGCGGGCCAGGTGATCGCGATCGGGTTGATCGTGGCCGGGATTCTGCTGCCGAATCTGCTGTTGATGATTGCCGGGGTGTTTGTGCTGACCTTCGCGCATATGGAGGATCAGGGGGTGCTGCTGGAGTCGAGCGTGGCGGCGGTGAGGATGCGGGATGTGATGCTGACCGAGTTCAGTACGCTGTCGGCGTCGGCGACGCTCGAGGATGCGACCCAGCAGGCGGTGCATACGCTGCAGGATGTGTTTCCGGTGGTGCGCGGGCGCAACCTGGTGGGCGCGGTGTCGCGACAGGGGATCTTTGAGGCGCTCGAGGCCAATGGCAACGGCTATGTGCAGGGAGTGATGACGCGCAGCTTCCATACGGCGCAACCGGAGGACTCTCTGGTGCAGACGCTGCAGCGGATTACGACGGGTGTGGGGGCGCAGCTGGTGCCGGTGGTGGAGGGCGAGCGCGTGGTGGGGATCATTACGCCGCAGAACCTGTCGCAGTCGATGGGGGTGCTGAGCCAGCGGCGCCGTCTGGCGGAGCGGAGCGCGCGGGTCGAGCGATCGCGCGAGGAAGAGTAGTCGGGATGGACGCGGGGACGGAGTTCGAGGGGGCCGAGGAGGTCCAGGGAGTTGAAGGATTCGAGCATGAGGAGCTGGACACGCGGCGGATGAACCGTCCGTTGGCGCCGGGGCTCTACCTGGTGGCGACGCCGATCGGGAATCTGGAGGACATTACGCTGCGCGCGCTGCGGGTGCTGCGCTCGGTGGACCGGATCGCCTGCGAGGACACGCGGCAGACGCAGAAGCTGCTGAACCACTTCGAGATCAAGACGCCGACGGTGAGCTACCACATGCACAATGAGGGCTCGCGCGCCGAGGAACTGGTGGCGGAGCTGCGCCAGGGCGCGCGGATCGCCGTTGTGAGCGATGCGGGGACGCCGGGGATCGCCGATCCGGGCGGGCAGGTGGCGGCGGCGGCGATCCGCGCCGGGGTGGCGGTGTATCCGGTGCCGGGAGCGAATGCGGCGGTGAGTGCTCTGATCGCGAGCGGGCTGGGCACGGAGCGGTTTACGTTTCATGGATTTCTGCCGGCCAAGGCGGGAGCGCGGCGGTCGGCGCTGGAGGGGCTGGAGCGCGACGGCGCGACCCATGTGTTCTACGAGGCGCCGCACCGCATTGTGGATACGCTGGCGGATGTGGAGACGGTGTTCGGCGGAGCGCAGCCGGTGGTAGTCGCGCGGGAGCTGACCAAGCTGCATGAGGAGTTTCTGCGTGGCTCGGTGGGCGAGCTGCGCGGTGTGCTGGCGGGGCGGGCGAGCGTTCGCGGGGAGATGGTGCTGCTGCTGGCGCCGGCAACGAGTGCAGAAGCGGCTGGGGGAACTGAGTCGCGGCCGGGCATTGCGGCGGCCGTGGCGGAGTTGGTGAAGACGGCGGGCATCAGCGAGATGGACGCTCTGAAGCGGGTGGCAAGAGAGCGTGGGCTGGGTAAGAGCGAGGCCTATCGGGAGCTGCAGCGGGAGCAGCGGCGGCGGTAGTCCATCCCACCCTTCGCGGTGGAGCTGCGAAGGGTGGGGCACCCGGCTGTATCGGGGTGAGCTTACGGCTGGGCTTGGTTGGTTCTGGTGAGGGTGCAGTCGCGGAGCTCGAAGGGGGTCGGGGGGCCGTCGCCGACCTGAACGATGATGCGTTTAGGCACGAGCATGTCGCCGACGAACTGGTAGGAGTAGGTGAAGCCGGCCTTATCGGGGCCGCTGGTGGGGGCTGCGGCGGAGCTTGCGCTGGAGCTGGGGTCGGGCTCGGTGATGGTCTCGAGCGAGGTGAGCAGCCAGCCGTGGCTGCTGGGGTCGAACTGCGGGGTGAAGTCGGTGACCGTGCCGTTGAGGTGGCTCTCGCCGTGGGTGATGCGGAGGTCGGCGGTGAGGTCGAGGATGGAGAAGAAGCTGCCGCCCTCGAGCGAGAGGCGGTAGCCGGCGCCGGCGTGCTCGAAGTGGTAGCGGGTGGCCTCCATGGGAAGAATGCGGTCGGTGAGGAACGGATTCCAGCCGGTGAGGGAGGCGGAGATCATGGTGTCGAGGATCTTCTGCTTCACGCCGACGGAGGAGCTGGGCAGCGGCTGGAACTTGGCGTCGGGGAAGGTGGAGGTGACAGTGGCGCCCTTGAGGAGGTCGTCGGTGACGGCGACCTTGGCGCTGGCGAGCTGGGTGAGGGTGGGGTCGTGGTCGGGGACGCGCTTGCCGGTGGCGCGCTCGAGGATGGGCTGCCAGTCGATGGCGACCGCGCAGGAGAAGCCCTGGACGCCGCGCTCGAGCGGCAGGTAGTAGGCGTGGCGGGCGCTGGCGAGCAGGGTCTTCTGGTCGATGGCGAGGGGCGCTACCGGTTGGGCGATGGGCGCTACTGCGGGCACGATTGCCGGGCTGATGCTGGGAGCGGTCTGGGCCGGTGCGTTGAGGCAGCAGATGGCGGCGAGCAGGAGGGCCGGGCAGCAGAGACGCAGGGGCAAGGGCATGATGGGGTCCTGTCGGTGCTTGGGTTGCTACGCGTGCAGCTTCGAGTTTAGACGAAGGGGATGGAGGAGTGAGAAAAGCCCCTTCCTGAACGGGAAGGGGCTTTGTATTGAGATGGGCTTTGTTCTCTCCCACCCATCGCGTTGAGGCCGCGATGGATGGGGCACCCGGGGTCTGTTGGGTTGGGGTTATTTGCCGGTGTAGGTGACGTGCCAGATGGAGCGGGAGCCGTCGTCGGTGACGAAGAGCGATCCGTCCTTGGCGACGGTGACGCCGACCGGGCGGCCCCAGACCTTGCCTTCGGGGGTGACGAAGCCGGTGAGGAAGTCCTCGTAGGAGCCTTCGGCTTTCCCGTTGTGCATGGGGATGCGGATGACCTCATAGCCGGAGCGGTGGGAGCGGTTCCATGAGCCGTGCTCGGCGGCGAAGGCATCGCCGTGGTAGTAGCCGGGGAACTGGCTGGCGGTGTAGAAGGTCATCTCCAGCGAGGCGAAGTGGGGGTTGACCAGGACGTCGGGGGTGAGCACCTTGGAGCGCAGCTCGGGGTGCTTGCCTTCGTGGCGCGGATCCTGATGGCCGCCCATGTAGAACCAGGGCCAGCCGTAGAAGCCGCCGTCCTTAACCGAGGTGACGTAGTCGGGGACGAGGTTGTCGCCGAGGTTGTCGCGCTCGTTGGTGGAGCACCAGAGCTGGCCGGTGATGGGGTTGATGGCCTCGCCGACGCAGTTGCGCAGGCCGTAGGCGTAGATCTTCACGAACTTGCCCTCAGGGGTGTACTCGAGGACGTCGGCGCGGTGGAACTCGCCGGGGTGGGTGTCGGTGTCGTCGACGTTCGAGGCGGAGCCGACGGAGATGAACATGCGCTTGCCGTCCTGGGAGAAGACGACGTCGCGGGTCCAGTGGCCGCCGCCGCGCAGCTGGGCGTAGCCGGGCAGGACGGGGACGATGGTCTCAGGCGCGCCGCTGGCCTTGAGGTCGCCGTTGTTATAGGCGAAGCGGACGACCGAGGTGGTGTTGGCGACGAAGACCCACTTGGGATTGGGGCCCGCGGGGTAGAAGTTGATGCCGAAGGGGTGATCGAGGCCACTGGCGAAGACCTCGGAGGTGGCTACCTTGCCGTCGCCGGTGACACCGCGCAGGACACGGACCTCGCCGGCGTGCGAGTCGGCGAGGAAGAGGTCGCCGTTGGGGGCGGTGCGGATGAGGCGGGGCTCGCGGAACTCGATGTTGCCGGCCTTCTCGGCGCCGCCGGCGTAGAGCTCGACCTTGAAGCCGGCGGGGGCCTGCGGCCAGGCGCCCTGGGGGCGGGGGACCATGGAGGCGCCGTTGTCGACGGACTCCTCGGGCTTGGGCTGGGGCAGGTCGGCGACGGTGAGCTTGCGACGGACGCCGGGGTGCTCCTGGGAGTAGTCCGTGAAGGCGGCCTGGCCGGTCAGGGTGGGGCCGACCTGGCCGGTCTGGGAATTGGTTTGGGCGTGGGCGGCGAGGCCGAGCGGTGCTGCGGTGAGCAGGGCGAGCGCGAGGGCGGCGAGGGGCGATGTCTGATGGCCGAACATGAGTTCTCCTGGTTCTTTTGGACTTTGCATAGTCCGGGCCTTGCAATCCGGACTTTCGATCTGGACCTTCCGATCGGCACTGACCGACCGGGACGACCGTTGTGGCTGTAAGAGGGAAGCGTTCGAGCCGGCTGCGTGGTCTCGATGGCCTCCCGGCCGTTGCGTTGGATCCAGATGATTGTAACGGGCGGCGAGCGGGGCCGGCTTGGAAGACTCGCTACGGGGTGGAGGCCGTGGGTGCCGTCTGGGAGTTGGCGGCAGTGATCTGCTTGAGCAGATCGAGCGGAAGGGTGGCGGTGAGCACGGCGCGATCCTTCTGCTGCTGGATCTTGAGCGAGTCGATCAGCTGGCGCAGGGCGGCGTCTTTGGGATCGCGCGATTCCTGGGTGCCGCGGGCGTTCAGCTGCAGGCGCTGGAAGGAGCGGAAGAGATCGAGCAGGGCAGAGAGCGCGGCGGTGGAGCGGGCGGCATCGTCTTCGCTGGGTAGGATCTCGTCGATACGCAAGCGCAGGGCTCCGGTGTAGCGCAGGCTGGCGACGAAGGTGGTGTCCTCGGGCACGGGCAGCTGGAGGCCGAAGGCGGTGATGTGGCCGTTCTCGGAGAAGGGCAGGCCGATGTGGCCGATCGCCCAGGCGCTCGACAGCAGGGGGACGTCTCGGTAGCGGGCCTCGAGCAGGGAGGAGCCGGCGAAGGGTGAGGCGCCGGCGCGGAAGCGGTCGAGGATGGAGTGAATCTGCTCGGCGGTGGGCTGGTTGGAGGCGGCGATGGTGTCGTAGCCGAGCTGGGTCACGCGGAGCAGGCGCGAGGGGCGGGCGACGGCGGTTGCGGGGTTGATTCCGGGGGCGGCGGGGGTGAGCTCGTAGGCCACCGGAATGGTGTAGATGGTGTGGCCGCCGTAGGTCTCCTCAGCAGTGGCGGCGGAGTGCAGGTAGCGGGCCAGGCGCGGACCGTCGAAGCGGCCTTCGAAGACCTCCGAGTAGGCGACTGGTCCGTTGGGGCCGTTGGGGTCGTCGCGGCGCTGGAGGGCGAAGGCGACGGCATCGAGGTCGCGCTCGAAGACAATGCCGGTGGCGTTGACGAAGCTCTGGTAGTCGGAGCTGCGGGCGATCGGGCTCTTATCGAAGTGCGTGGCCGCGCGCAGCGGCTTGAGGTTGAGGTAGACGATGGCGTCGGACTCAGGGAGCAGACGAGCGACCTCGGGCGGCGCCTGGGTGCGCAGGAAGACGGCGACGGCGAGCGCGGCCAGCAGCGCGGCGATCAGCAGCAGGGAGTAGCGAGTGCGTTTGCGCATCCATAGACGAAGCTACGCGGGCGGGGGGCGTTGCGCAAGGTATTTGGGGTTGGAGGCGACTCAATCGACGGGCTATGGTACGTTCCTACATCACGGGGGAGGGACACGATGCTTGAGCTCCGAAACGTGCGTAAACGCTACTTGAGCATCCCTGCGGTCGACGATGTCAGCTTCACCGCGCACCATCCCCCTCATCACCATAGGCGCACGATTGCCGCAAAGCTCCCTTTGGACGATGGGGCATCTGCTTATCGCTACAACGATGGCCGTGGTGGGATTGTTTTCTGTGCTGAACTGGGATTCGCTGGTTCCAGATCGGCGCGATGTGCTGGTCCTCGCTCCATTGCCGATACGGACTGGAACCCTCTTTTCCGCTAAATTAGCGGCGGTGGGCGCCGCGCTGGGACTGGTGCTCTTCTCGCTGAACGTCTTCACCGGACTCATCTGGCCGCTGCTTTTTTCTCCCAAGGGAGGCGGGTGTTGGGCGCCATTCGATCGCTGGTTGCTTACTGGACGACGGTCGTCCTGGCAGCAGTGTTTGTCTTCTGTCTTCTGTCTGGTTCTGGGCGTGCAGGGGGTCGCTACGCAGCTCCTTTCGCGTCAGCGCTACCTGCGGCTGTCTGCTTGGCTGCAAGTGGCGGGCTTCGGCTTGATCGTTGGACTGTACTTCCTGGAACCCTCGCTGGAGACGCGCGAGGCGCTGACCGCACCGGAGAACCAGAGGCTGCTGGCGTATATGCCTTCGTATTGCTTCCTTGGCCTCTTTCAACATCTCAATGGTTCGATGTCCGAAGAATTCTCAGGGCTCGCGAGCCGGGCCTGGGTGGGCCTGGCGGTCGTTGTGTGCGCGACCGGCGAGATTCTTCTCATCTCCTGCCTTCGCACTCTGCGCAAGCCGGTGGAGGAGGCAGATATTCTGCCAACGCCTCGCCGGTTCGTGGGGTGGCCTCGAGGGGAACGGCGCAGACTCCGGCCAGACTGCCATTCTCTGCTTCAGCGTGCGCACGCTGCTCCGCAGCCGCCAACATCGTCTCATCGCGAGTCTTTACCTGGGGGTGGAGGTGCGGCAGTTCTGGCCTACTTGCGCACCGTTCTCGGCGACCGGGGTGTCATCCAGGGGATGAGGACAGGGCAGATGCGTGTGTTCGTTCTGAGCGCAAGCCTTCTGGCTGCTCTGCGTCGCGGTCGCGGGCATCCGTCTTGTCTTCTCGAAGCCGATCTCGCTGGGCGCGAACTGGATCTTCCGCATCCTCAGCGCGGGTTGGGCTGGCGCTTGGCGGCGCACGAAATTCCGGGCAGCTGCGGCGGCTCGGCTGGATTTTGAAGCCACGGTTGATCCGGAGGTTTTCGGCTTGAAGCTTGACCGCAGGTAACGCTTTGGGCTCCCGTAGATCCGGATTTCATTCGCGGTCATGGGGGCGCGCCTGCCGGCCACGCTGGGACGTTGCCTGGGTGGGATGGCTATGGTAGATTTGATCTTGCGGCGCACTCTGCGCGAGCAAGGGCGCGCGTTTCGCTAGTAAGCGAGTCCAGGACGAAGGCAGAGGGTGAGGCGCGGCTGTTTGGGCTGGCGTAGCTCAGCTGGTAGAGCATCTGATTTGTAATCAGAGGGTCGGGGGTTCAAATCCCTTCGTCAGCTCCAGTTTCCACGCGGCCCGCAGCTGTCGGGTTGGTTTTGGTTTTACAGTAGTCGTTTTGGATCTTTAGGGTTTTCGGATTTGGTTGTATCTGCGGGTCGTTCTGGCGCGCGACACTCCACCACTCCTCAAGGATTTCCACCAGCGGCTTGACCATGCGGCGAAGGCTGCGTGGGGCTCGACTGGACTTGATGGGCAGGGAAGAGGCTCGCGTGTTGGCGGGGTTTGCAGGATGTGCACAGGTGGCCGAGTGGTTAATGGCAGCAGACTGTAAATCTGCCACTCTTTGAGTTACGGAGGTTCGAATCCTCCCCTGTGCACCACTTAGTTGGACGTGCTGGTTTGGACGTAGTTCCGGTTGCAGTCGGAGCGCGGAGTAAGGAATCGTAAGGCTGGTGCAGTGTGGATTTGAGCCCCGCGGGCAGTGGCAGGATGGTTGTTGCGCTGATCGTGTTGGGGCTGTTGTCGGCAGGCGCCTGGAGTACGATGGAGCCAGGCAGGTATCGGAATCTTTGTCTGGTGTTGCTCGCGTTTTTTGCCTTTCGGGTAGTGCTTGGAAGGCTCCGTTCGCGATAGGATTGTAAGGTTGGGTTTTTCAGGCTGGCGTAGCTCAGTGGTAGAGCACTCCCTTGGTAAGGGAGAGGTCGAGAGTTCAAGCCTCTCCGTCAGCTCCATAAATTTTCAGGCGTCCGGGCGGGAGTAACTCAGTGGTAGAGTCACAGCCTTCCAAGCTGTTGGTCGCGGGTTCGATTCCCGTCTCCCGCTCCAAATTTTAGGCGGACCGCAGGCCGCGGTCCGCGTTTTTGAATGAACCGAGGAGATTCCATCTTGGGCGCTGGATATCAGCAGGCAGTTCTCGAAATCACCAACCCGCAGACCTTCGGTTCGGTACGTGGAGCCGTCGAGGCGGCGTTTTCGGCTGCCCGGGTAGCTGATTTTTTGAAGTCGGTGGAGCGCGCCGGCCTGCGCATCCGCGAGTTCGAGGCGGTGCTGCGGTTGGGCAAGCTGGGGGCGGCGACGCCGGCGGAGTATCTCCAGCTGGAGAACGGCGATCAGGGTCAGATCCGGGAGTTTTATCTGGCCAGCCTGGAGAAGGTCGCTCCGGATCTGCGGCAGAGATTTTTCAAGCTGTACGCGTATTACTGAGCGTCGGCAGGGGTTGTGTGCGGGCGTTCGTCGGTCTATTCACTTCAGTCCAACCGCAGGGCAGGCGTGGTGAATCCGGTCGATTGACTTGTGAGGTTGGATTGAGCTGTCGGCACTTGTGCCGGCTAACACCCGGGATGTGACCGGGCATTACGAGGAGAAGAGCAGTCATGGGCAAGGAAAAGTTTGACCGGTCGAAGCCGCACGTAAACATCGGGACGGTGGGTCACATCGACCACGGCAAGACCACGCTGACCGCGGCGATCACCAAGGTGCTGTCCAAGCACAACCCGCACAACATC
>DATMOB010000099.1:0-4295 GCA_035568455.1 Granulicella sp.
TGGGGTGCTGTCCCGAACAAACGGTGCTGGACGAAATTTTTCGCGACTGGGAGCGCTGGTGCGCCGATCTCCTGTCGAGTCACATTTCCTACCCCGTGCTGCTATTCTTCCGGTCGCAGCATAGCAATCAATCCTGGGTGAGCGCGCTGACGGTCATGCTCGATGTCACGTCGCTGATCATGACCGGAGTGGACGGCATCCATCCCGACCAGGCGAAGCTCACGTTCGCCATGGCGCGGCATGCAGTCGTCGATCTGGCGCAGGTTGTGAATGCGGAATATAGTCCGCACGATGTGGGGCGGCTCGCGGCGGAAGACATGAAGCGACTGCGGTCGGCACTCGCCTCGAAGGGCGTGACTCTGTATGACGGCGCGGACGCGGCGGAACGGCTGGCCGAGCTTCGGATTCTCTACGAGCCTTATCTTTATTCACTCAGTCGCCGCCTCTTGATGACGCTGCCGCCGTGGATCCACACCGATCACAAGAAAGATAACTGGCAGGGCGGCCCCTGGGACCGGGCGATCCAGGCGCGAGCGCTGGAACATCCGGGGCATGCGGCGGACGATCACTTCTGATGGGCGGTTGGGTTAGGTGACGTTGTTGGTGAAATGGCGACGCTTTCGACACTTACCCGTGCGTTCGGCGTTCGAAGCACAAGGTGCAAACCGCTGGGAAAGTTCTCGGATTGCTGACCATACTTCCGGAATTGTGTTGGCGATTTGGCAACCAGCGCGGGAGAACTCGACTGTACGGCGGGCGACGGGCATCGCGTGAGTCAAGGGAACCGGCGCGAAGAACTGAAACTCCGCGCCGGTCCTGCTGACTTGGGCCCTTTCCGGTCCACCCGGATTGAATGGTCGGGTCGACGGCGCTGTATCTACTGGCCCCCCGAGCAGTTCGGGAACTTGAAGCTGGCGATGCGGGTCTGCCAACCTGCTGTACTGGAAAGCTGGCCAGCTAATGTGTAGTACTCATTCACGTACCAGAAAGTGCAGTCGTCCGTGGGATCTACATTCATAGAGGTGTAGTCGCCCCATCGCGAGTTCGTGGTTCTCTGCACGCCCGAGCCGTCGATGATTGTCGCTTCGCCGAGCGTCATCTGTCCCGGTGCATCGCCGGCGAGCCGCCCGGTGTACCGAATTCCTGGGTAAACATCCACCCCATTGACGACACTGTAGCCGAGAGCCATGTTGCCCTGCTGGTCCTGGGCGATGCTGCCCATCCAGCGATGGATCCCGTCACCGGGCGCGTAGGTACCCTGCTGAAAGAGCGAGTAGGTGGCCCCGGTTCGCCGGATCTCGTACCAGCGCACTCCAGCCACGCCGGGTGTTGCCTCGACGGACTGGTTAGTGACGAGCGCCTCGTAAGCCTTGAAGTTCCGATAGGCGAGGCGCCAAGTGGGCCGCTGCCGGTAGGACAGGATGTCAAGGAACCGGCTTCCATCGGTGATCCCTGGCTCGGGCAGGCAGTCTCGCGAGCTCGGCGGAAGCGAACCAGGGACGACGCCGCATGGGTAGATCGAGTCGAACGCCGCCGTTGGGAGCTGCGTGTTCAGGGACAGCGTGGCTATCGGCGTTGAGCGCCACTTGACCAAAAGGTCCCAAATGTTGATGGCATCGAAGGTCGCTCCGTAACCACCTCCATCATCCTGGGTGCCGACCAGCGGGATCGCCGTGTCGGTCTTTGGCTTCTGCTTGCCATCGATGTAGGCCGGCAGGAGGCCGTCGCCCACCAGCGGCAACAACGCTGGGTTGGTGCCATCGATGAAGAAGTGCACGTTACGCGCGGGCTGGCCATTGATCATCTTGTTCTTCTCGAGCCCGTAAACACCGATGCCGTACTGAGTCGTCGGCCCGAACTCGCGGGTCGTGATGACGTACGAATCCGTCCAAACCCCGTACTTGGGGTAGTCCGGGAAGTTGACATCGGTGGAGAAAGCGTAGCGGTAGTAGCTGCCGGTCGGGTCCCCGGTCGTCGAGATCGCGACGCAGTCGTAGTAAATCGGCCCGCGAGTGGTGAATTGAGTCAGCAGCCAGCGATCGGCAAATTGGTCGTAGAGCACGATCGGGTCGCCGGACGGATCGGTGCAATCCGGGATGGCGAATCCGGCCCACAGCGTCCCGGTGTCGACCGGTCCGAGCAGCAGCGTGCCGGTCTTGGAGTACACGCCGAAGACCAGATTGATCATCTCGACATAGTGATTCGGTCCTACGGCACCATTTGGGTCCGGGGGATTGACGCGAAAGCCGAAGATGTTGAAGTTGTCCTGATTGCTCAAGCCCTCGAAGTTCGCGCTTGTGGCCGGAATCTGCAAAACGGGACCGAAAGAACCCCGCGTTTGAAGGGCGCCATCACTAGAGTACCCCCGGTCCTTGACGACTGGCCCGGGCTCCGGCCTGATCTCGAGCGGCTCCTGCGAGGGACGGAGTGGCGCCATTCGAAATGGCGCAGCCGCTAATGCCCGCAGGGGGAGCGAGACGTCGAACGCTACTGCTTGCGAGAACTTCGGCTCTAGGGGAGCGGTACCAGGAGTGGTCTGGGCCGCTGCCATGGTCGCGACGAGGAGAAATACGGCAACGAGACTCAATACAAGTGGTTCTGATGGTTTCGTTCTAATTATCTGCGTCATGTTTGGCCTCCTTTGCGAAGTGGAATCGGAGAGATCGGGCGAGAAGGGACGCGGGTGTACTTTATCTTTCAACCCTGCGCTCTGTCAATGACGTGTCGTCCTCGTGTCGTCCTCGATGGATTGGTTCTGGAGGGGCCGTGATTCGCAAGGAATCGCCAAGTAGTCAACCGAGTTAGTGACTGCCGTCATCTCCACGCTCGTCGGAGAAGAGAGTGGATTGTTGACGGAATCAGGTCGTTTCACCAATTGAGAATTGCCGGTGCAGAAATAGCAATTTCTAATCAGCAGCGCGCTCTCGGGTGATCTTAGGTGGCGCGAGGTAGAGTTGTCCCGATAATCAGATCAGATTCCTCGCTTCTGCTAACATTTCCCCTTCATGAAACACATCGGCGAAAACGTGGTGCGCATCGAGGCTGAGGCGTTGCGGGCGTTGGCTGACCGGCTCGCGGGCCCGATGGCCGCCGACTTCAACCAGGCGCTGGAACTGATGTTTGTCTGCCGGGGCCGCGTGGTCGTGACCGGAATGGGGAAGAGCGGGCTCATCGCTCGCAAGATCGCAGCTACGTTGAGTTCGACGGGCTCGCCGGCGCTTTACCTGCATCCGGTGGAGGCGCTGCATGGTGATCTCGGGATGATTGTGCGCGGCGATGTGGTGCTGGCGCTTTCGGCTAGCGGCGAGACAGAAGAGATTCTGCAGTTGATGGCTACTATTAAGCGGCTGCAGGTTCCGCTGATTGCGATGACCTGCGACGACTTCGCGGAAAAGGCAGCGGGCGGGGGCCCCTTCGACTCTCGCTCAGGGCAGGTGCGCTCTACAGGGGCTTCTACTCTCGCGGCGGCTGCGGACGTCGCCTTGGATTGTTCGATCTCTGAGGAAGCTTGTTCGCTGGGGCTTGCTCCTACGGCTTCCACAACTACCATGCTTGCATTGGGCGATGCTTTGGCGGTGGCGCTTTCGGAAAAACGCGGGTTCAAGGAAGAAGATTTTGCCAACCTGCATCCCGGAGGAAAGCTGGGCAAACGGCTGGCGCGCGTCGAATCGTTGATGCATTCCGGAGACGCGGTTCCGCGAGTGACGGCGCAGACGAAGATGCCGGACGTGATCTACGAAATGTCGCGCAAAAAGCTGGGAATGACGACGGTGGTTGAGGGCGACCGTCTGCTGGGTGTGATCAGCGACGGTGATCTGCGGCGGTTGCTCGAGCAGCGCGGCAAAGACACGCTCGACCTGACGGCGCAGGATTGCATGACGCGGACTCCGAAGACCATCGGCGCGCAGGAGTTCGCAGCCACTGCGCTCGCGCGCATGGAAGAGATGAAGATTACTTCGCTCGTCGTCGTTGATGGCGACGTGGATGGCGATCGCCGTTTGCGCGGGATTGTGCACCTCCATGACTTGTGGGGAACGGAGATGGTGTAGCGGTGTTCGCGGCGGTGGCGCGCTGCGCTCGCCTGCCCGGACGAGTGCGTCCGGGCCTACGTGATTCGGGGTGGGCTTTTACCGCGAGACCTTCACCTTCGGCGAGTGAAAGGCATCGGGAAAAGTAAATGTGACTAGCGCTCCTTCCCGTACGTTGCTTACCAGCGCGGGGCGGAAGCAGGCAATGCAGGTGCCGCCGGCGTGGCGAACGCTGGGATAGACGACTCCGGCTGATCCCTGATCGAG
>DATMOB010000100.1:0-34382 GCA_035568455.1 Granulicella sp.
GGGCGGGGTGTAGACGATGTACTGGCTCTGATTGCCGGGGAGGCCGAGGACGACCTTGGAGGTGTAGGTGTGGTGGTGGAGGACGCCGTGGGGAACGGCGGTGGCGTCCCAGGGCTCGGGGGTGTCGCCGGGGACGTGGAGGACGCTGCTGACGGCGGTGAGGCTGGAGGTGCTGCGGGGGTTGTCGGGGTCGGCGTGGTTTTTGCCGTCGACTTGAAAGCTGTAGGTGTAGAGCTCGGGGCCGAGCGGCGGGGTGGTGACGGACCAGACGCCAGCGGGGTCGCGCTGCATGGGGAGGAGGTGCGGGGTGCCCTCGAGAGCGAGCTTGACGGTGGTGGCGGCGGCGTCCTTGTAGCGGAAGGTGACGGTGTGGTCGGGGTGAATCTCGTGGGAGTTGAAGGCGGGCGGGGCCAGGGGGAAGTTGGGTTGTGCGAGGGCGGCCGAGGGCAGGAGCAGGGCCATGGCCAGGAGCAGGTTTCTCCTCATGAGGGCAAGTGTAACAAAGCAGGGCGTAGGGAGGAGTCAGCCGGATGCCGGGTTTGTGCGGGGAATTTTGTAGGAAAGGAGGAGAGCGGTCGTTTGTTTCGCAAACGAGGCCCACCCTTTGCGATGAGGCTGCAAAGGATGGGGCACCCGTTTCTTGCGTTTTGTCCTGAATTCGAGTTAATGGCCTGGCGCCTGTCCTCTGCGGCCTGCTACTCCCTGATCCCTATTCCCTGGGCCCTGAGCTCAGTCGATGGAAATCTTGCGCAGCAGCTTGAAGTCGGAGAGCATCTTGCCGGTGCCGAGAACGACGGAGGCGAGCGGATCGTCGGCGATGGAGACGGGCAGGCCGGTCTCTTCGCGGATGCGCTTGTCGAGGTTCTTGATGAGGGCGCCGCCGCCGGTGAGGACGATGCCACGGTCTGAAATGTCGGCGGAGAGCTCGGGCGGGGTGCGCTCGAGGGCGACGCGGATGGCGTTGATGATGGTGGCGATGGATTCCGAGAGCGCCTCGCGGATCTCGGAGTCCTCGATGGTGATGGTCTTGGGGACGCCTTCGATGAGGTTGCGTCCCTTGACCTCCATGGTGAGGGGCTTGTCGAGGGGATAGGCGGAGCCGAGTTCGATCTTGATCTGCTCGGCGGTGCGCTCGCCGATGAGCAGGTTGTACTTGCGCTTGAGGTAGGTCATGACCGCTTCGTCCATCTGGTTTCCGGCCATGCGGACGGAGCGCGAGTAGACGATGCCGGCGAGCGAGATGACGGCGATGTCGGTGGTGCCGCCGCCGATGTCGACGACCATGTTGCCACCGGGCTCGGTGATGGGCAGGCCGGCGCCGATGGCGGCGACCATGGCCTGCTCGACGAGGTGAACCTCGGAGGCCTTGGCGCGGTAGGCAGAGTCCATGACGGCGCGCTTTTCCACCTGGGTGATCTCAGAGGGGACGCCGATGACGATGCGCGGGTGGACCATCATCTTGCGGTTGTGCGCCTTCTGGATGAAGTAGTTCAACATTTTTTCGGTGTGGCGGAAGTCGGCGATGACGCCGTCCTTCATCGGCTTGATGGCGACGATGTTGCCCGGGGTGCGTCCGAGCATCTCTTTGGCCTCTTTGCCGACGGCCTCGACTTCGTTGGTGACTTTGTTGACGGCGATGATGGAGGGCTCATTGACGATGATGCCTTTGCCGTGCGCGAAGACGAGGGTGTTCGCCGTGCCGAGGTCGATCGCGAGGTCGCTCGAGAAGAGGCTGAAGAGGGAGCGCATGTTGTGGATGCGGGAGTACCGCATTTGGTAACCGTTCGATGACATTAGGCTGGGTCGTTTCCTGTTTGGAGTCCGGGTGGAGGTGTGGTGCTGCTGGCTCTGAGACATTGTAAGCCCTGCGAGGAGATTGGGCGGAGCGGCCTGCGCGGGGAGCATCCGGGCAGGTGCACCGAAACGGGACGTGGGCGTCTTCCCGCAGATGCGGCTCCGATGCGGCTCCAAGGTCAGTGATGGGCGAACCTGGAGGGGGTGGCTGTTGCTCGGGCTTGGCGCTCGTTCTAGCGAAGACTGGGCGAAGCCGGACGAATTCAGGGTTCGCCACACTAGGTGGAGAAGGCATGCTTGCGGTCGGTGGCCTCGGAGTCGTACTCGAAGCTCCGCTTGAGGCGGAGGAAACGGACCTCGATGAGGTCGTAGCTGAGTTTGGAGACGAGGAAGATGGCCGCGAAGTTCACGGCACAGCCGATGATGCCGGCCAGCGCGAGCGAGTGCATTCTTTCGTACAGGAACACGAGGAGGCGGATCCATGCCATGCGGAAGAGCAGGTGGTAGACGTAGAAGCCATAGCTGTATCGGCCGAGGGTGCGGAGGGGTTTGCCGGTGAAGAGGCGGAACGCGGGCGATCCGGGACGCAACGCGCTGGCGATGAGTCCGGCGCTGGCGAGGGCGGTGCAGGTGAGGCCGATCGAGAGCAGCCAGGGGGAGTTACCGGCGGGCGAGAGGATGAAGATGGCAAGCGTGGCGGCACTGCCGGCGAGAAAGAACCATCTCCCCGAACGCTGCCAGCGATCCGCGGCGGGACCGCGCAGGAGCAGCGCCAGGATGGCGCCGATCAGCAAGGCATCCATGCGAAAGGGCAGGATGCGGATGATCCAGGTCTCCGCGAGCACGTCGCCGAAGGTCCGGATCATAGCGACGCGCAGCACCAGAGCGAGCGCGGAGATGCCAGCAGCGGTCCAGAGGAGGCGGAAGCGGTCGCGGATCAGCCAGACAGCGAGAGGCCAGAGGAGATAGAACTGCTCCTCGACGCAGAGGGACCAGAAGTGGCCCAAGATCGCCGTGGCAACGGGGTGGTTCGCGCTATGGACAGTGTAGATGTGGAAGTTGTAGATGCCGGAGAGGTTTCCCATGTAGATCAGGAAGGTCAGGTGCAGCCAATGCCACTGATAATGGAAGATCGGCGTCAGGAGAAGAAGAAGGATGGCGACGGTATAGAAGACGGGAAAGATGCGGATGGCGCGGCGAGCGAAGAAGCGCTTGAAGAAGTGGGAGTCTTCGCGAGTGTCGTAGAGAATGCCGGTAATGAGAAAGCCCGAGAGCACAAAGAAGAGGTCGACTCCGACCCAGCCGCGTTGGCGGATCAGGTTGATCAGCCTGAGGACGACGCCCTCAGGGGAGCGTCCGCCGAAGTGTTCTGCGAAGACGAGGGTGATGGCCAGTGCACGGATGCCATCGAGCGCGGGGAGGCGGGTCTTGAAGTCGATTGGGGAGAAGTGCCGCGGAGCAACGGACATAGTGCGCCCTCCGACAAGTCTGATTTGGTCTGGGCTGTGGAGCGTTCGCAGCAGTATACATGCGGCCTGGCCACGATATCGGCGCGGGCGCGCTCATACTAGAATTGAATTTAGAGGGTAAGAAGACCGCATGATCATCGGTGTACCGAAGGAAGTTAAGGATCACGAGAGCCGCGTCGGCGTAACGCCGGCGGGTGTGAAGAGCCTGGTTGAGGCAGGGCATAAAGTTCTGGTGGAACAGAATGCGGGAGCGCTGTCGGCGTTTCCGGATGCGGAGTACCAGTCGGCCGGAGCGGAGATTGTCGGCTCGGCGGTGGACGTGTGGCGGCTGGCCGAGATGGTCATCAAGGTAAAGGAGCCGGTGGAGAAGGAGTACCGGCACTTCCGCGAGGGCCTGGTGCTGTTCACCTATCTGCACCTGGCTCCGTTGACGGAGCTGACGAACGCTCTGCTCGAGAAGAAGGTGACGGGCATTGCGTATGAGACGGTGCGCGACCGCAGCGGTGCGCTACCGCTGCTGACGCCGATGAGCGAGGTTGCGGGACGGTTGAGCGTGCAGATCGGCGCGACCTATCTGCAGAAGGCACATGGCGGACGCGGGTTGCTGCTGGGCGGTGTTCCGGGCGTGGCTCCGGGCAGTGTGTGCATCATCGGCGGCGGCATCGTAGGCACCAATGCGGCCAAGATGGCGCTGGGCCTGGGCGCGAAGGTGACGATGCTCGATCTGAATCTGAACCGGCTGCGTGAACTGGACGATATCTTCGGAGGCCGGGTGCACACGGTGGCCTCGAACAGCTACAACGTGGAGAAGGCGGTCAGCGAGGCGGACCTCGTGATCGGCGGAGTGCTGATTCCGGGAGCTGCGGCACCGAAGATCGTAACTCGCACGATGGTGGAGAAGATGAAGAAGGGCGCGGTGATCGTGGACGTTGCGATCGACCAGGGCGGCTGCATCGAGACGGCGAAGCCGACGACCCACAGCGAGCCGGCGTACGAGGTGAACGGCGTGGTGCACTACTGCGTCACCAACATGCCGGCGGCGGTGCCGAATACGTCGACGCTGGCGCTGACCAATGCGACCTTCCCCTACGTGCTGAAGCTGGCGAAGCTGGGCGCGAAGGCGGCGATCGCAGACGACAAGGGCATCGCCGAGGGCGTGAACACCTTCGATGGCGTTCTGACCTATGGCGCGGTGGCCGAGGCGCAGCAGCGTGCTTGGACGCCGATCGCGGAGCTGGTCGGGGCGTAAGCCCCCCGCGCGCGCGGCGATCACAGGGGGGCTGCATAACCTGGGATCGCCGGTTTGGCCGAACTGCACGCGCCGCAGCCATCCCGATCCTCTTCGACCGCGTAAGGCGCCCGATAGCGCCTTACGCGGTGTCACCCTCTAGCACCCTATAATGACGGTGATCGTAACGATGGCCGGGACTCTGATCAGGACAGGGAGCATGCCGGTGGTCGTGGAGGCGTGGCTATGGGGACGACGACGTTTGGGCGCAAGGTAATCAGCATCGTGTTGGCGAGCGCCCTGCTTGTGCTGATCGTCGGAATGGCCACGCTGAACAACAATCTAAGGTTTCTCAATCCTTCGACCACGGCCGAGATTCTGGTCTTCACCAGCCTCTCGGCGGTGGTCTTTCTGTTGTTTGTCAGCGTGCTGGTGATGCTGGTACGCAATGTGCTGAAGCTGTATGCCGACCAGAAGAGCCGGGTGATGGGAGCTCGGCTGCGGACGCGCATGCTGTGGGGCGCGGTGCTGGTGAGCCTGGTGCCGATCGCGTTCATGGCCTCGTTCAGCTATGTGTTGATGAACCGGGCGGTGGACCACTGGTTTTCCAACCCGGTAACGGCGATGCGGGACGACAGCAATCAGCTGGCGCTGGAGTTGTCGCGCTATACGACGGCGAACGCGCGGGCGGAGGCCGACTCGATCGCGGCGTCACTGTCGATGGGAGTGCTGCCGACGGCGGCGGGCAGCAGGCGGACGGCCAGGCATGCCACAGCCAAGGACACGGCGGCTATCGCGCACGTTCTGGAGCAGCATGCGATCACGCTGCAGGGCGGATTCTGCCTGCTCTACAACGGCAGCAGACTGGTGGCCGGCTATCCGCAGTCTCTGCAGGGCAGTGCGACGGCGGGAGTGGAGCCGTGGCTACCCGCCAGCGACGATCCAGAGACCGCGGATGCGGACAGGCACACGGCAGGCGGGGCCGAGGCTGCGGAAGCGCGAGGACCAGGGGGAGCCAGCTCGAGCGCTGCTTTGGAGGCGACGATTCTCGCGTCGGCACGGCGCACCGACCGGCCGCTGTTGCATATCGGGAACGACGACTATGTGCTGGGGACGGCGGCGATGAAGCAGGGCGGCCTGATCGTGGTGGGCCTGCCGATGCCCTCGGGAATGGCGACAACGGTGAAGCGGCTGCGCGCCGATGCCGATACCTACTGGATGCTGTTCCGCAATCGCCGGCAGATCCGGGGCGTGTACATGCAGCTTCTGTTGATGATGACCACGCTGGCGCTGTTTGCGTCGAGTTGGCTGGCGCTGCATCTGGCCAAGCAGGTGACCAAGCCGGTGGAGGCGCTGGCGGATGCGATGGACCAGATCGCCACGGGAGACTACGCGCACCGGGTGCAGGAGAGCGCGACCGAGGAGCTGGGCGAGCTGGTGCACAGCTTCAACCGGATGGTGGCGGATCTCGAGAGCAGCCGCGCGCAGGTGCAGGAGTCGACGGTGCAGATCAGCCAGGCGAATGCGGCGCTGGAGGCGCGGCGGAGCGAGCTCGAGACCATGCTGGAGACGATTCCGAATGGCGTGGCCACGATCGACGCGGAGCGAAGGATCGTGCTGACGAACCGGGCGCTGAGCGAGATGATGGATCCCGGCGGACAGACGAAGTTTTTGGGTTTGGCGATGGAGGCGGTCTTCCCGGCGGAGCTGATGGAGGTGCTGGAGCGACTGATCCGGCGGAGTCACCGGATGGGTTCGGCGTCGAGCGAGCTGGAGATGACGGCGAGCGGCGGGACGCTGAGTCTGCTGGCGACGGTGGCGCTGCTCGAGAATACCGCGGGCGCGCAGCGGGTGCAGCGGGAGCATCGTGGCTATGTGCTGGTGCTCGAGAATGCGACCGAGCTGCTGCGGGCGCAGAAGCAGTCGGCGTGGAAGGAGGTGGCGCAGCGGGTGGCGCATGAGATCAAGAATCCGTTGACGCCGATCTCGCTGTCGGCGGAACAGATTCATCGCCACATTGGCCGGTTGGGGGAGACGCTCGAGGCGCGCGGGATCGAGTCGCCGTCGACGGCGGTGATCCGGCGCTGCAGCGAGGTGATCACGGCGTCGGTGGAGAGCATGCGGGCGCTGGTCGACCAGTTTGCCGCGCTGGCTGAGTTTCCCACGGCGCGACCGCGGCCGGCGGATCCGAACACGATCGTCGAGAATGCGCTGGCGATGTTTGCGGGACGGCTGCAGAACATCCGGCTGGTGACGCGGATGGGGCGGAATCTGCCGCTGGTGATGGCCGATCCGGAGGCGTTGAAGCGGGCGCTGGGCAACCTGATCGACAATGCCGCGGAGGCGATGCAGGCGAGCCTGCTGCGCGAGCTGCGGGTGACGACGGCGCTGCTCGAGAACGGCATGGTGGAGCTGACGGTGGCCGATACTGGGAGCGG
Source organism: Granulicella sp. (assembly GCA_035568455.1). Lineage (GTDB taxonomy): Bacteria > Acidobacteriota > Terriglobia > Terriglobales > Acidobacteriaceae > Edaphobacter. Next base: position 6,930 of record DATMOB010000100.1, read on the forward strand.
ATTGACGGACGAGATGCGGAAGCGGCTGTTCCTGCCGTACTTCTCGACCAAGCAGCGCGGGACCGGGCTGGGGCTGGCAATCGCGGCGAAGATCATCCAGGAGCATCAAGGGACGATCCGGGCGGAGAAGAACGTTCCCGCAGGCGCCAAGTTTATTGTTGAGCTGCGCGTGGCTTCGACTGCGGAGACGCTCGAGAGTGGTGAGACCGAGGCGCAGGCGGCGCGGGTCGGAGGGCAGTCTTGAACCATGTACTGATCGTCGATGACGAGGCGGAGATACGCGAGTCGCTTGAGGGGATTCTGCGCGAGGAGAGCTACCTGGTGACCACGGCGGCGACCGCGGGCGAGGCGATGGAGCTGCTGCGCGACGCGGCGTATGACGTGGTGCTGCTGGATATCTGGCTGCCGGACCGCGATGGACTGGAGACACTGGTGGAGGTGAAGGCGCTCGAGAACTCGCCCGAGGTGGTGATTATCAGCGGGCATGGGACGATCGAGGCGGCGGTGCGGGCGACCAAGCTGGGGGCGTACGACTTCCTGGAGAAGCCGCTGAGTTTGGAGCGGACGCTGCTGGTGCTGAAGAACGCGACACAGGCGCGGCGCATGCGGGAGGACAACCAGGAGTTCGTGCGGCAGCTGTCGGCGCGGGGAACGGTGACGGGCCAGAGCGTTCCGATGAAGGCGCTGCGGCAGCAGATTAACCTGATGGCTCCGACGAACGGACGGGTGCTGATCTACGGCGAGAGTGGGACGGGCAAGGAGCGGATCGGGCGGGCGATGCATGCCGCGAGCCTGCGCAAGGACCGGGTGTTCGTGGAGCTGAACTGCGCGGCGATTCCGGAGGACTACATCGAGACCGAGTTGTTCGGCTATCGCCATGGCGCAGGCGTGAGCGGCAACGGCCGGCCGACGGAGAAGCGTGGGACCTTCGAGCGGGCAGACGGGGGAACGCTGTTTCTGGACGAGGTGGGCGACATGAGCCTGAAGACGCAGGCGAAGGTGCTGCGGGCGCTCGACGAGCAGCGCTTTCTGCCGGTGGGAGCGTCGCATCCGGTGCATGTGGACGTGCGCGTGATCGCGGCGACGAATAAGGATCTGGAGGAGGAGATCGCGCGCGGCAACTTCCGCGAGGACCTGTTCTATCGGCTGAATGTGATTCCCTTCTTCGTTCCTCCGCTGCGCGATCACAAGGAGGACATACCGCTGCTGGTGAAGGAGTTTCTGGAGGAGTTCGGCCAGGAGTATGGGCGGCCGCGGGTGGAGATGGGCGAGGACGCGCAGGCGGCGCTGCGGCAGTATCACTGGCCGGGCAACGTGCGCGAGCTGCGCAACCTGGTGGAGCGGGTGCTGATTTTGAATCCTAAGGTGCAGCGGATCGAGCGCAAGCACCTGCCGGCGCTGGTATATCGCGAGCCGGGCAAGCCGGGGGCCGGGGCGACGGGCCGGGGCGAGGAGTTCGCTACGCTGCTCGAGGCGAGGGAGGCCTATGAGCGGGATTACATTCTGAAGAAGCTGGATGAGTGCCACGGCAACGTCAGCCGCGCGGCCGAGGCTCTGGGTCTGGAGCGCAGTCATCTGTATCGCAAGATGAAGGCGCTGGGCGTAAGTGTGAAAGAGTAGTAGCCATCGTGTCGAGCCGGGGCGGACTTGAGCGCGTGGGTTGACAGGTGCGCGCAGTATGGGCGATGTCGATGGTATCGGGGTCCTTCGACTGCGCCTCTCGCGATGAGGCTGCGAGAGGCTTCGCTCAGGATGACGGCAACAACAAACAGCGGCAGGTCTGCTACCGCAAACCGTACCCCACCCTGCCGCCCTGCCACGATGCAATCGTGGCGCGGACGGGGCATCCCCGGGCCTTGATTGCGCGGGGAGATTAGTTCAGGTCTCTCTTGATGACTTGGTCCATGTCATATTGGCGCTCGGCATCCAGACTGCGAATGACTTGAACCTTGCCCTGGCTCAGCAGGAAGACGGTGCCGGTCTCGGGGCGATCGACCTGCTTGGTCACACTGGGGAAGGTGCTGAGCAGGCGTGGGCTCCGGGTGGTTTCGACCAGCTGAATCTCGCGCGGCTGGGGCGCGGTGGCCTGGAGCTGCGGGACGGAGGAGGCGAGGTATCCGGCGCCTCCGAGGATCTGGGTGGGCTTCGCAGCGACTCCTTCTGCCGCGGACAGGCTGGGTGCCTTGGCCTTGCGGAGGTCGAGGATGGCGGTGCCGAAGCCGTCGCGGAAGGCGACGAGTTCGGCGGAGGTGCCGATGGGGGTGACGAAGTCATAGGCTTTGTGGGCTTCGGTGGCGATCGAAGCGACGAACTTCATGTGCTCGGGGTCGGTGACGTCGAAGACGGCCAGCACGGTGCCTTGCTGCTGTTCCACGTAGAGGTAGGTGTCGCCGCGGTTGTCAGAGCGGAGCAGCAGGTCCTGGCTGGTGTTCTGGGTAAAGGCGGGCTTGGTGGAGAGGTCTTGCACGATGAAGTTATGTCTCTCGTGGGCGGAGGCTGGGAGAGCAGCGCCGAGGAGAACGGTGGCTGCGAGGAGGGTGGTATTGAGGGGGAGTTTCATGGCGGTGCTCCTTTTCAATTACGAGTCTGGGCTCGTTGAAACGCCGCGTCCAAGTACAAATTCTTATTGGCAATTCGGGATAGGGAATAGGGAGCAGGTAATAGGTGCAGCGGGCAGAGGCGGTTTGTCGCTCTGTCGCTGTCGAGCAACGATGAGGGCACCCGGAGAAGGGTCTTCCGTCCCGGAGGCTCTGCGAGAATCGAGAGGAGGGATTCCTTGGGAACCGCAGGCAGGGAGGATCCATGATTGAGAACTTTCGGCTCAAGGTGTTTCGGACGGTGGCCGAGCAGCGGCACTTTCGCAAGGCGGCGGAGCAGCTGTATCTGACGCAGCCGGCGGTGACCCACCAGATCCGGGCGCTCGAGGAGACGCTGTCGGTGCCGCTGTTCGACCGCACCGGCAAGGAGGTGGCGCTGACTCCTGCGGGAGAGATTCTGCTGCGGTATGTCCGGCAGGTGGATGCGCTGCTGGCGCGGGCGGAGGAGGAGATCAGCGCGCTGACGGGCAAGGTTCGCGGCGAGCTGCGCATTGCGGCGTCGGTGACCATCGCGCAGTTTGTGCTGCCGGGTCTGCTGGGCGAGTTCGTGCGGCTTCATCCCAGCGTGCGTGTGGCGATCGAGAGCTCGAAGACAGAGGAGGTGATCGGCGCCATCATGGCGCAGCGCGCCGCGCTGGGGCTGATCGAGGGGCCGGCGCACACACGCGATGTGACGGTGGAGTCCTGGATTGAAGATGAACTGGTGCTGACGGTGCCGGCCAGCCATGAGTGGGCCAATGCGCGCGAGATCGAGATGGCGGATCTGAAGGGGGTGCAGCTGCTGCTGCGGGAGCGCGGCTCCGGCACTCGGGAGATCGTGGAACAGACGATGGCCGAGCATGGAGTGGCGATGAAGGAGCTGAGGCCGATCATGGAGGTCGACTCGACGGAGGGGATTCTGGCAAGTATCGAGGCCGGGCTGGGAGTTGGATTTGTCTCCCGCCGCGCCTTGCGCCGGGCGCTGCTGCTGGACACGTTGAAGATGGTGCCGATCCGCGGCGTCCATCTGCTGCGTCAGTTTTCGCTGGTGTACAGCCTGGGGCCAGAGCCGACGGGGGTGCCGGGGCTGTTCTTGAAGTATCTGCGCGAGGAGAGGCTGCGCGTTCAGGGGCGGGTGCAGAAGGTGCTTAAGGGCTCGAGGAGGTAGCGGTCGCTTTCCCTCCCACCCATCGCGGTGAGGCTGCGATGGATGGGGCACCCGAAGGTCGTTTGGGGAGGAGGGCGGTCTCGCTCTCGCTCGATGCCCACCTTAGCGCGATAAAACTGCGCCGAAGATGGGGCACCCGGTTTCTGATGACTTCAGGTGGTTCTTTTTTGCGTTATTCTTCGGCGGCTTGTTTGGCGGCGATCTGTTCGAGCTGGCGGCGCCAGTCGAGGTCTTCGACGAAGGTCTGTTTGCTGCGCCAGTCCTCCTGGACCTTGACGAAGAGCTCGAGGAAGACGCGGGTGCCGAGCAGGGACTCGATCTCCTTGCGGGCGGCGGTGCCGATCTCCTTGAGCATGGAGCCCTGCTTGCCGATGAGAATCGCTTTTTGCCCGGTGCGCTCGCAGTAGATGGCGGCGGAGATTTTGGTGACGGGGAGCTTGGCGTTGGCGGCGCGCTTCTTCGGCTTGCCGGTTTCGGTGAGTTCGGGCTCGGGCTCCTCGAACTTCTCGACGACCACGGCGGTGGCGTAGGGGACCTCTTCGCCGGTGAGCAGGAGGATCTTTTCGCGGATGAGTTCGGCGACCAGGAAGCGCTCGGGCTGGTCGGTGAGCTGGTGCTTGGGGAAGTAGCGCTGGCCCTCGGGGAGCTGGGCGACGACCTTTTCGAGTAGGAGGTCGAGGTTGATCTTCTTGCGCGCGGAGATGGGGATGACCTCGGCGAAGTCGTAGAGCGAGGACCAGTGGGCGATCAGCGGCATGATCTCGCCGGGCGAGATGGCGTCGATCTTGTTGAGCAGCAGAATCACAGGAGGGACGGTCGCTTCCTTGCTGAGGCGCTTGATGATGGAGAGGGCGAAGTTGTCCTCGGCGGCGGACTTGGCCATGCGGCTGGCGGTGAAGGGCTTGGGGGTGCTGGAGCGCTCCGGCTTGGGCAGCTGGTGGGTGACGTCGACGATGAAGAGGACCAGGTCGCGGGTCTCGAGGGCGTCGTAGACCTCCTGCATCATGCGCTTGTCGAGGTGGGTCTCAGGCTTGTGGATGCCGGGGGTGTCGACGAGGACGATCTGGGCGGCGGGGTGGCCGGGCTCACCTTTGGCCTTCTTTTTGAGCGGGAGCTCAAGCACGCCGTGGATGCGGGTGCGAGTGGTCTGGGGCTTGTGGGTGACGATGGCGAGCTTCTGGCCGAGCAGGGCGTTGAGCAGGGTGGACTTGCCGGCGTTGGGACGGCCGATGATGGAGACGAAACCGGAGCGAAAGGGCATCTTGTCTATTATGCGCTGTTGGGTTGTTTTGCTGAGATGGAAGGGGGTTTTCCGTCTCACCCATCGTGAGGCTGCGATTGATGGGGTGCCTGACGATTCTTGACTAGAGGAGAAAAAGCGGTCGCGCTGCGCGCGATGCCCACCTTAGCGACGATGAGGCCGTCGCGAAGATGGGACACCCGGAGCTTCGACACCGCGCCGTCTTTCCCTCCCACCCATCGCCGTGGGGCTGCGATGGATGGGGCACCCGGATCTTGTTATTCGGGGGGGTGGGTGAGGGCTACGCGGATGCGTTCGACGCGGCGGTCGGTGGAGGCGAGGACCTCGAGGCGGAGGCCGTCTTCCTCGACCACCTCGCCGGGGAGGGGAATGTGGCCGGCGAACTCGGAGACGAGGCCGCCGAGGGTGGTGGACTCGTAGTGCTCGGGGAGGCGGAGGGGGTGGTGATCGTCGCGGCGGTCGGCGTGGTCGTCCTCATCATCGTCGTCGGTATCGGAGACCGGATCGGCGGCGGAGCGTGTGGAGGGTGAACCGGTGGAGGAGGTGGCAGAATCGTGGCTGGAGTCGGCGTCGATGGGATCGTCGACGTGGTCTTCGAAGAGGTCGCGCAGGCGGGAGAGTTCGAAGGTGCCGGAGACGATGAAGGAGCCATCGGGCTGGCGCAGGGGCTGGTCGTCGGCCTCGCCCTCGTCGTGCTCGTCGGAGATGTTGCCGACGATGGCCTCGAGCAGGTCCTCGATGGTGACCAGTCCGGCGACGCCGCCGTACTCGTCGATGACGATGCGCATGTGCTGTTTTTCGCGCTGCATCTCGCGGAGGAGCTCGTTGACCTTCTTGGTCTCGGGGACGAAGGCTGCGGGGCGCTGCAGGTCGGCGACGGTGCGGTGGGCGGCCTCGGTGTCGGGGATGCGGAGCAGGTCGCGGGCGAAGATGATTCCGGTAATGTTGTCGAGATGGCCGCTGTAGACGGGGACGCGGGAGAAGACGTGCTCTTCGAGGGCGGCGGTGAAGTCGCGCAGGGTCATCTGGCCCTCGACTGCGTAGATCTCGGGGCGCGGGGTCATGACCTCGCGGACGACCTTGTCGCCGAACTCGACGACGGAGCGGACCAGCTCGCGGTCGCTCTCTTCGAGGATGCCCTCCTCTTCGCCGGCTTCGAGCAGAGCGTCCATGGCCTCGGAGGGGTGCTCCTCTTCGGCGCTGTCCTCGGGCTCGGCGAGGGCTGCGATCGAGAGCAGAAGGCCGAGCAGCAGGGTGACGGGCATTATGAGGTAGAACAGGCCCTCCAGGAGCAGGCGGATGCGGGCGACCCAGAGGCCGCGGGTGCGGGTGAAGAGGATCTGGGGCAGGAGGCGGTCGAAGAGGAGGATGAAGAGGATAAGTTCGGCGACGGTGCGGGCGATCTCGCTGAGCGGCGGAGCGACCAGGGTGTGGCTGTAGAGGCGGAGGCCGGCGAGCAGCGCCAGGGCGGCGAGCGTGAGCTGGCGGAGGACAGAGGCAGCGAGCGCGTTCGACTCGCGACCGAGCAGAAGGCGGGGCTCGACGGCCTCGTTCCAGGAGTCGATGTTGTCCTGATACTCGCGGGCGAGGAACTTGCCCATCTCGGAGTAGACTCGATCGACGTAGGCGGCGAGCGTGAGGACGACGAGCAGGACGAGGAGCGCGAGTGGGTAGGCGGCGCTCATGAGCGGGTCCGCCTGGGCTTGCCGGTTGCGAGCTTGCGTGTTGCGGGTTTGCTGGGCGTGGGTTTCTTGAGTGCCGGCAGCTTGGCGGTGCGCGGCCTGGGTCTTTGCTTGGCTGCTTTGGGTTGGGCTTTGGGGGCTTCGGTGCGGGCGATCAGGCCGTTGGGCAGGCGGAGTTCGCGGCGCAGCTCGGCCTCGCGGGCGGCCATCTCGCCGGAGTCGGTCTCGTGGTCCAGGCCGGAGAGGTGGAGCAGGCCGTGGAGCAGGAGGATGCGGATCTCGTCGCGGAGGCTGTGGCCGAAGGCGTTGGCCTGGCGGGCGGCGGTCTCGAGCGAGATGGCGAGGTCGCCGGCGTTGTGGTCGGCGATCTCGGCGGGAGTGGGGAAGCTGAGGACGTCGGTGGCCTTGTTTTTTCCGCGGAAGGTGCGGTTGAGGCGCTTGAGTTCGGCGTCGCCGGTGAGCAGAACCTCGACCTCGCCCGCCAGACCGACGGAGCAGCGGGCGCGGTTGAGGAAGCGGGTCAGGCCGGAGCGGGACAGGCCATCCAACGGCAGAGCAGACGAAGAGGAAGCCGCGGTCGACTTGTGCGATGGGGAACTACTTGGAGGGTCGATGGTGATCATCGTGGGTTGTGCATGGGGCCGAGCCTTCGCTGCGTTGAGCCGGACGGGGAACAACAGCAGAGGCGGCGAGCCCTCTGCTGTTGATGGTACCGCATTCTGGTGGGGTCGGGAGGTGGCAGCACTCTGGAGAGGCGGAGTCCAGGTAGAAAAGGTGCGAGCGGTATTGCGGGTGGTGGAGATTCTCGGGGTCCTTCGACTTCGCCTCGCACGATAGAGCCGTGCGAGGCTTCGCTCAAGGATGACAGCTCTTGGGTTTATCCGATGTCCACCGGAGGCCTATCGGTGGATACGGCCCAGTTCTAGTTGTTGTCGCGGTAGTTGAGAAGTGGCTTCTGGGCTTCGGGGATGGCGGACTCGTAGGTTTTGCCCTGGAGTTGACGGTGGAAGTCCTGCTGGGCGGCGGCGACAAGGCTGGGGGTAAGGAAGAGGTCGACGGCGGTGAGGGCGAGTGCCTTGGAGGCGATGACCATGCCGTCCTGGCCGATGTTCATGCCGGCCGAGGCGGCGGCCTGCCATGTATGCGCGGCGACTCCGGGAACGAAGGTGGCGGTGCCGAAGCCGATGGTGGGGACGTTCCAGCTGATGTCGCCGACGTCGGTGGAGGCGGCGGGAGCGTTGGGGTCGAAGGGACGCAGGGGCTGAATGCTGTCGGTCAGGTCGAGGCTGGGTGCGGCTCCGGCGGGGAGGGTCTTCTGCAGGTTGAGGGCAAACTCGGTCTGGGCGGGATCGAGCTTGAAGCCGCCGACGAACTCGAGGTTCTTCTGGGCGACGGGGGCGAGGGCGTCGTTGGGGATGATGTTGGCGTCGCTGCCGATGTTGCGGATCTCGAGGGTGGTGTCGGTCATCATGGCGGCGCCATTGGCGATCTTGAGGATGCGGGCCCAGATGCCGTCTAGGGTTTCGTTGTAGGGGTTGCGGGCCATCAGCTCCATCTCGGCGAGGTCGGGAACGATGTTGGGGGCGACGCCGCCTTTGGTGATGACGTAGTGGATGCGGGTGTTGGCGGGGACGTGCTCGCGCAGGAACTCGATGCCATTGCCCATGAGCATGACGGCGTCGAGTGCGGAGCGGCCGCGGTCGGGCGCCATGGCGGCGTGGGCAGCGACTCCGTGGAAGGTGAAGCGGGCGGAGGTGACGGCGAGCAGGCCGCCGTTGTTGACGGCGTTGCGGTCGGCGGGGTGCCAGTGGAGGACGATGTCGACGTCATTGAAGAGGCCGGCGCGGACCATGTAGACCTTGCCGGAGCCGCCCTCTTCGGCGGGGGTGCCGTAGTAGCGGAGGGTGCCGGCGACGTGGTGCTCGGCCATGTAGTTCGCGACGGCGACGGCGGCGAGAGCGGCACCGGAGCCGAGGAGATTGTGTCCGCAGCCGTGGCCGGGGGCTCCGCTGACGATGGGCTGGCGGGTGGGGACGGGCTGCTGGGAGAGGCCGGGGAGGGCGTCGAACTCGCCCAGAATTGCGATGACGGGCTTGCCGGAGCCGTAGGAGGCGACGAAGGCGGTGGGCTCGTCGGCGACGCCAGCCTGGACGGAGAAGCCGGCTTTTTTGAGTTGATCCTGCAGCAGAGCGGAGCTTTTGTCCTCGTGATAGCCGAGCTCGGCGAAGCCCCAGATCTCTTTGGAGACCTGCTTGTACTGTGCGGCGTTGGCGTCGACGAGTTTGAGGATCTGGGCGCGGTCGGCGGAGCCGGTCTGAGCGATGGCAGCAGAGGCGGTGAGGAGAAAGACGGCTACGGCGGTGCGGAGGGACAGGGGCATGAAGGCTCTCCGGGGTGCAGCGGTGGGATGTGGGATTCCCTAATGTACCTTGTCTCGCTGCTTCCGGAGACAGAAAAGCAAACCCCGGAGCGCATCGACATATTCTTGGGACGGTCCAGCCAATCCGCTAGAGAAATCCGGGCAGAAATGAGCTGGCGGTCGTGGCGAGACGTATTTCGTCGGGTCCTTCGACTTCGCCTCTCGCGATGAGGCCGCGAGAGCTCCGCTCACAGGATGACGGCTCTCACGCGCGCGCTCTCTCAAAGTCAACAGGGGGCCGGATTCGCCCCCTGTTGGTCGATCGTTGATTGCGTAGATTCGTGGACTATTGGGTCTTGGGAATGGATTGTATTGGCGCGGGAAGAGCGGCGTCGGGGACGGTGTCGCCGAGGCCGAGGGGGAGCTGCTGCTGGGCGCGGCCGTAGCTATCGTAGGCGCGGACGATGCGCTGGACGAGGTGATGGCGGACGACGTCGACGTCCTCGAAGTGACAGAAGCGGATGCCTTCGACGCCATCGAGGACGTTGAGGGCCTCGAGCAGGCCGGACCTCTTGGGGTTGGGCAGGTCGGTCTGGGTAAGGTCTCCGGTGATGACGGCCTTGGAGTTGTTGCCGAGGCGGGTGACGAACATCTTCATCTGCTCGGTGGTGGTGTTCTGGGCCTCGTCCATGATGATGAAGGCGTCGTTGAGGGTGCGGCCGCGCATGAAGGCGAGCGGGGCGACCTCGATGACGTTGCGCTCGAGCAGCTTGTCGACCTTGTCCTGGTCGAGCAGGTCGTAGAGGGCGTCGTAGAGCGGGCGGAGGTAGGGATCGACCTTCTCCTGCAGGCTGCCGGGGAGGAAGCCGAGGCGCTCTCCGGCCTCGACCGCGGGGCGGACGAGAATGATGCGGCTGACGCGTTTGGAGGTGAGGGCGGCGACCGCCATGGCGACGGCGAGGTAGGTCTTGCCGGTGCCGGCGGGGCCGATGCCGAAGGTCATGTCGGACTGCTCGATGGCCTCGACGTACTTGCGCTGATTGGGGGAGCGGGGCTGGACCATGCGCTTGACGCCGGCAGAGCGCTGTTTGCCCGATTCGACCAGCGAGCGCAGGGTGATGGCGGGGTCGGCGACCATCAGTTTGAGCATGCCGTTGAGTTCGCCGTTCTGGAGGGTGATGCCGGACTTGCGGAGGTACTCGTAATCGCTGAAGACGCGGGCTACGCGGTCGATGGCCTCGTCAGCTCCGGTGACGTGAATGCCGTCGGAGCGGAGATCGATGGTCACGTGCAGGCCGTCTTCCAGGAGGCGAAGATTTTCGTCGTGGGTCCCGTACAGGGGCTCAATGCCAGCAGTGATGTCGAGGGTTTTTTTATTCAAGCGATGATCTGACCTCCGTCAGGGGTTTCAGGGATTAGACGCATGTGGTGGAGGGGACGAAGCGGCAAACTGGGTCTGGGGGCTGAGCGGAGGAGGCCGCGAGCCGACGGACGGTTGTGACTGATTGGGGGGATTGCGACCGGGTTGGCGGGTGTTGCCAAATAGTGGTCTCGAATGGGCACAGAGTAGAACTTCGGGGGGCTGGCGTCAAGCCAATTTTCAGCTGAACTTCGGAGGGAGGCGACGAGAGTTCCCACACCGGCCCACACCGGCCGGGTTGACCTTGGCTGCGGAGTTCCGTAGACTTAGTGCTTGCAGGGTTTATGCGTCGCTGGGGTCCAGCTGCGTCTCGACCGGTGACCCGAAAGTTTCAGCTGCCGGCTTTCGCCGACTGATGCTTAACAGGCTGGGCCTGCAACCCATTTCCCCGACATTTATGCGGGTTTAGAGAAGAGAGTTTATGGCAAATCATGTTTCGTCCCTGAAGCGCGCACGTCAGACCGTTGCGAAGACCGCGGTAAACCGCGCGAACAAAAGCAAGCTGCGCGGCACGCTGCGCCAGCTGCGCGAGGCAATCGCCGCAGGCGATCACGCGGCGGCGACCACGCAGTACCGGGAGACGGCGTCGATCCTGGACAAGAGCGTGCAGAAGGGCGTTCTGCACAAGAACACCGCCAGCCGCTACAAGGCCCGCCTGAACGCACGTGTGAAGGCTGTGGCCACGAAGAAGGCCGCTTAGTATCTAGCTGACCGGATGGGACGAGCGCGCTTCGGCGCGCTCGTTTGCTGAAGCGCGCTTTCGTCGGGCAGCCTCTCCTTTGCGCGGACTGCAAGAGAAATCGTGTGGGATAACAATGTTTGTGGTGATTCAAAGCCAGCCTATGCGCTGGCTTTTTCTATTGCTGCGGCGGTTTGGCGTCGGGTGGGCCGGGCTGGGCGTGGTCGCCGTCGTAGGCTGGGTCGTAGAGGGTGGGCGGCTTGCGGTGGGGTGCGGGCGGGTCTCCACCCTGGGCTTGGCCGCTGGCCCGGCCTGGTTCGCCGGTGGCAGGGATTGGTTCGCGGGCGGCCGGATTGGCTTCATCGGCGGCTAGACTCGCTTCGCTCGAGGAGGCCAGAGGCGTGGCGGGGACGGGGACGAAGCTGCCGGCCGGATGGGAGTCTGCGGCGGCGCTGCCGGGTGGAGGCGCTACCAACGGGAGCGGGGGGACCTTAGCATGGGTCGGCAGCAGGGCGGCCTTGGGGTCGGTCTGGGTGGCGGCCGGGCCGGGGTGCGCGGCGGCGACCGACTCCTTGACTTGGGCCAGGGAGAAGACGATGGGAGCTTCGCTGCGCGGGGGCGCGAGCGCGGCCTCGGCGTCGACCTCATGCCGGTCCTTGTCGGAGAGCGGCGGGAGAGCATAGATCTCGATGGCGGGCTTGTGCTGGACCTCGGTGAGGTGGGGATCGACGGGATCGTGGATGATGGCGAGCGAGAGACCGTCGGGCGAGAGAGCGAAGTTCTGGCCGGAACGCTGGATCGGCGAGGTGTTGACGCGCAGCAGCTGCTTTCCGTTGTAGGTCTGGAGGACGCGAACCTCCTGGGCGGAGAGCTGGTCGGCAGAGGGCGCCTGGAAGTCGGCGAGCGGCGACGCCAATAGCGTGCGGCTGAAGGCGAAGCGCCCGGCGGAGTTGGCGGCGCTGAAGGAGGGGTAGGCCTGGGTGTCGGAGAAGAGCAGCTGCCACATCAGGTCGCCATGGATGTTGAAGCCGGCGAGGGTGAGGCGGTCCTCGCTGCCGCGGCAGCCGAAGGCGACGAACTCGCTGGCGGTGAGGAAGATGGGACTGGGCGGGCAGCTGGTGTCGAAGCCGCCGAGGTCGGTGACCTTACCGGAGAAGGTGGCGAAGTCCAGCGTGACCCCGGCGTTCGAGTGGTCGCGGGTACGAAGATAGCCCTCGGAGGTGAGCGGGATGACGAGGTGCCTGCGCGCATCGACGTAGCCAGCGTGTTGAGCGAGGAGAGAGCCGCCCGGCTTTGTGGGAGAAAGGAGCCGGATGAAGTTGATGCGAATGGGATGGTCGGGATCGTCGGAGTCGCCCGGATGAGCGGAGGATTGCGCAGTTTGTGAGGGATTGCGGCGCCGCAGGGTGAGCGGGCGCGTGGGCTGAGATGGTCCCAGAGAGGTGGGCGGGACGGCTGCGACTCCTGCGGCGGAGGGCGATCCGGCTGGCTGGGTCGTGAGCTGGGTTGCGGAATCGGGTTTGCGGGCGTGCTTTGAGGTCTCGATGGTGAGCAGGTCGCGGTCGGCAGAGACGTAGATGGCGTCGATCGAGTTCTCAAAGTGGAGGAAGGGATGCTGGCCGAAGGCGTCGCCGGAGGGGAGCTGGGCGAGCGGAGCGAAGGTGGTGAGTTGATTGCGCTGGCGCAGCAGGAAGTGACCATGGCCGATCGGCCAGAGGTATTGGCCGATGTCGCGCAGGCGCCACTCGGCGCGGGCGAGCTCGCGGCCGGAGGGGAGTTCGAGAAGGACGGCGTCGACTACCCGGTCCTGGTCGTCGGGCAGAGAATCGGGGAGCCGCTTCATGAGGCGGGCGACGCCGAAGGTGACGAGCAGATGCTCGTTGTCGACGTAGTCGAGCGTGAATATGGTGCCGCCGGAGAGCAGATAGCGGGGGGCGATGCTCTGAAAGCCGAGCGATTCGAGCGGGATGCTCTGCGCCGGGGTGGGGCCTTTGGCGAGGGCGGGCGGCGCGAGCAGGGACGTCGCCAGAAGAAGCAGAGGGAGCAGAAAAAAGGCGAGGGGGGATGAGCTTGGGCGGCGGCGACGTTCCGTGCTGACGAGGATCAGGGAGGGAGACGGCATGGTCGTATGGCCGAGGCGTGCGAGATGGACTGCTGGCAGCCGCGTTGCGGGTCCGTCTGGATTCTGTTTGGGACCTGTTGCAGCCCGGACGGGAGCAAGACGGGGTGGTTCCGCAACGCGCCCCAATTCTGCAGATGAGTCTCGCACAATGCGTGCGGCAGGTAAACACTAGAGTTGACCAGAGTTGACCGAATTGCAAGGTATTTTGGCGGCGGCAAGGGTTGGGCGGGTGCGCCGGCCAAAGGATTTGGATGGCGCTTGGGCTACAGCGGTGATACAACGAGACTGCCCGATTTTGAAAGCAATGTTAATTGGAAGACGGGGGGTGCGGATTTGAGCGTGAAGGCGTTGAAAGGTCAGCTGACGATGAAGATGATGAAAACAACGGGAATCCCGAGGAGCCTTGGTGCGCGGCGCGATGGATTCGCGCGGATCTCCGTGACCGCAGGCCTGATGTGCGCGGCGATGTCGCTGACCGGTGCTGCGTTTGCCCAGCAGGCGGGGGCAGCCAGTGCGGCGGGTGCCGCAGGCGGGTCGCCGGCCACGACTTATACGCCGATTCCTGGGTTCGATCTGACGTCACTCGATCGCAGCGTGAACCCCTGCGACGACTTCTACAAGTTTGCCTGCGGCAAGTTTGCGGCGAACCATCCGATCCCGGCGGATCAGCCGGGCATGAATCAGTTTTATGTGTTGTACAACGTCAATACGCAATCGCTGAACGGCATTCTGACGAAGACCGCGGCGGGTGGAACGGAGCGCACCGCGGAGGAGCAGAAGATCGGCGACTACTATGCGGCGTGCATGAACACCGACCTGATCGAGCAGAAGGGGCTGGCGTCGATCCAGCCGCTGCTGGACGAGATCAACGGGATGCGCAACGGAGAGCCCGGGAAGATGCAGCTGCCGGCGGTGATGGGCAGGCTGCAACGGCTGGGTGTGAATGTCTTCTTCGGATACGGCGAACAGCAGGATTTCAAGGATGCGAGCAAGCAGATTGCTGTGATCGGGCAAGGAGGGCTGGGGTTGCCGGAGAAGGATTATTACCTGCGCACCGGGGCCAAGGACATCCAACTGCGGCAGCAGTATGAGGCGCATGTGGCGAAGATGCTGACGCTGGCGGGCAGGACGCCGGAGCAGGCGAAGCAGGAGGCGGCGGCGATCCTGGCATTCGAGACCTCGCTGGCGAAGGCCTCGATGAGCGTGACCGAGATGCGGGACCCGGAGAAGATCTATCACCTGCAGCCGATCGCGCAGTTCGCGGCGACCCTGCCGGGGTTCGACTTCGACCGCTTTCTCGTGGCGATGCACTCGCCGCAGGTGACGGAGATCAACGATATGACGCCACGGTTCTTCCCTGCCCTGGTGCAGGTGCTGGGGACGACACCGATGGCGACGCTGAAGGCCTACATGACCTACCAGCTGCTGACGACCACGGCGGCGCAGCTGCCCAAGCAGTTCGATGAGGAGAACTTTGATTTCTACAGCCGCAAGCTGAGGGGACAGCCGGAGCAGCGGGCACGCTGGCAACGCTGCTCGAACAACGTGAATGGAGCTCTGGGCGAGGCACTGGGCAAGGTCTATGTAGCGCAGTACTTCGCTGGAGACAGCAAGGCGAAGATGGTCGAGATGGTCAAGGACATCGAGACTGCGATGGAACGGGATATCGACCAACTGGAGTGGATGTCGCCGGAGACCAAGGTGCGGGCGAAGGAGAAGCTGCATGGGGTGGCGAACAAGATCGGATATCCGGACAAGTGGCGGGACTACTCGGCGCTGACGGTCAAGCGGGACGACGCGGTGGGCAACGAGCTGCGCGCGAATGCGTTCGAGAACGATCGCGAGCTGAACAAGATCGGCCAGCCGGTCGACCATGGCGAGTGGGGGATGACACCACCGACGGTGAATGCCTACTACGATCCGAGCATGAACGACATCAACTTCCCGGCGGGGATTTTGCAGCCTTCGTTCTATGACCGCAGCCAGGACGATGCGGTGAACTATGGCCATATCGGAGCGGTGATCGGGCATGAGCTGACGCATGGCTTCGACGACGAGGGCAAGAAGTTCGACGCCAAGGGCAACATGGCGGACTGGTGGACGCCGGAGGACACCAAGAAGTTCGAGGCGCGGACCGACTGCCTGGTGAGTGAGTACGGCGGGTTTACCGCGGTGGACGACGTGAAGGTCAACGGCAAGCTGACCCTGGGCGAGAATACGGCGGACAACGGCGGCCTTCTGCTGGCGTATATGGCGTATATGGAGCGGGCAAAGAAGGAGGGTGTGGACCTGAAGGCGAAGAAGGATGGGTTCACCTCGCCGCAGCGCTTCTACATTGCGTTCGCGCAGAACTGGTGCGAGAACGCGCGGCCGGAGCAGGTGCGGAACCAGGTGCTGACCAACCCGCACTCGCCGGACCACTTCCGCGCCAATGGGGCGATCGTGAACCAGCCGGGGTTTGCGGAGGCGTTCGGGTGCAAGAAGGGAGCACCGATGGTGCCGGTGAACAGCTGCCGGGTCTGGTAGCGGAGGCTCTCCGCGCTGGGCTGCCGCGTTGAGTGACTGTGCCATTCTTCCACTCCGGGGTGTGCGAGAGTGGAAGAATGGTTGCAGAGGGTCAAGCAGGACATCCGGGGCATCGGAATCGGAAGGTGCTGGGATTTGCCGCGTGCACGGCGGCGAGTTCGCTGTGGGGATGTGGGTTCTTCTTCGGAAAGATCGCGCTGGCGGAGATGAACGTGGGGCACATGGTGCTCTATCGGTTTCTGTTTGCGGCGCTGGCGCTGCTGCCGCTGCTGTTCACGCATCCTCCCCGGTTTAACCGCAGGGAGTGGTGGGTGCTGCTGGTGGCGTCGTTTCTGGGCGTCCCGGTGCAGTTTCTGCTGCAGTTTTATGGGTTGTCGCTGACCACGGTCTCGCATGCGTCGCTGATGGTGGGAACGATGCCGGTAATCCTGGCGGTGGGGGCGGCGGTGTTCGCGCATGAGCGGATGGACCGGGTCGGGTGGGTGGCGCTGGCCGCCTCGACGATCGGCGCGGGCATGATTGCGCTGGGAGGCGGTGGACATACGGGAGCGGGTGGGGCGTCGCTGGAGGGTGATCTGCTGGTGGTGGTGTCGCTGGGGATTGCGCTGGGGTGGATCCTGCTGAACAAGCAGCTGATGGAGGGGCACAGCCCGGTGGCGGTGACGGCCTTCGGAACGGTTCTGGGGACGGCGATGCTGCTGGTCTGGGTGCCGGTCCGGTATGGAGCGCCGCCGGTGCCGTTTCTCTCCGGGCATGTGTCGATCAAGGCGTGGCTGGCACTGATTGCGAGCGGAGTCCTGTGCACGGCGACGACGACGCTGCTGTGGAACTGGGGACTGACCCAGGTGCCTGCCTCGCAGGCGGGGATCCTGTTGAACATGGAGCCGCTGATGGGGTCGCTGCTAGGCGTTTTTGTGCTGGGAGAGCAGCTGGGGCCGAGCGCGTGGGCGGGCGGAGGGCTGATTCTGCTGTCGGCCGTAACCTTGACGACGGGGTCGAAGACCAGGGTGAAGGCGCCGGCGGGGGAGCAGCTGCCGATCACGTGACGGCTCGATGGCGGCTGGCGGCTGCGATGGCCACAGTCAGCCTGAAGCTAGCGCCAGGCGCTGAGGATGTGTCCTCCCCTGCCCACGAGACTTAGCCGATCGGTGCGGTGAGCGAAGTAGCGGGCGTTGATCTCGGTTGGACTGAGATCTTCGATGCCCCGAAAAGCGGTGAGTTCAGCGGCGATCTCTGCCGGAGTGAAGAACAACTGGAAGGGCTCGCCGATGCTTTCGACGCGGGCAGCGAGCAGGTCGCGGGCTTCGAGTTCATGGTCCGGCAGGGCGTGACGCGGTAATCCGTAATCCAGGATGACGCCGCTCCCTGCGGGAAGAGCGGCGATGAGGTCGAGCGCAGCACGAAAGGCTGGACGGGTGAGGTAGAGCACGACGCCTAGCCAAGCGAAGACCGTTGGAGCCGCGAGATCGAGGCCGTAGCTTTCCAGTTGATGGGCGAGGCTCTGACGCTCGAAGTCGACCGGAACGTAGCGCAGGTTGGAGGGCGCTGGCAATCCATTGGCGCACAAGAGCTCGCGCTTCCACTGCTGGGTAGCGGGGTGATCGACCTCAAACACGGTGAGGCTGGGGTAGGGGTTGCGGTGGGCGAAGGTGTCCAGGCCTGCGCCGAGTTGGACGTATTGCTGGACGCCTCGGCCGACGGCCTCGGCGAGCTTGTCTTCGGCATAGCGGTTACGGGCGACGACCCAGGCTCGCATGCCGAGCGAGAAACGATCGTGGATGGAGGCGGCTGCCTCTTCCAGGGCTGGGCGAAAGGCCTCTCCCAGGATGGGGACGGCGATCGGATCGTCGAAGACCAGCGGAGCGCTGTCGTAGAGCTGGTGCGAGGCTCTGCGGATGGCGACGCCGAGAGCGGTTCGGGATGGCTTGGCTGTCTCCAGGGAAGCTCTCCGTGGCTCCATATTGCGGCAGATGTTCGCATCTGTTCGCGTCCAAGGTTATCAAAAGCAACCACCGAGGAACTCGGGGCTCGGTCTAGCTCGCGCCGGGTCGGGTTGCGATCGAGCGGGCGGTCTGCTGCCAGGTTGCGATGAGGGCGATGCCGGCGAAGATGAGGCCGGCGCAGAGACCGAGCCAGAGACCGAGCGCTCCCAATTTGAAGTGGTAGCCGAGCAGGAGGCCGAGGGGAAGACCGAGGACCCAGTAGCCGACCAGCTGCACCAGCAGGCCGGCGTGGGTGTTGCCGGCTCCGCGCAGGGCTCCGGAGGCGGTGACCTGGAGGCCGTCGAAGAACTGGAAGGCGGCGGCGACCAGGAGCAGGGGGACGGCGGCGGCGATCACGGCGGGGTCGCCGGTGAAGCCGCGGGCGATGGTGTGGGGCAGCAGGAGAAGGGCGGCCGAGGCGGTGAGCATGAAGCCGGCGCCGAGGGCGATGGCGGTCCAGCCAGCGGCGGCGGCCTCGGCGGAAGAGCGGCGGCCGATGGCCTGACCGACGCGGACGGCAGCCGCAGCCGAGATGGCGAAGGGGACCATGAAGGTGATGCTGGCACAGTTTAGGGCGATCTCGTGGCCGGCGAGCGGAAGAGGGCCTAGGGTTCCGATGAGCGCGGTGACGGCGGCGAAGATGGAGATCTCGACGAAGATCTGACCGCCGACCGGAGCACCGAGCAGGGCGAGTCGCTCGAGCCGCCAGCGCTCGAAGTGGAGCGGCTTGAAGACAGCGCGCAGGCCGTAGCCGTGTTTGCGGTTGACGTACCAGATGGCGGCGAGCAGGACGCCGGCGAGGTAGAAGCGGGCGATGGAGGTGGAGAGAGCGGCACCGGTGACGCCGTAGCCGCCAAAGCGGTGGCCGGCGAGGTGGTGGGGGAAGAGCAGCAGCCAGTCGCCGACGGCGTTGATGAGGTTGGCGGAGACCAGGGCGGCGGCGATGGGGCGGACGTGATTGAAGGCCTGCAGGTAGCGGCGCAGGGTGAGGTAGAGCAGAAGCGCGGGGGTTCCGGCGTTGAGGGCCCGGAGGAAGCCGATGGACTGGTCGAGGATCACGTGGTCGACGGGCAGATGGCGCAGGGCAATGGGGCCGGCGGCGACGATGGCCATCAGGAGGGCGCTGAGCAGGGCGGCGAGGACCAGGCCGTGGAGCAGCCAGCGGTTGGCGTCGTCCACCCTGCCGGCGCCGTGGGACTGGGAGATGTAGGTGTCCAGGCCGAGCAGGACGCCGCCGATGCCGAAGGCGAGGGTGTTGTAGATGACCTGGGCGAGCGCGGCGGCGGAGATGGTGATGGCCGGGCGCGGCAGATGGCCGACCATGATGGTGTCGACGACGGCCATGAACATCCAGCCGACCTCGGCGAGAACCAGAGGAAGGGCGAGCGCGAGCATGGGTCTGATCTGGCTGCGGACGGACGTCATGCGGTGTACTTCCCCCCTCCCCTTCGCTCTAAGTCCTAAAGTCTAGACGGGAAATGGCTTAAGTCCAAATAAAGTCAGGACTTGTCCGGGGCCCCGGAGCGACTCTGGTCCGGTTTTAAAATGCCGAGCCAGCCACGCGGCCGGTCACTCCGCCCTCTCTCGAGGGGCAGGTTTGTCAACGGCGAGCAGTTTTATGGAAGGTGCGATGGAGGCTGGGAAGAATAGGCATACCCCAGGGGCTAAAGCCCCGTTTTTGCCCCTCGCAGTGCCAAGGAGACCACGGGCTGAAGCCCATGGCTACCAGCCTTGGCTTACCGAGAAGCAATGGCTTGAGCGCTTACAGTGCGTGGGACCCTACCGGTGCTCCGTGAGTAGGGCCTTACGGGTGCGGGCTACTTGCGGGTGTAGAGCAGTTCGCGGATGGCGGCGCGGCGGGCTTCGTTGGCCTCGGCGAGGGACTTGCGCTCGTCGGCGTCCATGGAGCGGTTGGTAGCTGAATCGTTGGATTCGGGGGAGCTGCAGGTGGGGCAGCGGTTGGCGAAGCCGGGTTTGTCGGGTTTCAGTTCGAACTCTTCTTCGCAGACGATGCAGACTTTGATGGGGAAAGCCATAGAGCTTAATGATACGACGCTGTCCGGTGGGACGGAAGGCTTGGGGATGCGGTTTTAGCGGGTTCGGCGCTCAATTCGCTGCACCTTCAAGGAGCAAGTACAGGGGTCTCTCCCCTTCGCGACAAACGGTGAGACTGTTTGTCGCTTCGGTCGATATGACGTGATCTTTCGTCTCGAAAACAGTGACGATGCCAGGGAATACGTGGTGGGTGAGGATGGGCACCCCCACTCCCACCCTTCGCAGCGGACGCGAAGGATGGGGCCCCGGCTCGTTGTCGGGCAGGCGAAGAAAGGCGGTCTCGCTTCGCTCGATACCCCACCCTCCACCCAGCGGACCAAAGACGTCCACCGGGGACCCGGTCTGCCGCGATGAAACCGCGGCGGGATGGGGCACCCGGTGCCGGGTGGTTGCGGCGGTGGTGGTTATTGGGGGAGGATGATGCCGCCGACCGGTTGGCTGGTGGGCAGGGTGCCGGGGCGGCGGAGGTGCATGGCCTCGGCGGTCATGTCGGTGTACTTTAGGCCGGCGCCTGTGTTGAAGAGGACGACGCGGTCGCTGGGTTTCAGTTCGCCTGAGGCGATGAGCGAGTCGTAGGCGGCGGTGGCGGCGGCGCCTTCGGGGGAGAGGAAGATGCCCTCGTGCTTGGCCCAGTCGAGAATGCTGGCGAGGATCGCCTCTTCCGAAGAACCGATGGCCTTGCCGCCGGACTTTTCCAGGATGTCGAGGATGATGTGGTCGCCGTAGGGCTTGGGGACGCGCAGGCCGGCGGCGAAGGTCTGGGCGTTCTGGAAGAACTCGCTGGCGGGCTTGTGGGCGTCGAAGGCGGTGACGATGGGGGCGCAGCCGGTGGCCTGGAGGGCGTACATCTTGGGGCGCTTGCCTCCCTTCTCGATCCAGCCGAGCTCCTCCATCTCCTCGAAGGCCTTCCACATGCCGATGAGGCCGACGCCGCCGCCGGTGGGGTAGAAGACGGCGTCGGGGTACTGCCAGCCAAGCTGCTCGGCGAGCTCGTAGCCCATGGTCTTCTTGCCCTCGACGCGGTAGGGCTCCTTCAGGGTGGAGATGTCGAACCAGATTTGTTCGGCGGGGAGGTTGGCGGCCTTCTGCGCCTTGATCTGTTCGCCGACCAGGCGGGCGCAGTCGGAGATGAGGCCGTCGACCATGTGGACGTCGGCGCCGTAGATGACGCCCTCGAGGTAGTTGGCGAAGGGGACGTCCTGGGGCATGTAGATGTGGGCGGCGATGCCGGCGGCGGCGGCGTAGGCGGCCAGGGCTCCGGCCGCGTTGCCGGCGGAGGGGACGGCGAGGTGCTGGAGGCCGTAGTGCTTCGCCATAGTGACGGCAAGCGAGAGGCCGCGGGCCTTGAAGGTGCCGGTGGGGTTGGCGCCCTCCTCCTTGAGGAAGAGGCCGGGGTAGCGTTTGCTGCGCAGCATGGGGGTCCAGCCCTCGCCCAGGGTAACGGGGGTAGCGTCGGGCAGGACGTCAGCGTAGCGCCACATGCCGAGCGAGGCAGGAGAGGCGGCAGCGCGGGCGGCGACGTTGTCGCGGCGGGCGGTGCGCTTGAGGCTGTCCATGTCGTAGCGGACGTAGAGGGAGCCGGCGCAGAGCGGGCAGAGGGTCTGGGGGGCAGACGCGAGGGTCTCAGCGGAGATGTGGTGCTGGCAGCGGGAGCATTCGAGCGAGGCGATCTGGGGCATGACTCGATGGTACTGGATTTGCTGGGGCTAGAATGTGGCCAAAGGAGTGGTCATGGGCGAGATCATCCAGGACGAAACCCCGGTCACGCGGGAGCAGCTCGAAGAGGAGTTGATCCGCGGGCTGAGGAGTGGACCCGCGATCGAGATGGGTCCAGCTGAGCGGCAGGAGCTTCGGACAGAGGTCGAGGCAGAGTCTCCGCGGAAGCAAGACGCTTCGTGAGTGCGGTCCGCCTTGCCCCCGGGGCACGGCAGGATCTGCGTGCGACTGCAAGATATTTGCGTGGAGAGTCAGCCAGCCCCTCTCTGGGCCGCATGTTTCTCGTGGCGGTGGAAGGATCGCTCGCTCTGTTGGGGCTGCGTGCCTTTGTTGTTCGCCGCTTCCCGAACTACATGATCTTCCATCTGCCGTCGGACGACGCGGTCACAGTCCTGCGGGTGCGGCACGGCGCTCGCGATCTCGCCAAACTCTTCGATTCCGGCGCTGCCCCGGATTAGAAACCGCTGGATGAGAACGCGGCGATCCAACCCATGTCTCAAAGGCGAGACATGGGGCACCCGGTTCACGCCGGGATGAGGCGCTAATGGGCTTTGAGCCAGCGGCGCGCCGTGAACTCGGTGGCGATGCTGGCGGCAAGCAGGAGGAGGCTGATCGCGAGCGCGCTGAAGATCCATCCTGCTCCCAGGCGGCCCTTGAGCATGAAGCGGTCGAGCAGGGCCAGGACCAGGACGAGAACCGCGGCTTCGGCGAAGAAGGAGCTGCAGCGGTGGGCGGAGATGGAGATCAGGTCGAGGAGCGGAGAGGGGGTCTTGCTGGGCTCGCCGCCGCCGCCGGAGGGAACGAGAACCAGGCGGGGTGCGGGCTGGGAGGAGGTCTGTGCAGCCATTCTGGACGACAGCGGAGAAAAGGGCTGCGAGGACGGCTGTGGACCAAGCGGACTGCTGGAACTAGAAGCGGAGTAGAGACTCCCGAGGGAGCTTGCAACTTTTTTGTACAACATACACAAACCTTTGTGCTACTGCTTCCAGTCTGGCGCGGAACTCGATTAAAGTCCAATGAATTTCCAGTAAATGACTGACAGGCAAACACTTACAGGATCGAACGGGCGGTGATGAGAGAATATTGGGGTGAAGACCAGGGCCTTAAACGTGGGGAATGGAGCGGCGCCGATCCGCATGATCGCGGTGGATATGGACGGCACCTTGCTGGGGCTGAATGGCCGGGTGAGCGAGGAGAATCTGGCGGCGCTGCGGGCGGCCGAGCAGGCGGGGATCGAGGTGGTGGTGGCCACCGGACGGCGGCACTGCTATGCGATGCGGATCCTGCGCGATCTGGGGCTGCGGGCGGAGAGTGCGCTGGTGAGCTCGAACGGGACGGTCACCCGGACGGTGGGAACGGGGACGTCGGGGACTCGGCTGATCGAGCGAACACTGATGCAGCGGGAGACGGCGCTGTGGCTGTGCGAGCATCTGGCGGAGTTTCGCAATGCGCTGGTGATTACCTTCGACCGGGTGCAGCCGGATGGTGAGGATGCGCGCGGCGCTCTGGTGGTCGAGGAGATGGAGGAGCTGCACTCCAGCATCGGGCGGTGGATGGCGGCCAATGAGCCGTATATCGAGCACGTGCGGCCGATCGAGCAGGCGCTGCGGCTGGGCTTGGAGGACGACGCTCCGATCCAGATGATGCTGTGCGGGACGATTGAGCGGATGCGGCGAGCGGAGCGGCGGCTGCTGGAGGATGCTCGGGTGTTTGCGCCGGGAATGTCTAGGGTGTCGGGGGTGTCGGGCGTGGCGGGGACGGTGCAGACCATGGAACTGGACGGGGTGGAGGTTGTGTTGAGCCGGACGGAGTATCCGGACCGCGATTTGAGTTTGGTGGATATCTTGCCGGCGGGCTGCTCGAAGGGAGTGGCGCTGCTGCGGCTGGCGGCGGGGTTCGGGATCAGCGCGGCGGAGATGATGGCAATTGGGGACAACTGGAACGATCTGTCGATGCTGGAGATCGCAGGGCGGCCGGTGCTGATGGAGAACGCTCCGGAGGATCTGAAGGCGACTGCGCGGGAGCGCGGGTGGGAGCTGGGCGGACATCATGACCGGCACGGGGTGGCGGTCGCGATTGGGCAGGCGCTCGAGCGTAATGCGGCGATTGGTAACGGACGTGTTCACGGGATGGAACTCGGGCGCTAGACCGATATAGGCCGATGGTAGCCTAGGGGGGTGAGAATCAAGATCCCAGGCTTAAGGACCGGCCTGCTGTCGGGGGCAGCGGTGTTGGCGTTGCTGCCGATGGCGCGCGCAGCCGAGCATGTGACGCTGCGCAATGGGTTTGCGTTCGACTGCGTTCGCCAGGAGGCGATCGAAGACGGAAAGGTGCGGCTGTATCTGTTTCCGGCGAGCGCCGCCGATGCCGATGGGAGCTATGTCGATGTGGCGGCGGATGCGGTGAGCGGGGTGGAGACGATTCCCGACCCGGTGGGTCCTCCGCGCACCGCGGGCGGTGCTGCGCGCACGGCGGATGCTCCTCTAACCGGGGCGGAGATGGAGACGATGCTGGCGAGCGCTGGTTCGCGGCACCGTATAGATGAGGATCTGCTGGCGTCGGTGGTGAAGGCCGAGAGCGGCGGGCAGGTGCGGGCGGTCTCGCGGGCTGGAGCTGAGGGACTGATGCAGCTGATGCCGGAGACGGCGAAGCAGCAGGGGGTCGCGGATGCGTTTCGGCCAGAGCAGAATATTGCAGGCGGGACGGCTTATCTGGACGAGCTGCTGACGCGGTATCACGACAATGTGGCGCTGGCGCTGGCGGCGTACAACGCCGGGCCCGCGGCGGTCGACCGCTACCACGGGATTCCGCCGTTTCGAGAGACGCAGGCGTATGTGGCGCGGGTGATCCGGGAGTTCAACCGGAGGAAGCTGCTGGCGATTGAGACGGCTCGGCGCGATGCGGCGCAGCGGGCGGTGGGGACGACGGCGTTGGTGAGCTTGGGGACGCGGTAGAGTCGTTCTGTTGCGATCTGGGCAGAGCCGAGCAGATTCCTCCGCTTCGCTGCGGAATGACAACCAAATTACGACGATCGCAAATCAGGACGATCGGCAGGGTCACGCGGGATTGGAAGGGGTTCGATGAAGAAGCAGAGGATGGTGTGGGTGGTGGTCGCGGCCGCGCTGGTGGCGCTGGTGGTGGTCTTCCGCAACCGGATACAGTTCGACTGGGGGATGTTCTGGCGGCAACTGCGGCATGTGGGGCTGGCGCATGTCCTGGCCGGGGTGGCGTTGATCTATGCGACCTACTGGATGCGGGCGTGGCGATGGGCGGTGCTGCTGGGGCCGACGAAGAAGATTGGAACGTTCTCGACGGTGGGGGCGCAGTTCATCGGATTTACGGCGGTGGCGCTGTTTGGGCGGCTGGCGGATCTGACGCGGCCGTACCTGATCGCCAAGCGGGTGGAGCTGTCGCTGGGCTCGCAGGTGGCGGTGTATACGATCGAGCGGATGTTCGACCTGGGGGCGGCGGCGATCATCTTCTCCTGCGCGCTGGCGGTGACGCCGCATAACCTGCCGCATCACGAGGTGTTTGTGCGGACGGGCGTGATCAGCCTGGCGGGCACGGCGTTTCTGGGGGTGTTCGCGCTGGTGGTGCGGAGCTGGGGCGGGCCGGTGGCGGAGGTCGCGCGGCGGGTGCTGGGGAGGCTGTCGCAGCCGCTGGCCGAGGGCGTGGCGGCGAAGATTCTGGAGTTTCGCGATGGGCTGCGCTCGCTGTCGTCGGCGGGACAGCTGGCGTCGGCGCTGGG
The DNA here is from genome assembly GCA_035568455.1 of Granulicella sp. GTDB lineage: Bacteria > Acidobacteriota > Terriglobia > Terriglobales > Acidobacteriaceae > Edaphobacter. The sequence continues at coordinate 32,224 of DATMOB010000100.1, forward strand.
GATCTCGGTGGCGGCGTGGGGCATGATCGGAATGGCGTACGTGGAGACGCTGCATGCGTTTGTGGAGACGCCGCAGCTGGCGACGATCTCCTTCTCGCAGACCATGCTGCTGATGGGCGCGAGCATCGGCGGGTCGCTGGTGCAGCTGCCGATCGTGGGCTGGTTCACGCAGATTGCAGTGACGGCGGCGGCGATGCGGACGTTCTACGGAGCGCCGGTGGAGTCGGCGACGGCGTGCGGGGCGCTGCTGCTGATCGTGACGCTGCTGAGCATCATGCCGGCGGGTTTTCTGTTCGCGCAGGTGCAGCGGGTGAGTCTGAAGAGCGCGGCGAGCGAGAGTGAGGCGGCGGCAGCGAGGTAATGTAGTCGGAACCGGGTACACTGCAGCGGCAACAACCTCAGTAAGGATGGTGGCTATGCTGACTGGAGCAATCACGCAGGGGCGCAGATTGTCGGTGGTCCGGAGAGCCGGAGCGATGGCCTTCTTTGGGTTACTGCTTGTGGTGTCGGACAGCCGTGCGCAGTCTGCGGCGGCGGCGGTGGGTAAGCTGGACTTCGATGTGGCCTCGGTGCGGCAGAACAGGTCTGGCAGCAAGCCGGAGTCGAACTTTCCCCTGGGTCCTGGGGATATGTATACGCACACCGGAGGCGTCTTCTCGGCGAGCGATCAGCCGCTGATCACCTACATCGCGTTTGCGTACAAGCTTACGATCAGCCAGCTGCAGGTGGTGCGGCAGCGCCTGCCGGAGTGGGTGATGACCGATCGGTTCGATATCGAGGCGCGGTCGGAGGTTCGCGATCCGAGCAAGGAGCAGATGCGGCTGATGATGCGGTCTCTGCTGGCGGATCGCTTTCGGTTGCGGGTGCATGAGGAGGCGCGGCAGCTGCCGGTCTTCGGGCTGGTGCTGGCCAAGCCGGGGAGGACCGGGCCCAAGCTCCGTCCGCATGGAGAGCAGGACGGCTCCTGCGCTGCTTCCCCTTCTCCGGCGGCGGGCGTGGTGGGCGGGTATCCGGAGGTTTGCGGTGGACTGGCGCTGATGCCGACGAGCGCGGCCGGCGGGCTGGGCGGTATGAATGTGGGCGCGCGCAATGTGAGCCTGGATTTTATTGCACGCTCGTTGGCTGGGATCGGGGAGCTGGAGCGGCCGGTGGTGGATCAGACGGGGCTCGGCGGGAGCTATGACTTCGCGCTCGAGTTTACGCCGGAGCGACTTGGGGCCCAGACCGAGTCGGAGGGGACGACGTTTCCGGAGGCGCTGCGGGAGCAGCTTGGGCTGAAGCTGGCTGCGCAGAAGGGTTCGGTGGACTTGGTGATTGTCGATTCGGTTGAGCGGCCTTCGAAGAATTGAGATCTTGATCCGTGTGAGATTGCGGAGAGCGGAAGGTCTGGGTTGAAAGGTGCGAACCGCATGGGTCGTACCGTAGGTATCGGGGTTCTTCGACTGCGCCTCTTGCGATGAGACTGCAAGAGGCTGCGCTCAGGATGGCGAAGTTTTCTGATAGCCGGGAGTGGTCGTTTGCTTCCGCAAACGATGCCTACCTTAGCGACGAATGAGGCCGTCGCGAAGATGGGGCACCCGGTCTGGTGTCTTCATCCCACCCATCGCGTGAGACAGAGGCGCGATGAATGGGGCACCCGGGGATTTCGCGACGATGGGGCGCTTGGTTTTCGGGGGGGCCGAGATCGTCGCGCCGACTCCCAGGTCTCAGGGGCGAGACCTGGGGCACCCCGGGGCTTGGTTGTGCGGTACTCGGTGGTCTGGCGCGGGGCGTTTGGGGTGGCGGAGGGTGGCGCTGCTAGAATCGCCGTATCAGATGAAGTGCCCTTATTGTGGATTTGCCCAGGATCGAGTGGTCGACTCGCGCGAGAGTAAAGAGGCGGATTCGATCCGTCGGCGGCGCGAGTGTGAGCGCTGCAACAAGCGCTTCACTACCTATGAACGCATCGACGAGATTCCCTACATGGTGGTCAAGAAGGACGGCCGGCGGGAGAAGTTCGACCGCCAGAAGGTGCTGAGCGGGCTGCTGCATGCCTGCGAGAAGCGGCCGGTGGCGGCGATCAAGCTGGAGGAGATCGTCGACCAGACCGAGGCGTTCGTGGTGGATTCGCCGGAGCGGGAGCGGTCGACGCGCGAGGTGGGCGAGCTGATCATGAGCCG
>DATMOB010000101.1:0-13607 GCA_035568455.1 Granulicella sp.
AAACCAAATTTCGCATCATCTCACGACTGGCACGTTCAACTATGTTGTCAAAGATCCAAACCAACACTCGCCTAAGCGGGCGGCTCTTGGATCAAGGACTAAATCGGGCAAAGCCACGACTCGTGTCCTCGAACTTGTAATCGCACCGAACTAATATCGGCGACGATTGAAATCTAATTTTCAGTGACTTGGGCTTCCTGAGTACAGTGTGAGCTATAGAACTCAACATGCTTGCTACTCAGCGAAACGCTTGGACTGTGGTTGCTACCGCGACTTGCGCCGTAACAAACTCGCTAACGACTTTCTTAATGTAGCAATCATTCACGGCTTCGTCAACATTCACTTGTTATCAAGGAGTTAGAGGGCGCGGAAGAGACTGAAGGGGGGAGCCTGAGGAAAAGCTGATGTGTGGACGCTATTACAGAACGAGACAAGCAGGCGATCGCGGAACGGTTTCACGCCGCGGGTCTGGATGCGAAGCGCGCCACGTTCAATGCTCGGGCCGGCGACTGGCTGCAAAGCTTGGCGTGGATGACCAACAGATCTTATCCAAGCCGAAGTGGCTCGAAGACGGGCTGGTCGATGTGACCGCGAAGCCGGAGGACGGCGTGGCGCTTACGCGCGATGAGTTTAAGCCGCGGCTGCAGAATTTACTTCAGCAACGATTCAACCTAGCCACGTATCGGGAGGTGATGCTGGTTCGAGGATCCGCCGTCATCCAAGTCCAGCCCCGCAGCTTCGATGTGTGGGGCGTCCACCAGACCGCAGAGCTCGTCCGGGATGCACGGCAGATCAACGAATCCCTTCGGGCCCTCGCCGTCCTCAACAGGGCCGACAGCCAGGGCAAGGACAACGAGGCCGCTGCCGACGCTTTGCGGTCGAACCCAATCTGATCTACAAGCTTCCTGCACCGCTTCATTCCCACAAGCCGCCGCTTTGGTGTGCGGCCGGCTTCTGGGCCCCCGCAGCCCATCGCTCCGCTTGGTTATGCCCCAGCAGCGGATGTGGCACGATGATGGTGGGCTTGTTCCTTCCGCCCCACCTTGGCTGCAATTACCTTCACCGTTCCCTTTTTAGGCTTCGGCGCGGTGAGCTTCACCTGAACACCAAGATCCAGCTTGACGGCATACTGAATCAGCGTGCCGGCACTGAATTTTGAGAGCTTCCCGTTCAGCAGATTGCTGACCTCTGGCTGATGTACACCCAAGCGCTTTGCAAGCTCTTTTTGCGTCAATGGGAGTGGCGTAATGTGCGCCAGCAGATCGCGCCACAAATCAGCTTTGACCTTGGCTTCCAATGCTTCCGCACGTGTAAGGCCAATATCATCAAATACATCGCCCTTAGTGATGTGAGCGGGTTTGTTCGCTGCGCTGCTTGCGTTTTTCATTTCGTCGCTCGTTCGCTTGCGGGAAGTCGACAGCGACGAACTGCACCCCGGACTCCATCAGCGAGGAGATGAAGTGGACGTTGCGCGCCAGGCGGTCGAGCTTGGCGATGATGAGGGTGGCGCGGTGCAGCCGGCAGAGCCGGAGGGCTTCGGCGGTGGCCGGGCGATCGTTGCGCTTGCCGCTCTCGATCTCAAAGGGCGGACCAAAACCTCAAGCCAGCAAGGGCGATCGCCCGCCGGGATATCGTGTCTACGTCGGGCCCGGAAGGTTAGAGGGTCTCAACTGGTCGATGCAAAATCTTGCTACGATGCTTCAGCCTGCAGCGGGTATGCCAGTCGTCGACAAGACAGGAGTCGCAGGCGGTTACAACATCAAGTTCGACTTCGCCGCGGATTCCGATTCATCCCTTCCCTCCCTTTTTACCGCCTTGCGAGAGAGCTTGGGTCTCAAGTTGAAGGCGCAGAAGGTGCCCGTTGCGGTGATTGTGATTGACCATGTGGACAGAGCTCCGACGCCAAGCTGATTGCAGTCCGGCTGCAGCGACCGCATCCCTTGTCTTTGTCGAGGCGAAGTAATCTGGAACATCATCCTGCACCCCAATGGGGCACCTCAACTTCCCCACGGCGTCGTCCAGCAGCAACCGCCTCGCTCTTTGCAGCCCAAGTCTTCTTCTTGACATGTCTACATGTTGCAATGTTGTCTGATATGCGATATGACATGTAGACATGAAGACAGTAGCGATCATCTCTCAAAAAGGCGGCGTCGGAAAGACCACGCTCGCGCTTCACCTGGCTGTAGCCGCAGAGCGGGACGGACGAACCACGGTCATTATCGATCTCGATCCCCAAGCCAGCGCAGCAACCTGGAAGGATCTACGCGAGCAGGAGACGCCGATCGTGCAGCCCGCGCAGGTAAATCGTCTTCCCGTCATCCTCGAGGCAGCGAAGAAGCAGCGCGCCGCCCTCGTCGTCATGGACACATCGCCGAACTCGGAGAGTGCCTCTCTCGCAGCGGCACGTGCTGCCGATCTGGTGCTGATTCCCTGCCGGCCGCATCTCCTCGACCTCAAAGCCATCGGCTCCTCGATCGAAGTCGCCCGCCTGGCCAAGAAACCTTTTGCCGTGGTGGTCAATGCCGTCCCGCCGCGCGGAGCCCTGGGCGCCGAAGCCGAGGCGGCGATCGCCACCTACGATGCCCCCATCGCTCCGATTCATCTCTCCATGCGCGCCGCCTACTATCACTGCCTCGTCAACGGCCAGGTCGCCCAGGAGTACGAGCCGGTAGGCAAGGCGGCCGAGGAAGCCTTCAAGTTCTACAAATGGGTGAGAAAACAAGTATCCCTGTAGACATGACATCTTGTCTACATGTATAACCCACTACAAGTAGGAAGAAAGCGAGAAAAGCCATGAAACGAAATTCGATGGCACAGGCCTTAAGCCAAGCAGCGGGACACGCTTATTCCCGCCCATCCCCGCCGGAGAATAAGGCTGGCGATCCCGCCCAAGGCCATGAAAACAGAAGCATCAAGCGTTTAGCAGCGGTCGCGCCGTCGCGAACAGGAAAGAAGCCGGTCACAGGATTCTTCGAGCCCGAGGTCTCCCGGCAGCTCAAGAAGGCCGCGCTCGAGCAAGACAAAACCATGCAGCAGCTCCTGCAAGAGGCACTCAACGATCTGTTTCGCAAGTACGACCTGCCCCCCATCGCCTGACATGTCTACGCTTCTACATGTAGCCATGTCGCAATGTAGGCCGAGCAGTCGAAAAGCTGAGTTCCCTCTCCCCATCGTCTGCCGTTCCCAAGCAAACCACATCGCGCCCTTCCCTTCCCAGCGCTAAAAATGGAATACTAAACCTCCTGATGCGTAAGCCCCTGATTGCCGCCAACTGGAAGATGTATAAGACTCCCGCGGAGTCGCTCGCCTTCCTCCGCCAGTTTCTCCCCCTGGTCGCCGGGTACCACGATCAGGACATCGCCCTCTTCCCCACCATGTCCTCGCTCGGTTACGTCATCGAGGCCGTCAAGGGCACCAATGTCTCGGCCGGCGCGCAGACCATGCACTGGCTCAACGAAGGTCCCTACACCGGTCAGACCTCACCCACCATGCTCGCCAGCATCGGCTGCACCCACGTCCTGCTTGGCCACTCCGAGCGCCGCATCTACGCCCACGAGACCGACGACATGGTGAACTGGAAGCTCAAAGCCGCGCTTGCCCACGATCTGGTCCCCATGGTCTGCGTCGGCGAAACACAGGACAAGCGTGAGTCCGGCCTGACGGAAGCCGTGCTCCGCTGGCAGATCGCCTGCGGTCTCAACAGCATCAAGCCCGAGCAGGCCGACCCCATCCTCATCGCCTACGAACCCGTCTGGGCTATCGGCACCGGCAGCGTTGCCCGTCCCGACCAGATCGCCGACGCCCATCGCATCATCCGCCGCGCCGTCGCCGAGCGCCTCGGCGAGTATGCCGCCGATAACATCCGCATCCTCTACGGCGGCAGCGTCAAGCCCGACAACATCGCCCGTCTCATGGCCGAACCGGAGATCGACGGTGCGCTCGTCGGCGGCGCCAGCCTCGATCCCCTCTCCTTCGCAGCCATCATCGAGAACGCCAACGCCGCTCGGCCCGCCGCCCAGCAGACAGCCTAGGCTCTTACCGCACCGCGCCGATCTGTTCGATCGGCCAATACACAAACTCCGCCTTGCCGTAGATCAGATCCCGATCCACCGGCCCGAAGTCGCGGCTGTCGCTCGAGATCGAACGATGGTCCCCCATCACGAAGTACTCGTGCGCCGGGATCACCATCTCCGGCTGCGACCGGTCGTCGGTAAACCGCAGCGGCACATAACTCTCCTCGACCGGCTTGCCGTTCACGTACACGCGCCCATGATCGATCCGCAGCTCATCGCCGCCCACCGCGATCACGCGCTTGATGTAGCTCTTCGTATGGTCATGCGGGTAGAGAAACACCACCACATCGCCACGATGGATCTCCCCCACACGGTAGGCGATCTTATTGATGAATAAGCGGTCCTGATTCTGCAGCATGGGCAGCATGCTGGTACCTTCCACCCGCACCGGCTGGTAGAGAAACGTGATGATGAACGCCGACACCGCCACCGAGACCAGAACATCCCGCAGCCAGGACGCCGCGCCGGAGCTCTTGGCCGGCTCCATTCCCCCCGGCCCGCTCTCCTCCGTCAGCACCGCACCAGCCACCGATTGCTCCGCCGGCTCATTCATCGACTCCCCCGACCTATCGTTCAACAATTTCTCTCTCCCGCGCGACCAGCTTCAGCGCTCCGACCGCCCGCCGTCATAACTTCCGTCTCTCGTATGTTAGACGAGCCAACCCCCAACTCCTCAACTCGCACATCTCTTGTTTTCTGTCGCAACGAGCCCCGCAGAGGCCGGCACCGGTCGCAGACCCGCTCGCTTCCCAACGCGCAGGCCCAATTTAGCATCTTAAAATCGGGCCAACTCACTGAGATCTTTATGGGTGAGATTCCCGGCCCTGGCGAACGTGGCATTCTTGATGGACATCCTCCAGGTTCGCAGTAGAATGGCAAAGATCGGTTGCTGACAAACTTATGGCTACTCCCTCAGTAATTGAACAGACCGAACAGACACCACAACATAGACCCGCGACTACCCAGAAGGCTGGTACTCAGAACGTGTCCGACCCTGTCGTGATCACAACCGAAACCTCAAACGCCGCCTCCGAAGGATTCGATACCAAATCGGCCCTTGAAATCGCCCGCATCATCAACAACGAAGACGCCAAAGTGGCCGCCGCGGTCAGAAAGACCCTGCCCGAGATCGCCATCGTCATCGATACCGTCGCCCGCGCCCTGCGCGACGGCGGACGCCTCATCTACGTCGGCGCCGGCTCGAGCGGTCGCATCTCCTCGCTCGACGCCTCCGAGTGCCCGCCCACCTACTCCACTGCCCCCGCCCAGGTGCAGTACATCATGTGCGGCGGCCCCAAGGCCCTGGCCAGCGCCTCCGACGTCAACGAGGACTCGCCCGAGATCGGCCAGCGCGACATCGCTCGCCGCCGGCCTACCAGAAAAGATATTGTGATCGGCGTCTCCGCCAGCGGCCGCACCCCCTACGTCATCGGCGCCGTCGAGTACGCCCGCGCCCGTGGCGCCAAGACCGCCGCCGTCACCTGCAACTTCCACACACCGCTCTCTGAGGTCGCCGACACCACCATCGTCGCCGAGGTCGGTCCCGAGGTCGTCTCCGGATCCACCCGCATGAAGGCCTCCAGCGCCCAGAAGATGATCCTCAACATGATCACCACCGGCGCCATGACCCGCCTGGGCTACGTCTACGACAACCTGATGGTCAACGTGCACATGAAGAACGCCAAGCTGGTCGAGCGCGGCATCCGTGTGCTCATGACCGTCTGCGACGTCGACCGCGACACCGCCATTCGCACCATCAAGAGCGCTGGCAAGTCCATCCCCATCGCTTTGGTCATGCTCAAGGCCAACGTCGACAAGATGGAGGCCGTCCGCCGCCTCACCAAATCCGACGGCAACGTCCGCCTCGCCATCGACGACTCCCGCCTCGAACTCTAACGCCGGGTGCCCCATGTCTCAGCGCTGAGACATGGGCTGGTTGAATCCCCCTTCCCCTGCCGTCTCGCGTCCGAGCACGAACATTTACAATCACTCCATGAGTGGCCCCAACAAGCTCCTCCCCCTCCGGTCCACTCCCTCCCGCTGGATCCTTCCGTCGCTCCTGCTCCCCCTAGCGCTTGCGAGCGCCGCAACGACCTTCGCCCAGAGTGCTCCCGCCCAGCAGCCCACCTCCGAGAGCACCGCCCGCCTCATCGGCGTCCTGCCCGAGATCGACCAGCTCCGCCAGCTCTCCAGCCACAGCGACCCCGCCGATTCCGCCGATTCCGCCACCCGCTGGCAGATCCTATGGCTGCACCAGCACGTCTCCGAGCAAGTGATGGCCGCCTCCCTGCAGGTCGACGCCACCATCGCCCAGATCGACAACGAGATCTCCCGCGCCAACGAGTTGCGCGGCTACCTCTCCGACCGCCGCGACCACACCGTCAGCCGCGCCAACCTGCTCAGCATCCTCATCGGAGGCGGCGTCGGCGCCACCAGCTCCGGCCTGCAGCTCTCCTCCGACCTCACCAAGCCCGCCGCCGCCGTCGGCATCGCCTCCGGAACCCTGTCCGCCAGCCTCGCCCTCGCCGGCATCCGCGCGCAGAAGGGCCACACCAGCCCATTCGAGTTCAACTCCAATATGTTGGCCCAGTTCTTCGACCGCCCACCGCTCCCCGACAGCCGCTATCCCGCCACCGTCTGGACCTTCCTCAACCAGGACGCCCCCAACGCCCCCGCCGGCACCACCCGCAAGCAGCAGCTGCTCCAGACCTGGGTCCAGGTCCAACGCATCGACTCGCTCTCCAGCATCGACAAGATCGACCACGTCACCAGCCAGCCCTCCCAGCTCCTCCAGCTCAGCATCGACGACCTCGAGGACCGCGCCGCCATGCTTGAGGACGTCCGCGCCCGCATCTCCTTCCTCAAGCGCGACCTCGGCAACCTGCTCAGCTCACTGCCGGCTGTCGACGTCGGCACTCCGCCTGCCGAAGGCATCAGCTCCAGCGCCCACTAGTTCTCAATCAGCGATCCCCAGCTGCGATCGGCCTCCGCCGATGCTCCTCCGCCACCAGCGCAAGCTCCGGTCTCACCCGGTCGATCACCTCTCTCCAATCGCCCGCCACCCGCTGCCGAAACAGTCTTACCGTGGGATACCAGGGGCTATCCTCGCGGCCCACCAGCCAGCGCCAATCCGCACGGTCCGAGAGCAGCACCCACACCGGTTTACCCAGCGCTCCCGCCATATGCGGCACCGACGTATCCACCGCGATCACCAGATCCAGCTGCGCGATCTGAGCCGCCGTATCGGCCATATCCATCGTCATCGGGGCGAGATCGGTGACCTTCGCGCCGGCCGCCGATACCTGCTCCGCTGCCTCTCCGATCTGCAGCGAATAGAAATGAACGCCTTCAACAGCAAGCAATGGCTCGAACAGGGCGAAGGCAAACGAACGAAACTCGTCCTGCTGATGCTCCGGGCTCCCCGCCCAAACCAGGCCGACGCGCAGCCCCTCGCCCGGCCAGCCCAAGGTCATCGCCCTCTCCCGTGCCTCCTGCGGAATAGAAAGATACGGCACCGTCGCTGGAACACTATCCAGCTCCGTCCCAAACGCCAGCGGCAGGCTCAGCAGCGGGCAGTGCAGCTCGGCCGCCGGCACCGGCTGTCCATAGGCGATCAGCTCCGTCACCCCAGGCAACAGCGCGCAGATTCGCATCAGCCGCCCCTGTATCTCCAGGATCACCACCCCACCGGCCGCCTGCACCATCGGAACATAGCGCAAAAACTGGATGCAATCGCCGAACCCCTGTTCGCCGTGCAGCAGGATGCGCCGCCCATTCAAAGGCTCTCCACGCCACTGCGGCTCGGTAAAGTTGCGTCTCACCGAGGTGAAGTTCGGCATGCGCCAGCGCCATTCATAGCTGCGCCAGCCCAGGCTGTACTCTCCGCGCAGCAGCAGATTGATCCCCTTCGCCAAATGAGCGTCGGCGTACTCCGGCTCCAGCGCCAGCGCCCCTTCAAAGCACGCCATGGCCTCCTCGAGCCCACCCGCATCCCGTCGGCCTGCATCCTGAATCGCATAGCCCCGTTGCACCAGAGCCTCGGCGCAGTCCGGCGCGTCTTCGAGCGGGCAGTCCGGCGCACAGTCCGGGGTAAACGCAAGCCCTCTCTCAGTGCACTCCGTTCCTCTCATCTCCCCATCGTATGAGCCGACCATCTCGAACGAAGCCTCATCTCCACGGTGAGATAGACGTCCATCGCACCATCGAGACGCACGGCCTCATTGCTTAGGAACGACAGGATCGCATCTCCCACCAAACGCCTTCCCCCGCTCCGGCGCCTCTTTTGGCCCTCCAACCCATCGCTCGAGCAGCCCTCCGGTCTTCGCGGGGAAGGGATTCAGCTCACGCGCCGCCACAAACTCCCACCCCGCCTCATACGAGACGTGCACCAGGCCATCCTCTCCGATGTAAGCCCGGCTCACCCTGTCCCCCACCCCAGCCTGCGCCTCCATCAGGAGGCGCAGCGGAGAGCACAAGCAGGCACACACCACAGAGCTTCACGCCTTTCCAGGCAATCCTCGCATCCACGATTGCCCTCTTTCCGCCTCCCGGCGATCCGCCCCGGCGATGCCGCGCCTCACCCCAGATACCGCTCCCGCAGGATCCGCAGATGATGCTCCGCGTGCCCGGCCGCCATAAACGCCAGCGCCCGTACCGAGCTCGAATTCCCGTTCGCCACCCCGCTCCGGGACCACGCCTCCTCCGGCATACTCCGGAACAGTGCGATCGTCCCCTCCCGAACCCGGCGAAACTCCTCCACATGCGCCGCCCACCCCAGGCGGTCACCCGCCGCATTCGCCGCCGCCACATCCTGGTCGAAGCCCGGCAGCTCCTTGCCCAGCCCGCGCGCAAACCACAGCGCCCGAAAGCTGAATATCCGTTCCGTATCGCTCACATGGCTCAGCACCTCGCGCATGCTCCACTTCCCCGCCGCGTACCGCCCCAGCGAGCGCTCCTCCGCGATGCCCGCGAACAGCGCCAGCGCCTCCGCCAGTTGCTTCTCCAGCGCCGCGACCGCGTCTTCGCCTTCCACTGAGTTGATATAGCTCCAGCAATACTCCGCTGCCTCTGATTCCATCGGTCGTCCAGTCATTCCCCCACTCTACCGCACAATGCGCGTCAAGCCCCCAAATCACCAAAAAACGAGAAATCCCCAATGAAGACGCGCCTTTCGCGCGCCAAAATACTTGGCGTATATCTCCCCGCGAAACCGGTACAATTAAATGAGGGAAAGTTCAGGGCAAGACGGGCCATCCGCCCACAACCAGTTTAGAATCAGCTTTTTGCCTACAACCTATTTAGATTCAATATTTTACGCTGTGGCAACCACGGCAAGCAGTTGATAGGAAAGGATTTAGTCCCGGGCAATAGGGGCACCCCCTCTACAAAGCTGGAACCAGCGATCCATCGAATGAGCCAGACACCCCAACCCGAGAGCAGTCCCGGTCCCCAGCCTGAGACGATCGCCGTCGCCATGTCCGGCGGCGTCGACTCCTCCGCCGTCGCCGCCCTGCTGCGCGCCCAGGGACACACCCTCGTCGGTCTTACCCTGCAGCTCTGGAACCAGCGCCGTCTCGCCGGCCACGAGGGCATACCCGAGGCCGTGCAGGGCCGCTGCTGCTCCATCGATGATGTGTATGACGCCCGCCGCGTCGCCGAGCAGCTCGACATCCCCTACTACCTGGTCAACCAGGAGGAGCGCTTCGAGGCCGACGTCGTCGAGCCCTTCGTCAGCGAGTACCTCGCCGGCCGCACCCCCATCCCCTGCACCCTCTGCAACAACCACCTCAAGTTCGAGGCTCTGCTCACCACCGCCCGCCAGATCGGCGCCGAGCGCATCGCCACCGGGCATTATGCAAGGAATCATTTTGACCCGGCGAGGGGCCGCTGGATCCTCTCCCGCCCCGAGGACAAGACCAAAGACCAGACCTACTTCCTCTTCGGTCTGACGCAGGACCAGCTCTCCCGCACCCTCTTCCCGCTCGGCGAGATGCACAAGCCCGCCGTCCGCGAGCTGGCCAGCGAGGCCGGCCTCCGTGTCGCCGCCAAGCCCGACTCCCAGGAGATCTGCTTCATCCCCGGCGGCAGCTACAGCGCCTTCCTCACCGCCTACCTCGACGACAAGGGCGAAGCCATGCCCGACAGCTCGGGCGAGCTCGTCACCACCACCGGCGAGGTCATCGGCCGCCACACCGGCATCCAGAACTTTACGGTTGGCCAAAGGAAGGGTTTGGGCCTGACATCACCCAACCCGCTCTACGTCCTCAAGATCCACCCCGACTCCCACCAGGTCACCGTCGGCACCGACGAAGACCTGCTGAGCCGCGAGCTCTACGCCAACCGCCTCAACTGGATCTCGGTGCCCGGCCTGGCCGAAGGCGAAACCCTGCGCGTTCAGATCAAGATTCGCCACCGCCACGACCCCGCCTGGGCCACGCTCTCAGCCGTCGGCCACGGCGCCACCAACGACCCGACCGACCGCGTCCTCGCCCTCTTCGACGAGCCGCAGCGCGCCATCACCCCCGGCCAGTCCGCCGTCTTCTACCAGGGCAACGAGGTCGTCGGTGGCGGCTGGATTATCTAAAGCTGTTGCAAGGAACGGTCGCCCGGCTGACTGCGAAACCTTGGAGCGCTCGCTGAGAACACCGAGTTTCTACAGTCGGCAAGCATCGCTTAAATATCGGAATTGTCATCCTGAGCGCGCCTCTCGCAGCTTCATCGCGAGAGGCGCAGGCGAAGGACCTGCGGTTTGCCCCGCAGCCTACGAATTGCTATTCCGATCTCCGCGCCCGAACACCCCAAAGCCCTTCGACTTACTCAGCAGCACGTCGAGACCGGCCTTGAAGCCGTTCACCAGTCCCGAGATCTCCAGCACCGGCTTGCGAACTCCCTGGTGAATCAACTCCACCAGAGTTCCGGTAGCGTTCAGGCCACTCGCGACCATACCATCGACTCGGGCCATCTGCGCCTTCGCGCGCTGATTCGCCTCCGTCAGCGTGGCGTCGAGTTCATGCGCCTTCGACCGCACCACATGGCTGGTCTCGAGCAGGTTTTCGGTGATCGTCTTGACCATGGGAGCCGTCTCACGGAGTAGATCCTCGGCAGTACCGAGAATCGGCAGCGCCCGACCACGCAGCTCCTCCACGATCGTCAGCATGCGAGCCTGAGTCCGCTTCGCGCCCACCGCCAGAAAGGCGACAACGATCGCCTGCGTCAGCATCGACAGAGCAACGATCCCGATAAAGATCATCAGTAACCGCGTGTTGCCCGCAGAGATCGAATCCGACTCCAGTCCCTGCCACATCGCCATCAACACCATTCCACAACTCCAGCGGCCGGACGTCTTCGCGCCATCGACCGTCTCATCGCCCACGAAGCCGTGTCGCGACAGGAAACCTTACATGGAACTGTATCAAAATAAAACTCGCGAGCGCGGCGGCCCGAACATCGCGGGCCCGCCGCACTCCCGCTCACCCCTCGTTGGTCGTGTGGATATAGGCGTCCTTGCCCGCGTCAATCGCCGCCGCGACCTTCCCCTGCTGCTCGTTCACCAGGTTCTTGCCCTTCTCGACGTACTCGCTCCACTGACTGCGCCCCTTGTCGTAGTACTCCCGGCCCTTGTCCACATAGTCGCCGGCCACCTGCTTGCCCTGGGCTACGTATTGGCTCGCAGTCTCCTTGCCCCGCGCTGCCAGGACCGCCGCTCGCTCCTTGGCCTCGAGCGCGCCGGACACGATATCTTCGCGGGTCTCTCGCCCCGACTTGGGGGCATACAGCACGCCGATCAGGGCACCGATGCCCAGGCCCGCCAAAAACCATCCAAACCCCGCGCCGCTCTCGTTATCTGCCATCACAATCTCCTCTGTTATCCGTTGAGTGAATATTCTGCTCTGCTGTTGCGATGAGATGGATCCATGCCGCTCCATCATACATACAGAAATTGTTTGGAACCCGACTCGAAGTCTATACTCCAAACCTCTCCCGGCACGTCCAACGGAATGCAAAACTCGGCAACATCTCGTTTTGGGAGATGCCCTGGCAATCCATAAGGTTGCGCCGGAACGCTTCCAGCCGCCCAACCAGGACGACGAATTCGTAGGGAGGTATGGAGTCGAAAGTGGGGCATAAATCCATCCAGTTCGCGATGAAGGGTTCGACGCCGGCACGATCTCCGTCTAGAGGTCACTTAGCCATAGCCTTCCCCGTCGGGGACGCTCTACAATTGGCGAGGTAAGGTTTCAGCCTCGACCGTTGCCTCGAAAGAGACTGGCCCGTGAGATGCAGCTGGACCGGTGCTTGAGCCGAGTGGCCAACCATACGATTCAGCCCGGAAAAGACCGAACCAGGAAGAAATAGACCGCAAATCGACAAGGGAGACAATTCCACCATGATCGCTCTCCGCATCTCGCCGAATGCTCTCCGGGTCCCATCCCGGACCCCTGCCACCCGCGCCCGCGCGGCAGTTCTCGCTTTCACCCTCAGCGTGCTGGTATCCGCGCTGGTCGCGGGATGCAAGGGCAATCCCGCCGTTCCTCCGCCGGACGACGCCGCTCTGACTCACGCCATCCAGAACAAGATCGCGACCGATGGGGCCATCAGCTCGGAGCCGATCCAGGCCTCGGTGCAGAACTCCATTGCCACCCTCAACGGCACGGTCAGCAGCGATGCCGCGCGTTCTCTCGCCGCCGACGATGTCGCCCAGGTTCCGGGCATCAAGACCGTCATCAATGACCTGACCGTACAACCGCCCGCGACCGTTGCCCAGGTTGCGCCACCCCCGCCAGCTCCGGTCCGGCCGGAGAGGGCCGAGCGCCACCGACCCTCGGTAGCTGCTCCGCAGGAGGCTCCAGCGCCGAACGGCCAGCCGACCTCGCAGCCAGCAGCGCCGCCGCCGCCCACACCGGTCGAGGTCGCCACCCGCCCGGCGCCGTCCGAGCCGCCCGCGCCAGCCTTCCGCACCATCACCTTGCCGCCTGACACCACGCTGCCGGTACGCCTGAACCAGACGCTCGACAGCGCCACCACGCAAACGGGCGATGTCTTCAATGGGGTCATCGCCAGTGACGTGATCGTCGATGGCATCGTCGTTCTGCCCCAGGGCACGCCGGTCAGCGGCCGCGTGGCTGCCGTACAGGAGGCTGCCCACTTCAAAGGTAATTCGCTGTTGACCATCCAGCTGACCAATCTCGACCATCACGGCGAGCCTATCCCCCTCACCACCGACAGCTTCAGCAAAGCCGGCGCCGGCCGCGGCAAGAATACCGCCGAAAAGATTGGCGGTGGCGCAGCCGTGGGAGCGATCCTGGGCGGCATCTTCGGCGGCGGCAAGGGCGCAGCCATCGGCGCGGCCGCAGGCGGAGGCGCCGGCGCAGGCGTCAACGCTGCCACCAAGGGACAGCAGGTTCAGATTCCGGCCGAGACCCTCGTACGCTTCCATCTGACCAACTCCATCGCGCTGCGAGTTCCCGTCAACGGGGCTCAGCAGCGCGACGGCACCGACCTCCAGCGACACTACAACTGAGGCGACGCCGTCCA
>DATMOB010000102.1:0-3530 GCA_035568455.1 Granulicella sp.
GGTGTCGCGCGACTCCAACGTGGCCAGCACCCGGCCCGTATCGTTCAGTTTGCCCGGCCAGTCGTTGGCCGCGCCCAGCTGCTCATAGGAGTTGCCGCCCATGTCCTTGCCCGCGTGGCAGGCCTCGCAACCCGTCCGCAGCAACACCCGCAGACCCTGCTTCTCATTCTCGGTCAGCGCCTCCGTGTCGCCCTGCAGATAGCGGTCCCAGCGCGAAGGCGTCAACAGCCCTGCCTCAAAGCTCGCAATCGACTGGGTGATCGTGTCCATCGACACCGGATCGGCCGCATTCGGGAACGCCTCATGCAGATCATGGACGTACTCCGGGTTCGAGCGCACATACGACACCACCTGCGCCGGTCCCGACATGCCCATCTCCACCGGGTCCATCATCGGTCCCACCGCCTGTTCTGCCAGATCCTTCGCGCGGCCATCCCAGAACTGCGAAAACTCCAGCCCGGAGTTGTACACCGTCGGCGCATTGCGCACACCCAGCCGGTGATCGTGGCCCGTCGACAGGGGTTGGTGATCCACCCCGTAGCTCTCCAGCAGATGGCAGCTGTTGCAGCTCTCCGAATTGTTCTCCGACAAGTGCGTGTCGTAGTACAGGCGACGACCCAGGTCGACCCGCTCTGCCTGTAGGCCGGTCAGCTTCGGCAGAGGGGTGATCGGCGCAAACATAAACAAATGGCCCGGAGCTATATCGGCATCCGGCTTGACATCGAGCGAGGCGCCGCGCCCATCCAGGCTGAGCACGCCCGCAAGCAGAGCCAGCGCCGCCAGCACGGTGCGTCCAGGGCACCGCGTGGCATCCCGGGGGGATAGTGGGGACACGGCCGATGAGCCGTGCGTCGCACGGGAGGGGCAAGTGTTCACGACGAAATCACCTCTGGATGCTAACGATGAGCGCGTAAATCAGAACGATTCGCGCATTAGGGAAACTCATTTGTGCGGCGAATGATTACAGAAATCTAATCAATCCTTTTCCCTCGTCGTCTCGAACCCAGAAGCCTCTCTACCCTAGTGCCCTTCCTCTGCGGACGCATCCTGTGCACTACTTCTCACATCTATAGAAAATGCCCTTTCGAGAAGTAACAAAACAAATGTCGTCCTCCACGTTCAGTAAAAAGCTGTTTCTCGGAATCGGATTACTTGTCGTTTTGACCTTCTCCTTGGGTGTCGCCGTACTCATCAGCTTCTCCAGCATCGGCGACGGCGTCCGCACCATCGTCCACACGAATGCGCAGCGCGAGGCACTGGCGGCCACCATCGGCACGGAGACCGCGGACCTGCTGGCGGCGAACCGGGGCATCCTGTTCCGCGGCTACATGCACGATCTCGCAGGGGTGCAGCAGGACAACCAGAGGTTCGAAGCCACCGTGAGCCAATTGCAGCAGGACCTGAACACCATTGAGCCAATGCTGACGACGCAGCCCGAGGCCCAGCAGACGGTGCGGAATATACGAGAGACGGTGGGGCCCATCCTCGAGGCCAACCGACAGGTGTTTCAGGCGGCGATGGCCGGAGATATGAGCAAAGCGACCGCGATCTATACGAGCGACATTCGGCCGCCGCAGCTCCGCCAGACCGACGCTGCGGCGGTACTGCTCAAGGACCAGGAGGCGTCCTTTCTGACCGAGGGTTCGGGGATTGAGGGCACAATCCTTGGAAACCGCTCGGCCACCGTCTTGCTGCTCATCCTGGACTGCGTGGTCGCGGTGTTGGTGCTCCTCAGTGTTCGCAAGATCAACGCCCTGCTGCGCGGCAGCGTCGCGGAACTGGCCGGGTCCTCGCTGCAGATCGCCGCTGCGGCCAGCCAGATGGCCACCAGCAGCCAGTCGCTTGCACAAGGTGCTTCGCAGCAGGCGACGACGATTGAAGAAACCTCGAGCGCTGCGACCGAGATCAACTCCATGGCACGGCGCGCTGCTGAGAACTCGCGCACGACCGCGGAGATGGTGAATGCTTCGGAGGTGACCTTTGCAGACGCAAACCGCGCGCTGGGTGAGATGGTCGCGGCGATGGCCGGCATCGGCGAGTCGAGCCAGCAGATCTCGACGATCATCAAAGTCATCGACGAGATCGCCTTCCAGACCAACATCCTCGCACTGAACGCAGCCGTGGAGGCCGCACACGCAGGTGAGGCCGGCCTGGGCTTCGCCGTGGTCGCCAACGAGGTGCGGAACCTGGCCCTGCGCAGCGCCCTGGCGGCGAAGGATACCACCACGCTCATCGAAGACTCGATCGCCAAAGCGGGCGGCGGCCGCGTGAAGGTGGATCAGGTCGGAACCTCGCTGCGCAGCATTACCGCGGAGTTCGCCAACATCAAGAAACTAATCGATGAGATTCAGCAGGGAAGCATCGAGCAGTCCCGCGGCGTCGAGCAGATCAGCAAGGCGATCACACAGATGGAACAGATGACGCAGCGTACCGCGGCCAACTCGCAGCAGGGCGCCGCCTCCTCCGCCGAACTCAATGCTCAGGCCGAGAGTCTGCAGAACGTGGTTGACCGGCTGCGCATCATGGTCGATGGCGAAGTCGCCGGCGGCCCCTCGCGGCTCCCGGCGCTAATCCGTTGAGTCCGAGTCCCCGGCATAAAAAATGCCCCTAGTCGTGGGTAATCCTGGACGCAGTCGTTTGCATGTTCGGAGAAGCTACAAAAGAAATTGCTCGCCAGCGACGTTCTCCCGCTAGACTTGGCCAGCAGCTTTTGGCGTCTCCGTGTCGACCCTTTATTGGATTCCAGCCTCAACATCGGCCTCAGAACCTGTTCATGATCTTCGGAGTAGGAGAACGAGGAAGGCGAGATGGACGAACTGGAGGCTCGTATTGAGCTTTCGCTCGCAGTTTTTCCAGAGCCTTCGGCACTTTTCGAGCCAAGCGAAGGAGCGCTCGACGACCCAGCGCTTGGGGATCACGGCGAAGGTGTGTAGCTGATCGCGCTTAGCCACCTGCACGGTGGCCCTCAGACGCTCTTCCACACCCTGGGCAAAGGGTTCTCCGGTATAGCCAGCATCGACCAGCACGCTTTTGACGCTTCGCAGGTTGGCGGCACAACGATCGAGTGCGGCCAATGCGCCCGCCCGGTCGGTCACATTGGCCGTGGTGATCGCGATGGCATGGGGCAGGCCCTGCGTATCGACGGCGATATGGCGTTTGATTCCGGAGACCTTCTTGCCCGCATCATAGCCTTTCTGCTCCGCGCTGTCGGTGTTCTTCACGCTCTGCGCGTCCACGATCAAGAAGCTCGTCATGACGCTGCGTCCCTGTTTGGTACGGGCCACGCCAACCTGTTTTTTTTAAGGCCCGCTCCAGCACGCTGACGCCGTCCTGGTCGGGCTCGCTCCACTTCGCGAAGTAAGAATGCACGGTGCGCCATTTGGGAAACTCCCCTGGCAACATCCGCCACTGGCAACCGCTCTTGAGCAGGTACAGCACCGCGCAGAACACCTCGTACAGATCCACCGTCCGCGGCTTGGTCCGCCTCCGAACACCCTCCAACAACGGACGAATCTGCTCGAACCGAGCAC
>DATMOB010000103.1:0-24769 GCA_035568455.1 Granulicella sp.
GACGCAAGCGCCCGCGACCGCGGGAGCCCGCCTGCCGTACAAGGTCGCGGACCTCGCCCAGGCCGAGTTCGGCCGCAAGGAGATCCGGCTCGCCGAACAGGAGATGCCGGGCCTGATGGCGCTGCGCGAGCGCCACAAGGGCAAGAGGCCGCTGGCCGGCGCGAAGATCATGGGCAGCTTGCACATGACCATCCAGACCGCCGTGCTGATCGAGACCCTCACCAGCCTGGGCGCCGAAGTTCGCTGGGCCAGTTGCAACATCTTCTCCACGCAGGACCACGCCGCCGCGGCCATCGCCGCCACCGGCGTGCCGGTGTTCGCGTGGAAGGGCGAGTCGCTGGAAGAGTATTGGGAATGCACTTACCAGGCCTTGAATCACAAGGGCGGCAAGGGTCCGCAGCTCGTGGTCGACGACGGCGGCGACGTGACGCTCCTCATCCACAAGGGCTATGAGCTCGAGAACGGCGACAAGTGGGTCGGGAGCGCGAGTGAGAGCCACGAAGAGCAGGTCATCAAGGATCTGCTGAAGCGCGTGTATGCGGACGACCCGCAGCATTGGCACAAAGTTGTGAAGGATTGGCGCGGCGTCTCCGAAGAGACGACCACCGGCGTGCATCGCCTCTACAAGATGCTGGAGCAGGGCAAACTGCTGGTGCCCGCCATCAACGTGAATGATTCCGTGACCAAGTCGAAGTTCGACAACCTCTACGGCTGCCGCGAGTCGCTGGTCGACGGCATCAAGCGCGCCACCGACGTCATGGTCGCGGGCAAGGTCGCGGTCGTCTGCGGCTATGGCGATGTGGGCAAGGGCTCGGCGGCTTCGCTGCGCGGCTTGGGCGCACGCGTCATCGTCACCGAGATTGATCCCATCAACGCCCTGCAGGCGGCGATGGAGGGCTATGAGGTCACCACGCTCGAAGACACGCTCGGCCGCGGCGATATCTACGTCACCTGCACCGGCAACGTCGACATCATCACCGTCGAGCACATGCGCCTGATGAAGGATCAGGCCATCGTCTGCAACATCGGCCACTTCGACAACGAGATCCAGATGGAGAAGCTCAACGCCCTGCCCGGCGTGACCAAGCTCAACATCAAGCCGCAGGTGGACAAGTACACCTTCCCCACCGGCAACAGCATCTTTGTTCTCGCCGAGGGCCGGCTGGTCAACCTCGGCTGCGCCACCGGCCACCCGAGCTTCGTCATGTCGAACAGCTTCTCTAACCAGACGCTGGCGCAGCTCGATCTGTGGAAGAACAAGGACACCTACAAGGTCGGCGTCTACGTGCTGCCGAAGAAGCTCGACGAAGAGGTCGCGCGGCTGCACCTGGAGAAGATCGGCGTCAAGCTGACGACGCTCTCGCCCCACCAGGCCGACTACCTCGGCGTACCGGTCGAAGGCCCATACAAGGGCGAGCTCTACCGCTACTAACTGCTGACCGAGCATCGCGCCTTACCATCAAACCATCGAAGCCGCCGGGAAATCGCTCCCGGCGGCTTCTTGCTTTGTCCGTCCGCAGCACGGCGAAGGCATCTGCGCTCAGGCTCCGTCGGGGTCATAGTCTTTGGCGACCAGCAGCTGAAATCCGGGCTGTGCAAGCCCCGGCTCGTCGAGCAGAATCAGCGTGCGCGCCGCGCCGGCCGGGTAGCTGGTCTCGATACCGTTGTAGATCGCCGCGCTGCTGCTGGTTGCCGCCCTTCCCGTGGGGAGAAGCACCACCGTATAGGTTCCGACCGGAACATTGATGTAGCCGCTGTTGCTCCCAAAGACCACATTGGTGAGGATCGGCGCGACCGAGCCGATCGTGGCTCCCGCCGGCACCAGGTAGACGTCGACGCCGCCTGCGAAGCCGGTCTCCTGGTCGAGCACGCGGAGCGAGGTCTTGCCCGCCGGCGCTGGCTGGCTCTGATCGGTCAACACCGTCTCCTCGAGACCCGCGGCGACGTTGCCGATCAGCACGGTATAGCGTGCTGCGGTCGCGAAGCTGCCCCGCGCGCTGCTCAACTCCTGCTTCGAGCCCGCCGTGACCGCACGGATCGCTGAAGTCCCAGGCGCGATCGAGACATATGAGGTGATGGTGCCGAAGCCCAGGTTATACGCCATCGCTCTTCCGCCCTGGTAGCTGTCGATCCCAGGGGCGTCGGGCGAGGCGTCGATGATCCGCACCTCCGCCCCGTTCGAGCTGTCCACGAGCGTCTGACACCCCGGAAGAGCGCCGAGCACAACCAGCAGCCCGGTCAGACACCCCGCGTTCCGAACGAGTTGAGAGAAGGGAGATCGCATTTCACGTACCGCGCAAATGGGTGCTCGGAGGACCTTCCTGCTACCCTACCCGATCTTCCGCCATGCCGGGCAGAAACTCCAACTCACTTCGTCGGACGGTGGGCGATGATCTGGTCCTTGATCCGCTCATACGCCTCCTGCGGCAGAATGCCGCGCGTTACCAGCTGATTCCTCGCGGTGTACGGACGGCCGTCGACGATGCGCTTAACGTAGGCATCGCCCACGCCCCGGAAGCGCCTTCAGCTGATCCGGGTTGCCGTGTTTAGGTCGAGCTTGGCCGCATCCGCAGCGATTTTCCCGGAGATGCTGGGCTTGGCCACGGCATCCTGAGCAGGCGCAAGACGGCCCAGGCAGAGCAGAAGCGCAGAAATCAGAAGCAGACGATGCCAATCCAGCATGATCTCGGTTCCTCCTAAAACGATGCGTTCACCTGCGGCGTCCGTTGCGAGTATGGGGATGACGCAGCGTAGAGCAGGCCAGCCTGGGTGTCAACTAATCCCTCGCCTAACTCCGCCGTAATACTATGGAGCCGTCGCAGAAAGGACCACAATCAACTCCCATCAAGGTGAGCCTTTGCGGAACTGCTTGCTCTTCGTAGCTGGAATCTTCCTGGCGCTATGCTCGTTCGGACAGACGGTTCCTGCGGATCGTTCGGCCGCTGCGCCAACAATTCAATCGACATCGACCCTGGTGATCGTTCCCACCCTGGTTCGTTCGCCATCCGGTGAACTCGTCGAGACGCTCCACTCTGGCGACTTCAGGCTGACCGACAATGGCGTCGAACAGAGGGTCTCGATCGAAAACGTCGAACGCCAGCCGCTCGCCGTCGTGGTCCTCATGCAGACCGGTGGAGCGGCCCCCCGGCAGTTCGCCAACTACACCAGGCTGGCAACCATGCTCGATTACATGATGGGGAACTCCGCCCATCGGGTCGCTCTTCTCTGCTTCGATAGCCAGCCCGAGACGCTTACGCCCTTCACCTCGGAGATCGATGATCTGAAAGCTGAGTTATCCCGCCCCGAGCCAGGCGACGCGGGAGCAGCAATCCTCGACGCGGTGAACGAGGGGATCGATGTGCTGAAGCAGCAACCCACAGTCCTTCGCCGCATTCTGATCCTCTTCAGCCAGTCTCAGGATGAAGGCAGCAGGTCCCATATCGAAGACGTGGTTCGTCGGCTCGGAGAGAACAACGTCACCATTTACAGCGTCGCATTTTCGCCGGAAAAGACGTGGCTGAAGGATCAATTCACCAAACCCCGCCACGGCAACCCTCCCTACCAACTTTCTCCAGACCAGCCTCCGCTGATCGGCACCTTCGACCTCTCCACCCCTCTGGGCGTCGCCATCCAGGCGATGCGCACGAACGCCGCCGCCTCCATTGCATCCCTATCCGGCGGAGAGTACATCCGATTCGATGACGAGCGTGACCTCGAACACCAGCTCGCCATCCTGGCCAACCACATTCCCAACCGCTACATCCTCAGCTTTCGCCCAACATCGGATCAGCCCGGCTTTCACGCCCTCCAAGTTTATGTCCCCGCCCAACCCGTCCTGCAGATCTCTGCTCGCAGCAGTTACTGGATGACCGGACCGCCCGGCCGCTGAGAGAGTAGCGATCCCGCGGCGATTGACACGGCGCGCCAGGAACGATAGCTTTAATTTCAATGAGTTCTTCGCTTCACCATCGCCACCACCACCATCATCATCATGCGACGGGCGTGTTGGCGGCTGTGTGCGGTGCGGTGAACTAAGCAACGCACAATCAGGATTCGACAAGGCCCGCTGACGCGCACACCGCGAGCGGGCCTTTCTGCTGCGCAAAACCGGAACTTCACCAAGCACCAGAGAGAGGAAACAGCATGGATGCGGTAACGATCGACTTTGAAAAGATGGACGGCCTGGTCCCCGGCATGGTGCAGGATGCCCTCACCGGTGAGATCCTGATGCTCGGCTTCCTCAACGAAGTAAGCTACAAGAAGACCCTTGAGACCGGCTACGTCACCTTCTGGAGCAGGAGCCGCGGCAAGCTCTGGATGAAGGGCGAGACCAGCGGCAACCGTCTGCGCGTCATCGAGGCCGCCACCGACTGCGACACCGACGCCCTGCTCTTCAAGGTCGAGGTCGAAGGCGATGGCCTAGTCTGCCACGAAGGCACGGTCAGCTGCTTCACCAAACCGATCGCCATCCCCACCAACGCTGTTTCCAACCCGACTGGAGCGACCAAGTAATGGCTCAGAACAAACTGAAACTCGGCATTCCCAAGGGCAGTCTGCAGGAGGCGACCCTCGCTCTCTTTGAACGCGCCGGATGGCGCATCTTCGCCAGCGGCCGCAGCTACTTCCCTACCATCGATGACGTCGAGATCGAGTGCATGCTGGTCCGCGCGCAGGAGATGGCCCGCTACGTCGAACACGGCGCCCTCGACGCCGGCCTCACTGGCCGCGACTGGGTCCTCGAGAATCAGTCCGACGTCCAATCCATCACCAGCCTGACCTACTCTAAGCAGAGCCGCCAGACCGTCAAGTGGGTGCTCGCCGTGCCCGAGGACTCGCCCTTCCAGAAGCCCGAGGACCTCGCCGGCAAGACCATTGCCACCGAGCTGGTCGAGTTCACCAAGCGCTACTTCGCCAGCAAGAACATCCCGGTCACCGTCGAGTTCAGCTGGGGAGCGACCGAGGTCAAGCCGCCCACCCTGGCCGACGCCATCGTCGAGGTCACCGAGACCGGCTCCAGCCTGCGCGCCAACCGCCTGCGCATCATCGAGGTCCTGATGGAGTCCGAGACCCAGTTGATCGCCAACAAGACCGCCTACCAGGACGCCTGGAAGCGCGAGAAGATCGACAACATCTCGCTGATGCTCAACGCCGCCATCGCCGCGCAGGGACGCGTAGGCCTGCTGATGAATGCACGCAAGGCCGATCTCGACACCATCACGGCCGTGCTGCCGGCGCTCAACTCGCCGACCGTCTCCGAGCTCCGCGATCCCGAGTGGGTGGCGCTGAACACCATCCTCGATGAGACCCAGGTGCGCGAGGTCATCCCCAAGCTCAAGCTCGCCGGAGCCACCGGCATCGTCGAATACCCGCTGAGCAAGGTCGTACTCTAGCTCAGCGGGAGCTTGATCGAACGCAGAAGACACGAGGGCGACGCACGATGAAGGTAGTACGAACATATGGACGCAGCGCGCAGGCCGCCGAGGACCTGCTCGGCAGCCTGGAGCAGCGCGGTGCCGTCAGCACCGCCTCGGTCGAGCCGGTGGTCCGCAAGATCCTCGCTGCCATTGCCAAACGCGGCGAGCGCGCCGTGATCGAGTACGCCACCCAGCTCGACGGCCTGGCGAAGGGCGAAGCCCTGCTCGTCTCCCGCGAGCAGATGCGCTCCGCCTGGGAGAGCACCGACCCGAAGCTGCAAGCGGCCATGAAGGTCGCGCAGGCCAACATCCGCGCCTTCGCGAAAGCACAGATGGCAACGGAGTGGACGATCTCCGCCGACGGGGTGAAGACCGGCCAGATCGTGCGCCCGCTCGCCAGCGTCGGCTGCTACGTCCCCGGCGGCCGCTACCCGCTACCCTCGACGCTGCTGATGACCGCGACCCCGGCCCAGGTCGCCGGCGTCGAGCGCATCGTGGTCTGCTCGCCCAAGCCTGCGCGCGAGACCCTCGCCGCCGCCTGGCTCGCCGGCGTCACCGAGTTCTACCGCATCGGCGGAGCCCAGGCCATCGCCGCGCTCGCCTACGGCACCACCCACAACGGCGGCAGCATCGCCCCGGTCGATAAGATCGTCGGCCCCGGCAATCTATATGTAACCGCGGCGAAGATCCTAGTCTCCAACCGCTGCGGCATCGACATGCCCGCCGGCCCCACCGAGATCGTCGTCACCAGCGAGACCGGCAAGCCCGTCGACCTCGCCGCCGACCTGGTCGCGCAGGCCGAGCACGATCCCGAGACGCTCGCCGTGATGATCACCAGCAACCCGGAGCTGGCCGCCGCGGTCGCCGCCGAGGTCAAGCTGCAGGTGAAGAGCAATCCACTCGCCCGGCAATCGATCGCCGCACGCGGGTGTATTTTCGTAACCAAAACAGTTACAGAAGCGCAGCAGCTCACCAACCGCCTCGCCCCCGAACACCTCACCGTCGACGCCAGCGAAGACCTGAAGTGGGTGCGCAACGCGGGCTCGGTCTTCGTCGGGCCGTTCTCTCCGCAGTCGATGGGCGACTATATCTCCGGTCCCAACCACGTCCTGCCCACCGGCCGCGTGGGCCGCATCCGCGGCGGCCTCAGCGTAATGGATTTCATTAAAGTGATCACCGTACAGCAATACACCCGCAAGGGCTTGAAGCTGCTTGGCCCGCACGCCGCCGCACTGGCCGATGCCGAAGGCCTGGCTGGCCACGCCGCCAGCGTACGATCGAGGATGCGATGAGCGCAAAGACTCCTATCCAAACCGTAAAGCCGCGCCAGGCCGTGCTGGACATGCCGGAGTACCATCCTCCGCTGGCCAACCGCGAGGCGCTGCGTCTTGACTTCAACGAGAACACCTTCGCTCCTTCGCCCCGCGTGATCGAGCGCCTGCAGCAGATCACCTCCGCGGGCCTTACCAAGTACCCGGAGCGCGAGCCGGCCGAACGCATCGTCGCCAGCCACTTCAATTTGCAACCAGATCAGGTGCTTTTGACCAACGGCGTCGATGAGGCCATCCATCTCATCTGCGCGGCCTTCCTCGAGGCCGATGATGAGGCACTGATATCGACCCCCACCTTTTTCATGTACGACGTCAGCATCCGGATGATGACGTCGCATCTGCGGCACGTGCAGGCCGATGCCTCGCTCGAGTTTCCCTTCGAGCGCTTCCTGGCTGCGATCACCGAAAAGACCAAGCTGATCATCGTGGCCTCGCCCAACAACCCCACCGGCGCCATCGTCTCACGCGAGCACCTGCTGACGATCGCCGCCGCCGCGCCCAACGCCGTGTTGATGGTCGACGAGGCCTACTTCCACTTCCACGGCGCCTCCGTCCTGGCCGACCTCGCGCACGTGCCCAACCTGGTCGTCGCGCGCACCTTCTCCAAAGCTTACGGGCTGGCCAACCTGCGCATCGGCATGCTGGCCGGCAACGCCGACCTGCTCCGCTACATCCGCAAGGTCTCATCGCCCTACAACGTCAACGGAGTCGCGCTCGACTGTCTGCCCGTCGCTCTCGAAGACGAGGCCTACCTGAACTGGTACGCCGACCAGGTGCAGACCGGCCGCGAACTCATGATGGCCGGCCTGCGCGAGCTCGGCGTCCCCTTCTTTGAGAGCCACGCCAACTTTATCCTGATGAAGATCGGCCCCAAACACGCCGAACTGGTGCGGGCCATGCGCGCGCACGGCGTCCTGCTGCGCGACCGCTCCACCGACCCCGGCTGCGACGGCTACGTACGCATCACCATCGGCATCAAGGAACATGTAACCCGCGGCCTCGCAGCCTTGAAGGTCTGCCTCAATCAGATCGAATGGAGCCCAGTACGATGACAGCAACAAAGGCAGCAAAGCCACGCACCGGCACCATCAAGCGCGACACCACCGAGACCCAGATCGCCCTCAAGCTCGTCGTCGATGGCCAGGGAGTCTACAAGGTGTCGACCGGCATCCGTTTCTTCGATCACATGCTCGAGCTGTTCACGCGCCACGGCGGCTTCGATCTTACCCTCAAGTGCACCGGCGACCTCGACGTCGACCAGCACCACACCGTCGAGGACGTTGGCATCGCGCTTGGCGAGGCCTTCAACAAGGCGCTCGGCAACAAGAAGGGCATCATGCGCGCCGGCTACTTCGTCATGGCCATGGATGAGACCCTCGCCGTGGCCGCAGTCGATCTCAGCGGCCGCGTCGCCTACGTCGTCGACGACAAGGTGAAGACGCGTCTGGTCGGCGACCTCCAAAGCGAGCTGCTCGCCGACTTCTTCGACGGCTTCGCGCGCGGCGCCAAGGCCAACGTCCACGTCAAGACCATGTACGGCCGCAGCAACCACCACAAGATCGAGGCCATCTTCAAAGCCTTCGCCCGCGCCCTGCGCGGCGCCTGCAGCCGCGACGAACGCATGCGCGAGATGCTGCCCAGCACCAAGGGACTGCTCTAACCCAAAGGATCGAACTCCCCATGATCGCGGTCATCGATTACAAAGCGGGCAACCTCACCAGCGTGGTCAAGGCGCTGACCTACCTCGACGCGCGTGAGATCACCGTGACCCAAGATCCCGATCTTGTCCGCCAGGCCGCGAAGATCGTGCTGCCCGGCGTCGGTCACTTTCAGGCAACGCAGCTCCTGACCGACCTCGGCCTGACCGAAGCCGTGCGGCAAAGCATCGCCCAAGGGGCATGGTTCCTGGGCGTCTGCGTCGGCCTGCAGTGGCTCTTCGAAGGTTCGACCGAGGCGCCCGGCGTCAACGGCCTGGGCCACTTCGCCGGCCTGTGCGAGCGCTTCCCCACGCACTTCGAGGGCGCCGAGCTGAAGTCCCCGCACGTGGGCTGGAACTCGATCGAGGCAATTCACCAGAGTTCCAAACTGTTGCGTGGCATCAACAACGGCGGCTTCGTCTATTACACCCACTCCTGGCGCGCCCCCGTCCTGCAAGCCACCGCAGCGGTTACACACTACGGCGGCGCATTTACCGGCGTGGTCGAACAAGACAACGTCATGGGAGTACAGTTCCATCCAGAGAAGTCGAGCACAGTGGGCCTGCACGCGTTGCAGAACTTCCTTGCGCTCTAACCGCAACGCAGATTGAAGGAGAACATGCGATGAAAGACACAACCGAAGTGAGCAGAGGAACGGTCGAGATGGTCAAGCCAGTAGAGGCGGCAAACTGGACCGGCCTGGAGTTGATCCCCTTCGAAACCATCGCCGAGCGCTTTCTCGACCTCGACGAGGACGGCAAGCAGGAGAC
Organism: Granulicella sp.; assembly: GCA_035568455.1. GTDB lineage: Bacteria > Acidobacteriota > Terriglobia > Terriglobales > Acidobacteriaceae > Edaphobacter. Next base: position 9,213 of record DATMOB010000103.1, read on the forward strand.
GCTGATCGTCGCCTTCGGAAGACCATTCGTGGTCGAAGGCAAGGGCTGGGCCTGTCCCTATCGCCTCACCGCCATGGGCCACGACCGCGTCTCGCTGTCCGGCGGCGCGGATTCCGTGCAGGCCATCCAGCTGGCCATGGACACGGTCCACAACGAACTCGGCGTGATGGCCCGACACCACAAGATCACCTTCCGCGGCACCAGCGACTTCGGCTTTGGCCGCGCCGCCACCCCGGCCTCCGAGGACGGCAAGTGCCCGGTGATGTCCTAGCCCGTTGGAGCGCAGATTGAACCAAAACTTGCTCGAGAGGATGCCTCGTTGCTGACCAAGAGAATCATCGCCTGCCTCGACGTGCGCGACGGCCGCGTCGTCAAAGGCGTTCAGTTCGTCGACATCATCGACGCCGGCGACCCCGCCGAGCTCGCCCATCGCCACGCCGCAGCCGGCGCCGACGAGATCGTCCTGCTCGACATCACCGCCACGCACGAGGGCCGCGGAACGCTGATCGACACCGTCCAGCGCACCGCGGCCACGCTCTTCGTTCCCTTCACCGTGGGCGGCGGCATTCGCTCGGCCGAGGACGCCGCCGCGGTCTTCGACGCCGGCGCCGACAAGGTCAGCATCAACTCCGCCGCCATCGCCCGGCCCGAACTCATCGCCGAGATCGGCTCGAGCTTCGGCGCGCAGGCCGTCATTGTTGCGATCGATGCCAGGCGGAGCAAGAGCGCCGCCGACCCCGTTGGCGAGGCCGAGGTCTACGTCAGCGGCGGCCGCAAGCCCACCGGCCTGCGCGTCGTCGACTGGGCGCGCGAGGCCGAACAGCGCGGCGCCGGCGAGATCCTACTCACCTCGATGGACACCGATGGCATGCGCTCGGGCTTCGACTGCGAGCTCACCGCGCGCGTCTCCGCCGCCGTCCAGATCCCCGTCATCGCCTCGGGCGGCGCCGGCACCGCGGCCCACTTCGCCGAGGTCTTCAGCCACGGCTCCAACGGCGGCAAAGCCGATGCCGCCCTCGCCGCCAGCATCTTCCACTTCGGCGTCACCGACTCCCGCGCGCTCAAGTCAGAACTCCAGCGCGCCGGCGTTAGCGTCCGCCTGCCCTGCTGACATCACGTAACAATAAAGGGAACAAATGCTGATACCTTCAATTGACCTCATGGGCGGACGCATCGTCCAGCTCGTGCAGGGGGAAAAGCTCAAGCTGGCCTTCGACGACTTCGAGTACTGGATCGAGCGCTTCTCGAAGTACCCCATCGTGCAGTTAATCGACCTCGACGCAGCCATGCGCCAGGGCGACAACCGCGCCCTGATCGAGAGCATCGCCAAGCGCCTGCCCTGTCAGGTGGGTGGCGGACTGAAGACCGCCGACGACGGCCGGGCGCTGCTCGACGCCGGCGCAAAGCGGGTCATCTATGGCTCCAGCCTCTTCGGCCCGGAGGGCGTGAACAAGCAGTTCGCCGCCGGTCTCAAACAGGCGCTCGGCGAAGACGCTCTCGTCTTCTCGGTCGACACCAAGGGCGGCCAGGTCGCGGTCAAGGGCTGGAAGGACACCGTCGCACTCACGCCCGAAGAGGCCATCACCTGGCTTGAAGACTACTGCGCCGCCTTCCTCTACACCCACGTCGACACCGAGGGCACCATGTCCGGCTTTCCCATCGACATCGCCGCCGTGCTGCGCTCGACCACGGCGCGCCAGCTGATCGTCGCCGGCGGCATTAAGGCCCGCGCCGAGGTCGACGCGCTCGATGCCATGGGCGTCGACGCCGTTGCCGGAATGGCAGTCTACTCAGGCGCGATGGAGGCCTAGGACAGGCGCAGCGGCGCGCGCTCACAGCAGCTTAGTCTTTGTCATCCGCGACGCCATCGGGAATGGCGTAGTAGCCGCGCCGCGCCTGCACCTTCGCATCCTTTCCGCAGGCCAGCTTGATCGTCCGGAAGGTGCCATCTTCCTTGTCATTTGTCGATGTGTAACTCAGCAGGTACTGCGTGCGCAGCTCGTCCTGGATCTGGTCGAAGGCCTCTTCCAGCTTCTTTCCGTTGTTGCCCACGTTGATCACCCGCCCGCCGGTATCGCCGGCCAGCTTCTCCATGTCGCGGTCGCCCGAATAGCCCATCCCGAAGCCGCTATAGAAGCCGCGGTCGGCGATCAGGATCACATAGATGATGGCGTTCGCCTTCTGCGCCGCCTCAGTCGCGGTCTTCAGCGTCTCCTGCGATCCCTGATCCCCGCCATCGGTTAACAGCACCAGAATCTTGCGTCCCGCCTCCGGCCGCAGCTTGTCGTGCGCCGCCAAGTAGACCGCGTCGTAGAGCAGCGTCCCGCGCGCCTGTCCATTTCCGGTCACCGAGCCCGAACCCGCCCCGGTATTGATGGACGCCTTGTCGATCGCCCGCTTGATCTCGCGCGGATTGTTCGTGTAATCCGACAGTAGATCGACGTTCACATCGAACGAGATCAGAAACGCCTCGTCCTTCGCGGTCAGCACACTCTTCAGGAACGTCGCCCCGGACTCCTGTTCGAGCGGCAGGACGTTCGTCTGGCTCCCGCTGGTGTCGAGCAGAATGCCGATCGTGAGCGGCAGATTCTTCTCCTGGGTAAAGTTCTTGATCGTCTGCGGCGCTTTGTCCTCCATCAGCGCGCAATCGTCCTTGCGCATGTTGGTGATGAAGCCGTTCTTGTCCCGCGCCGAGAAGAAGACATTGACCAGACTGGTCCGCACATTCAGCGTCGAGATCGCCCCCGTATCCACTGGAACCGGCGGCGCGTCGCTCGCCGGAGGAGGTCCGCCGGGCGACGGCGCCTCCTGGCCATACGCAGGGGCGGAACCGTAGGAAAGCATCGCCAGACTGAGCGCGAACACGACAGCAGCAAGGGTGGAGGGGCGCATGCCCAATTAGACGACGAAATCCAGCGCGGAGTCAGCGAAAAATCCGCTTTCGTCACGGCAAATCCATTTTCATCGCCGTGCGTCCAACCATTCGGCAAAGCCATTATTTTCAGCCACCGACCACCCTGCCGCGGAGCCCGGGCACAACGCCAGCCCCCCGGCCAGCGTCGAACCAATGTGCGGGGAAATCCAGATGACGGTGCGGCGCTGCACTGGTAGTCTGATAGCTGGCAGGCACGGGAGAACTATAAAAGTGAAGCAGATCGTTTTGGCGGGCGCATTGGCGGGCATGTTGCTGGCTCAGCAGACAGAAGCGCAGCAGCAACCCATTCCCGATGGCCCGAGGCCGCAGGCTCTCCCCTCCCTGGGCAATATTGCGCCCGGCAAGGGAACCACGCTCACCTCCAATGGCGATGCCCCCGGCACCGGCGGCCAGTCCGCCCCGCCATCGCAGCTCCCCGCCCAAGCCCCGGAGACCCACCCCGACGACGGCAAAGCGCCTGAACTCCCGGCTCCCGGACAGGGCGCCAAGGTTTTCACCCTGGCCGGTCCGACCGTCAACTTCGTCCAGATTCCCTTCACGGTGAAGGACTCCAAGGGCCATCTGGTCCCCGGCATCACCTGGCGCGACGTGCGCGTTTATGAGAACGGCCTGCGCCAGCAGTTGTCGCTGTTCACCATCGATCCCTTTCCACTGTCGGTCGCCCTGGTCATCGACCAGAGCGTCACCTTCGACACCATGGAGAAGATCAACAACGCTCTAGCCGCGCTGCAGGGAGCCTTTTCCCCCTACGATCAGGTCGCTGTTCTCACCTACAACAACGGCCCACAGATGCGCACCGACTTCACCGCCGCGCAGAGCGCCCGCCTGGCGGCCGTGCTCGAGCAGTCCAAGGGTTCGGGCCGCGATCCGGTCATGGGCCTCGGCGGTCCGCTGGCGCAGACCACCAACATCAACAACCAGCAGTTCGACCCCAACACCGCGCCCATTCGCAACAGCACCGGCATGACCTTCAACGCGCCGAAGGAGGTCCACACCCTCAACGACGCCATCCTCGCCGCCGCCGTCGCCACCACCAAATCCGGCCAGGGCCGCCGCCGCGTCGTCTACGTCATCAGCGATGGCAAGGAGTACGGCAGCCAGGCCAAGCAGAAGGACGTTATCAAGTACCTCCAGACCCATCAGATCTCGGTCTACGCCACCGTCGTCGGCGACACCGCCGTCCCCGGCCTGGGGTTCCTGGACAAGTACCACCTGCCCTTCCAGATGCGTGACGATGTGCTCCCGCAGTACGTCGCCGCTACCGGCGGACAGATCGATCCTGAGTTCCGCACCCGCGGCATCGAAAACAGCTTCGCCCGCATCACCGAAGAGGTTCGCACCCAGTACACCATCGGCTATTACACCCATGAGCCCTTCATCGATGGCAAATACCGCAAGGTCGAGGTGCGCGTACTGCGCCCGAACCTGAACGTCATCGCCAAGGATGGCTACTGGCCGGATGCCACCCAGAACGCCCATCCCAACGTCGCCCGCTAAGCCCGCCGGCGATTCGTGAACGTTCTTTTTCAGGGCAATGTCCTGTTCGGCCTGCTCGCCGCCTTCTTCTGGGGAGGCGGCGACTTCTCCGGCGGCATGGGCGTCAAACACGCCGGCGGAAGCCTGGGCGCCGCCCTGCGCATCCTTCTGCTCAGCCACTCCGCCAGCTTCTCCGTCCTTCTGCTGCTGGCAACTCTGCGCGGCGATCATTTCCCCCACGGCGCCCCACTCGTCTGGGGCTTGATTGCCGGCGTCGCCGGCGGCCTCTCGCTCTCTGCCTTCTACATCGCCTTGGCGCGCGGCTCGATGGGCGCCTCCGCCGCCGTCAGCGGCCTGCTGGCCGCCGCCATCCCCGCCGCCGTCTCCATGATGAGCGAGGGCTTCCCCGGAACCAGCCGCCTGCTCGGCTTTCTCATCGCCGGCATCGCCATCTGGATGATCGCCGCCGCGCCCACCGGTGTCCTCGAAGCTCCCGCCCCATCCACCATGGGACTCGCCATCCTCGCCGGAGCTGGCTTCGGCATCTACTTCGTCGCCCTCAAGATGGCCGGCGCCGCCGGCGTCATCTGGCCCATGGCCACCGCCCGCATGGGCAGCATCAGCACCTGTGCCCTGCTGCTGCTTTGGGTTTCAAACCGCCCGAGCATGGCCGAGATGGCCCGCTCCAGATTCACCCGCGCCGCCGTGCTCTGGGCGCTCTCCACCGCCGCCCTCGACACCAGCGGCAACCTGCTCTTTCTCTCCGCCACCCGCTCCGGACGTCTGGACGTCGCCGCCGTGCTGGCCTCGCTCTACCCCGCCAGCACCATCCTGCTCGCCGCCTGGGTGCTTAAGGAGCGCTGCAGCCGCCGCCAGGGCATCGGCATGGCCATCGCCGCCGCAGCCGTCGTCCTGATCACGCTCTGACCCACCACACAGCCGGTCTGCCCGTCATTACAGCCGGCACGGAAGCGCCAGTATTCCCAGTCGCTGCAGGTTCCTAAAGCTTGATCTTGCTCGCATCCATTACCGGCTCGGGATACTTCAGCTTCAACTCCTGCATCGCAGCGACAATAATCTCCGAGATCGCGATATTCCGGTGCCACTTCACATCCGACGGAATCGCAAACCACGGCGCGTGGCCATGGCTGGTCTCGGACAGAACCTCGTTATACGCCTTCATGTACTGGTTCCAGTAGGCGCGCTCCTTGAAGTCCGCCGGCGACAGCTTCCAGTGCTTCTCAGGCGTAGCGATGCGCGCCTCCAACCGCCGCATCTGCTCCTGCTTCGAGATGTTCAGGAAGAACTTCAAAATCACCGTATCGTTGTCTGTCAGGGTCTTCTCAAAGCGATTGATGTCCTCGATCCTGCGACGCACCGCCTTCTCCGGGAGCAGCTTGTGCACCCGCGGCACGAGCACGTCCTCATAGTGCGACCGGTTGAAGATCTGGATCATTCCGCGCGCTGGCGCCGCCGCATGCACCCGCCAGAGAAAGTCGTGCTCCTGCTCGAGATCGGTCGGCTCCTTGAACGAAGCGACGTTACAGCCCTGCGGATTCACGCCTGAGAAGATATGGCTGATCGTGCCATCCTTGCCCGCCGTATCCATCCCCTGCAGCACGACCAGCAGCGCCTTCTGCTTGCTCGCCCAGAGCAGCTCCTGCATCTTTGCCAAACGCTCGCGCTGCTTCACCAGCAGCGGCTCGGCCTCCTCCTTGGATTGGAAGCCGCCGTCCTCATCTGTCTTCAAGTGGGAGAGACGTACCTTGCTGCCCAATGCGATCCGGTAAGCCGATTTGAGCTTCACGATAGCCGTGCGCCTCCGTTGCTGGACGGACTCTGCTGCGGATTCCGAAGGATCGAGTACGGATAAAACGTCACGCGTGCGAAGCCCTGCCCTTCAGGCCGTCTTCGCACGCGGAGTGGTGACAGAATTTCAGGTACAAGAGTCGAAGAGAAGATGCCTTCGACCGCATACAGCCAAGCGCGAGACTACTTGGGGGACTCTTCCGCCTTCGGCGTCACAGGAGGAGTGCTCTCGACCGGCTTGTTGGCCTCATCGGCCACGCCCTTGATACCCTCTTTGAAGCCGCGTAGACCTTCGCCCAGCCCCTTGCCCAACTCCGGCAGCTTCTTCCCGCCAAACAGCACCAGAAGCACGACTGCGATCACTAAAAGGTGCATTGGTTGAAATAATTCGCCCATACCTATCTCCCTGCCTTTAGCCTGCGTCCGGCGCGAAACAGACGCATACCGGCAGCCTTTATTGTCGCATATACCGCCTCGGCCTGGTTCGCTGCCGGCGGCGCACTCTACGGATCGGTTGCCAGGCCCAATCCAGATCAATCGGAAAATGGTTTATCGGTATATCTTGGATGAAGACGGCGAAACAGCTGTACACGACCTTGCCACAAAGAGAGATCTTGAAAACAATGCTGCGATTGATGACGACCAGGGCCACCGGCGCGCGGAATCCCCGTATCAAAGCCAACCTCTCCAGACCCGTAGCTCCAGCACCAGCGCTCGCGGGAACCCTGCTGACCACCCTCCTTCTCTCCACCCTGCTCCTGCTAGCCGCTCGACCGCTCCAGGCACAGAGCGGCGGAAAGATCGGGCCGGAGGCGCCCGTCACCTACGCCAACCGCTTTGAGGCATACGGCGGCCTCAGCTTCATGAACTTCCAGGCTGGCCAGAATCTGCCCAGCCGCATGAACATGGGCGGCGGCGAGCTCCAGGGCACCTACTGGCTCGCCGGCGACTCCATCTGGCGGCGCCACCTCGGCGTCAGCGCCGACTACCGCTTCGAGGCCGGCACCACCCCGGTCCTCCCTAGCCCTGCCAGCATCAATCCCGCGCGAAAGCTCGTCCGCATGAACATCGGCATGGCCGGCCTGCAGTGGCGCGGACCGAGGAACCACTATGCCGCGCTGAACTATCACGCCCTCGCTGGCGTCGGCGCCGGCGACTTTAGTCCAGCCGGTGATCAATTCGGCCATCCCTACAACGTCGGTCTCTACGACAGCAGCATCAAGCCCATGGGCGTCGCCGGGGTCAGCCTCGACTACAACCGCTCCAAGAACATCGCCATCCGCATCCAGCCCGATCTCGTCTTCGAGCACTTCGGCACCGAGACCCGCGAGTTCTTCTCCCTCTCCGGCGGCGTCCTCTACCGCTTCGGCAAGAACTAGCCTCCCCCCGCATAGGGCGGCAAAGGCAACCAAGCTACAACGCTACGGGGCGGAGAGATCAATCTCTCCGCCCCGTAGTTCGTTTTCTCCACCTCGACTACCAGCGGTTGCCCGCCTGCAGAAAGTCCGGAGAGACGGGGTTCTCGTACACCGAGTAGTCCCGCGTCACCACCGTCAGCCCGCTGCTCGACACAAAATAATTCCGCTTATCCTCGTTGGGATCGTAGCCGATCACCGTCCCATCCGGGATATGCACGTCGCGATCGATGATCGCGTGCCGGATACGGCAGTGCCGCCCGATATTCACATGCGCGAAGATGATGCTCGAGTCCACGTCCGCATACGAGTTCACCCGCACATCCTGCGACACCACCGAGTTCCGCACCACGGCTCCTGAAACAATCGACCCGGAGGCGATGATCGAGTTGATCGCCATGCCCGTGCGCCCAGGCTCGCCGAAGACGAACTTCGCCGGTGGATACTGGTACGGCCGCGTCCGCATCGGCCAGGACTTGTCATACAGATTGAACGTAGGCGTCACCGTGGCCACGTCCATATTCGCCTCGTAGTAGGCCTCCAGCGTCCCCACATCGCGCCAGTAGAGTGCGTTCTGCTTGTTCTCGTCGACGAAGTTGTAGGCGTGCACCTTGTAGCGGCCCAGCAGCTTGGGCAGGATGTTGTGTCCGAAGTCATGCTTCGAACTCGGGTCCTCCGCGTCCTTAATCAACTCCGGCAGCAGAACGTCGGTGTTGAAGATGTAAATGCCCATCGACGCATCCACCATGTCCGGCATGAACGGCGACCGCATCTTGGTCTCCTTCGGCTTCTCCTCAAAGCCCAGCACCTCGCCGTTCTTGGCCACCTCCACCACCCCGAAGGCCGAAACCTCATCCGGCCGGATCGGCAGCGTCGCCAGCGTCACATGCGCCCCCGACTCCTTGTGCTGATCGAGCATCAGCCCATAGTTCATCTTGTAAATATGGTCGCCGGAGAGGATCAGGACATACTTCGGCTCCTCCGAACCGATCGAGTAAATGTTCTGGTAGACCGCGTCGGCCGTACCTGTGTACCAGTTCTTGCTGACGCGCTGCATCGGCGGCAAAATCTCGATGAACTCACCCAGCTCATTCGCCACCACCGGCCCCCAGCCCTCGCGGATGTGCCGGTTCAGCGACAGCGCCTTGTACTGCGTCAGGATATAAATATGGCGCAGATCGGAGTTGATGCAGTTCGACAGCGTGATGTCGATGATCCGGTACTGCCCCGCAAACGGCACCGCTGGCTTCGCACGATCTCGCGTCAGCGGAAACAGCCGCTCCCCGGCACCCCCGGCCAGCAACACCCCAAGTGTGTCTCTCATCATCGTTCGGCTACCCCTAACTCATTGGACTTGAGGAACAAAGGGCTCGAAGTCAAGCACCTGAATCCAAACTCCTGGGCCCATACAGTGGGATGCAAAAAACTCTCCAGGCTTGGAGAGCGGAGTGTAGCATGCCAGGATTAATGTTTGGATCACACTAATAACGGATCTTCATCACCTGCCAGGCGCTGAACGAAAGTCTCGACCCGGTCATCCCACCGATAACCCGGGTTTTCATTCTGGACTGGAACGCACTGAGGCTTCGCCCGGCCCACACCCCGCCTACAACCAATGGCGCCCGTTCGACCGCTGACCCGTTACCCTCTCTTCGAGCCCGCATCAGGGTCCGGCCCCTGTCCAGAATCCGAACCGCCATCCAGAGCCGGCTTCGATCCCGACGACTCTTCAGCCTCGGGGAGGCTGATCCGCAGCGACTTCAGAAAGTTCACATCGCTGTGCGTGAACGGACCGTCTGCCTGCTCCTCCACCGTCTCGTCGCCAGCCTCGCTCTCGTCCACTTCGTTCAGGCCGATCGTCGCTTCCAGCATCAGCAACACGTCGAATCCCTGCTCGCGGATATTCCGGACTACGCCAGCTATATTCTCCGACTCCGAGACCGACTCATGGATCGCTTCACCAAGCTTTTGGATGAGATTTTTGACCTTCTGATTCAATGCCACCTCCGGGTTGCCAGTTATCTGCATACGGACCACGCATCGGGTATTCCTGACCTCGAATTCCTCTGGCCGGAACGGCATTGCGGGCACTGCGGGCGTGCGGCCTGCTTACATGTACGATACGCGGGTAGCGCATCGGCTGCAATGCCCAGTTCGTGCTATGCAGCGTCCTTTTCCTCCAGCCCAATTCGATCCCGCCGACCTAAGCCCGGCGCACGAAATACAGGCCTGGCAGCGCCCCATCCCCCTGGGCTAAACCGCCGTAGGCTGCTCTGAAGGAGTCTCCTCGACCTCAGGCGTCAACTCCTCCACCGGACCCACCCGCCGCGCCCCCAACACCAGGAACCCGGCCGCCGCTGCGCAGAATCCGCCAACCCACCACAGTGCCTTCTTCATCGTGTCCTCTCTTCGACCTTCCCTGATTCGGTTCACTCGCCATTTATCGGCACAGATCTCTCGGCACAAGAGCACAGTCGCGCGGCGATCCTCCCGTTGGATGCGACCGAACCTCCCAAGGGATCAGAGAGATACGATCGTCGAGATCCAGGGGTCCCTCGATCCGAAAGCCCCTTAGGATCGGTCGCCACCCCAGTCCGCCGCTCGCCTTCCCCTTCCCTCCCCGAACCCGCTACACTTCTGCTATGGATTCCGTCCGTTTTGGCCGAGCGTTGGGCTTCGGGGCACGCAGTGCCGCCAAGGCACTGGTCACGGCGGTCGACGCCGCCAGCACCCCCAATCCATCCCCATCCCGCTCGCAGCGGCCTGCGCCCAAAAGCTCCCCATCGCCCGCGGCCACCGCGCCGAACCCCGCATCGCCAAGACCCATACCAACACCGCCCGCCTCCCGCCCGCTTGAGACCGCCGCCTGTACCGCGACCCGAGCCGCCGCCCAAGTCCAACAGACCCGCGCCGGCGTCGTCCGCGGCGGCAAGCGCTTCGGCACCTCCGTCTGGCGCCCCCTGGTCAAGCTCTCCGGCGTCCTCTGGCTCGAGCTCACCGGCTCCTTCTTCGCCCTCTTCGCCCTCTTCGCCGGCCAGAGCACCTGGACCCACCGCGCCGACCTGCACCAGACCGCGCTCAACCACACCGCCCACCAGCATCTCCTCGTCTCCGGCGGCGTCACCCTGCTGTTCACCTACTTCTCCGTCAGCAGCTTCCTCAAAGCCCGCCGCAGAGGCCGCGCCAGCTAGTCCCGGGCGTACACTCTCCCTGATGCCGCCGCCGCTCCCATCCAAGCCCCCATCGAGGCTCCAAACCACCTCCGGCATCCCCGTCGACCCCGTCTACACCCCCGAGCACCTCCGCTCCATGGACCTCGACGCCGACCTCGGCCTCCCCGGCCAATACCCCTTCACCCGCGGCATTCAACCCGGCATGTACCGCGACCGCCTCTGGACCATGCGCCAGTACGCCGGCATGGGCGACGCCGAAGAGTCCAACCAGCGTTACAAATTCCTGCTCGCCAACGGGACCTCTGGATTGTCCGTCGCCTTCGATCTCCCCACCCAGATCGGCTACGACTCCGACTCCCCCCTCGCCCTCGGCGAGGTCGGCCGCGTCGGCGTCACCATCGACTCGCTCGAGGACATGCAGCGTCTCTTCGCCGACATTCCCCTCGACCGCATCTCCACCTCGATGACCATCAACGCAACCGCCGCCATTCTGCTGGCCCTCTACGTCGCCACCGCCAAGCGCTCCGGCGCCCCGATCGACCAGCTCAGCGGCACCATCCAGAACGACATCCTCAAGGAGTACATCGCCCGCGGCACCTACATCTATCCCATCCCGGCCGCCATGCGCCTGGTCACCGACACCTTCGCCTGGACCGCCGAGCACCTTCCCCGCTGGAACCCCATCTCCATCTCCGGCTACCACATGCGCGAGGCCGGAGCCACCGCCGCGCAGGAGCTCGCCTTCACCCTGGCCAACGGCATCACCTACGTCCAGAGTGCGCTCGACGCCGGACTCGATATCGACGCCTTCGGGCCCCGCCTCAGCTTCTTCTTCAATGCCCACTCCGACCTCTTCGAAGAGGTCGCCAAGTTCCGCGCCGCCCGGCGCATGTGGGCCCGGATCATGCGCGACCGCTTCCAGGCAAGGTCGCCGCGCTCCTGGGCGCTGCGCTTCCACGCCCAGACCGCCGGCTCCACTCTGACCGCGCAGCAGCCGCACAACAACATCGTCCGCACCACCATAGAAGCCCTCGCCGCCGTCCTCGGCGGAACGCAAAGCCTGCACACCAACGGCTTCGACGAGGCCCTCGCCCTGCCCACCGAGGACGCCGCCCGCACCGCCCTGCGCACCCAGCAGATCCTCGCCCACGAGAGCGGCGTCGCCACCACCGTCGACCCGCTCGCCGGCTCCTACTTCGTCGAATCGCTCACCAACCAGATCGAAGACCGCGCCCAGACCTACCTCGACACCATCGCTGCCTTCGATGCGTCAGATTCAACCGGCCAGACCGGCCGCACCGGGCCCTACGGCATGCTCCGCGCCATCGAGCGCGGCTACATCCAGCAGGAGATCCAGAACGCCGCCTACGCCCACCAGCGCGCCGTCGACTCTGGCGAGCAGATCATCGTCGGGGTCAACGCCTTTACCGCCAACAGAAACCTCGAAGAAGCCGCTGAAGAAACCACTCCGACCCAGCTGCAACGCATCGACCCCGCCCTTGAGGCCCGCCAGATCGAACGCCTCCGCGCCCTCCGCCTGCGCCGCGACCCCGCCCGCCACTCCGCCTCGCTCCGCAGCGTCACCGACGCCGCCCGCGCCGGCTCGAACCTGATGCCCCACATCCTCACCGCCGTCGAAGCCGACGCCACGGTAGGCGAGATCGCCGACGTCCTGCGCTCCGTCTTCGGCGAGTACCACGAGTCCGTCACCCTCTAACACCCTCTGAGTCGCAGCAGCTCCCATCCACTTGAAACTCTGCCGCTTCCCTGCTCGTACTCTGCGTCAGCACCCACCCGAGCAGGAACGATCAAGGACACCATGAGAGCCCTTCTTTCCGTGTTATTGCCGCTTGCGCTGGTAGCCTTCCCCCTCACCGCACCCGCTCAGCAAGGGCGGTTGAATGGCAGCCTGGCCGCCACTCCCTTGCCTCCGCCCAGCCCTGCGCCTCCGATTCCCTCCGCACTGCTCTCCGCCAAGGCCGTCTTTCTCTCCAACGCTGGCGCCGACAGCGGCCTCTTTCCCGAGCCCTTCAGCGGCAACCCCGACCGCGGCTACGCCGAGTTCTACGCCGCCCTAAAGGATTGGGGACAGTTCACCCTGGTCGACGACCCGGCCAGCGCCGATCTGGTCTTCGAGCTGCAACTCCAGGCGCCCAATGGCCCCACAAACGCCAACAAGCAGAACGGCGCCTCCGATCCCCTGCCCATGTTCAAACTGGTTATCTTCGACCGCAAGACGCACTACATCCTATGGGCGCTCACCGAATCCATCGAGCCCGCAATCCTGCAGAAGACCCACGATCGCAACTTCGATATGGCCCTCGCCACCCTCACCGCAGACCTCAAGCGGCTCATCAGCCAGCCCACCCCAGCAACCCCCTAAAGCCAACCAGCCACATCTCCGGGTGCCCTATGTCTCGCTTTTCAGACATGGGTGGGAGCGCGATAATCCCGGGTGCCCCATCCTTCGCAGTCTCACTGCGAAGGATGGGAGGGTACAAAATGCTATCGTGAAGTGTCCGGTAAACACCGCCGCAAAGGGATCCTTCAATGGCCGAAACCGCAGCAGCACCCACCCTCCGCAAGACCTCTCTCAACGCCACCCATCGCTCCCTCAAGGCCAAGATGGTCGACTTCGGCGGCTGGGATATGCCCGTCGAATACTCCGGCGTCATCGCCGAGCACACCGCCGTCCGCACCGCCGTCGGCCTCTTCGACGTCTCCCACATGGGCGACATCCAGCTGCGCGGCCCCGGCTCGCTGGCCGCCATCCAGCAACTGTCGATGAACGACGCCTCCAAGCTCGTAACCGGCCAGGCCCACTACTCGGCCATGCTCTACCCCAACGGGACGTTTGTCGACGATGTCGTCATCCACAAGCTCTCTGACAACGACTACCTCATCGTCATCAACGCCGGCACCCGCGAGAAAGACATCCAGTGGGTGCGCCAGACCATCGGCCACATGCCAGGCGTCCACGTCAACGACTTCTCCGACTACTACACCCAACTCGCCATCCAGGGCCTCCGCGCCGCCGAGACCCTGCAGAAGCTCACCCCGACCGACCTCTCCACCATCAAGAGCTACTGGTTCACCTGGGGTCAGGTCTGCGGCCTGCACAACGTCATGATCGCCCGCACCGGCTACACCGGCGAGGACGGCTTCGAGATCTACATCCCCTCGGACGAGCCCACCAGCGCCCGCGTCTGGAACGAGATCCTGGATGCAGGGAAAGAGTTTGGCATCGTGCCGTGCGGCCTCGGCGCCCGCAACACGCTGCGCCTGGAGTCCGCCATGGCCCTCTACGGCCACGAGATCTCCGACACCATCAACGTCTTCGAAGCCAATCTCGGCCGCTACGCCAAGCTCGACAAGCCCAGCTTCGTCGGCCGCGAGGCCCTGCAAGCGATCCAGGAGGCCGGCGGCCCCAAGCGCAAACTGATCGGCCTGGAGATGATCGATCGCGGCATCGCCCGCGACGGCTACCCCGTCGCCCTTCCCGACGGCACCCCCATCGGCCACGTCACCAGCGGCTCCCCCGCTCCCTTCCTCAAGAAGAACGTCGCCATGGCCCTGGTCGCCATTACCCCAACCACCCCCGACTACGCCCCCGGCACCGAGCTCGCCGTCGAGATCCGCAACCAGCTCGTCCGCGCCCAGGTCGTCGCCCTGCCCTTCTACAAACGCCCCAAGAAGACCACCTAACCGAATCAAGAACCGGGGTGCCCATCCTCGCCACAATCCGGGTGCCCCATCCTCGCCGCGCTTTTGCGGCAGGGTGGGGTATCGCGCGCAGTAGCGCGCGACCGCCTTCTCTCATTCAGGAGCCACCATGCAGTTTCTCGCCATCAGCAAGCGCCGCACCGACGCCTTCCCTCCCGAGGCCTTCACCCCCGAACTCCTCGAAGCCGAGGCGCAGCGCGTCCGCGAGCTCTACGCCCAGGGAAGCCTCCGCTCCATCTGGCGTCGCCAGGACGCCCCCGGAGCCGTGATCCTCTTCGAAGCCAGCAACGAAGACGAGGTCCGCTCCCTCCTGTCCACCCTCCCCCTCGCCCAGCGCAACATGCTGGAGGTCGTCCTCGTCACCCAGCTCCTCCCCTACCCCGGCCTCGGCCCCCGCTAACCCATCCCCCCAAAAACCGGGTGCCCCATCCTCGCCGCGACAGGGTGGGGTATCGCGACCAGCCCATTTCGCACCCCCTCACCAACGTCGCGGGTCCGTCTTCCAGGTAGGCTAAGCCGCTCATCCTGCTGACCCGGGCCACCGCGGGTGTCACCCCTCCAACCCGCGCCACTTGCTCCTAACCGAAACCACCCCAACCACTTACACCACCCAAAAAACTTGCCGTCCCTCCCCCTCCCGACCCGCTAAAATAGACAGAGAGCACCACAGCAAAGAGCCCCAGACCCGACCGGTGTACTTTTGCACTTAACCCACCTGTTTCCTAGACTTTAGAACTTTATGGGGAGGGAGGGGGCAAGTACCCTCCCGAAGGCCCGCACGACCACACGCACTACAATCGAAAACGGAGAAAACAGAACGCCATGGCCTATCCCGCAGCCTACAAGTACACCAAGGAACACGAGTGGATCGCCCTCGACGGCACAACCGGCTCCATCGGCATCACCGACTACGCCCAGAACTCCCTCGGCGACATCGTCTTCGTCGATCTGCCCAAGATCGGTGACACCCTCGAGGCCGGCAAGACCTTCGGCTCCATCGAATCGGTCAAGTCCGTCTCCGACCTC
>DATMOB010000104.1:0-57627 GCA_035568455.1 Granulicella sp.
CGCGAAGGGCGCGTCTTTGTTGGGGATCTCGCGTTTTGGTGGGATTTGGGGACTTGACAGCGTCGGGATCACCTGAGGCTTCTGGATGGTTTTGGGATGAAGGAGGGTGGTCTCGCTGCGCTCGATGGGGCACCCGGATTGTGGATGGGAGACGGTTTTCCCTCCCACCCTTCGCGGTGAGGCTGCGAAGGATGGGGCACCCGGCGGCTCTGGAGGGTAGAAGGAGGCCAGTCCGGGGAGAAAGGTGACGGCGGTATGGGTGGTGCGGAAGGTACGGGGGTTCCTTTGGCTTCGCTCAGGACAGGCTCTTCGACTGCGCCTCTCGCGATGAGGCCGCGAGAGGCTTCGCTCAGGATGACGAACTGTGGGGGGAGGGAGAAAAGATGGTCTCGCTGCGCTCGAGGCCTACGCTTCCACCCTCGATGCCCGACCCTCCCACCCAGCGCTTAGAGGGGGAGGGATTTTAGCCAGCAGCGGAAGTCGGCGCCGAGGGTGGGGTGTTTGAGGGCGAGCTCGACGGTGGCGCGCAGGAAGCCCTGTTTGTCGCCGGCGTCGTGGCGTTTTCCCTCGTAGCTGAAGCCGTAAACCTTCTCGTACTGGAGCAGGGCCTTGATGGCGTCGGTGAGCTGGAGTTCGCCGCCGGCTCCGGGGGTGATGGTTTCGATCATTTCGAAGATGCGTGGGGTGAGGATGTAGCGGCCGATGATGGCGTTCTTCGAGGGGGCGTCTTCGAACTTTGGTTTCTCGACCATGTTGGTGACTTCGAGCAGGCGCGGGTTGGTGGGGTGGGCGGTGGTATCGAGGACGCCGTAGGAGGAGATGGCGGGGCCTTCGATGATCTCAGAGCCGAGGATGGTGGATTGGGTTTCGTGGAAGGCCTCGACCATCTGCTTCATACAGGGGACGGTGGCGTCAACCAGGTCATCGGGGAGCAGGACGCAGAAGGGCTCGTTGCCGACCAGCTGCTTGGCCATGAGGACGGCGTGGCCGAGGCCGAGGGCTTCGGGCTGGCGGGTGTAGGTGATCTTGGCGAGCTTGGAGACGGAGCGGGAGACCTCGAGCAGGGCGGTCTTGTTTTTGGCGACGAGGGCGGCGTCGAGCTCGGGGGACTGGTCGAAGTGGTCCTCCATGGCGCTTTTGCCGCGGCCGGTGACGATGATGATCTCGGTGCAGCCGGCGGCGATGGCCTCCTCGACGCCGTATTGGATGAGGGGCTTGTCGACCAGACAGAGCATCTCCTTGGGGATGGCCTTGGTGGCGGGCAGAAAGCGAGTGCCCATGCCAGCGGCAGGAAAGACAGCCTTACGAATTTTCATGGTCATCTAGGAGAAGCCCTTTTCTTGAGTGTCGACCGAATCGTTTTGGATGGTAATGCTAACAAACTTACTTGGACTTCCGATTCTACCGTTGATTTAGATGCAGTTGGGGGTGCCCAGGGCGGTGTTGCCGGCCAGATTGTTGAGTTGCCGGTCTTTGCCGGGTGGACTTCTGTTCTCTCCCACCCTTCGCGAAAGAGCCGCGAAGGATGGGGCCCCCGACACCCGGCGACCAGCCTTAGTCGAGGAGTTCCTGAAGCTTCTGCCAGTCGACGTAACCGCGGCTTCCGGCGAGTTGCAGGACGGGGGTGGTGAGTCTGCCGAGATTATCTGATTGATATTGATAGACCAGCCGTGGTCCGGGGTCGACCACGATGATGGTGGGAACGCCCATCTGCTCGTAGTCGGCGAGCTTGCGCAGCATGCGGGGGATGGCGTCCTCTGCCGAGAGGATCTCAAAGACGGCGATGGGGGGCCGGGTGAGGATCTGCTCGATGGGGTGGTCGCGGTCGAAGACGACTACGTCGGGGACGCGACAGTTGGTCGGGGAGACCTGGACGCGCAGCTCGGGACGGACGCGTATGTTCCAGTCGCGGGCGTGCTGGGTGAACCAAAGCTGGATGGCCTGTTGCCAGGAGGCGTGATCGAACTCGCCCATGGGTCGCTCCTCGATGTGTCCATCGACGTACTCGGCGTCCGGTTCGTAGCTGGATTTGAGATAGAGTTCGACGGGAACCTGGGATGTGGTGGCCATGGCTCGCCCTCCGTGGGTTAAAGGTACACCTTGGAGAGGCTGGGGCTTCTTGGGTGTTAAGTTCGGTACATCCCCTCGAGGGCCCAATCTTGTTGCCACCCCAAGCGAAACGCAGGTCCTTCGACTCCGCTTCGCTCAGGATGACACGTTTGTCTTATGGTGCGGACTTACGACTTACCTTGTTGATTTGCCACCCTAGAGCACCGGGGAGTCGTCGTGGAGCATGGCGTGGCGGATGACCTTGATGGGGGCGAATCCCTGGTGCATGAAGGCATCGTGGAACTGCTGCAGGTTGAAGGCTGGGCCTTCTTTCTGCTTCAGGTCTTCGCGGAGCTTCATGATCTCGAGCTTGCCCAGGGTGTAGTAGAGATAGGTGGCGTCGGCGGTGCCGCGCTTGGTCTCCATGAGGCCTACGGAGCGGGACTGGTAGCCCTGCTGGACGAAGAAGTCGACGGCCTGATCGAAGGTGAACTGGCCGGTGTGGAGCTTGATGGAGACGACGAAACGGGCGTCGCGTAGCAGAGCGTCCTGGAGCTGGCCGAGGCGGATGAGGCGGGCCTGGCGGAGCTGTTCGGGGGTGGCGTTGGCGGGGGCGGCGGCGTAGCCCTGGTCGAGCATCATCTGCTCGCAGTAGTGCGCCCAGCCCTCGATGTTGGTGTTGGCGCCGACGACCTTGCGGATCTTGGAGGGGAACTGGTCCTGGTAGAGGAACTGGACGTAGTGGCCGGGGTAGGCCTCGTGCACGCTGGTGCTGACGACGGTGCCGACGTTGAAGGCGGCCATGTGTTCGGCGATGTGCTCGGCGGTCCAGTCCTTTTCAGGAAGGGTGACGTTGAAGTAGGCCTTCTTGGAGTTGGTCTCGAAGGGCCCGGGCGGGTCCATG
The DNA here is from genome assembly GCA_035568455.1 of Granulicella sp. Classification (GTDB taxonomy): domain Bacteria; phylum Acidobacteriota; class Terriglobia; order Terriglobales; family Acidobacteriaceae; genus Edaphobacter. The sequence continues at coordinate 2,954 of DATMOB010000104.1, forward strand.
GAGGCCTGGGTGGTGGCGCGCATGAAGGGCGGCGTCTCCTCGAGCGTGGGCTGGACGTCGCTGGGGATGGTGATGATGTGGTTGGCGCGGATGAAGCTGATGAGGGAGTCGAAGGTGTTGTGGAAGGAGCCGAGGAGCTGATCGGGCGCTGGGTGGAGGGTCGCGAGCTCGGCGAGGACCTGCTCGGGGGTCTTGGTGGGATCGACCTGCTTGGCGATGCGGGCGAACTCGGCCTGATTTTTGTGCAGATCGGCGAAGGCGATCTCGAGCAGGTGATCGAGCGGGAGGTCGACCATCTCGTCGTAGCTGAGTTTCTTGCGGAAGGTGTCGGCGCCGAGCTTGTAGTCGCCGTTGGAGCGGGACAGGAGATCGGACTTCATCCAGGCGGCGTAGGACTGGAGGGCGGCGATGACGGCGGCGTTGGACTGGGCGAAGGCGGCCTTGCTGTCGGCGTCGGTGGCCGGGTCGGGGCCGGAGAGGAAGGCGGCGGGGACGTCAGTCTGAAAGAAGCTGACCAGGCCGTCGATCTGCTCGAGGGCTATCTCGGTGTAGATTTTTGGGGGATTTTTGAGGTTGGCGCGGGCTTCGAGCAGCACCTGGGGCATGAGTTTTTCGCGGGCGACGGCGGCGCGGAGGCGGTCGTTGGCGGGGGCGAAGGGCCGCTCCATGAGGACGAAGACGGAGTTGGTGATGCCGGAGGAGTAGATGTCGGGGTTCTTCTCCCAGGGGCGGATGATCTCGAGGGTGAGCAGATTGGAGGCAATGCTGTTGAGCAGGATCTGGCGATCGGCGGCGGCGGGAGCATCGAGCGCGCTGGCATCGATGGCGCTGATCTTGGCCTGATAGTCGTGGAGGGCGGCGATCTGGCGGTGGATGCTGGCCTCGGAGTAGTCCTCGAGCTGGGAGTCGTACTGGTGCAGGCCGGCGGTGGTGGCGGCGGTGGGGGCGAAGTGGTAGTAGACGTCGGCGAAGTACTGGTCGGAGAGGGTGGAGAAGGTCTGAGTGGCGCCGTCGGCGGAGATGCGCTGCGCGGGGAGGTTCGTGGAAAGGGTCATAAGGGCTCCGAGACACAGGAGAAGGTTTGTACGCATGAAGATGGGGCCTCGCATGGGCAGAGTGGTCTATGGGCAGTGTACGGGATTGGGACGTGGGGATGGAGGGCTGCTGTTTGGGATGCGGGGGAGGGGAAAGTTTGCGGCGGGGAGAGTTCCAGAGGCTATGATGGTGCTCGATGCGAATTGGGGACGGGCAGAAGCACGGCGGTGTAGGACAACCCGAAAAGAGGGATGGGGACGAGGGACGGATGTCTCCGATCGTGCGGGGCAATCCGTTGCCGATGTGGATCTACGATCGCAGGACGATGCGCTTTCTCGAGGTGAGCGAGGGCGCGGTGCGGCAGTACGGCTTTACGCGCGAAGAGTTTCTCGAAATGACGATTCGGGAGCTGCGGCCGACGGTGGTCCTGCTGGATGGCCAGGATATTGCGATTCGAGGAAGACGGCGCGGACGGCTGTGGACGCATGTGCGCAAGAATGGTTCGCCGGTGCTGGTGCAGATCCGGTCGAATGCTTTGGTCTATAACGGGCGCGTGGCGCGGCTGGTGGTCGCGTCGGATGTGAGCGACAGTCTGAACCCTCCGGCGGAGCTGCGGCTGCACGACCGCGCCACGGGGATGGCTCACCCGTGGTTGCTGGAGCAGAGGGCGCGGGAGGTGTTCGCCAGCGCACAGCAGACCAAGCGACGGGTGGCGATCGTGCGGTTGGAGCTCGATCAGGTGGAGCAGGTGCGGGAACGGTTCGGGGCGATCGGGCTCGACGTTTGTCTGAAGCAGGTGGAGACGTGGCTGCGGCGACGGGTGCGCGGCATGGATACGGTGGCGCGGACCGGAGAGAAGGAGTTCACGCTGATTCTGGCGGAGCTGGCGGACGACTTCGATCTGTATCGCGTGGCGACCGCGCTGCTGCAGGTGTTCGCGCAACCGGCGTCGGTGGAGGGTGTGGCGGTGCCGCTGAGCGCGAGTCTGGGAATCGCGGTGTACCCGGAGGATGAGCGGGAGTTCGACCGGCTGTGCCGGGCTGCGTCGGTGGCGATGCTGCGGGCCAAGGAGTCGGAGGGGTACCGGATCGCGATGTTCTCGACGCAGGGGCGGGAGCGGACGGAGCTGGACCTGTATATGCGGGAGGCGATGCGGCAGAGGAGTTTTGTGCTGCATTATCAGCCGGTGTACTCGCCAGAGGGTGAGATTCGGGCGCTGGAGGCGCTGCTGCGGCTGCCGCGGGAGGAAGACGAGTGCGGGTTTGTGGCTCCGGACCGGTTCGTGCCGATCGCCGAGGAGACCGGATTGATCGAGCCGCTGGGAATGTGGGTGATTGAAGAAGCTTCGCGGCAGATGAAGGCGTGGCGGGATGAGTTTGGGGTGACGGCGCGGATCGCGGTGAATGTGTCTCCGCTACAGCTGCGCGGCAAGGACTTCGCGGCGAATGCGCTGGAGGTGATGCGGCGATTCGGTGGGGAGCCGAGCCGGATAGAGTTCGAGATCACGGAGCGGGCGGTGCTAGAGTTCGATGAGGTGTCGCAGCCGATGCAGGAGCTGGCGGAGGCGGGGATTACCTTCGCGGTGGACGATTTCGGGACGGGGTACTCGTCGCTGCAGCATCTGCATCGGCTGCCGATCTCGGTGCTGAAGATCGATCGCTCGTTTGTGCAGCGGGTGGATGCGCCGCGCGGGTCGGAGGCGATCATCGAGGCAATGGTGTCGATGGCGCACAGCCTTGGGATGCGGGTGGTCGCTGAGGGGGTGGAGACCGAGGAGCAGAGGGCGTCATCGCTGCGCCTGGGGTGCGACTCGATCCAGGGCTTTCTGCACTCGCGGCCGGTGGCGGCGGCGGAGGTGCCGGAGTTGATGGGGTGGAAGTGCAGGGAGTAGGGAGCCTTCCTCTTTACTGGATGATCTGTGGTTGCTGAACTGGCGGTTTTGGCGCGCGGCAGTGCGTCGGGGTCCTTCGACTACGCCGCGCACGATACGACCGTGCGAGGCTTCGCTCAGGATGGCGGTTCTCCTCGGGATGAGATATTTATCCGTCGAATATCGATACTCCTGTTCCCTACTCCCTGTGGTTGAGGGAGTCGAGCAGGGCGCGGGTTTCGGCCAGGACGATTTCGGCTTTGGCTGAGGTGAGTGGCCAGCGGAGGATTCCCTGGGGGGTGAACTGCGCTCCCTTTTTGGCGTTGCGGCTGACCAGTCGCATGAGGGTGTTGAGGTCGATGGTGCGGTCGCGCGCCGGGGCGGTTCCGGGTGCGGTGGCAGGGGCTCCTCCGGCGGGCGCCTCGGCGAACTTCACGTGCAGCATCTCGACGAAGGCCTTGAGCGGCTGCTTCTTGTTGCCGTTGGGGTTGGGCAGCTCGATCTGGGTGCGTTTGCGGTCGAGCTGGGTGATGCCGAGCTGTTCGCACTCCAGGCGAAGTTCGGCGGCGGCGAGCAGGTTCAGGACGGACTCGGGCGGTGTTCCGTAGCGGTCTTGTAACTCTTCGCGAATCTCTACGAGATTCGCTTGGGACTCTGCACCGGCGATCTTCTTGTAGATGCGCAGGCGCTGGTTCTCTTCGGGGATGTAGTCGGAGTCGATGCGGACGGAGATGCCGAGGTTGATGGTTGCGCCAGCGTGTGCGGGCTGGGCGTCAGCACCTTCGCCCTTCATCTTGCGCACGGCCTCTTCGAGCATGGTGGTGTACATCTCGAAGCCGATGGCTTCGATGTGGCCGGACTGCTCGCCGCCGAGCATGTTGCCGGCGCCGCGCAGCTCGAGGTCGAGGGCGGCGATCTTGAATCCGGCGCCGAGGTCGGAGAACTCCTTGAGGGCGGCGAGGCGGCGGCGGGAGATCTCGGTGAGTTCTTTCTCGGGTGGGATCAAGAGGTAGGAGTATGCCCTGCGATTGGACCGGCCGACGCGGCCGCGCAGCTGGTAGAGCTCGCTGAGGCCGTGGCGGTCGGCGCGGTTGATGACGATGGTGTTGGCGAGCGGTATGTCGAGGCCGTTTTCGATGATGGAGGTGGCGACCAGGACGTCGTACTCGTGGTTCATGAAGGCGAGCATGACGCGCTCGAGCTCGGACTCGGGGAGCTGGCCGTGGCCGACGACGACACGGGCCTGGGGGACGAGCTCGCGGATCTTGGTGGCGAGTTCGTAGATGGTCTCGACGCGGTTGTGGACGAAGTAGGCCTGGCCGCCGCGTTCGAGCTCCATCTCGATGGCGGTGCGGACCAGCTTCTCGTCGAACTTGGCGACGATGGTCTGGATGGCCATGCGGTCTTTGGGCGGGGTCTCGATGACGCTCATATCGCGCAGGCCGATGAGCGACATATGTAACGTTCGCGGGATCGGGGTGGCGGACATGGCGAGCACGTCGATGGCGGCGCGCATCTGCTTGAGGCGTTCCTTGTGGCGTACGCCGAAGCGCTGTTCCTCGTCGACGATGAGCAGGCCGAGGTCTTGGAACTTGAGGTCTTTGGAGAGCAGGCGGTGGGTGCCGATGAGGATGTCGACCTTGCCTTCGGCGACCTTTTCGAGGATGGCGGTCTGCTCCTTGGCGGTGCGGAAGCGGGAGATCATCTCGATGTTGACGGGGAAGTTGCTGAAGCGGCGCTTGAAGCTCTCGAAGTGCTGGAAGCTGAGGACGGTTGTCGGGGTGAGGACGGCGACTTGTTTGGAGTCCTGCACGGCCTTGAAGGCGGCGCGCATGGCGACCTCGGTCTTGCCGTAGCCGACGTCGCCGCAGAGGAGGCGGTCCATGGGCTGGGTGGACTCCATGTCGCGCTTGATGTCGGCGATGGCGGAGAGCTGGTCGTCGGTCTCGTTGAAGTCGAAGGCGTCTTCGAACTCGCGCTGCATGTTGGTGTCGGGCGAAAAGGGGGTCCCCTGGGCGGCGTGGCGCTGGGCGTAGAGCTTGAGCAGCTCGCCGGCCATGTCGGCCATGGCTTTTTTGACGCGGGCCTTGGTCTTCTGCCAAGTCTGGGTGCCGAGCTTGTTGAGGACGGGCGCGGGGCCGGTATCGGTGCTGCGGTACTTCTGGATGAGGTCAAGCCGGGTGAGCGGGACGTAGAGCTTGGCCTGGTCGGCGAACTCGAGGATCATGAGCTCGAGCGGCGGAGCGTCGGGCTCTTCAATGACGCGGAGGCCGCAGTACTGGGCGATGCCGTGCTCGACGTGGACGACGTAGTCGCCGACGGCGAGGTCGCGGAAGTCGGAGATGAAGGCGGCGGCTTTCGATTTTGTCCGGCGCACAGGGCGGGCCGTGACGTCGGCATCGTCGCTGAGGTCCTGGGCGCCGAAGAGGACGATCTGGCGGGCGGTGGCGCGGTCGAGATCGAGCACCTGGACGCCGGCGGCGATGGCGGTCTTGACGATGACCGGGGTGCGCAGGTCTCCGGAGAGGTGGCTGGACTCGGAGTAGACGGTGTCGGAGGCGTGGCCCTCGCTGCGCCAGCCGAGGCGGTAGGGGATGTGGTACTCCTGAAGCAGGCCGGCGAGGCGCTCGACCTCGCCCTGGTTGGGGGCGGTGAGCAGGATGCGGGCGTCCTGCTTCATGAGCGACTGGATGGCGTCGATCATGGCGGGGATGCTGCCGTGGAAGCGCTGGGTGGGGCGGGTGCTGAAGTCGATCTCGGAGAGGTCGGAGCGGTCGGCGTCGAGCACATCGACCAGGCCGAGCTGGTCGAGCTCGCAGCCGGGGTACTTGCGCAGGCGGTCTTCGAGATCCCAGGGGGAGAGGTAGATGTCCTCGGGGCGGACCAGATTACCGATGCCGGAGCGGTCGTGCCGCTGCTCGATCTTGTTCCACCAGCGCTCGCCCTGGTTGCGGACCATGGCAGGCTCTTCGATGAAGACACGGGGAGCGGGTCCGGCGGCGGCGAGCAGGTCGAGCAGGGTGTGGCGGGCGCCGGCGACGGGGGCGAAGAACTCCCATCCGGGGAAGACGGTGACCTCGCCGGTGCTGGTTGTGACATGGGCGACCAGTTCGGTGGGCTCTTCGCCGCCTTCAAGGGCCGCGCCTGCGGCACCGGCGCGGGTGAGGCGGGCGTTGATGGCGCCGAGCAGCTTCTCGGTGACCGGGGTCTCGGTGAGCGGGAGCAGGAGGGCGTCGTTGAGGTGGCCGCTGGAGCGCTGGGTCTCGGGGTCGAACTTGCGGATGGACTCGATCTCGTCGCCGAAGAAGTCGATGCGGACGGGGGCGTCCATCTCCGGGGAGTAGACGTCGACGATGCCGCCGCGCAGGGTGACCTGGCCGGGCATCTCGACGACATTGACCTGGATGTAGCCGACCGAGAGCAGGTGCTCGAGGAGCATGTCGGGCATGTACTCTTCACCGCGCTTGAGGTGCAGGGCGAGGGCGCGGTAGTAGTCGCGGGGGAAGAGCTTCATGCAGGCGGCCTCGAGCGGGGCGATGACCAGCCGGGCTCCTCCTGCAGCGGCGTGGGCGATCTTCCAGAGGGTGGCGGCGCGGTGCTCCTGGATCTCGGCGTGGGGCGAAAGGTTTTCAAAGGGCAGGACATCGTGGGCGGGCAGGCGGAGGACGGCGTCGGGGGAGAGCGCTCCGGTCAGCTCGCAGGCGCTGAGCACGGCGGCGTGGAGGGTCTCGGCGGCCTTGTTGTCGGCGACGATGATGACGCAGGGAGCGTTGGCGGCGCGAACGAGGCTGGGCAGATAGAGGGCGCGGGCGGTGGCGGTGAGGCCGGAGACGCGGCGGCGCCCGCTGCCGGCGCTGAGATGGCGACGGACACGTTCGAACGGCTCAGAGTGTTCAAGGTCTGCGAGGAGCTCGCGGACGAAGGGAAGGATCATCGCTTGTCATTTTAGTTGAAGCGCCGGCGGCGGGCTCGCTGGCGTGGCTGGGGATGTCATTGGCGGCAGGGCGGAGTCAGGGATACGGTGCAGATTTAGAGGCAGGGGCAGAGGGCCTTGTGGGCGGCTTCGAGCAGGGTGGCCTCGGTGGTGTCTTCGCTCAACTCCCAGAGCATGAGGCCGCCGACGTGCTGGTCGCGGGCGTAGCTGGCCTTGGCGCGGATGGAGGCAGGGTCGTCGAAGGTCCAGAAGGTGTCGCCGTCGAAGAGCCAGGGGGCCTTGGAGAGTGGGTCGCGGTAGACGATGGAGTCGGCGGCGAGCGTCTGGATGTAGCTGTAGGGGCGGTCGCCGTGGATGGCAGTGCCCTCCTGGTTGAGGCCGTTGGCGACCTCCGGGACCTGATGCCAGCCGTAGCCGTAGAAGGGGATTCCGATGAGCAGCTTGGCGGTGGGGACGCCGGCGGCGCGGTAGGAGGTGACGCTGCGCTCGACGGAGCCGGGCTCGTCGGGGAGATCGCTGGCGAGCGGGGCGACGAAGCCGGTGGTGTCGCTCCAGGGGCCGGCGAAGTCGTAGGTCATGAGGCCGACCTGGTCGACGATGCGTCCGACCGCGCGCATGTCGGTGCCTTCGTAGGTGTGTGGATTGGGACCGGTGGCGACGCTGAGAATGAGTCCGGGGCGGAGGGCGTCCATCTGGCGGCGCAGGCCGGTGAGCAGAGCGAGGAAGTTGGCGGCGTCCTCGGCGTGGGGGTACTCCCAGTCGACGTCGATGCCGTCGAAGAGGCGGGGCGCGGAGATGCCGCGCGCGAGGTTGCCCTTGAGGAAGAGATCGACGCAGGAGTCGATGAAGGCCTGGCGGTTTTCGGGCTGGGCGTCCTGGGCGAAGTCGGCGCCTTTGCCTTCGAGCGAGATGAGGATCTTGAGGCGGGGGTAGCGGCGCTTCAGCTCGACGAGCTGGTGGAGGTTGCCGCGGAAGCTCTGGGTGCGGGCGTCGGGTTTGCCGTTGACGCTGTCGGCGGCGGTGAAGGTGTAGTGGAGATCGGCGTTGGGGTCGGCGATGGAGCAGCGGCCGTTGGTGACGAAGCCCTGCGCGTAGTTGATCTGATCGAGCATCGCGGCGCCGCCGGTGGCGACCAGGTTTTTGACCAGATACTGCGGCTGGTTATAGATCCCCCATTGCGGGAAGTAGCCGATGAGCCTGGGCGGCGCAGGCGGGCTGCTGGAACGGACTGCGGATAGGAGGGCTGCCTGGTCTGTGGAAGGGGACTCGGGTTGGCCGGCGGCTTGGGACGAGGGTCGGTGTACTCCCAGAGAAAAAGATAGAAGGGAGACAATCAGGAGCGAGCCCGCCCTGAAGAAATACGTGCAAAGCGTAACCGACACAGAGCAGAAGACGCGCCAGCGAGGGGCAAGGATGCAGCGTTCGGGCTAAAGACGGCATGCGTGACGCCCTGCTTCGATGGAGAAGGCGTGTGGTTTGCATTCGATTTGCGAATGACGCTTGCCTGCGGGAGCGTTGCGGGGGAGAATACGAGCTATTCATAACCAGCCACTCGGGTGATGCGACGAACACTGACGGGTTATAGGCAGCCACGTTGGGTCATACCAAAGCTGTCTGGGGCAGGGACAAGCAGTATCGGGCCTAGCAAGCGATGTATGGGTCGACGTCGATCCGGTAGTGTGCGGCACAATCCAGGTACGAGGTGCGGAGTGCGGAAGCTTTTGGGCGGGGCGCTGTTCGTTTCGATGGCGATGTCGATGTCGGTTGTGGTCGGGGGCGTTGGGGAGCGGGCCGCGTGGGGGCAGGCGGCGATCCAGTACCAGCATCCTCCGCAGGCGATCGAGCGGTTGCTAGAGGCCCCGGCTACTCCGGTGGCGCGGGTTTCGCCGGATGGAAAGACGCTCGCGATGGAGCAGCCGGAGACGCTGTCGACGATTGCGGAGCTGTCGCAGCCAAGGCTGCGGCTGGCGGGGCTGCGCTTCAATCCGCTGACCAATGGGCAGACCGCGGTTCCCTACTCGACCGCGCTCACGCTGCAGGCGGTGAACGGTGGCGCGGCGCGGACGGTGACGGGGCTGCCGGAGCATTTGAAGATTCTGTATGTGAACTGGTCGCCGGATGGCAATTGGCTTTCGTTCGTGCAGCGGCAGGACGGCGGGCCGGGCGGCCTGCCCAGGGCGGGGCTGGAGCTGTTCGTGGTCGACGTGCGCACGGCGCGGGCGCGCCGGCTGGGAACCGTTCGGCTGAACGGTGTGCTGGACGATCCGTGCGCCTGGATGCCGGACAGCAAGGCGCTGCTGTGCCGCGTGGTGCCGGCCGTGCGGGGGGCGGAGCCGAAGCGGGCCACGACTCCCGAGGGGCCGGATGTGTCGGAGAACCTGGGGCGGGTGAGTCCGGGAAGGACTTACGAGGACCTGCTGCAGACGCCGGAGGACGAGCGTTTCTTCGAGTACTATGCGACGGCGCAGCTGGCGGTGCTTCCGGTTGCCGGCCCGGTCCGGCTGCTGCCGGGCAAGGAAGCGCTGGGATTGATCGAGGAGGCGAAGCCCTCCCCGGATGGGCGCTATGCGCTGGTGGTGGAGCGGCACCGGCCGTTCAGCTACGCCCTGCCGGTGGAGTTCTTCCCGATGCGGGCCAAGGTGGTCGACCTGAGCACCGGTCGGGTGGCGAAGCAGCTGGCGGATGAGCCGCTGGCGGATTCGATTCCGATCTCCTTCGATGCGGTCCAGCCGGGACCAAGAAGCTTTGGCTGGAGGAGCGATGCGCCGGCTACGGTGACCTGGGTGACGGCGGCCGATGGCGGCGATCTGCGCAAGAAGATGGATGTGCATGACCGGCTGTTCGCGCTGGCGGCGCCCTTCACGGGCGAGCCGGAGACGCTGCTGGAGATGCCGCTGCGCTTCTCCGGGGTGGAGTGGGGCAACGAGCATCTGGCGCTGGTGAGTGAGCGGGAGCGCAAGACGCGGAGGCGGCTGATGGTGGCGATCGATCCGGCCAGCCATGCTGCGAAGGCGGCGAGGACGATCTTCGATGGTTCTTCGGAGGACCGGTATCACGATCCCGGCAGGCCGGTGACCGTGCCCAATGCGAGCGGCTATCCGGTGCTGCGGATGACGGTGGATGGGACGGGGATCTATCTGCTTGGGCAGGGGGCGTCGCCGGATGGCGATCAGCCGTTCGTGGGGGTGCTTCCGGTGGGAGGCGAGGCTGCGGGAGCCGAGCGGAGGGTCTGGCAGTCGAAGGCTCCGTTCTACGAGGAGCCGATCGCCGTGCTGGCGGAGGAGCGGGTGCTGGTGCGGCGGGAGTCGGAGACGGTGCCGCCGAACTACTTCACGGTGGCGCCGGCGAGCGGAGAGGTGGTCGCGGTGACGCACTATCCCTCGCCGTATGGGAGCACGCCGCTGCCGGTGCGGAGGGTGCTGCACTACAAGCGCGCCGATGGGCTGGATCTGTCGGCCAACCTGTGGCTCCCGGCGGGCTATGACAAGAGCCAGGGTCCGCTGCCAACGTTGATGGAGGCGTATCCGGCGGAGTTCAAGACGCGGGGCGCGGCGGGGCAGGTGCAGGGTTCGCCCTATCGCTATCCGCGGATCGGATGGGGATCGCCGGTGTTCTTTACCGCGACCGGATATGCCGTGCTTGAGAATGCGAGCATCCCCATCGTGGGCGAGGGCAAGCAGGAGCCGAACGATACCTACGTAGAGCAACTGCTGGCGGGGGCGAAGGCGGCGGTCGACAGCGGCGCGGCGCTGGGAGTGGTTGATCCCAAGCGGGTAGCGGTGATGGGGCACAGCTACGGCGCGTTCATGACGGCCAACCTGCTGGCCCATACGACGATGTTTCGCGCGGGGATCGCGCGCTCGGGGGCCTACAACCGGTCGCTGACGCCATACGGATTCCAGGCGGAGGAACGCACCTACTGGCAGGATCCGAAGTTGTACTACGAGCTGTCGCCTTTCAGCTATGCGGACAAGATTAAGACGCCGCTGCTGATGATCCATGGAGAGGCGGATGACAATCAGGGCACCTTCCCCATCCAGAGCGACCGCTTTTATGTGGCGTTGAAGGGCCAGGGGGCGACGGTTCGGCTGGTGTTTCTGCCGCTCGAGGCGCATCACTATATGGCGCACGAGAGCCTGGATCACATGTTGTGGGAGATGAATCGCTGGCTGGATACCTACGTCAAGCCGGAGCAGCCGGTGAGCGGTGCGGCAGCCGCTACGGATACACGCTGATCGGGCGGCACGCAGTGAGCGCGAGCAGGTTTATTTGAGGGAGGCTCCGCAGGTTATTTCTGCTGGCGATCTGCGGAGTGACCTCAAAACACGCGTGCCGAGGGGGTTGCGGAGTATCGGGGCGGCGAGTCCCGATCGAGGGCGGCGGCTGGCGGCACGAGCCGCCAGCGGAGGCCGGGGCGGCTGAGGGTCTTGGCCAGGAAGTGATTTCTGTTCATGGAGCGGTTTGCGACGAGTGGGGCCACGATCTTGACGAGGACGAAGCCGAGCGGCGAGCGCCGGCGCAGCATCAGGTCGACGGCGTGCTCGGGGATGCAGGAGTGGTTCATCGCGTGGGAGGCTCCGCCGTCGATGCGGAGGATGCTGGTTCCGATGGAGATCTCGTGCTCCATCCAATAGGAACGGGCGACGGTGACCAGGGAGAAGCGCTCGTAGCCGTTTGAGTTGAGCTGCCATTGCATGACGGTGGTGCCCTGGTGGCGCCAGCCGCCGATGAGGGAGAGCCATTGGCCCGCCCGGGTGCGGAGGCCGCAGATGTAGGCTCCCGGGTGATCGGCGAAGTTCTGGTAGCGATGGCGCGCGACCTCGTCCGGGACGGGGCCGAGGGAGGCGCGGTTCAAGGCCTGCAGCTCGGCGAGGGTGAGCAGGGCGCCGGCGTCAGGGACGAACTCGAGCGCGATCTCGGCCTCGAGCAGGCGGCGGTAGTAGCGGAAGTTGAAGCGGGTCTTCTTGTGCAGCGTCTGCAAGGTCTGGTCGAGTGTGTCCTGAAGCGGAAGGTAGCCGGGCGTGGGACGGCGAGCGGCGGCCCAACGGAACGATCTGCCCGGGAGTGGCGGCGGTGCGATCGAGGCAGACTCGGCAGCGTCGATGTAGGAGGCGACGACGATCTGCGCGGAGTGCTTGATCAGGGCGGTGGAGACGGCCGCGGCGATGGCGGCGCGGTCTGCGGCGGGCGCGATGATCGAGCGCATACCGTCCTTGCCCTCGGTGACGAAGACGCCGGAGCCGACGCCCAGAATACGGAACTCGTAGAGCAGGGCAGCGCCCAGAATATTGCCCGCCGCGAGGGGATCGGAGGCATCCTTGTCGGCGAGAACGAAGAGCAGGCAGGGGGGCATGGCCTTGCCTGCTCCCGTAAGGAAGTGTTCCACCCCGTGCATGGCGGCCGATTGGCCGAAGCGGTGGGCCAGCTCCCGCAACAGAGGCTGGAACTCGAGGACGTTGCGGCGTCCTGTGATCATCCGCACCGGGTTGTCTGGTGCCTGCGTGAACCCAGGATGGAGCGCCCTCGATTCCCTCATTGGTAGGACCTTCCAAAGCAAATGCAGTCGTTCAGCGAATGTGGCCCGGGGACAACAGTGGCTGTGATGGTGGGGGTGGTGGAGGAGTTGTCCTCGACATTACTTTTGTGGGAGGCGCGCCGAATTGAATGAGTGTAGTCGACTCATATAATCTGCATCGATTTGTAGTATGCTGCGTCTAAGCAGTTGAGAGGGAAGGTTCAGCGAATGCACCTTCGCTCGCCAATCTTCAAGGAGAGTTGCTATGACGACGATGACTCGATTTGTCCCTATCCGTTCGACCTTCCATGAGATAACCGCACTGCAGAACCGGCTGAATGCAATGTTCCAGGAGTTTGCCCGGCCCGAGACGGGGGCCGAGCCGGCGGCCTCAGTTGCCAGCCCGCTAGGCAGCTTCGTGCCCCCGGTCGATGTGTACGAGGACAGCCAGGCGCTGGTGTTGCAGCTGGAGATTCCCGGCGTGAAGCCGGAGGGTCTGGACGTTCGTCTGGAGAACCAGACTCTGATGGTGAAGGGCGAGCGCAAGCTCGAGGGCAATCGGAAGCAGGAGAACTTCCATCGTATCGAGCGCCGCTTCGGCAGCTTCGTGCGCACCTTCACGCTGCCGCAGACGGTGGATACGGAGGCGCTGACGGCGTCCTATGATGCTGGTGTGCTGACCATCTCGGTGGCGAAGAAGGCGGAGGCCAGGCCGCGCCAGGTGAAGATCGAGGTGGGCTCCCCCGATGCTGCCGGGAGCAAGGCGGCACTGGCGGTCTAGGGGAGGATCTCTCCTGATCGCCGAAGGCGGCGCTAGGTCGCCTGGTTTGCGGTTGCTTGAAGCGACATGGGGGAGGGCCGTAGGATGCTAGGCCTCCCGTTTCTTTTGCCAGAGGGAGTCTTGCAGCCAAGGGGGATAGGCGATGGCGATTCGTTGGGAGAAGTTGACGGTCAAAGCGCAGGAGGCGGTGCAGGCGGCGAGCACGATGGCGGCCGAGCATGGCAATCCGGAGATTCTGCCGCTGCATCTGCTGGCGGCGCTGCTGGAGGACCGCGAGGGCATCTGCGTGCCGGTGCTCGAGAAGGTGGGGGTGCCGATCGAGCAGCTGTTGCACGGGGTGCATCAGGCGATCGAAAAGCTGCCCAAGGTCTCGGGCGGGAGCGCGCAGCCGAGCCTGTCGGCGGCGCTGCAGAAGGTGCTCGATCAGGCGTTCAAGGAGGCGGAGAACTTCAAGGACGAGTACTGTTCGACCGAGCATCTGCTGCTGGCTTTGGCCGGCGCCAAGCGTGATCCGGTGGAGAGCGCGCTGGCGGCGCTGGGCGCGACGCACGCGGCGATTCTGAAGGCGCTGACCACGGTGCGCGGCTCGCAGCGGGTGACGGACCAGAATCCGGAGGGCAAGTTCCAGGCGCTTGAAAAATACGCAAAAGACCTGACCGAGCTGGCACGGCGGGGCAAGCTGGACCCGGTAATCGGGCGCGACGAGGAGATTCGCCGGGTGGTGCAAGTGCTCTCGCGCCGGACCAAGAATAATCCGGTGCTGATCGGGGAGCCGGGTGTGGGCAAGACGGCGATCGTCGAGGGTCTGGCGCGGAGGATCGTGCAGGGCGATGTGCCGGAGGTGTTGAAGAACAAGCGGGTGGTGTCGCTCGACCTGGGATCGATGATCGCCGGGGCGAAGTATCGCGGCGAGTTTGAGGATCGTCTGAAGGCGGTGCTGAAGGAGATTGAGGACTCAAACGGCGAGATTATTTTGTTCATCGATGAGTTGCATACTCTGGTGGGCGCGGGCGCCTCCGAGGGATCTTTAGACGCGAGCAACATGCTGAAGCCGGCCTTGGCGCGCGGCGATCTGCGGGCCATCGGTGCGACCACGCTGAATGAATATCGCAAGTACATCGAGAAGGATCCCGCGCTCGAACGGCGCTTCCAGATTGTGTATGTAGGCGAACCGAATGTGGAGGATACGATTGCGATCCTGCGCGGGTTGAAGGAAAAGTACGAGGCGCACCATAAGATTCGCATCAAGGATTCGGCGATTGTGGCGGCGGCGACGCTGAGCCATCGCTACATCTCCGACCGCTTTCTGCCGGACAAGGCGATCGATCTGGTGGATGAGGCAGCGGCGTCGCTGGCGATCCAGATTGGCAGCGTTCCGGTGGAGATCGACGATCTGGAGCGGCGGGCTACGTCTTTGGAGATTGAGCGGCAGGCGCTGAAGCGCGAGACCGATCCGGTATCAAAGGAGCGGCTGGAGCAGGTGGAGCGCGAGCTGGCCGAGGTGCAGGAGAAGGTCAGCGGCCTGCGGGCGCGGTGGCAGACCGAGCGCGGAGCGATCGGCAAGATCGCGGAGTTGAAGGAGAGGCTCGAGGCGCTGCGTTTTGAGGCCGCGGAGGAGACCCGCAAGGGCAACCTGCAGCGCGCGGCGGAGCTGCAGTACGGCGAGATTCCCCGGCTGGAGAGCGAGTTGAAGACGCTGACGGCGGCGCAGGACGCGGCCGCGGGAGCGAGTTCGCGGCTGCTGAAGGAGGAGGTCGACGAGGAGGACATTGCCCGGGTGGTGTCGAAGTGGACGGGGATTCCGGTCGCGAAGATGCTTGAAGGCGAGATGAAGAAGCTGGTGCAGATGGAGGAGCGGCTGCGGGAGCGGGTGATCGGGCAGGACGAGGCGCTGCAGGCGGTGGCCAATGCGATTCGCCGCTCGCGCGCGGGTCTGTCGGATCCGAAGCGCCCGATTGGCAGCTTTATCTTTCTGGGGCCGACCGGCGTGGGCAAGACCGAGACGGCGCGCGCGCTGGCGGAGTTTCTGTTCGACGACGAGGCGGCCATGGTGCGCATCGACATGAGCGAGTACATGGAGAGGCACGCGGTGGCCCGGCTGATCGGAGCTCCTCCCGGTTATGTTGGCTACGACGAGGGCGGGCAATTGACCGAGGCGGTGCGCCGCCGGCCGTACTCGGTGGTGCTGTTTGACGAGATCGAGAAGGCACATCCGGATGTGTTCAACGTGCTGCTGCAGGTGCTCGACGATGGCCGGCTGACCGACTCGAAGGGGCGGACGGTGGACTTCAAAAACACTGTCCTGATCATGACCTCGAACATCGGCGCTGCGCAGTTGGCTACGGCCTGGGCGAGTGGTCCGGAGGGCTTCGAGGAGGCCAAGACGCGAGTGATGGAGGAGCTGCGCAAGCACTTCCGGCCGGAGTTTCTGAATCGTGTGGACGACATCGTGGTCTTCCATGCGCTCGGCCAGGAGCAGCTGACGCACATCATCGATCTGCGCCTGAAGGATCTCGAAAAGTTGCTGGCGGACCGCAAGATCACGCTGGAGCTGACGCCCGAGACGCGCAAGGCGATCTTCGCCGCGGGCTACGACCGTGCCTATGGAGCGCGGCCGCTGAAGCGGGCGATCCAGCGCCTGATACAGGACCCGCTGGCGGTGAAGATTCTCGATGGCGAGGTACTGCATGGCGATCACGTGGTGGTGACGGCGGGGCCGAAGGGGCTGGAGTTCGAGGTGGTGCGGCCACGGGAGATGGCGGCCGTTTGAATCGAAACGTCGTCTATTGGTGTGAGGCCTCGGCTTCCGGCCGGGGCCTTGCAGTGTGTAGGCGGCAGCGCTCTAGCGATTGGGTGGCTGATGGGACTCGATATAATAAACAGTTTGGAACGTGAATCCAGAGTTGCGACAGGATGGAATGGGTAAGACGGCGGTACTGATTGGAGCGGGGCCCGCTGGTCTTACGGCGGCCTTCGAACTTTTGCGCCGCACGGACATACATCCCATCGTGCTTGAGGCGTCGGGCGAGATCGGCGGGATATCGCGGACCATCCGGTACAAGGGCAACCGGATGGACATCGGCGGGCACCGCTTCTTCTCGAAGTCCGACCGGGTGATGCAGTGGTGGATGGACTTGATGCCGCCTGCGCTGGACGAAGCTCAGGAGATCCAGAGGTCTCAGGCGAGTCAGGAGATCAGCTATCAGGGCAAGCGGCGCCTGGTCACGGTGCCGGCGCATCCTCCCGAGGAGCCGCCGCTGCGCGGGCTCGGACCGTTGAAGCATGAGGCAGAGGAGGCGGAGGGTGGCGAGGAGGTTCTTGCCGAGGAGATCCTCCAGGAACAGATCGAGCACGAAGATGAGAACCTGATCGCGCCGCTGCCCGCCGATCCGGACCTGGTGATGCTGATCCGGCCGCGCAAGAGCCGAATCTATTATCTGCGCAAGTTCTTCGACTACCCCATCAAGCTGACCGCGCAGACGCTCGAAAATCTTGGCCTGCTGCGCACGATTCGTGTCGGCCTGAGTTACATGCAGTCGCGCGTGAGCCAGATCACGCCGGAGAAGAGCCTCGAGGACTTTCTCATCAATCGCTTCGGCCGCGAGCTCTACCTGACCTTCTTCAAGAGCTACACCGAGAAGGTGTGGGGAACGCCGTGCGACCAGATCTCGGCCGAGTGGGGAGCGCAGCGCATCAAGGGCCTCAGCCTGACGACGGCGGTGAAGCACTTCCTGAAGAAGAGCTTCAGCCGCAAGAGCACGGGAGATGTCGCGCAAAAGGGCACCGACACCAGCCTGATCGAGCGCTTCATGTATCCGAAGTACGGTCCTGGACAGCTGTGGGAGCATGTGGCTGATCAGGTCGTTGCGATGGGCGGAGAGATTCGCAGGGGCTGGAAGGTCGACCGCGTGCATTGCGAGGGCGGCCGGGTGGTGTCGATTGAGGCGATGCATGAGGCGGGCGAGCGTGCGACGCTGACCGGCGACTACTTCTTCTCGACCATGCCGATGAAGGATCTGGTGCGGGCGCTTGATGCCGATGTTCCGGCGGCGGTGCGCGAGGTGAGCGAGGGGCTGGAGTATCGCGACTTCATCACCGTGGGCCTGCTCGCGGACCGGCTGAAGGTGCAGGAGCCGGAGGGCGGCCTGCTGAAGGACACCTGGATCTATGTGCAGGAGCCGGATGTGCTCCTGGGACGGTTACAGATATTCAATAACTGGAGTCCGCACCTGGTGGCGGATCCCTCGAAGGTGTGGATCGGGCTTGAGTACTTCTGCTACGAGACGGATGACCTGTGGAAGATGCCGGATGAGGCGCTCAAGCAGTTTGCCATCGCCGAGGTTGCGAAGATCGGCATCCTGAATGCGGAGGACGTGAGCGACGGACATGTGGTGCGCGTGCCCAAGACCTATCCCGCGTACTTCGGCACCTACAACCGTTTCGACGAGTTGAAAGCGTATACCGACAGCTTCGAGAACCTGTTCCTGGTGGGCCGGAATGGCATGCACAAGTACAACAACCAGGACCACAGCATGCTGACCGCGATGACCGTCGTCGATGGGCTGGTGGCCGGACACGTGGACAAGGCTGCGCTGTGGAGCATCAATACCGAGCAGGAGTATCACGAAGAGAAGAAGTAGCTTGCAGCGGGTTCAGAAGCGGCGGTCGAGGTGGAGCGACTCGGCGGCGCGGTCGATCTCGGCCTGGGAGTGGAAGAAGCGGTGCGTGGGATTTGAGCCAGGAAAGTAGCGGATGACGATCTCGCGCTGCTCGACCGCGTCGTCCTTGCCGTCGTGAAAGGGGTAACCGAGGGCGCGAAGCAGAGCAAGCGAGCCTTCGCCGCCGCTGGGGTTGCCGGAGTCGCCGGCGATTGCGTAGACGGTCCTGTGGGTGCGATCGCTGTGTACGACCACCAGATCGCCCAGGTGGAGGTGGTGGCGTTTGGCGAAGCGGCCGAGCACGACGTAGGAGATGCGGGTGGCGTCGAGATATTTCCGGGGGTTGGCGTCGTCGTCGATCGTGTCGTCGCGGAAATCGGTGGTGGAGACGTAGTAGCCGGGGCAGGGATCGTGCGGGCCCTGGATGACCGGGGTGCGATGGTCGTCGCGGGTGAGGTAGCCGACGATGGGCGTGCCAAAGGTGCCATCGCTGTGCGCGTTGCGCAGAAAGTCGAGTGTGGGCAGGTTGCGCGGGCCGTAGGCGTTGGGCGCGCCGTCGACGTCGACCGTCATTTTGGTTCGCAGGTCGAAGAAGGGCAGCGGCTGCGCGGGCTGGCCCGCCGCCTGCAGTGGCGCGGCGAGGCCGCTGAGCGCAAGCACGGAGCTGCGCAGTCGGCGCTGCCGCTGAGAGGAACGCTTGCCGAAGCTGTTGGCCCAGGTGAACATTTGCTACTCCATTAGACGGCCAGAGCGGGCAGAAGCTGCGTGAAAACTCAGCGAGTTGCGATGGATGCTCCTGCGCTTGCGCCATCTGTCCCTCTGGACGGGCAGACAATTGACTTGCCGAAACTCGTCGAAAAGTCGCAGAGTGTATCAGCGCGAACCTTGAGGAGGCCTAGGATGCCCGATCAATCGCCATCCCATTCGCGGGAAGACGCAGTCGTCCTTCCCGTGGCGAACGATGCCCTAGGGAACGCGGAGGCGATGCCTGCTCCCGCAGCACCCGTAGAACCGGCGGCGCGGCCGGTCGCAGCAGAGGCCCCGCCCGTCGCGCGTGCGACCATTCGCCTGGAGAGGAAGCATCCGCTGGCGATTCGCTGGATGCACTGGATCAACTTTCCGGTGCTGTTCACGATGATCTGGAGCGGGCTGCTGATCTACTGGGGCGACTCGGACAACGCCTACCAGCATCCGCACCGGGTGTATCGCATCGGGATCGGTTCCTGGACGCTGTTCCGGTTCTTTCCCGAGTGGTTCTATCGCTGGTTGCATGCGCCCTTCCAGATCACGACTGGGCTGGGATGGCACTTTGTCTTCATGTGGATCTTCGCCGTCAACGGGTTGGCCTATGTGACCTACCTGGTGGTCTCGGGCGACTGGCGGCTGATGGTGCCGAGGCCCGGGCTTTGGATCGCGACGTTGAAAGAGGCGATTCAGGTGACGCTCTACGATCTGCACCTGGGCAGGCAGCATCCGCCGGCGAAGAAGTACAACGGCGCGCAGAAGATCGTGTATACCGCGATTGTCCTGATGGGGGCGGGATCGCTGGCGACGGGACTCGCCATCTACAAGCCGACGCAGGCGCACTACCTGACCTCGCTGTTGGGTGGCTACGAGATGGCGCGGTGGGAGCACTTCTGGCTTACGATGGGCTTTTGTGCCTTCTTCCTGCTGCATGTAGGGCAGGTGATCAAGACGGGCTGGAATAACTTTCGCGGGATGGTGAGCGGCTACGAGATACGACCGGCTGACTCACCTCCGTACAGCGAAGAAATCAATCAGAAAGATAGCGAAGCAATGAAACTGGGAAAGGATATCGCAGCATGAGCGACGGACGCGAGGAGCGCGAGGAGCAGGAGAAGCGGCGGGAGTGGGAGCGGGAGCGGCGCCGACCGGACGAGGACCGCATTCCGGATGAGGACGATTGGGTGCCGGAGCGCTACGACTCGAAGGCGGCGGAGGGGCCGGTGCCGACGGGAGACGCGGCTGGGGTGTCGGGCCCTGGCCCTCCGGAGGCTGCTGCGGCGGCCGATGGGGTGGTTTTGGCTGAGTCGCGGCGGCGTACGCGGCGGAGCTTTGTGGTGGCAGCGGCAGCAGCGGCGGCGGGGTATGGGGTGTACCGGTGGATCGACCGCAGCCCGCTGCTGGGAAGGCAGCAGATGCCGCTGCGGCGGGGGTTTGAGACCAATGCGGCGGTGGCGCGGGGGGGCTTTGGCGAGCGGGGTGTGGCGCCGACGTATCCGGTGGCGAAGGCGGTCGAGCTGCGCTTCAACGGGCCGTATGGGCTGCGGCAGGAGCTGATGCTTGAGACCTGGCGGCTGAAGCTGGTCGGGGTCGATGCGCCGCAGCGGTTTCCGCAGTACGTGCCGGATGTGACGGCTTGGAACTACGTAGAGAAGCCGAATATGACGATGAGCAAGGGCAAATCCGGGCAGGCGGATGAGTCGAAGCGGCCGGCGGAGACCCCTGGGATGTGGATGCGGGGGGTGAAGGCGGATGGATCGCCGCGGCGGGGGCAGGAGGAGGCGGGGGAGAGCGCGAGCGGCCTGGCTGGGGCGACGCCGGGGCTGCTGCTGACGCTCGACGATGTGAAGCGGCTGCCGCACCACGAGCTGGTGACCGAGTTCAAGTGCATTGAGGGGTGGAGCGAGGTCGTGTGCTGGGGCGGGGTGCGCTTCGCTGATCTGATTGCAGCCTATCCGCCTGTGAGGAGCGCGCGGTATGTCTACATGGAGACGCCCTTCGGCGACTACTACTGCGGCTACGATCTGAACGCCTGCACCCATCCGCAGAGCCTGCTGGCAACGGAGATGTCGGGGGCTCCGCTGACCCAGGCGCATGGCGCTCCGCTGCGGCTGCACATGCCCATCAAGTACGGCTACAAGCAGATCAAACGCATTGCGCTGATCGCTTTCACCGACAAGCGGCCGGATGACTACTGGACCAAGCTGGGCTACGACTGGTATGCAGGGCTGTAAAGGCAGGGCTCAGGGGGCAGGGTTCAGGGCTCAGAAAACAGGAACAGAGACGGGTGGCTGGGGATTCAGGGCCTGCAGGCTAGGGCTACGCGGGGGATTTGCTGCAGGTCGTTGAGGAATTCCACCTCGTTCCATTCACGCAGCAGGGCGGCGAGGGCTTCGCGTTGGCCGTGGCCGAACTCGAGCGCGAGCAGGCCGCCGGGGGTGAGCGCGGCGCGGGCCTGGGGGATCAGGCTGCTGTAGATGCCGAGGCCGTCGGGGCCGGCGAACAGGGCGCTGGCGGGCTCGTGGTCGCGCACCTGGGAGTGCAGCGCGGCGCGGTCGGCCTCGGGGACATAGGGCGGGTTGGAGACGATGGCGTCGAAGGGCGGTTCGTTGGCGACGGCGCTGAGCAGGTCGGACTCGAGCAGGCGGATGCGGCCGGAGAGCTGGTGGGTGGCGGCGTTCTCGCGGGCGACAGCGAGCGCGCCGGGGGAGAGGTCGAGCGCGGTGATCTGGGCCTCGGGGCGGTGGGCTGCGAGCGCGATGGCGATGGCTCCCGAGCCGGTGCCGATGTCTAGGACTCTCAGAGCCCCTGCAGGCGGAAGGCGCTCGAGGACGGCCTCGACCAGCAGCTCGGTCTCGGGACGCGGGATCAGGACGGCGGGCGTGACCCGCAGCTTCAGGCCGTAGAACTCCTGCTCGCCGGTGATGTACTGGATGGGCTCGCCGGTTCGCCGGCGGTCGATGGCCCGGTCGTAGGCTGTCTGTTCGGTGATGGTCGGATTGCGATTGGGATCGGTGAAGAGCGCCGTGCGTTGCAGGCTGAGGGTGTGCAGGAGCAGGAGCTCGGCGTCGCGGTAGGCATCGGCGTGCAGCTCAGGGTTGGCGGCGAGGCGGGCGGCGGCGGCGGCGATGGTTTGGCGGAGGCTCATGCGTGGTCTTGAAGGTCCGGCCAAAATGGGCTGGCAGTCGTGGAGAGGCGTACTTTGGTCGGGGTCCTTCGACTACGCCTCGCACGATGAGACCGTGCGAGGCTTCGCTCAGGATGACAACTTCATTGAAAATCAGATGCTGACGTTTGCCGAGTCTGCGTGGTGGGTTAGGCGGCGGAGGCTTCGGCCTTGAGTTTTTCGGCGGTGTAGTGGGCGATGAGGGCGTCGATGGTGGGCTGGAGCTGGCCCTCCATGACCATGGCGAGCTGGTGGTTGGTCAGGCCGATGCGGTGGTCGGTGAGCCGGTTCTGGGGAAAGTTGTAGGTGCGGATCTTCTCGGAGCGGTCGCCGGAGCCGATCTGCTGCTTGCGGTCTTTGGCCTGTTCCTGGTGGATGCGCTCGGCTTCGACCTCGTAGAGGCGGGCGCGGAGGACGCGCATGGCCTTCTCGCGGTTCTTGATCTGCGACTTTTCGTCCTGGCAGCTGACCACGGTGCTGGTGGGCAGATGGGTGATGCGGACGGCGGAGTAGGTGGTGTTGACCGACTGGCCGCCGGGGCCGGAGGAGCAGAAGGTGTCGATGCGCAGGTCCTTGGCCTCGACCTTGATGTCGACCTCCTCGGCCTCGGGAAGGACGGCGACGGTGATGGCGGAGGTGTGGACGCGGCCCTGGGTCTCGGTGGCGGGGACACGCTGGACGCGGTGCACGCCGGACTCGTACTTGAGCTGGGAGTAGACGTGGTCGCCTTCAATGATTGCCGTAACATCCTTCAATCCATGCCCGATGCCGGACTCGGTCTGGGAGAGGATCTCGACCTTCCACTTGTGCTGTTCGGCGAAGCGCAGGTACATGCGGAAGACCTCGGCGACGAACAGGGCGGCCTCGTCGCCGCCGGTGCCGGCGCGCAGTTCGAGGACGACGTTCTTCTCGTCGTTGGGGTCCTTGGGCAGAAGCAGCACCTTGAGCTCCTCTTCGACCGGGCCGAGGCGCGGCTCGAGCGAGGCCAGCTCCTCCTGCGCCATGGCGCGGAGATCGACGTCGGACTCGGTCAGCATGGCCTTGGCGTCGGCGATGGCGTTGCGGATGTTGCGGTACTCGCGGAACTTCTCGACGACGGGTTCGAGGTCGCGGTGCTGCTTGGCGGTGGCCTGGAACTTCTTCTGGTCGTTGACGAGGGTGGGATCGGAGAGCTGCTGGCCGAGGTCTTCGTAGCGGGCTTCGATCTGGTCGAGACGGTCGAACATGGGGGAACTCCTGGGAGCAGGGAATATGGAATCGAGAGTAGGAAACGGGGCAAGAACGCGCGCGATGGGATTGGGCGCAGCTAGGCGAAGTCGTGGCGGTCGGGGGTCGACGCGGCCAGGTGGCTTTGGGCGGGTTGGATCGCCGGATGCATGCTCTTTAGATGGTATCGCGAGCGGGGCGGATGCGGGGCGCAAAAGGCAGGAAGTAGGGAATGGGGAGTAGAAGAGGAGGGGCTGTCGGGCGCATCTTTCTTGAGGGATTCCGAGGTGGGTGGCGTATGGCGAGCTTTCGGGCGGTGGCGGAGTTGGCGGAGGCGCTCTCGCGGGAGAGCGGGCGGCTGAAGAAGCGGGCGGCGATCGCGGATGCGATTGCGGCGGTGCATCGGGAGGCTCCTGGGGGAGACGATGCCGGGCTGTTTGCGCTGTATCTGGCGGGGAGCCCGTTTGCCGAGGCGGATCCGCGGAAGCTGAACGCTGGGGCAGCGCTGCTGTCGCGAGCGCTGCTGCAGGTTGCTGGTGCGAGCGATGCGGAGTTGAGCGCGGCCTATCGGCGGCATGGAGACACGGGGGCGGCGGCCTTCGATCTGCTTTCAGGCAAGGCTGGGCCTGCCGCGACGCTGACCTTGGCGGAGGTGAATGAGGCGTTTGCAGCGATGGCGGTGGCGAAGACGACGACCAGCCGCGCGGCGCTGGTCGAGGGGCTGCTGCGGCGGGCGATGGCGCTTGAGGCCAAGTACCTGATCAAGCTGATGCTGGGCGATATGCGTATTGGCGTGAAGCAGAGTTTGGTGGAGGAGGCGATTGCGGTTGCGGCCGGGGTGCCGGTGGCCGAGGTGCGGCACGCCGTGATGCTGGAGGCGGATTTGGCGGCGGTGGTGCGGCGGGCGTTCGCGGGAACCCTGGCGGAGGCGGGGATGCGGTTGTTTCATCCGCTGGGCTTCATGCTGGCGAGTCCGGTGGAGACGCCGGAGGAGGCGGTCGAGCGGTTTACGGGCGAGCCCGATCCCAACCGAGAACAGCCGCGCATTGAGGCCTTTCTTGAGGACAAGTACGACGGCATGCGGGCGCAGGTGCACTGTGGCGATCCTGCGCAGCCGGGGCGGGTGGCGATCTATTCACGCAACCGGGAGGAGGTGACGGGCAGCTTTCCTGAGTTGGAGGAGGCCTTCGCGCGGGTGGGCTCGTCGGGAGTGGGACCGCTGGCGGGGCCGCTGATTCTGGATGGCGAGATTCTGGGCTGGGATCGGGAGCAGGCGCAGGCTCTGCCGTTTGCCGTGCTCTCGCAGCGGATCGGGCGCAAGCGGGTGGGCAATGCGGTGCGAGCGCAGATCCCGGTGATCTTTATGGCCTTCGATCTGTTGTTTGCGGACTGCGAGCTGCTGTTGCATCACCCTTTGCGCAGCAGACGCAACCGGCTGGAGGCGGTAGTGAAGCGGCTGGTGGAGGTGGTGCGTTCGCCGGTCATGGTGGACGAGCGCGCGCGCGAGATGCAGGCGGTGCTGTTCGCCTCGCCGGACGGCTCGGCGGAGACTGATCCGATTGCCCGGCTGCTGCTTGCGCCCTCGCGGTTGGTCGAGTCGGCCGAGGAGATCGACCGGGCTTATAGGGCGGCGCGGGCGCGGGCGAATGAGGGCGTGATGCTGAAGGCGGCGGGCTCGAGCTATCAGCCGGGTCGGCGCGGGCTGGCGTGGCTGAAGCTGAAGCGCGAGTTGGGGACCCTCGATGTGGTGATTACCGGGGCGGAGTTCGGGCATGGGCGCCGCGCCGGGATATTGAGCGACTATACCTTCGCGGTGCGCGGGCCGCGCTTCCACCAGACGGGCGAGCTGCTGAATGTGGGCAAGGCCTACTCCGGGCTGACGGATGAGGAGATCGCGGAGATGAGCGCGTGGTTGATGGCGCACACGATCGAGGACCAGGGATACTTTCGCACGGTCGAGCCGCTGCGGATTCTGGAGGTGGCGTTCAACAACATCATGCGCAGCGGTCGGCATGCGAGCGGCTTTGCGCTGCGCTTTCCGCGCATTCTGCGGATACGCGATGACAAGCCGCTTGAGGAGGTCGATACGGTGGAGCGGGTGGAGGAGATCTACCAGAGTCAGGTAGACAAGCCGGTGGAGTGAGATCTTCTCGTCAGTGATGTAGCTGGTTGACGAGGATGAAGCCGTAGCAGACTACGATGATCAGGGCGACGGGCCAGGAGAAGAGGTTGGCGAAGTTGAGGGTGTAGCCGGGCGAGGCAGAGCCGGAACGCGCGGCTGATCGCCTGGGTCGATGCCGTCTCGGCGAAGTCTGCGGGAAGGGTGCGGCCAAAGAAGAAGAACTGGTTGCGGCCCGCAATCCAGGCATAGTAGGCAGCGAGGGCGCAGATCGTCGTCACGCCAGCCACGACGGCGAGGATGGATTCGTGGATCATGAGGTGAGCTCCCTTTGCAGCCAGGCCAGTGACGTTACCCCAGGCGTTTGGCGCGGATGATGTCCTCGCAGTTGAAGCACTGGCGCATGGCGATGCCGGGCTTGCCGGTGATGCGTTTGTTGCGCTGGATCGCCTGCAGCCGAGTGCACTTCTCGGTGGTGTGGAAGATCTCGCTGCCGTCCGACCAGGTGGGTGGAATCTCGGGGGTGAGGTCGGGCTGGGTGGGGAAGAGAAGGGGAGTCTGCACGGTTTCAGGATAGAGGCAGGCGGCACCTTTTTGCACCCGGCAAGATGGGGTAGCATCACATGCGATATGGAATATCGTCAGCTGGGCAGATCAGGTTTGAAGGTTCCGGAGCTTTGCTTCGGGTGCGGAACATTTGGCGGACACGAGAGCGAGTTCTTCAAGGCATGGGGAGCCTCGGATGTGGAGGAGGCGCGCAAGATCATCGACGTCTGCATGGAGTCGGGGCTGAACTTCTTCGACAGCGCCGACGTGTACTCGAACGGCGCGAGCGAGGAGGTGCTGGGGCAGGCGATCAAGCACCTGAAGCGCGAGGATGTGCTGCTGTCGACCAAGGCGACCTTCCGCCGGGGCAAGGGGCCGAACGATGTGGGGTCGTCGCGCTACCACCTGATCCAGGCGCTCGAGGGATCGCTGAAGCGGCTGGGAACGGACTACATCGATGTGTACCACCTGCATGCGTTCGACGCGACCACGCCGGTCGAGGAGACGCTGAATACCCTGGACAAGATGGTGCGCGAGGGCAAGGTGCGCTATATCGCGTGCTCGAACTTTTCGGGATGGCATCTGATGAAGTCGCTGAGCGTGAGCGAGCGCTACGGCTGGGCGCGGTATGTGGGGCACCAGGTGTACTACTCGCTGGTGGGCCGCGACTATGAGTGTGAGCTGATGCCGCTGGCCGCCGATCAGGGCGTGGGCGCGCTGGTGTGGTCGCCGCTGGGCTGGGGGCGTCTGACGGGCAAGATTCGCCGCGGCCAGCCGCTGCCGGAGACCAGCCGGCTGCAGTCGAAGATGAACGTGGACGCCGGTCCGCAGGTTCCGGAGGAGTATCTGTATCAGGTCGTGGACGCGCTCGATGCGGTGGCGGCCGAGACCGGCAAGACGGTGCCGCAGATCGCGCTGAACTGGCTGCTGCGCAAGCCGACGGTGTCGACGCTGGTGATCGGCGCGCGCAACGAGCAGCAGCTGCGGCAGAACCTGGCAGCGGTCGGCTGGGAGCTGACGCCGGAGCAGGTGGCGAAGCTCGACGC
Organism: Granulicella sp.; assembly: GCA_035568455.1. Classification (GTDB taxonomy): domain Bacteria; phylum Acidobacteriota; class Terriglobia; order Terriglobales; family Acidobacteriaceae; genus Edaphobacter. The sequence goes on from DATMOB010000104.1 coordinate 29,574, forward strand.
GGCGAGCGAGCGGCCGCTGGCTTACCCCTACTGGCACCAGGTGCAGTTCGTCGAGCGGAACCCATTCCCGGTTCCGCAGAAGCACGTCTAGTGTCGGACGCGGGTAGAGGCCCCATGTCTCAGAGGTGAGACATGGGCACCCGGAGCTTCCTTCGTTCCCCGGAGCTTTCTTGGGCGCTTGCTTGCGTAGAATGGACAGAGCCATGCCTACGCGCGTTCGCTCGCACTCCAAGATCAATCTCGGCCTGGCCATTGGGCCGCCGCGGCCGGACGGCTTTCATCATCTGGCCACGCTCTATCAGACGCTGGCGCTCTACGACGTGGTGACGATCTCGGCCACGCGTGCCGCCGTGACCGCAATCACGCTGACCTCGAACCATCCCGGTGTGCCCACCGACGGGCGCAATACGGCTTGGCGAATGGTTGAGCGCTGCCTCGATCGGCTCGAGGTTCAGGCCGAGGTTCACATTCATATTCAGAAGGAGCTGCCGGTGCAGGGCGGGATGGGCGCAGGCTCGGCCAATGCGGCCGCCGCGCTGCTGGGGCTGGAGCGGGAGCTGGACGTGGCTTTGTCCGGGGTCGAGCGGCTGGAGCTGGCAGCGTCCGTGGGCTCTGATGTCCCGCTGTTTCTGCTGGGCGGGGCTGTGCTTGGGCAAGGGCGTGGGGAGCAGGTTTCTCCCTTGCCTGACCTGCCGGAGACGCCGTGTGTGATCGCTCTGCCGGCGGTGGGGGTTTCGACGCCGCAGGCCTTTCGCGATTGGGACGCGTTGCAGCTGGCCGCGGGCGGAGTAAATGGAGGCTTGACCGATGCCGCCGGAGCAGATAGGCTGGATAGGTTGAGTCTTGCTCTGGCGTCCACCTACGCCGAGCCCGGCACCTCCGGTATCTTCTGCGCATCCAGTGAGAATCTGGATAGCCCTGAGAAAAAACAGGGTCGCTTTGACGGAAGTCGAAGCAATCTGCAGAACGATCTGGCCGAGAATACCCTTCTCGCGCTTGTCCGCACCGGGATAGAAAACGACTTTGAACGAGTCGTCTTTCCGATTCATCCCCCCTTGCGTGAGATCAAGCGTCAATTGATGGGAGTCGCCTCGGCTGGAAGTCTGCAGCCGGGTGTCGATGCGGATGGTTCCGCGTTGTACGCGGCGCTGTCCGGCTCCGGTTCGGCTCTGTTTGGACTTTACCCGTCCATTGCAGATGCCCAGGCGGCTCAACGGCGCGTTCAGGCCATCGGTGTCAAGGCAGTGATCACTCACACCTTGCCCCGTGCGGCGTACTGGCGCACAATGTTCGCAGGGTAACCTCTTCGGCGGCACAATGGCCCCGGAGATCTACTGGGCGATCGACTAATGGTAGGTCAAGTGCCTTTGGAGCACTTTGTCTAGGTTCGAATCCTAGTCGCCCAGCCAACTGTGTCGACGCCGCAGGCAGACCTTGCGAGCGGGCAACTTAGGGATCTTTTCGCGACAGCAACATGTCGCTGAGGTTGTAGGACCTTTCGCAGGCGGACAACACCGCCGGCAGAGAGGTCAGCAGTTTGAAGGACCGAGTCTTACTTTCGTAACAGAGGTACGGGGCGCCACAACAGGGCGCCTCAAGACAAAGCAGCAGGAGCTACCAAGGCTAACCCGCCTGGAGGGTTTCAACGTGAATCACCAAGACACGACTGCGGTTCTCCCCCCTATTTCAGGGCAGGCTGATGAGCTGGAAACGAGCCATCAGCCTGCTTCAGCGTCAGGCTCGTCGATTTTGTTCGACGGCAGCTCGCACGGCGGTTTTCAGGCGAGGACGGTGCCGGATCGAAAGCGTCCCGGACGTCTCAGCGAAGACAAGCGCTTCAAGATTTTCTGCGGATCCTCCAATCACGCCCTGGCGGAGGAGATCTGCAAGTTCGTCGGTGTGCCGCTGGGCGAGACCCGGCTGCAGAGATTCTCCGACGGCGAGGTTCACTTTCAGCTGCTGGAGAACGTTCGCGGCGCGGACGTCTTCCTGGTGCAGCCTACGTGTTTCCCGGTGGACCAGCACCTGGTTGAGCTGCTGATCATGATGGATGCGCTCAAGCGGGCCTCGGCCGGCCGAATCACGGTTGTGATCCCGTACTACGGCTACGCCCGGCAGGACCGCAAGGACCGTCCGCGCGTCGCCATCACCTCGAAGCTGGTGGCCGATCTACTGACGACGGCGGGTGCGAACCGCGCCCTGTTGGTCGATCTCCACGCAGCCCAGATTCAAGGCTTCTTCAATATCCCGGTGGACCATCTCTTTGCCAGCCCGGTGCTGGTGAGTTACTTCCGGGAGCTGAACCTGCCCAATCTGACGGTGGTATCGCCAGATGCAGGCGGTGTGGAGCGGGCGCGCTTCTTCGCCAAGAAGCTGGAGGTTCCGTTGGCCATCGTGGACAAGCGGCGGACCGACATCAATGTCACCGAGGTAATGAACGTGATCGGCGATGTACGCGGCCGGACGTGCCTGATCCTCGACGACATCATCGACACCGCCGGCACCATGGTGAAGACGGTGGACGCGCTGCTGGCCCAGGGCGCCTCAAAGGTTTATGCGTGCGCGACGCATCCGGTGCTTTCGGGCCCGGCGGTCGAGCGCATTGCGGCGTCACGGTTGGAGCAGTTGATCGTGACGAACACGATTCCCCTGCGCGAGGATGCGCAACAGGTGTCGAAGATTAAGGTGCTCTCGATTGCCGGCCTGCTGGGCCGGGCTATCGAGAGCATTCATATGGAGACCAGCGTCAGTACGCTGTTCAACTAGAGGCAGCTATTAGCTTTTAGCCGTTAGCTTTTAGCTAGAACGAAACGCAGCATTGACCACCCTCGGCGGCAACAACCGCAAAGGGAGCGAAGACAGTCTGAAGCGAGAGCCTTTAGCGAAGAGCTAATGGCTAAAAGCTAATAGCTGCTCTTCGTGCCCGAAAGGAAGACTAAAAGTCATGGCAGAAACGCTCGTCGCAACCCCCCGCACCGGTAAGTTCAACAAGAACCACGCTCGCCGCGTGCGCGTCGCCGGCCAGATTCCCGCGGTTGTCTATGGCGCTGGCCAGGAGCCGGTCGCGGTTGCCGTCGACCCCAAGGTCGTCACCCGCATCCTGCACTCGGACTCCGGTCACAACACTATCTTCGACCTGAACGTCGAAGGCACGGCGGTGGTCAAGGCCATGATCGTCGACTGGCAGAACGAGCCCATCAAGGGCAAGCTGCTGCACATCGACATCAAGCGGATCGCCATGGACAAGACCATGCGCGTCTCGGTGCCGATCCATCTGGTGGGCACCCCGGTGGGCGTCAAGAGCCAGGGCGGCATCCTCGACCACGTGTTGCGTGAGGTCGAGATCGAGTGCCTCCCGGCCGATATCCCGAGCCACCTCGACGTCGATGTCTCCGGCCTCGGCTTGAACGCGGCCATCCACGTCTCCGACCTGCCGCATTCGGGTTCGATCAAGTTCCTGGGCGAAGAGGGCGCGACCGTGGCGCATGTCACCGCGGTCAAGGCGGAGGCTGCCGCTGAGGCAGTGGTCGCAGCTCCGACGGAGCCCGAGGTTGCCAAGAAGGGCAAGACGGAGAACGGGGAAACGGCCTCCGACGCCAAGAAGAAGTAGTTCTGCCGCGGCCCTTCGCTTCGATTGGGGAGCAGGGGCCGCGGTTTTGCAGTTTCAAGTTGTAGAACGGCGCGAGGGAAGAACGCAGTGAAGCTGATTGTCGGTCTCGGAAACCCCGGCATCGAATATCAATTCACCCCTCACAACGCCGGGTTTCTGGCGCTGGACCGCATCGCGGAGTTCTGCAGTGTGACCGTCGCCAACCGTCGCGGCAGAGCATTGACTGCCCGGGCGAGATTCGCAGGACACGAGGTTCTGCTGGCCAAGCCCGAGACCTTCATGAATCTCAGCGGACTTTCGGTGGCCGCTCTGCTTCGTGAGCTGGAGATCGGCGTGGAGGATCTGGTTGTCCTCTACGACGAGTTGGCCTTTCCGCTGGGCGCGCTGCGTGTGGCGGAACGGGGTTCGGCCAACGGGCACAACGGAGTGAAGTCGATCTCCGCTGCGCTCGGGACGGAGCAGTGGAATCGCATCCGGATCGGGGTCGGCAAGCCGGCGCTGGCGGATGGCAGGGAGATCAAGGCGGGTGGCAGGGACTATCTGCTGTCGCCACTCCGCAAGCAGGAGCTTGCGGTGCTGGATGAGGTGCTCGATCGCGCTCGCAGTGCGGTCGAGGTGGTGCTGACCAAAGGGGTCGGCGCTGCCATGAACGAGTTCAACCGTAAGGCGGCAAGCGACGGGGAAAAGCAGTAGAGCAGCAGGAGCAGGACCGGAAGTATCCATTTCCAAACCGTGCGGGCAGAACAGACGCCCGCGCGGTGCGAAGCAGAACTTCGCAGAAAGAAGTAAACGAATGAATCGTACCTACGAAATCATGTTTATCGTCCGTCCGGACGTTGAAGAAGCCGATCTGGACAAGCTGATCGAGGGCTTCTCCGGGACCATCACCACGGGTGGTGGCGAGATCAAGAGCGTGGAGAAGATGGGCCGCCGCCGGCTCGCCTACACCGTTCGCAAGTTCAATGACGGCTTCTACGTGCTGCTGACGATCGCCGCCGAGGGCAAGCTCATCACCGAGATCGAGCGCCGCCTGCGCGTCACCGAGCAGGTCATCAAGTTCATCACCGTGCGCATGGACGAGGAAGAGAAGCGTCTGGCCAAGGTGAAGGCGATCCGCGACACCAAGGTCAAGCGCAGCGCGCAGCCGATCGCCCAGCCGGTGGCTCACCAGCCGCAGGCTCCGACCGCCACGTCGACCCCGGCAGCCGCTGCGGCCGCGACTGAGACCAAGCCCGAGGAAGAGATCGTCGCCGCAGCGCCGGTTGCCAACGACGAGACCGTCGCCACGGTCTAAGTCTCGCTCCAAGCTCTGGGACGGCGTTCTCGCCGCCCCGCTCGTAACTTGATCACCGCCTTAACCGCTTCCGCGCTCGCCCCAGAGATGTCCGCGAGCACGTTCAGAGACTCCGTTGCGGGTCTGGAGCGGAGACCGGCACAACCTACTCTTTGAGAGGGAAAACATCATGGCTGACGAAACCAGCACTCCGCACGCTTCTGCTCCATCCACCGGCCACTCTGCTGGTCACGCGGGGGAGCACACCCCCCACACTCCCCATGCCCCGCGTCCGGCGTATGCCGGCCCCGGCGGACCCCGTCCTCCGCGTCCCGCGGGCGCTCCTGGCGCCGGTGGTCCGGGCGGCCGCAAGTTTTTCCGCCGCAAGAAGGTCTGCAAGTTCTGCACGGAGAAGATCGACGCCATCAGCTACCGCGATGTGCGCCTGCTGCAGGGCTTCGTGGCCGAGCGGGGCAAGATCGTTCCGCGCCGCCTGACCGGGGTTTGCACCCGTCACCAGCGCCGCCTTTCGCTGGCCATCAAGCAGTCGCGCAACATCGCCCTGCTGGCCTTCGCCGCACGCTTCTAATCTCGGCTCAACGATAGAAATTCGGAGAATAGCAATGGAAGTCATTCTGAAAGAAGACGTCAACAAGCTGGGGCACCGCGGCGATGTGGTCAAGGTCGCCGATGGCTACGGACGCAACTACCTTCTTCCCGGCAAGCTCGCCATCGAGGCGACCTCTGCCAACCGCGCCGTCATCGAGCAGATGAAGGCCTCGGCCATCCGCAAGTCCGCCAAGGAGAAGACCCAGGCGGAGGCGCTGGCGGCCACGCTGGCCCAGGTGGAGCTGGCGTTCGAGCGCAAGGTCGGCGAGCACGATCACCTGTTCGGCTCGGTCACGTCGGGCGACATCGCCCACGAGCTCGAGGCCCAGGGCTTCACGATCGATCGGCGCAAGATCTCGCTCGAGGATCCGCTCAAGACGATCGGCGAGTACTATGTTCCGGTCAAGCTGCACCGCGAGGTCACCGCGCACGTCAAGGTGACGGTCAAGGGCGACCAGCCCGAGGCCGAGTCCACCCCGGCAGCCTAAGCCGTTCCTGCTCTAAACCGGGTGTTCCTCGGAACGCCCGGCGCCCCACTCAGCTCGCAGCCGCATCGCGAGTTGGGTGGGGTTTTGTTTTCGCTTCTTCCTTTTCGCGCTGCTGCCGCGCTTTGATTGCCACGAGTTCGCCCAGTTGCGGGCTGGATAGTCGGAGGCCGCGGGTCGCGGGTCAGAGAGAGGAGGTGCGTCGGGGTGGGTGCTACTCGTACTTGAGAGTATCTACGGGGTTGAGGCGGGCGGCGCGGTTGGCTGGCAGCGTGCCGAAGATGATGCCGACGATGGCGGAGGTCGCCAGCGCGACCACGCCGGAGACCCAGGAGACGGGAATCTGGAACGGCGTCAGGAAGCCGACCGAGAGCGGGATCGCGAGGCCGATCAGGGTGCCGACCAGGCCGCCGGAGAGCGAGAGAAAGACCGCCTCGGTGAGGAACTGCAGGCGAATCTCGCGGCTGGTGGCGCCGAGCGCCTTGCGGATGCCGATCTCCTTGATGCGGGCCTGCACGTTGGCCAGCATGGAGTTCATGATGCCGACGCCGCTGACTACCAGGGTGATGCCGGCGGCCAGGGTCAGGACGATGGTCAGCATATTGGCAATCTGCGTCATGACGCTGAGCACCTGGGTCAGGGTGAAGGCGGTGTAGACCGAGGCCGGCTTATGGCGGCTCTTGATGATTGCGAGGATGTGGCGCGAGGCGGGGATGACGTCGTTCGTGTTCTTGGTGGAGAAGAAGATCTCCTTGATCGTGTCGGTGCCGGTGAAGTAACGGGCGACGGGGTAGGGGATCAGCAGGGTCTGGTCGCTGACCTCGGACATGCCGAAGGTCTGCATGCGTTCTTTGAAGACGCCGATGACGGTGAAGGGAATGCCGCGGATGCTGATGCTCTGGCCGATGGCGGCGGCGGAGCTGCCATACAGGGTTTTGGCGAGCGGCTCGATGATCACCGTGACCTTGCTGTGCTGGGCGGAGTCCTGGTCGTCGAAGAAGCGCCCTGCGAGCACGGCCAGGTTGCGCACGTCCTTGTACTGGGGCGAGACCCCGAGAATCATGGTGTTCTTGGTGATGCCACCGCCCACGCTGATATTGTCGTGGGTCTCGAGCATGGGAGAGGAGGCGGAGATGCCGGCAACCTGCTCATTGACCGCGTTCATGTCCTCGCGGGTCATATTGTCGGGGGTGCTGGTGTTGTCCGGTCCGATGATGTTGCCGCCGCCGTACTCCATCTCGATCATGTTCGGACCGATGCTGGAGATCATGTTGAGGGCGTACTGTTTGCCGGTCAGCCCCAGGGTGACGACCAGCACGATCGAGGCCGAACCGATGACCATACCCAGCATGGTGAGGAGAAAGCGCACCTTGCTGGCGCAGAAGCTGTCGTAGGCGAGCTGCAGGACCTCGCTGAAGACCATGGTGCTGCGGGCGCTGGCCAGGGTGCGCTCGAAGGAGAGCCCTGCCCGCGCGGTGGGGCCTGCTGCCGGGGTGCCCGCGGGGCCTGCGGTCGGGCTCGTGGCCGCGCCTGTTTGGGGGGAGTTCAATGGCGCACCCTCCGCCGCCGGAGCGTAGGGATCGACCTTCGGGATGTTCGCAGTGGCCATCGTTATTTTTATATGACGCTCTCTAGTATCGCAGCGGCGCACTATTTCCTGCTAACCGGCAGGAAGGCCCTTCCGCCAACCTGCGAGGTGGTCGCCAGGCGGACGGGCCCCTGGCCTGGGTTCTGCCCCCGGCTGCGAAGCCCGTCCATTTGCTTGCCGCTGTTTACGGCGCAGCCGAGGCCGCTCCGGAGGGCTGAACGGGCAGCATGGGTAGACCGGTTGCCGGCCAATGGGCGACCTGCGCCTCCACATTGGGTGCGACCACGACGCTGGGCGAGGAGAAGGACGCGCCCTGGACGTTCCAGCCATCGACCAGGACCAGCGGGAGCTCTCCCTTGAGGTCGGCCGAGGCCGCCTCGATGGTGATGGTTCTGCTCTCGTTGGGCACGAGCGAGACGTAGTTGTCACTCGAGTAGGCGGGCAGTACGCGATCGCCGGATTGCTGGCGCCGGAGCTGGAGATGGGCCATCAGGGCGACCTGGGTCCCGGGGTTGTGCAGCGTGATGGTCAGGAGGCATTTGCCGGCTGCGTCGGTCCGGGTTGCCTTGGCGTCGAGCGTGATGGGGGCTAACTTGGCCAGGTCCTGCAGGTTGTCCTGCTGCTGGGGAAGAGCGCGCCAGTAGAAATTGTCGGAGAGCAGCTTGCCGGCCTGATCGCGCAGCTCCAGCTTGAGGAAGTGGACGGTCGAGAGATTGCCCGGCCAGGCCACCCCGCCTAGGTCCGCCGCGGTGCTGGGCGCGGCGTGTACGGCGAGGTCGTGTTGGTAGGGAATCGAGCCGTCGAGGTTGTAGATGGTGATGTGCGCGGTGGCGCCGTCGAGCGCCGTCGGCTGGTTGTTGATCACCTCAATCTGTCCGTTGCCCTCGTTGAACTGAATGTGCACCATATCGCCGGCCTTGCGCACGGCGAAGAGCGAGGAGTTGGCCTCGAGATCGTGGTGGTAGAGCTGCCAGACGAAGCTGGGCTGCGCCGGGTTGCTCATCCAGGTGATGATGCCGGTGGCGGGTTTGAAGAGCTTGGCGTTACGGCCTTCGTACATGGCGCGGAAGGCCTCGTAGTTGGCCAGCTGGGCCTTGCGCACGAAGTCGGCCAGATTGGCGAATTTGCCGTACCGTTCGGCGAGGACGGTGGGGTAGGAGTCGCCGTGCTGGGCGCCTTTGGCGAGATCGTGCTCGGCCCAGTCGTCGTTGATCGTCTCCCAGTCCTTCTCGGGAATCATGCCGTGGATGGATTCGAGGGTGGGCACGGAGACGCTACCGATCTCGGTTTTGAAGGCCTCGCTCTCGTCGAAGACGTAGAACTCGCGCGGGGTGCGCCAGTAGTAGGGGCCGCCGGAGTGCACGCCGCGGCCGTCGGTGGAGCTGGGCTGGTAGAGGCGCGTCGGCTCGAGCTCGGTCATCAGCTTGCGCAGCGAGTCGTCGATGTCCTTGGGAGGATAGCCCTCGTTGCGCGCGCACCAGACGGCGATCGAGGGGTGGTTGCGGTAGCGCAGGATCTTGTCGCGCACGTTGGCGATGTAGAGATCAAGGTCCATGGGGTTGGGGCCGTCGCTGGGGTTGGGCTGAAAGAACTCATCCCACAGCAGAAGGCCGTACTTGTCGCAGAGCTCGTAGAAGTCCTCGCTGGTGCTTTGGCCGACCCAGTTGCGGATCATGTTGAGACGGGCGATCTGGTGCATGCGAATCTGTGCCTCGAGGCGCTCGCGGGGGATGCGCTTCATGGCCTCATCGAGGCCCCAGTCGCCGCCGCGGATGAAGATGCGCACGCCGTTGACGGAGATGGTGAGGTTTTCGGAGTCGGGCACGGCGTAGGTGATCTTGCGGATGCCGAAGCTGGTGTCGTGGGTGTCGGAGGTTTCTTTGTTGGCGTTGTTGGTTCCGTTGACCTCGAAGGTCAGATGCAGGGCGTAGAGATTCTGCGGGCCGTAGCCGTTCGGCCACCAGAGCTTCGGATTGTGGACATGCAGCGCCGGCGTTGTGGCGGGGTCGAAGGCGACCAGCTGCGAGCTTCTGGGCGCGAGCTCGATCTCCTTCTGGAATGAGACAGTCCCGAAGCTGCCCTTGAGCACGCCGCGCTGCGGGAGGTCGGTGATGTTCTCGAGGGTTGTCTTCACTGCGACGTCGGAGGTGTCGGTGCGTGGCAGGGGAAGGTCGGTGGTGACCAGCGGGTCTTCGATCCGCACCGGGCCGCTGGCGGAGAGGAAGACCTTCTGCCAGATGCCGGTGTCGCGGTCGCGGATGGCGGGGATCCAGTCCCAGCCGATGGTGGAGAGGAAGGTCGGACCATCGATGGCGGTGATGCCGCCGTTTCTGCCCAGGCCGTCGCGGATGGTGTGTTCATGGCTGACGCCGGGATGCGGCTGAGGCGAGACCAGCACCGCCAGCGCGGCCACGCTGCCGGGCTGGACCACGGCGGAGATATCGAAGCGGCCGCGGGCGAAGGCTCCGAGGGTCGAGCCAATCTGCTTGCCGTTGACCCACATGGCGGCGGCGTAGTTGACGCCCTCGAAGTTCAGCCAGATGTGCCGGCCGGCATAGGACTTGGGCACGGTGAAGGTGGTGCGGTACCAGTAGTTGGTGCGGCTGAGGCTCTCGGGGATGCGGTCGGGGCGGTTGTTCTCGCCGTAGAGCGGCTCGGGATAGACGCCGTCTTTGACCAGCGAGGTCAGAACGGTGCCGGGCACCACCGCCGGGTACCATCCGGCGCCGGTGAAGTCGGGCGAAGAGATGGCCTCGATCAACTGCGGCACCTTGGCAGCATCCTGCAGCTGCCAGCCGGAGGCGATCTCGACTGGCGCGGGGAGCGACGCCTGAGCCTGGAGGGAGGAGCTGTTCATCAACGCAATCACCACAAAGACAAAGGCCAGCAAGGCCGCTGGTTCGAGTCCAGATCGAGATTTCATTCGCACTTAGGGTTCCCTCGGTAATGGGTCGGTGAAGTTCTTTTTTTAACGCTTGGTCCAGTTATACGTCGAAATCAGTTCGCCCGACTCACCGATCAACAGGAGCGAGGCGCGGCCGGGAGCGAGGGTGCCGGAGAAGGTTCTTCCGCTGCGCGCGTCTTGGAAGGCGATCTCGGTCTGATTCGATTCGGAGGTGAGGGCGTAGAGCGTGGCGTGCGGAAGGCGCGTCGGGGCGATCAGGATTCCGGGGTCCGCCAAGGTGGTGGTGTAGGTCGGCGTGACGCCGGCGGTCTGCATGGCGTAGCGATACACGCGGCCGAGGGCGGCGAGGTTGTCGCTCAGCTCGAGCGGCAGGGCGGCGAAGAGGATTCTGCCCTCGCCCCAGGGGCGCTCGACCCAATCCTCGTTGCCGGGCAGCTGGGCGCGGCTCAGGACGGTGGTGGTGTTGCCGGTGAAGGTGAAGGTGTCGTCTCCTACCGGCCAGTGCAGGTGGTTCTCGCGCAGGGTGAGTGGGACGTCGGCGTAAGGGATTGCGATTGCGTCCTGTCTACCGGTGGGGTGGAGGTGGGGGTCGCCGTCGAAGGGACCGGTGATCAGCAGAACGGAGCCGTGGTGGACGCGATCGAGGATCGTCTGCCATGCGTGGTCGGTGAGGGCGAAGGCGGAGGGTAGGAGGATCAGCTTGGGCGTTGCTGATTGCAGCTCGTCGATCTGGTACTCGCCGACGGCGTAGGCCTCGCTGCGGGCGTGGTTGTAGAGCGCGCGCACGGCGTTTTGCTGGGCCTTGAGCGCGAGCTTGTTCTCGACCGAGAGCTGGAAGGACTGCGGCAGCACGAGGGCGATCTCGGGCTCGAGCAGGCTGGTGGCGTAGGGAGCGGCCTGCTTGGCGAAGGCTCCGAGATCGGCCATCATGCTCTCCCATACCTTGGCCGAGCCGTCGCTGCGCTCGATGCCGAAGTCGAGGCCGCGGGACCAGTCCCAATGCAGGGTGCCGGAGCTGCCGGCGGCGAAGCCCAGCGCCCATTTTCTCTCCATCAGGCCGAGGCCGGTGAACTCGTCGTAGCGCCAGGCGCCGTCGGGCTCCCAGGCGGGCTGATAGCCGGTCTCGCCGGTGATGTTGGGCACGCCGGGGTGCTTGGCGGCGAGGGAGTCCCAGAGCAGTGCGTCGTCCTGCCAGTAGGTGTGGTTGGTGGTGAAGGAACCACTGGCTGCGTAGAACTGGTTGAGCAGGCGGTCGGTCACGCCGCCCTCATCCTGGCCGACGTCGACCAGCTGCGTGCTTCCGGTGTCGCGGATGGTGGAGAGCATGGAATGTAACCAAGCGAGGAACATATCCTGCGCGAACAGGTTGTAGTCGAGCGCACGTATCTGCTGGGGGTTTCCGTAGCGCTGGTAGGTCAGGTCGGCTGCGGCGGGGAGCGGAACGCTGGTAAAGCTGGCGAGCTGCTCCGGCGTGACGGACCAGGCGTCGGCGAGAGTGTCGATGGTTGCGTATCGCTTCGCGAGCCAGCTGTGCCAGGCTGCCAGCTCGGTTACGTCTCCGTTGGGGCTGTTGCCTTGGAAGATCTGCCGGGGGTTGGAGAAACTGGGCTCGTTGATCAGGTCCCAGCAGAGCCAGGGCACGGCTTTGAAGCGGTCTACGATGGAGCGCACGTACTGTTGTTGCGCGTGGATGGAGTTGGCGTCCGTGTAAGGATTCGGCGGAGTTGTGTTGGCGCTGTCGTGGGCTGGGCCGGAGTGTGGGGAGAAGGCGAAGAAGGTGAAGTTCACAGCGATGTGGTGGCGCTGCGCACAGAGCAGGAAGGCCTCGAGGTTGCGCAGAAAGCGCTGGTTGACGCCGCCGGTCGCGTTGTCGATGAAGCTGCCGTTGGGCATCCACACGCCGGTACGCACCAGCGTGCCCCCGTGTGCCTCCATGGCGGCAAAGTCCTGCTCCCAGACCCAGGCGTTGCGGGCGCTCGCGAAGTCCCAGCCGTCCTCCTCGGTGGTGAAGTAGTTGGTGCCGACCGGGAGGAAGGGCTTGTGGTCGCGGGTGAGAAAGTCGCCGCTGACACCGAGCACCGGGCCCTGGTTGAGCGCGTCGGGCGGCGCGACCCAGAGGCCGGTCCGGTAGAACTCGAGATTGCCGTGGGAGCTGCTGTATCGGGCGCTGATGGTGTAGAAGCCGGGGGCGAGAGGCTTCGTCAGGGGGACTGCGACGTCGCCTCCGTTGCGGCTGAGGGGAAGGGTTGTGCTCTCGATGATGGAGTTGCTTTCGCTGCTGGTGCTGTCTGCCGAGCGCAGCTCGACGGTGGCCTCGCCCGCGCTCTCGTCGGGAGGGAACGGTCTACCGGAGCGCTCGAGATGGAGCGTGACCTGGGGCAGTTCGGTTGGACGGATGGCGGAGAAGAGCAGCTCGATGCGGAGGCGCTGTGCGCCCTGGCGGGCGTACGCGGCCGCGCGATGGATGAGGGCGATGCCATCCTGGCTCTGCCAGTATCCGGGTGCGGGGTCGAAGTCGAGGGCGACGATGCGGCTTTGGTGGTCGAGCTCGGCAGGTGCAGAGTCTCCGTCCTTGATGCTGCGGTCGATGCTCCGGTCGAGGAAGATGACTGGAGCGGCGAGCCGCAGGCCGTTGCGGTCCTGCATGTAGCCGAGGCCGTTGAGCTTGCCCTCTTCGGCGAAGAAACGGTCGGCTCGCACATCAGGAGGAGTGCCGGGTTCGGCGTATCCCGGGCGCCAGGCAAAGTGCGCATTGTTCGCCTTCGTGGCGACGAGCACCTCGTAGCTGTGGCGTAGATCGAGCGCGCGGGCGTAGGTGTCCTGGGGCCGCTTGGAGACGAACCTGCGTCCCCCTGAAGAACCGGATGGAGTAGACACGACGGGCACGCGCAGGGGCTGACCGCCGAGGAAGAGAAGGTTCCCCCCCCCATGAAGGTAGCTTTGGATCGCAGCCCAGTCTTCGACCGGGATTGCCGACCCGTAGGGCAGCACCAACAGCCGGGCGGTGGCGAGCGTCTCCGGCTGGCGGAGCTGCTGCAGATCGGCGAAGTGGACTGGTTTGTCTCCCAGCGCTGCCCGTAGCGTTGCTTGGTCGAGCGGCTTGCTGTCGATGGTGGGGAAGCCGGGCTCGGAGAATACGACGACCTGGGCGGCGAGGGGCGGCAGAGTCAGGGAGAACAGGCCCAATAGCAACGTGGTCAACAGCCTCTGCACGGGCCTCACCTTCAAGTCGGGTCTACGGTCTTATGGATTGACCCGGCGGTATGCGCCCGGATCGCTCGCAATATTGGTTCGCCAGCCATGATGAGCCATGATATCGAGCTTGCGTTCGATCTGGCTATGCAGCCTTAGTCCAGAAAGATTGGCCGGATGTGCCGCTCGAAAAGATTGGCGGTGACGTTACGCGCGATGATGGGCTCGTTGGCCTCGAGCGCGCGCGTATAGCGGCCGTTCATTCCGGCCGCGACCTTGAAGCCGACGTGCAGCAGCTGACGCAGGTCGGGGTTGAACTCGGGGTGGTGCTTGCCGTCGTGGCGCAGGGCGCGAACGAACTGTTCGCTGGTCCAACTGGCTACGGTCACGGGCAGGGGCAGGTTTTCAGCATGGATGTCGATCACGGTGGCGTAGGGTGCGCACAGTTCGGCCGCATGGGCGTGGGCCTCGGCGTAGACCTCCTGTGCGAGCTTCAGACCGTCGCCGCCCGACTCTGCCAGGCCGATCACCTCTTCGAGCCAGGTGGTGCCTGCGGTCTTCAGGTGCACGCCGGCGTCGAGGTCGCGGATGGCTTCGCGGATCGCGGGGTAGATCGAATACTTGTCCGAGCCCGAGTGGACGCTGAGCTTGAGGTTGCGGGGCAGGCCGTAACGTTCGACGGCATAGGCGATGGTGGCCAGGTCGTCGCGAAACTCTTTTGTGAACTGCTGGAGGTCGCCGACGTAATCGACACCTTTGTTGAAGCGGCCGGTGAACTTGGGGGCGATGGTTTGGATGGGGATCTGCTCGTCGGCGATGGCGGCAAGGATGACCAGCAGCTCCGGCGGCGTCTGCGGAGCATCGGTCTCGTCCATCGAGATCTCCGGCACAAACGCGCCCTCGCCGCGTTTGGCGGCAAGGTCGCGATAGATGAGTCCCGCCTGCTGCACGGCGGCGAGAAACTTGCTAGCCACGCGGCGGACGAAGGCCTCATCGATGGGGAGGGGGTGATCGATGCGTGGGATGGAGAGCTGTCCGATCAACTCGGGATGGCGGCGGACGAAGGCGTCGATCGCTGCGCTCTCGGCGGGGCGGCCGATGTCGTCGGCGACGTCCATGGTGAAGAAGTCGCAGGGCGCGAGGAAGCGGCCGGAGGTCTTGAGGTTGATGTGGTCGGCGTCGACGAAGTAGGCGCCCTGCCAGCCCAGCTGCTCGACGGCGGCATCGGCGGCGGCGCGGGTCTGGCTGGGCTCGGAGCCGATGATGAGGTGCTCGCGGTTGGACTTGTTCCACACGGGCGTGACCTGGACGCCGGCCTCGCGGGCCTGGATGCAGGCGGTGAGCTGCGCCTTGGCCTGATGCGCGAAACGGTCCCCTACGCCGATGGAGTACTTCGATAGCTGCAGGTGCTCAGGCATGGTCTCTCCCGATCGATCGTGGTGCGAAGCGGAGGCTGCTTTTGTTGCTTCCAGTATGCCGTATGGTGTGGCGAGATCGCTCTGGGTGCGATGGCCGGTTTAGGGATGCACCTCGGCGTCGAAGACTCCGGTCTCCACGGTGTGGCCGTGCTTCATCTGGATGCAGACGCGGTAGCGGCCGGGCGAAGGGAAGCCGTAGGGGAACTCGACGGTGGGGGCGGTCGGTTGCGCAGTCATGTCCATCCCGCTCATCGAGCCTGTATCCATCTCGGTGGGCGAGGCGCCGTTGGCGAGCTCGACCGCTGCCATCGCGGCCGAGCCGTTGGGGTGGGTGTGGGCGAAGGTAGTGCCGTCGGCCTTGACGAAGGCCGCGTGGCCAGCCATGCCTAGGTACGGCTGCATGTCGGTTGCCGGCTTGCCTGCGGGGTCGAGCAGATGGAAGCGGAAGGCGTAGGCGGTGCTGGCGGTGAGGGCGGCGGGCCGCTCCCAGACCATCGTGTAGCCGTCGGGCAGGCTGTAGGATGGGCCGAGATCTCCGTGATCGAGCGGTGGCGGTAGTGCGGAGGCGTCGTCGGCGGCGAGCGCAGAGGGCGGGAGAGTGGGAGGGATGGTGAGGGTGGCTGTGAGCGTCTCCGGGAAGCCGTTGGCGTGGACGATGTCGCCGTAGAGCGCGTAGACACCGGGCGGCATGGAGGGCAGCGTCATGCGCAGATCGCCGGCGGTGGCGGGCGCGGGATGCAGATGGAAGACGGCGTCCATGCCGGGCTGGCGAATGGCGTAGAGGTGCATCAGGTGGCCGTGATCGGGTAGCAGGTCGGCGTTGGAGCGGAGGCTCGCCGCGCGCCGCCGGTCTTTGTCCCGAGTCTCATCCTCGCTGCTGATCTTGAGGTCGAGCGTGTTGCCGGAGAGGCTGGGGCTGAGGCGCAGAGGATGGTAGATTGCCCGGGCGTAGCCGGAGGCCTCCGCGTTCCACCACCAGCCTCCGAGTGCGACTGCGCCAGCGGCGAGCAGCAAGGTCGCGGCGCCGGCGGTCAGAGCGGTGCGTGGCTGCTCGGGCGCTGCGAGTCCGGGAGCGAGCCGCGATTCGCGCACGGCAGCGGCGACGATCGCGGCGATGCCCAGCACCAGAAGCGCGCCCAGTGCGCCGAGCAGCGTCCCCAGCGGCTTGTCCATGGGAAGAATCGATAGCGGCATGGCGGGGACGGGAACGCTGGTGCTTGCCTTTCCCGCAGCGCCGTCGACCTCGAAGCGCACCTGCCAGGAGCCGGGAGCCATCAGCCACAGCGAGCCGGTGAAGAACGCGGGATCGTCGGCGGAGCGCTCCATCGCATCGGGGCTGGGCGGGTGGTTCGCTGCCTCGCCGGTCAGCGGCGTGGGTGTGATGCGAATGGCAGTCACGGGCGAGTTGCCAGACACCCCAGACGCTCGCGCCTCGATCACGGCTACGCCGGGAATCACGTTTGGTGGGCGAATGGTGACGAAGAGCTGGTAGGGCCCGGCGCTGACCTGCTCGAAGATGTCCTTGCTGCCGACGTGTGCTTGGGCCGGCAGGCCGAGTCCCAGCACAGCGAGCAGGACGAGGAGAGATTTCCAACGCACAGGCTTCATCGCTGCACGTCCCGCATCCAGCGGCCAAAGCGCAGGCCGATCCAGGTGGAGAGCGAGGCATACAGCGCGGCGCGGGCGAGTCCCAGGCCAAGCGCCCAGCCGTAGTCCGGGGAGAAGAAGCGCCGCATGCGGTCGAAGCTGGTGAAGCGCGCGTTGTAGCTCGCGTACATGGTGCCGAAGAAGCGGTTCTCGCTGGCGCGGGTCATCAGGAAGCTGGCGAAGGGCCACTCCACCGCCGTGAGCACCGCAATGAAGACGAAGCCTGAGAGGAGGGCGATCTGCCAGGGCCTCCAGCCGCGCAGCCGCTGCCACAGCAGATCGAGCGCCAACGCTGGAGCCAGGAGCAGGATGGGGAACTTCGCCGGGACCATGTGGGTGACGGGATGGAAGACCGGGCCAAGCTTGGGCTGAGCGGGGAAGAGCGGCAGGATCAGGATCTCGCCGATCACGAAGAGCATATAGATCGCGGCGGTGGTGGTCGCCGCCCAGCGGAAGCGCGAGGCCTGGGCGAACATGGCGAACAGCAGCGGCAGGCCGATCCCCATGGCGATGTAGGGCAAGGCGCGATGCAGCATCACGTCCGAGGTGTACTCCTGCAGGAAGAACATCTGGCCGCCGATGGCCAGGCCGCCGAGGTAGAGGAAGAGCAGGCGCAGGCGGCGGAAGCCTGCGCTGCCGGCCGTGGTGGCGCGGTTCATGGCGGCGAGGATGAGGAACATCATGCCGACCGCGATGGCGCGAATCCCGAGGATCAGCAGGGCATGGGGCGGGCTGACGATCTTGACGTCGAGCCCGTAGGCGTTATGCCACCAGTTGTCGAAGGGCGCGGAGGTGAGCATGGCGATCCCGCCCCAGCCGGCGAGAAAGACGCCCAGCGGCGCTCGCAGCCCCAGCACCTGGACGGAGGCGGAGCGCAGTTCGGCATCGTGGCCGAAGGTGCAGCGGGCGACCAGCCAGCCGCCGATGATCGCGGCCAGAACGCCGCAGGCGTAGATCGCCATGTGGGCCGGGGTCCAGAAGCTGTCGCGGCCGATGGAGCGGTGCCAGGAGACGTCCCAGGAGCCGCCGATCGAGGCCGAGGTCACGGCGACGACACCGGCCCAGAGATACCAGGGCACGGCTGACGTTCGCGTCTGCGCTTGAATGTGTTCAGGGGCGCTGCTGGGGATGGCGCCTAGGGCTCCCGAGTGACCTGTCGCTGCAGACATATCTCCTCCGGTCGATCCGGCCATGGAATCGGCGCGTGAGGACATAGTACGGCCTGGGAGGGGCGGGGTGCCACGCGGCTGCTGGTGGTCCCGGTGCCCGGACGGAAAACGGGCCCACGCCGCTTGTGAATATCGGCGTGAGCCCGTTTTGCGGGGAATGATTAGCGGCCGTGCTCTTCGAGGTACTTCTCCACCTCGAGCGCGGCCATGCAGCCGGTGCCGGCGGCGGTGATGGCCTGTCGGTAGCGGCGATCCTGGATGTCGCCGCAGGCGTAGACGCCGGGAATGGGCTTCCCGTTGAAGGAGGGGAAGATGTTGTTCTGGGTGATGATGTAGCCGTCCTCGTCGAGGTCGAGCATGCCCTTGAAGGCGCTGGCGTTGGGGATGTGGCCGATGCCCAGGAACATGAAGGAGACGGGCAGCACGGTGTGTTCGTTGGTCTTCTTGTTGAACAGCTTGAGGCCGCGCACGTCCTTCTCCTCGACGCCGAGCACCTCTTCGACCACGGTGTTGTGGAGGAACTCGATCTGGGGATGGGCGATGGCGCGCTCGAGCATGATGCGCGAGGCGCGGAAGTGCTCGCTGCGGTTGATCAGCGTGACCTTGGTGGCGAAGCGGGTGAGGAAGAGCGCCTCTTCCATGGCGCTGTCGCCGCCGCCGATGACGGCGATCTCCTTGCCCGAGGCGAAGAAACCGTCGCAGGTGGCGCAGGAGCTGACGCCGTGGCCGATCAGGGCCTGCTCGGAGGGCAGGTTGAGCCAGCGGGCGCTGGCGCCGGAGGCGATGATCAGGGTGCGGGTGTGGATGGTCTCCTTGCCGATATTGAGGGCGAAGGGATGGCGGGTGAGGTCGGCCGAGACCAGGTGGGACATGCGCAGCTCGGCGCCGAAGCGGGTGGCCTGCTGCTTCATGTTCTCGATCAGCTCGGGGCCCTGGATGCCGTTGGGCCAGCCGGGGAAGTTCTCGACCAGGGTGGTGATCGACAGCTGGCCGCCGGGCTCGTGGCCTTCGAGTACCAGCGGCTTAAGGTTGGCGCGCGCGGCATAGATGGCAGCGGTAAGACCGGAGCAGCCGGAACCGAGGATGACGCAGTCGCGAGTGCCGGAGGCGGGGCTGGAGTTCGTATGTGTGTCGAGCATGGTGTCCTAGGTAGTGTAAATGCGCGGCGGAGGCGAAAGGATTCATCCCGGCGCTGTTGGAGCCTGCGGCGGCACGCGGCGGGAACGCGGTGGCGGTGTGGCGGAGTGGGACGGCAGCGGCTTTGGTGAAAGAATGGAGTATGGCGAATCTGACGTTGGTTTATGGAATGCGGCTGTTACCGGCCGATGAGGTGGCGAGTGTGGGCGATGCTCCCATTGCGCTGAAGAACGGCAATGACGCGCGTGTCACCATGCACATTCTGGAAGGTTCGCGGGAGGAGATCGAGGCCCAGCTGCGGTTGAGCATCGACGCCTTCTTCGACTTTTACCCAGAGATCTAGAAGCGGAGTCGGAGCGGTCGCCCATCCGCGCAGCGTTCCCGTGCGGCACCGGAGAGATGCTTTCTGGATGCAGCGCGCTTGCGGACGCATCTCCGGGTGGGGCCATTGATGGTGCCGCGGCCGTCTCTCCTGGATCGCCCGAACGGATCGGTCTTGGACCTGATCCGGTTCCTGACTCGGGTCCTGCCTCTGTCTCTGATCCCGCAGCTCGCGCGGGGGTGGTGGTGCCGCAGACGACCGTCGAGGCGTTGGCGCGGACTCCCGACGGCCGGCAGATCCGATTTCGGTTCAGGACAACTTGGGTTCAGGACAAACGGCTCAGCCACTTGAGCGCCGGGGGAGTCCTCCGTCCGGCGTCCTGGACGAGAAAATACGACGAAGAAAAATCCACTGAGAAGCCTTCGAGGGCAGCGGCGGAGGGCTGTCGCATCCTAGAATGGAAGTTTGGACCAAATCGACCGCGCGACGGGAACCAACGCGCGACGGAAGGACGGAGTGTAACCGATGGGGGCTAGAGGACGGATGCGGCAGCGGGTGTTGGTGGTGGGAGGCGGCTTCGGCGGGATTCATGCAGCCGAGGGGCTGGCCGAGTTTCCGGTCGACATTACGGTGATCGACCGCAAAAACTACCACACCTTTCAGCCGCTGCTCTATCAGGTGGCGCTGGCGGTGCTTTCGCCAGGAGATATTGCCCAGTCGATCCGTTCGATCCTGAGCCGGCACAAGAACGTGCAGGTGCTGATGGATGAGGTGGTCGGCATCGAGAAGGCGGCGCGCCGGGTGCAGCTGAAGTCGGGCGTGGAGATGGAGTACGACTACCTGGTGGTGGCGACGGGCTCGACCCACTCCTACTTCGGCCGGGACGAGTGGTCGTCGCTGGCTCCGGGGCTGAAGACGGTGGAGGATGCGACCGAGATTCGCCGGCGCGTGCTGCTGGCCTTCGAGCTGGCGGAGCGGGAGATGCTGGAGACGGGCACCCATCCTCCTCTGAACTTCGTGGTGATCGGGGCGGGGCCGACCGGGGTGGAGCTGGCCGGAGCGATCCGGGACATCTCGCGACTGTATATGGCAAAGGAGTTTCGCCACATCGACCCCTCCTCGGCGCATGTGCTGATCCTCGAGGGAGCGAACAAGATCCTGGCGGCGTATCCAGAGGACCTGCAGCTCAAGGCGCGGCAACAGTTGGAAAAGCTGGGAGTGAAGCTGCGGCTGGGCGCCATCGTGACCGACATTCAGCCCGGCTATGTGATGGTGGGCGAGGAGCGGATCGACTCGCTGGTGACGCTGTGGGCGGCCGGGGTGCAGGCCTCGCCGGTGGGCAGGCTGCTGGGAGTGGAGCTTGATCGCAGAGGCTGCGTGCTGGTCGATAAGCACCTGAATCCGGCGGGGCATCCGGAGATCTTTGTGCTCGGCGACCTGGCCCACGTGGAGCAGGACGGCAAGCAGGTTCCAGGCGTGGCGCAGCCGGCGATGCAGATGGGCGACTACGCGGCCCGGCGCATCGGCCGCTTGGTCGAAGAGGCGCACGGAGCGCGTTCGGGCAAGCCGGATCCGGGCTTCCGCTACTTCGACAAGGGTGACATGGCGACCATCGGACGCGGGGCTGCGGTGGCCAAGGTGGCGTGGCCCTTCAAGGCGCACTGGAGCGGCCTGCCGGCGTGGATGATGTGGCTGTTGGTGCATGTCTTCTTCCTGATCGGCTTCCGCAACCGGATTGGAGTCTTCCTCAAGTGGACGTGGACCTACCTGACGCTGCGCGACGGTGTGCGGCTGATCACGGGGTCGCAGAACCTGCCGGGATGGAAGGATCGGGTGTCGGAGCCGGTGGAACAGGGAGTAGGGAACAGGGAGTAGGGCCGGTGTGGTACCCATCCTTTGGGCGCGGTGGGGCTGCGCCCAAAGGATGTCTCTCCGCTAAGCTGCGGACGGTGAAACTGTCCGCAGCTTCGGTCGAGATGACGTCTTCTTTTTCTTCATGTTTGTTTTCGATTGCTGCCTCGGCGATGGCTTCGAGGGTGGGCAGAACGGCGGGGTTTGGGGCGGCGGCTGACTGCTCGGCCTCGGCCATGCGGTCGAGTGCGTCGAGTTCGTCGAGCAGGATGCGGCTGATGCTGCGGTGTTCGGGCGGTCGGGTGAGCTCGGCGGCGGGAGCGATGGGGCCGAGCGTGGGATGGGTGACGATGGCGGTGACGGGGCAACGGGGAAAGGGACAACTGTGACCACCAAACGAGACAACGGCAGGAACGGACACGAGGATCGGTGGGCGGGTGTTCCTCCCGCCGTTCAGCGTGGTGCGGCTGCGCCGGAGGATGGGCAGCCAGGGATGTTGGGATGTCCGAAAGTGTCGGAACGATGTCGTGGCGGTGGGCGGTGGGACTCGGTAGGCTCAGGCTTGTTGGTTGATCTTGCAGCCAGTACTGAGTTTCCGAGGAGAGTTCTAGTGTCCACCCAATCCATCAATCGTCGTTCGTTTATGAAGGCTTCGTCGCTGTCGGCTGGTGCGCTCGCGCTGGGCGCGATCGCCGCGGAGACCGCAACCGTTTCCGCACTCGCAGCCGCACCTGCAGCTGCAGCAGCCACTGGCGCTGAGGGTCAGGTGTACGCCAACAGTCTGAACTTCCGCGTGCGCAAGAACATCGTTCCGCTACCCAAGTTCTCGGCGCAGAAGGTCGCCGTTGGGGTTCCCGATAGCACGCTGACGCGCGAGACCACCGGTCTGCTGCGCGAGTACAGCACGCCGGTGCTGATCAACCACTCACACCGCGTCTTCTTCTGGGCCAACGAGCTGGGCCGTCAGACGGGCAAGCCGTACGACGCGGAGCTGCTGTTTATCTGCGCGGCGTTCCATGACCTGGGACTGCTGAAGGAGTTCCGCACCGAGGACGACCGCTTCGAGGTGGACAGCGCCAATGCGGTGCGTCAGTTCCTGGACCATCATGGGGTTCCGCACAGCCGCATTCAGACGGCGTGGGACGCGATCTCGCTGCACACCACGCCGGGCATCGCGGCGTACAAGCCGATTGAGGTAGAGCTGCTATACAACGGCGTCGGCCTGGACGTTCTGGGCATCGGCTATGAGGGTCTTGATCCGAAGCTGCGCGACAAGGTGGTCTCCCAGTTCCCGCGCGTCGACTTCCATCGCCAGATCGCGCAGGCGTTCTACGATGGCTTCGGCTACAAGCCGCAGACCACCGAGGGCACCTGCAACGAGGACATCTGCTCGCACTTCACGCGCAACTACAAGCGCAGCAACTTCTACGCACAGACGCAGAACTCGGCATTCCCGAACTCGTAGGGCGCGATCCAGTCGTGGAAACCCATGTCTCACAAGCGAGACATGGGGCACCCGATACCTCTCTGGTTACAAAAAGGTACAGCCTGTGTGGAAGAGAGAATCTCTCTTCCACACAGGCTGCACTTTGAGTTTGTAACTGTTGCGGTTCGAACCGGCCGGATTTGTAGCTGGAGCTTATGCTCCGACCGGTTCGGCGACCTTGACGTTGACCGGGGTGAGCCAGTTGAAGCGGTCGGGGACGTTGCCGTTGACGATGTCGAAGAAGGCCTTGTGCAGGGCGGTGGTGACGGGGCCCATCTGGCCGTCGCCGATCAGGATGCGGTCGACCGAGCGCAGGTGTGTGACCTCGGCGGCGGTTCCGGTGAAGAAGGCCTCGTCGCAGATGTAGAGCAGCTCGCGAGGCAGGGTCTGCTCGACCACCGGGATGCTGAGCTGCTGCGCGAGTTGGAGGATGGAGTTGCGGGTGATGCCGTTGAGCACGGAGTTGGCCAGCGGGGTGGTGTAGAGGGTGCCGCCGCGGACCAGGAAGAGGTTCTCGCCGGAGCCCTCGGAGAGGTAGCCGTTGACGTCGAGGCCAATGCCCTCGGAGTAGCCGTTGACCTCGGCCTCCATGCGGATGAGCTGGGAGTTCATGTAGTTGCCGCCGGCCTTGGCGAGCGCGGGCATGGTGTTGGGGGCGAGGCGGTTCCAGCTGGAGACGCAGACGTCGGCGCCCTCGTTGCCGGGGACGTACTTGCCCCAGGGGTAGTTGGCGATGTAGATCTCGACCGGGCTCTTGAGCGGGTTGACGCCGGCCTCGCCGTAGCCGCGGAAGGCGATGGGGCGGATGTAGCAGGGGGCAACGCCGTTGGCCTCGATGACGTCGATGACGGCGGTCGAGAGCTGATCGACGGTGTAGGGGAGCGGCATGCGGTAGATCTTTGCGGAGTCGATGAGGCGCTGCATGTGCTCGGGGAGGCGGAAGACGCCGGCGCCGGCTGGCTGCGAGCCGCGGGCGCTCTGGGTGTAGCAGCGGATGCCCTCGAAGACAGAGGAGCCGTAGTGGACGACGTGGCTCATGACATGGATCTGGGCTTTATCCCAGGGGATGAGCTCGCCGTTGTGCCAGATGTGGGTGGTTGCTTGGATGGGCATGCTGAGGGCTCCGTTCGCGGCCAAAGGTGAAAACAGCTCCATTATAGCGAGCGCGGAGGCACCGGGTGGGCGTGGCGTGGTTGCGTGCTATGCTCTGGTGACCGAAAAACAGCAGGCTTCGAACCCATTCAAGAGGGAGCATCGCGATGAAGATTCATCTGGTGTGTCTGCGGGAGGGATCGTATGCGGCGATGCTGCAGCTCGCACAGCAGGCAGAGCCGCGGCTGCATACGCTGGTCGAGGACCCGGCGAGCGCGGATATGATTCTGTTTGTCGGCGGCTGGAAGGCCTATGGCGAGGGGGTGGCGGATAGTCCGCTGCCCAGGCTGTATCCGGAGAAGACGTTTATTTATCTGGACGACGACGGCTTCACGCCGCTGCTGCCTGGGGTTTATACGAACGCCGAGCGGCCGGGGTGGTGGTCTGGGTGGCTTGGATCGCGGGCCGAGAGCCAGATGTTCGTCGACGTGTTGAATCCGCGGATACGGCCCATGCAGGTGGAGAAGAAGTATCTGTTCTCGTTTGCCGGGGGATCGACGTCGCTGCTGCGCAAGCGATTGTACAGGGTGAGGTTCGGGCGGCCGGATGTCTGGGTCGAGAACACCTCGAACTACTACCATTGGGACCCTTCGCAGCCGGGCCGGGAGGAACGGCAGCGGCAGTATGCGGAGCGGATTGCGAGCAGCCATTTTGGGCTGTGTCCGCGCGGGGCCAGCGCGGGTGGGCTGCGGCTGTATGAGGTGATGCAGATGGGAGTGGCGCCGGTGGTGATCTCGGACCGGCTGCTGCTGCCGGAGGGGCCGGACTGGGAGAGCTTCGCGATCCGCGTGCCGGAGCGGAGGATCAAGCAGCTGGACCGGATCCTGGAGCGGCATCTCGGGGAGAGCGAGGAGCGCGGACGACTGGCGCGGGCGGCGTATGAGCAGTGGTTTGCTCCGGAGGTGGTCTTCAACCACGTGGTTGCCGCCTGTGAGCGGCGGCGGGCGGAACGGCGTATTCCGGAGCGCTGGGTGCAGCCGTTCTGGGGTTACATGTTGTGGCGGGTGCGGCTTGGGCGGCGGGCGCGCGGGTTGGCCAAGCAGATGGTGCTGGGCGTCTTCCGACTGCTGGGAAGGCGGTTTATCTATGAGCTGAATGCGCGGTGAGCGGATCGGCGCGAGGGTGTGAAGATGATATGAAAATGCAGTGAGATGGCGGGGTGCGCACAGACGCTGACCACGTGAATCCGCGGCAGACGTGAAAGAATGGAAGCTATGGCCCTTGATCCCCACGTTGTTACCCTGGCGGGGCTGGAGCACTCCGTCTATGTACGGTTCTCCCTGCTGGCGCTGAGCTCGATCTTCTTTCTGGTGGACCCATTTGCCGCGCTGCCGACGTTTCTGGCGGTGACGGCGGGCGCGGATGCGGCCAAGCGACGGCGCATGGCTGCGAAAGCCTCGGCGACGGCGTTGATCTTCCTATCTATGTTTGCGCTGGGCGGACAGCTGATCTTCCGGTTGTTCGGGATCACGCTGCCGGCGTTTGAGATTGCGGGCGGCATCATTCTGCTGCTGATTGGGCTGGACATGTTGGCTGCGCGGCGGTCTCCGACCCAGGAGGCCAGCGGCGATACGGCGGTGGCAGCGACCAAGGAAGATGTCGGCATCGTGCCGCTAGGCATTCCCATGCTGGCCGGGCCAGGGTCGGTGACCAGCGTGATGGTGCTGGTGGGACAGGCGCAGACCCGCTGGCAGGTGCTGGCGATCCTGGGGGCGATCGCGGTGACGGCGGCGAGCTGTTACCTGGTGCTGGGGAACTCGGACCGGGTGGGGCGGGCGCTGGGGGATACGGGGATCCGTATCCTGGTGCGCATCATGGGGCTGCTGCTGGTGGCGTTGGCGGTGCAGTACTTCGTCAACGGCATGGCGGATCTTGGAGTGATCGCCAAGCCGCTGGGGTAAGCGGCTGTTGTCGGGCGGTAGGTTAGTGCAGGAAGAGGGCGGAGGCGGCGACGAGCAGGCCGGCGGCACCGAGCGACAGGCCGAAGTAGAAGTAGCGGCTGCGGCGTGTGAGCAGGGTGATCGAGGAGAGCACGACGGCGATCTGCAGCAGCGCCTCGCCGAGGTCGTAGCGCGCGGCCTGGGCCTCGGCGTGTTCGACGGCGGCCTCGAACTGGCGGGCGCGCTCCTGATCGCCGGTGAGCTGGGCGGTCCATTTGGCGATCTTGCCGCGGTAGTCGTCGAGCTTCTTCTGGGTGGCGGCGGGCTGGTTGGTGGGCTGCAGGGTGAGAAGGTCGACGGTGACCTGGAGGTTCTCGGTGCGCAGCTTGCGCGCCTGATACTCGTTCCACTGGTCGCCGGCGCGGGACTGCATGAGCACGGCCCCGGTGTGGGCGCGGTGGCCGAGCACGGTGACCATGGCGACCAGGACGGCGAGGATGCTGATGGCGAGCGAGATGTGGGTGAGCGGGGATTCGCCGGCCTCTTTCATCTGCTGCGAAAACTCGTGGATCTCGGTGGGTTCCATGCGGACGATTCTAGCGCGGTGAGGGCGGCGGGGCGGAGAGCGCGTGGATGAAGTCCAGGATGGGCTGCCAGTAGGTGAGGGCGGGGCGGAGGAAGGCGTCATTGTGCGCGTGGCCGCGAGGGATGGCGAGATGGACGGACCGGCCGGGGTTGGTGAGGGCGGAGGCGTGGAGGCGGCGGCCCATGTCGAGGGGGAAGAGGCGATCGCCGTCGGCGTGGACGATCAGCAGGGGCGAGGCGATGCGTGGGAGCGTGGCCTCGGTGGGGTAGAGGTCCGGGAGCAGGCGGGCGAGGGCGCGTGAGCGGAGGATGGCGCGGGCGGCGTCGCGGAGGCTGGTGAAGGCCTGGCAGAGGATGATGCCAGCCGGTGGCGGAGTCAGGCTGGGTGCAGCCTCTATGGCGATGCCGGTGCCGAGCGAGAGACCGAGCAGGAAGGCCGGGGTGTCGGGAGCGACGAGGCTACGCAGAGAGCTGTAGGCGGCCAGGGTGTCGTGGTGGAGATTGGCTGGCGTGGTGGCGCCGCCGCTGCCCGGGTAGCCGCTATAAGCCAGGACGAGAGAGGCGATTCCATGCTGGGCGAGCAGGTGCTGGGCGGTTTGCCAGGAGGTGCTGCGTTCGCCGATGCCGTGGAAGATGAGGACAGCGGCGCGTGGGCGGGTGCGGGGCTGGTGGAAGCTGGCGGTGAGGGTGCGGGTTTGGACCGGGATGGCGACCATCGCGGTCGGAAAACAGGAGAAGCTAGGGCGTGCGTCAGCGCTCAGAATGCGGTCGCGGAGGATGAGCGCGCGGGCAATCAGGGTGATGGGCAGGCGGAAACGGAGCAGGTTGAGGAAACTTACGATTGCGATTCGCCGCGTCTTCATTGGGGATTGCAAGGATATCCTGCCGAAGTGCACAGCTTTTCAACAATTTTGGGTTGCAGCGCAGGGGGAGGGTTGCTATTCTCAGGAAGTCGCAACGAGCGAAGTCGCTGCAAGGAAGTAAAGAGCAGAGAGACAAAGCTAAGCGATGCATCGACTTACGGGGTTTCCTGAACGGTTTGCTCAAGCTTGCAAACGCATGAGATTCCTGATAAGGTTGGTGAGTAAGAGAAACACTGCTTCGCGCCTTGCTGATGGCTTCCAGGTTGTTGCTTTACGGATGCTGACACAATAGGTATGACGGAGCGCAGTCCAAGAGTTTGATCGCGGTTGGCAGCCTGGGGCATAGGGCGGACCGAATCCAAACCCAAGCTACTGCAGTTGAAGGGAAACAGAAGCGCTTGCGTCTTCTGTAGTTAGGAGCTGAGTGCTCCGCGGCCTTTTGGGTCGTTACGGTATTTTGAGTTTTTTGCGCTGTGTGAATGGGTGATCCGCTGCTTTTTGTTGAGCTGCTGGCTTCTGAGTCGTATCCATCTCCTTTGGGAGGATGGAAGATTGAAGTCGGCGGCGAGAAAAAAAAGATAAACAGCCGGTTGACAAGAGCTTCGAAGTTCGATACTCTTAGAAAGTTCGCGCAAGACGTCGCAAGCTGCTGAGCTGCCCCGAACGGTTGAAGTTACGCCGGGCCTCTTGAAGTTAGAGGCAAGAGAGGGTAAGCGGCACCACCCAGACGAAAACCAGCGCATTACAAGTTCGAGGACACGAGTCGTGGCTTTGCCCGATTTAGTCCTTGATCCAAGAGCCGCCCGCTTAGGCGAGTGTTGGTTTGGATCTTTGACAACATAGTTGAACGTGCCAGTCGTGAGATGATGCGAAATTTGGTTT
>DATMOB010000105.1:0-57450 GCA_035568455.1 Granulicella sp.
ATGTGGTTCAGATAGCGTTCACGAAAGATAGTGCTGGCGATGCGAGTCGTTGCGTTCACTGCACCATCTGATGTCTAGGACCTATTTCAAGTATGCGCATCAAGTTTGCCTTTTGTATTCTCCTCGGCTGTCTCTCGACGATCCATTTGTTAGGCCAACAGATCTCTGCACCGGAGCCCCAGTCCGGAAGCATCACCGGCACTGTAGAGGATGTCGATGGCGAAGTGGTCCCCGGAGCCACCGTCAGTATCGACGGGCCTGCTCCCAGCGATCACCGTACGGTTACAGCGAACGAGAACGGCTTCTTTACATTGAACGATCTTCGGCCAGCGGCCTCTCTTAAGATCAAAGTCAACAAAAAGGGATTTGCAGACTGGACATCGCCCGCGATCATCCTCACGCCGGGGCAGTTCATGGACATGACGGAGATACATCTCCCGCTCGCGGACGTTGATACCACAGTGGATGCGATCATGCCTGAACAACTCGCTCTGCAGCAGGTAAAAGCCGAAGAGAAACAGCGACTACTGGGCGTCATTCCCAACTTCTATGTCAACTACGACAAAAACCCGATGCCCCTTACGACGAAAATGAAGTATCAACTCGCTTTGAAAGCAGCGACTGATCCGGTCACGATCGGCGGTGTTGCTCTACTCGCCGGCATCTATCAGGCGGCGGGCACCCCGAACTACGTTCAGGGCCTGAAAGGCTACGGCCAGCGGTTCGGTGCAACCTATACAGACGGGTTCACCGCCATCATGATCGGTGGCGCGATCCTGCCTTCGTTACTGCACCAAGATCCGCGCTACTTCTATCAGGGCACGGGCACGAAAAGGTCTCGCGCATTCCACGCTATCTCCGCCCCGTTCGTTGCCAAGGGAGATAACGGCCAATGGCAGTTCAACTACTCAAGCATCGGCGGCGATCTGGCCTCAGGCGCTATCTCGAACCTGTACTTCCCGCCATCGAATCGCGGCGCGAGTCTCGTCTTCACTGGCGCTCTGGTCAGCACGGGCGGACGCATCGCCGAAGCGTTAGCACAAGAGTTCCTCTTCCATAAGATTACGCCCACAGTGAAAGATCAGAACTAGGGATGAGCCGCGGGTCCTCGACAAACGCCGCCACATGCACCGGCTCCACCTGGGCGAGATCCGCGATCCCGTGCTCGCGCGGACAGTTCCTCCTGCCGTGCCGCGATCAGACCTTCCGGTGTTCCAAATCGGCGATGAGCCTGACGAGATCGGCGAGGTCGATGCCGATTGTGTGCAGTTCCTCCCATGCATCTGTCGGTATGTCGAGCTGCCCGGCAACGATTTCGAGAAGAGGACCCATGGGATGCCTCCTCCGTTGTCGTTTTTCCTTTACCTGTAGAAAATGAATCTGGAACCTCTCAATCAGTAGCGTTGTCATCTGGTAATTGCAGAAACTTCCAATCACTCGGGAACATAGCCCGAACGTTTTCGTATTAATATTGAGGGCCCCGACGTTGATCGACAGTATCCAGGCTCAAAGCAGAAGCCGATCCTTTCTACTTCCAGCTCCAGTTGTCATCCTTTGGCTGCTCATCCTTGCAGCCGTTAGCATCTTGATATCGCTTAGTCCGCACGCCTGGGACGTAGCCGTATACCGCAATGCCATCCGTTCCTTGGCCGCCGGTCATGACCCGTACCTCGATGGCATCGCAAGGCAAAAGCTCTATTACAACCAGACCGTCCATCCCGCTGGAGATCCGCCTTTCAGCTACGTCTACTCGCCTGTCACCATCCCCATCCTGCGTGTCATTACCGCCTTCCCCGTATGGCTCAGCGGTTCCATTTACTGGAGCATCTTTGTCGTAGGAGCGCTAGCTGAAATTTGGGTTGTCATGCGCGCGGTCGAAGAGAACGAACGACGTTTATTTCTCTATCTTGCCCCCATCACCGTATTTTTCCCCGGACTTCTCGCCAATGGTATCGTTCTGGGTGGAAACATTGCATACATCCTATATGGAACGGTTCTCCTTGCAGCAGTGATTGGCTGGAGGCGAAATACCTGGATCTGGTTTTATCTCGCCGTGCTCGTTGCCTCCTGCATCAAAGCTCCGCTCTTGAGTCTCGCGGTCATCCCTCTTCTTTCAGCTCGCAAACAGTGGATTCCAACCGCTATCGCCAGCATTATTGGCATCTCCCTGTTCACAGTCACTCCCATTATTTGGCCCGATCTGTTCCCGCACTATCTGCAAGCTATCGACCTTCAGTTCAGCTTCAACCATGACTTTGGCTGCAGTCCCGCCGGTTTGTTCAGCGGGTTTCTACTAGACCATGACATGCCTTATTTTCCCGCTGGACTTGTGTTCTATCTTGGCTACGCGATCCCTGTTTTTTCCTTATTGATCTATTTTTCCAAGCGATTCTTTGCGGGTTACTTCCCACTCCAGCAATGGATGCCGGTCCTCTTAGTAGGAGTCATCCTGCTTAACCCACGTATCATTGAGTACGACGTCGCCGCTATTACCATTCCGCTTGCGCTCATCGTTTGGCGTTTCCTTTCGACCTTCAATACGCCCTTTCAACGTGCGCTCTGGTTTGGCATTGTCTTTGTAATCACCAACTGCATCGCGCTTCGAAGCTGGGGCCTCTGGAAATTAGCCGAAGCTCCCTTCCTCGTGTTTTGTTTTGCCGTTGGATGCTGGAGTTTGCTCAAGCTAAGCAATTCGCATGATGAATGGTTGGAAAGAGTGGAGATAGAAACCTTGCAAAATGGCACATACGCTGCGGTGTAAAAGAAACAGCTAAAGACCTCCAGCAAGAACGAGGCGAGTCCAGATGCTTAGAAAGCATCTCTGTGTTTTCCCTTCGGAATCGAAGCCTTCGGTGGCGGATCTTTCGGAACGTAGATCTCCCCATCCTCGTTCACCAGCTCTGGTACATAGTTCGCCTTCGATCGCGGCCACGATCGCCGGATTCCACCGCTCCGAATTATTTTCCTGTTCGATGAGGTAATCGAACTGCACTACTCGATATCGGTGGTTGTGCAGGTCATGCAAGACAAGCGATGCAACACGCTCTTCACGCATGAACAAGGACATTATCATGTGCGTTAATAAAAACGAAAGACAAACTGCGCTAGACCTAAATTTGTGACGTTGCGCGATCGTTTCAAGGATTGACTGGATCCACGTCCAATGACGTATTGCTTTACTGGTTATCGAACAGTTTCGCGTCTATTCTGGATTCTGGCACTTACCGCAGTTGCTATCTGGAGCGTCATGCCCTCCTATGTCGTTGGGTGGGATTTGCGGGTCTACGAAACTGCTGTACGGTCGCTGATGGCCGGGCATGATCCCTATGCCGATGGGAACTCCCTCCAGCATTTATTTCATAGTCAACCCACGCTCCATCCGGATCATTCGCAGCCGTATACCTACGTTTACGGCCCTATTACTCTTCCCTTACTGAGAATCGTCACCATATTTCCGCTCGGCACGGTAGCCAATTTATATTGGCTGGCTTACGGCGCTTGCGTTCTCATCGTGATATGGGTTGGGATGCAGTGGGTGAAACAAGATGAACGCAAGCTATTCTCACTTCTTGCCCCGGCTTCCGTGTTCTTCCCTGGACTTGTGCACATTGATACTTTGTTCAGCGGAAATGTCGCTATCGTTTTCTATGGACTTATCTTCGCAGCGACGAGATGGGGATGGCGGACCGGGAACTGGCAATGCTTTTATATTGCGACCATCACTGCTTCCTGTTGCAAGGCCCCATGGCTCATTTTTCTTTTGATCCCCATCCTCTCGGCCAGGAAGCAATGGCTCTCTACTTGTATCACAGGAGTGGTCGGTATTATCCTTTTCGCAATACAGCACTTTCTGTGGCCGTCTGAGTTCAATAATTACTTAGAAGCGATCAATCTGCGGCTTGCCTTCAACCATGATTTCGGCCTAAGTCCTGCCGGTCAGCTCGCCGATGCGCTGTACTATGTTATTCCCTACCAGATAACGAGCGCGACTTTCTACGCTTTCTATGCGTCCTTGATATTTGCAACTCTGCTGTACCTTTCGCGGAAGTTCCTGTGCGGTTATATTTCCTGGGCGCAATGGGCCCCAGTCCTGTTTGTTGGCGTAGCTCTTCTGCTCCCACGCATCATGGAATACGATGTAGCTCCCATAGCAATTCCAATGGCATTGATTGCCTGGCGCTTCCTTGGCCGTTCCAATAGGCCTACCCAAAGGATTCTTGGAATGTCTGTCTTATTTGCGGCCGTCAACGGTATTGTCGCGATAAGTGGACTTTCCTATAACGTATGGAAGCATACCGAGTGCGTTGTGCTGGTTGGAATTTTCGCTATTGGATCGTGGGACTTGTTCATGCAATGCCGAGATGTCAACCTTGAATCCTCTTCCGTTTCCCACGAGGCTGTATGGGCGCGGGGAGAAGAAGCGCCCCAACCATCTCCAGTCTAAAGAAGAGCATCGTCCAGGGCGGGTTGCCTTACCATAGAATCGAAAGACGATGTTTGCTTGGCTGAAAGCTCTTCTTGCTCCTGCTACCAATGGCACTCAGAACCTGTTCATGATCTTCTGAGGAGGAGGACCAGGAAGGCGAGGTGGACGAACTGGAGGCTGGTGTTGAGCTTCCGCTCGCAGTTTTATCAGAGTCGTCGGCACTTCTCGAGCCAGGCGAAGGAGCGCTCGACGGCTCTTGGTGCAAATAGCAAGGCCCATCGGGTACAGTGGTCTTTCTGGAAGCTGAGGAGGGGTGGTGAGTAAGCTGAGCAGCCTTGAGGAGTTGTTTGCAGGGCGGCACTTCGATCGTGTGGTGATCATCCTGTGCGTACGCTGGTATCTGCGCTGCAAGCTGAGCTTCCGGGATCTGGTCGAAATGATGGCCGAGCGCGGACTCAATCTGGCCCATACGACCATCCTGCGCTGGGTCAGGAGATATACCCCAGAGTTCGTTAAGCGTTGGAACCACTTTGGTCGGACCGCCGGCCGCTCGTGGAGAGTCGATGAGAGCTATATCAAGGTACGCGGCCACTGGACCTACCTATATCGAGCGGTGGACAAGGCTGGACAGACGATCGACTTCAGGCTCAGCCGGACACGCGATGTAGCCGCAACGAAGGCCTTCTTCAAGAAGGCCTTCAGACATGAGGGGCGATCTCCACTACGATCACCCTTGACGGCTATGCGGCTTCGCATCGAGCTGTCCGCGAGATGCGCACGGACGGTCTACTGCCGAAACGAACCGTGGTGCGCTCTTCAAAGTATCTGAACAACCTGATCGAGCAGGATCACCGCGGCGTCAAGTCGAGAACCCGGGCTATGCTTGGCTTCAAGAACTTCGAATCTGTCGCTATCACGATCGCTGGCGTAGAACTGCTCCGCCGTATTCACAAAGATCAATTCGCCTTGAATCAACTGCAGCTCAAAGGTCAAGCCGCGCCCGCGATCTGGAATGCCGTGCTTGCCGCGTAAGAGCCCGAAGACCCGCTTCACCTCCCACCATCTGGCCCATTCTGGCTATTTGCACCACAGCCCATCATGCCTATCTGCGGGTGGGGAGGGCTGGAGGAACGCTCTTCGAGCCGTGCGGAGGACTCACGCTCATCGCCAATAGAAGTTTGACATAGAGGCGCAGTTTTTGGATAAACTTTACGCAAGTCTTTACATGTGAGCCCCCGTAACCCGTTTGAGTTTTTCTATCATGGCGAATTATGTACCATTTAACTCACTCACTCGGTCGCCGATTGCAGTCTCAGTTCCATATAACCGTTCTGAGACGTACCTGCGACCAAAACTGTAAAGTTTAGCGAAGCCGCCCTGATTCTAGGGCGGTTGTTCAGTTTTAAGCTTAGGGGTAGTGTAAATTTTGCGGTTTCCGGCGAACGTGAGGTTGACCGTTATTGCCTACTCTGTCGATAGCGCATCCGGGATGCCGCTGTACTACCCAAATTTGTTCGTCACCACAGAGGATCAGAAACAAGTCACTGTTTTCGTTGGCGGCGATGGAGACGGAGCAGCGTTGTCGAGGGTTGTGGGAGGGGTCAGATCGGGCGGTCCATGTCGTCAAGCTGATTCCGGATACGGGTCCCAGAATTAGTAGCTGCGCGCAGCCATGCTTCTGATTCCTAGAAACAAGGACTGCGAATCAACGCGTGGCTCAGCCAGAGGCCTCTGATTTGCCATCCTTCGAGATCTCCGTCCCCGAGCGGCGAAGTGAAGTACAACCACGCGTAGAGGTGTGGCGTGTTCTGCACATTCGCCTCTGCCAGAATCGTCAGCCCCAGCTTCTGCGCACCGCGGTCATCGGTGAGCACAGCTTGTGACGTTTTGCGAGCAAAAACCAGAACAACAACTCGTCCAGACTCAATTGTTTCATGTTACGGAGAACTTCGAGATCTTGGAGGTCTTCGACGTCGATCTTATATGGCGCTACCTGCTGACCATGCAGGGCTTTTTTTAGACGGTTCTGGAGTTCTGTCCGTTCCTGGGGCGCAAGTTCCGACAGATGGTCAATTCACCGGAATGTCCCAATTCATAATCGAAATCTTTCAGCGCGGCGAAAAACACTTCCTCACAGTCCTCGCCGTGGAGCTCGATACAAATGTTGCGGACTCTGTGCAGCCAGGAACTAGCAGATTCCCCGAAAACCAATAGTTCAGCTCGTTCGATGTCAACCTTTAGGAGGTCCACCGAGATGCCCCCACTCATGTCGATGAGGCTTCCGACATCCCATGCTTGAACGCCCACGGATGTTCGCTCTTCCTCGCTCAATTCTCCGACCTGAGTAGCCCACTCACGACCGTCCCCGAAAGCTCCCCTCAACAATCGAAGCGTTGCGGTCCTCGACCACGCCGCACCATGCAGGAGCAGCACCCTGTCTCCGTAGGGCAAGAGGTTAGCTTTGCAGATCGCCAAATTACGCTCATCCGGTTCGACCGCCACGATGCGCGCTTTCGGGAAAACACTCAAAAAGTATGCCGCACTGAACCCGACGTTAGCTCCCAGTTCCAGCACGAGAGATGGCTCGTTCAACTCCCGTAGGCATGAGTACTCTTCAAGAATGAATATCTGATCAAAGACCTGCGGGTCGCTGCTTCCACGCAATCGTGCCTGAAGAGGATGGAACACTTGACGCGGACGAACGCGCCATACAGCCGGCTCGGGAAGGCCTAGCTTGGCAGCGAAACGCAGGGCTGCCCACTGCATTGTTGCGGACATTCCTGCTTTAGAACGAGCTAGCCTACGAACTGCTGGCAGAAATCGCAATTCAACCTGCTTTCGACGCCTCATCAAGGTTTCGGATTAGCAATATGGCTGGCAGCTGAGTTCGCTCGTCTAAATTGGCCCACCTGTACAAGCCCGGATGTAACGATCCGGGGATGGACAGGAGGTATAAGGTGGAACTATTTGAGGTGATCCGGCGGGGGCACGCGGCCGGAGAGACGATCCAGGGACTATCGAAGAAGCATGGCGTGCACCGGCGGATGGTGCGTCAGGCGCTAGCGAGCGCGATTCCTCCCGAGCGAAAACCGGTGGTACGAGAGGCGCCGCGGCTGGGTCCGGTGAAGGAGCACATCGACCAGATGCTGGCCTCGGACCTTCAGGCGCCGCGCAAGCAGCGGCATACGGCACATCGGATCTGGATGCGGCTACGCAACGAGCATCCGCACTACCCCATAGGGGAAGCGACGGTGCGGCGCTATGTGCAAGAACGGAAGCGGGAGCTGGGGCTCAGCGGGCGGGAGGTGTTCGTGCCGCAGAGCTATGAGTTGGGCCAGGAAGCGCAGGTTGACTGGTTCGAAGGCACTATTGTTTCGACCAAGACAGCGCGGCCAGGACCCTTGATGGCATGCCATTCAACGTGGGCGACTTGGTGATGTTCACTGAGAGCGACTATTCACTAGGTCTAAGGAACGGCTCACCTAGGACGATAGCAGCCGCGCTGCCTGTGGCGGAGATCGATGATGCATGTTGCGTCGTCGACTTTGACGGCGTCGTACACAAGCTGACAACGCGACAGATGCAGGCTTTGGTTCATTCGTACTCTATTACGGTTCAGAAAGCTCAGGGAAGCCAATTCACTCGGGTCATTGTGCCCGTCACGGAAACGCGATTACTTGATCAGTCGTTGATTTATACGGCGGTAACAAGAGGAGTGCAGCAAGTCGTTCTGGTTGGGGATGAAAATGTGGCATTGGCTGCAATCCGAAAACCGGCGACGGCTACACGGCGTTACGTCGCCTTGCCAACGCTGCTTGGTGCAGCTCGTTCTGCGGAGAAAGCACGTTTATCGTGATTTGCGGGCCATCGCGAGATGTTATGCCTGCGTCGTTGATGCCTAAAGCAAGCAATCTCGAAATTGGTCGGCCCAGAGACGGATCGACGCCCACCCACCCATTGTTGAAGTAGCCGGCATGCCCGATGAGCACCGCGAGGACAGCAACTCCTCTGATTCCATCAAAGCTTGCGATGTGATGTGAATCACAGTCAGAGTGCTTAGCGAAGGTTCGCATTGCTTTCTCCCTAACTGGCAACAAGCCCATTTGAGCCGACTTAATGGCCCAGTTCTGAATTCGAGTTGTTACGGTCCGCTGGACTGCGCCTATGAGCCTTTCCGATGAGGTCCCGATAGGCTTCCAGCATGGCGGTTTGAGTAATGCGGAACCGCTGCCATGAAGCACCTCCAAGCTTCGGAGTGAAACGAATAGCCTGCACAAGGCCGGGTCGGAGTCTGGTACCCACCAGAGACTGCCAGAGCATGTAGACCACGTGGCGCAGGGGCGAAAACTCTTCATATATGGCGACAACCCAGTTGTACGTCACATCCCCAAAGGCCTTCGCATCCGTGACCGGGAGCATGGCGGCATAATGACGCGGCTCTTCGCGAGTACCTTCGTAATGGTCAACCATTACCTGCGGGTCATAGATCAGTCGCCAGCCCTGCCGACGGACAGCCAGGCAAAAAGCGATGTCTTCATTGGGCTGTGCTCCGCGCCCACGCAGGCGGGTATCGAAGCGCAGCCCCGCGATCGCTTTGCTGCGAAAACTCATATTGACCCCGATCAGAGTGTCGACATCGCGCGCCGGTCCGAAGCCGCAGTGATGATTCCCAATTAGATGGCCGAAATAGCAGATCTTGCCGACAACCGGCCGGCAGACTGTGTCCCATTCCGGTTTGGTGGCGAGTCGGGAACGGCCTCCGAGCCCCCCCAGTCGCACATCATCAAGGAAGTGGCGCTCGATACGCTCCAGCCAGTCCGGATGGGGCGCGGAGTCGTCATCGATCATGGAGACGAGATCGGTGTCGAGCGCGTCGAGGCAGACATTCCTCGCAGCAATAAGACCGGGGACACTAACCCCCAGCACCTGGATCGGGAGCTCGAACCTCCAAGCCTTCAACAGAGCGTGGGTCTCGTCATCATCGTTGCGCACGACGAGGATGACCTGGTCCGGCAGCCGGCTCTGACGCTCGAGGGCGCGAAGACAGCGTTCAAGGTCGCGAGGTCTTCGGTAGGTTGCGATGAAGACGGTAGTGGTCAGCTTCTGTTTGTTTTTCATGAATGGTCTCGTCAAGTGCATGCATGTGGCCATGCAGGTTCGCAAGCTCTGAGGCAGCACCGGCAATGGATCGGATCATCTTCTGATACGCCGGGATCGACATAGGCTGCTCGCGACTCATGCGCGGAGATCAGCGGATTTCGAATATGGTGACGGCGCTGGCCACCCGAACCGAGGCGGTGGCTCGATCGATCACCGTATAGTTGGTTTGGCCGAGGTCGTCGAATGCCCAGCTTGCGCGAATGCGCCTGCCATTGCCCACATTCAAGGTTATAGGGCGCGACGGAACGGGAGTGGCACTCATACCGTCCACCTCGTAGATGGTAGCCGTTAACCAAGCAGCAAGCCAGAAGGAGCCGTCGTGTTTTTCGAGAAGCGTGGTTTCAATGCCCGCCGAGTCCCCCTGCCACGTCCATTGAAGTTGGCCCGGAGCGGGCAGGCGAGACGTGTCAGAAAGCAGCCGCATGAGTGAAGCGACGGCTGTATAGGCGGGCCGTGGTGAGAGGTCGTCATTGAGAAGGCCAAAGCCGCGGGGCGAGGAAGGCTCGTCGATGAGCTCGTAGATGTAGGTCCGCCGGATGCCGAGACTCCAGGCGTGTAGCAGGAGGCGGGGCATATAAACAGCCGCCACCTGGGGTGGGATGACGTTTTGTCTTGGTGTGTCGGCGACGACATATCCGGTCTCGGTGATCATGGCGGGCTTGGCGGGGCTGGTGATGGAGATGCTGTCGAGGTTATAGGCGAAGGAGCCATAGCGGTGATGCTCTGCGTTCGGGCCGCCCCAGCCGTAGTGTTCAGGGTTTCGGCCGCCCCAGTAGACGTGGAGATTGGAGAAGTCTTCGAACCGAGCGATATTGCCCAGCGCTGGATACGAGCCGGGCATGGTGAGCGACGGACCGATCAAGGCGATCTTCTGGTGCTGGCTGACCTGAATGAGCGTGGGAAGGTAGGCGCGCAGATCGGCGGCCCAGTCGGGATTTTTGGTTTGGTCGTATTCGTTGGGTGCCTCAATTGCGTCGACGCCCGGATAGTGGACTAACAATCCCTCCAGCGTTTCGGCGGTTGGACCGCCCGCCTTTGGATTTGGTGTGACGAGATCTGGGTGGATGGCTGCCGGGGGCAGTAGTGCGTAGATCGAATAGAGACGAGGCGGGACCCAGGAGTAGGCCAGGCCATCGCGTATGTGATGGACACCAAGGTTCTGAAGAGCCGAGATGATTGCCTCTGGACGCCGGTAGTAGGTGGTATCGGTGTAACTAAAGTGAGTGTTGACGCCTACAGAATCGACAAAGTCCGCGGCGGACGCGGCGCCCTGCTGCGCAAAGAGCGGTATGGTGAGGAACCCGATTGCGCAGAGTACCTGAAGGCGTTTCAGCATAATTTCCTGTGGCGGAAGTGAAGTTGAGTTCCGCGTCTCGCATCAGGCCTATGCGGCCCCAGTGAATTGTGCCTTCCAGGCGGCAATCTGCCGGTGAGGCAAGGCGATCGTGGTGGGGGCACCGCCATGGATCCAGTCAGAAACTCGCTCGCAGTCCTTGCGGTCGATGACAGGCAGACCAGTATCTCTTCCGATTTCTGCGGCACGATTGTCGATGCCGATGATGAGACTTCGCCTTCCCTTTTGCAGGGCGCGTATGCCTCCATGGAGGCGAGTGCCGATGAAGTCGTAATCCTCGTTGTCGAGCACCGCGTCGAAGGACGCGGGATTGCGTCCGATAGTGCAGATGCCCGAGACCCCAAGGCTACGAAAATACGTCTCGTTCTCGCTCTGCTGTACCCAGAAGTAGACCTTTGTGTAGTTGTCTTTGAGAAAGCAGAGCATTTTGCCATCCATTTGTGGATCGGGCCGATAGAAGGTAAGGGTGGT
The DNA here is from genome assembly GCA_035568455.1 of Granulicella sp. Lineage (GTDB taxonomy): Bacteria > Acidobacteriota > Terriglobia > Terriglobales > Acidobacteriaceae > Edaphobacter. The sequence goes on from DATMOB010000105.1 coordinate 11,412, forward strand.
CACAGCGACCTTGGCTTTACGGCGCGGGATTGTCTGGCAGTGCGAATCGGTCAAACTCCACATTGTGGGGCAAGCCGTATTCACCACGCGACGGCCGGCAACCTGAATCTTGTCGAAGGCGTAGCTGTCGCGCACCGAGTGCGTGAAATCGGAGGAGAGCACGCGCTGGAGAATCCACCGGGTATAGAGGTCCGATGGGCCATGTAATCCCGCCAGCCGGCGCCCAGGAGTGATCCTATCCGTCACGCTGCGCCCCCACGCATAATGCTTTTTCTGATCATCGGATCCCCGGCGCCGGAAAGGCGCCGGAGAAGCATTGTCACGCGGGGAAATTGCCATTTGAACTTCTGCGTCAGTACCTGGGCGCGCGATCTTGGCACCGGTGTAGAAGTTTGGGTCGGCAGGACGCCTTCGTCAGAACCCCAGGGCGTGAGCGAGCGGTAATGAAGATAGTGCTCCTTGTAGTGTGGCTCGCAGTTCGGACGCCAGGGCTTGATGCCGGTGAAGTGAATGATCGTGGGGTCATTGCGCAAACGGATGAATGCGCCCATCGAGAGGCCTAAGATTCCGGGCCCGCTTTCGGCATGCCGAGGCGTGAAATTCCACGTGGGGTGCAGCGGCACAATCTCCCCCCGGAGCACTACGTTGATGGCGTCCTGGTCGTGATAGCGGAGCACGGACCCATTGGCGTCGATGTAGGCGAGGAGGTGCTTCGTCTGGTTGACCTCGCGCCAGCGGCACACGTTAAACAGCAGCACGCCGCTATTGAAATAGGGCTCATCTTCGCGGAAGCCGATGGCCTGGAGATTATCACTGAACTGATCGGGGACTGCGGCGAGGACGTGCCCTTCGAGCGGTGTTCTCCAGAGTTCCTCGATGTCCGAGCGCACGATGAGATCGCAATCGAGGTAGAGAACCTTCTCCACATCAGAGGGAAGGAACTGATCTAGGAAGTAGCGGAAGTAGGCCTCGATGGGGATGTGATCGCTGGTTGGAAAATACCTGATCGCATCGCACTTGAAGTCGATGAACGTGAACTCCGCGTTCGAGAATCGATGGACTGTGGCAGTGAGATAGCGCCTTTCTTTCTCCGCAGGTTCGCTGAGCATGATGAAAATTCGAAACCAATGGCAAGGATTGCTCTTCAGCAGCGATGTGATGGCGGTAGCCATCGGCTCGCAGTATGTTCGATTGGAGCAGAACAGCACGGAGATTGGTTCATGCATTGGCATTTTCCTCCTGGGAAAAGTTGATCGCGCGAGGGCCGCCCGCGCTGGCTGAGGCCTTCATCGCCGACTGTCCTCTGGGCTGGCGGTATCCGCAGCCGGGGCGGGAACAGGGTGATCGCCCGCGTTGATGGCGCGTACGCGAACGATCCCATAGCAGTTGTGGATGGTTCGGGTCTCAAACCCCATCCGGAGGAGTTGCATGGCGAGAGCGCGCTCCTCTTCTCGCGGGGGAATACGAGTGGGCTGAATGCGCATCGGGGAATCGTCATTGGACGACGCCATGGAAACCGGGCGGGTGATGTACACCCGCACACTAAGATGCAGGCGAACCGGACCGGAGCCGGCCGGATCTGCTATTTCGAGGGTGCAGCTGTTGGCCATGGGCAGTGACCATCGAAAACGAAGTCCGGGCACGCCGGTTAGGGGAGCCCAGTCACCTGGGGGCGCGCCCGGTTCTGGCCCATGGACAGGGTTGCCGGGGTGCTGGGCGAGCGCAAGCAGCAGAAGAAGAAGAAGGGACGTCATGGTTACTGTCTCCCCCGGGTCGCCGGGGACCCGGCCTCTGTGAGAGGATGGCCGATCCGGAACTGCACAACAGCAGAATTCGGAGCGGTGCTCAACCATTCTGCCTGAGGCAGCCCTCAGAGCTGGAGGATGTATCCCGGGTTGCACCTGCCGTGAAGCAGGTGCCAGTAGCCGAGAAGATTGCCCTTGAGCAGGCCCCACCGGTCGTACTCCTTATCTCCGGTGATAACGCCGATGAGATTGCCGATGAAGCATCGCAGCCAGTAGTGAACGACGATGTACTGCATCGTGAACGTCTGCGATTTTCGCCTGAGGTAAATAGGGTTCACCACGGTTGAGAAGCCGAGACGGACGCCGGAAACGCGACCGGATCGCGAGCCGAGGTGAACGCCGGCTGCGTTGTAAAACTCAACGGGGGGAAATTTTCCCTTCGTGAGCCGGAACGAGAAGTCCCGATCCTCCAACCATGCGTAGAGCGGCAGGTTTTCATCGAAGCGGCAGTCCCCGAGCGCCTCGTAGCGCACGCACATATTGCAGCCATACCCGGAGTCGGTAATGCGCCAGCCAATTGGGGCGTGGGGATCATGGCTGCGATCGAACTCCTCGCACATTTGTCGGGCGCGCTCAGTTTCGATGCGCGAGCCGCGGCCGCCGTCGTGGAGCAAGCGGCCGGAGGCGATCAGCAGTTCAGGCTGATCCAGAAAGAGGCGCGCCATCTCCGCAAAATAAAAGCGAGAGAGCTGAATGTCATCATCCAGGAACGCGACTAGATCGACATCCGGTCGGATTCTGACGAGAGAGGCGTTGCGCTGTATGGCCGAGCCTGAAGGTGAGAAGATCGAGTCGACGCCAGGCAAGTCCAGGGTCTCCTTTCGGACATGCTCGGTGCCGGGACTGGAGATTACGATCTGGACAGGCAGCAGGGCCTGCCGTAGCACAGAGAGGACGGTCTGATGGAGAACGTCCGGGCGGTTGATGGTACAAATCACGACACCGATTTTCATGAGGGTCTCTCCATTGTCTGGTGCTCCGGGGATAAGCCGATGGATTTCGGATCGTTTTGGGACGGGGGAAGCGGGACAGGAATAGCAACTGAGCGCTCAGCCTGAGCAGCCGATAAGTTCGCGATAGACCTCAGTGATCTGGGTGGCGACACGCTCGACGCGAAATGGCTCGAGGTGTTCGCTGGCCCGGGTGCGCAGGGCGTCATTCCGTGCCGGGCTCTCGAGAGCGCGAAGCAAGCCTGCGGCAAGGGCATCGGGATCCTGCGGAGGGACGAGAATGCCGGCCCGGCCTCCGTCCATGGCCTCCGGGATGCCGTCGACAGAAGTGGCCACAATGGCGCAGCGGCAGCGGCGCGCCTCGGTGAGGACAAGACCGAAGGATTCCCGTCGGGAAGCAAGCACAAACACGGAGGCAGCCTTCATGTAGGGAACGGGGTCGGCCTGAAAACCTTCGAAATGGATCTGCGCATAAACGGGCGACACTGAGGCCCGGGCTTCGAATTCCGCGCGATTGGGGCCGCGTCCAACGAGATACAAGTGGCAACCGGGCTGGCGCTCACAGACCTTTTCAAAAGCGGCAATGAGCTCGGAGATTCCCTTGCGATGATTCATGCCGGCGACGGTGACGATGGCCGGCTGCATCAGGGCTTTCGCTTCCGTTGTTTCCGGATCAGACAGACGAAAGCTGCCGAGGATGCCGTTGTGCACGACGCGGATTTTTGGCGGGTGAACGCCGTTGCGAATCAGATCGTGCGCCACCGCGTCGCTGACGGCAATGACTCGGTCAGCCATGGCCATGAGCCGCGCGCTCCGCTGATGGACGTTGTGCAGGTGGGCGACGATACCGTATTGGCTGCCGAGGCGAGCGGCGCGGGCCACAAGCGTTCCGGTGACCATGTGGGTGTGAACAATGTCGGGCTGAAACTCTGCAACAATCCTCCGGAAGGATAGCGCGGCGCGAAGCAGGTTGGTGGCGCTGCGCCGCTGATTGAGACGGAAGTGCCGGATGCCATGGCAATCGAGCAGGTGCGTCATTTCGCCATGGTCGGCACATACTGCGATTTCGATGGGCTCCTTCAACTGACCGGAAAAGATGTCGAGGGCAGCATTGACGATGCCGCATCCGCCGCCGACCATGGCGTTGAGGAGATGAAGAATCCGGATGGGACGGTGGCTCACAAGAGTCTCTCCTGCAAGTTGCTCTGCAGGATGCAAGAGGCCGACAGCGGTTCTTCCTGCGCCCGGGTTCCTCCATTTGCGGTTGTGGCGCCAGCAGCCATTGCTTGCCCTGCGGCGATGCCCCCTGCGAGGTCGAGCACCGTGCGATAAATCTCCTCGAGCCGCTGGGCGACGATGGGCCATGCGTAAGTCCGTTCCGCCTCAAGGCGGTTGTGGGCCCCCATCCGGCGACACAGTTCGGGCTGAGAAAGAAGCTCTTCCAGAGCGTAAGCAAGCCGGGGAGGATCGTCGACGGGAACGCGGCGTCCACCCTGGTCCGAGACGATGTGGCCGAGGCCGCCGACATCAGTTACGACGAGCGGCTTGCCGCAGGCCATGGCCTCGATTGCCGTCATGCCGAAAGGCTCTCCGCGTGAGGGCATGCAGTAGACGGTGCACTGGCGCATAACCTCGGGAACTTGGGGACGGTCCACCCGTCCGATGAAGGAGACGTGGGAAGCACACGGGGACGCCGCAACGAAATTCCTGGCGGCATCGAGCTCGCCGCCGTCTCCTGCGACAAGCAGTCTTGCATTCGGCAGGCGCGGGGTGAGTAACTGGAAAGCCTCGAGGAGAGTGAATATGCCTTTCCGCGCCAGGACATTCGCGAGAAAGAGAACTGTGGGAGGGTACTGCGCAGAAGAGGGGGCCGGGGAAAAGGTGTCGGTATCAAGACCCGGCGGAAGCAAAAAGATGCGGCCGGGTAGCTCGTCTGGGCGGGAAATGTTGTTGAGCGCCGCCGGAGTGGAAAGTAAAATTGCGCAGGCCCGGCGGTGCTGCTGGCGGACGATGATGTCCTTGAAGACCGCCTTCGTCTCTTGGCAGATGCGCGCTGGCAGGCGCAGTTGTGCCGTGGAAGCAGGCCAACGCGACGAGTGCGGGCCAAGTATGACTGGAATACTCGAACCGGCAAAAGCCAGGCTGCAGAGGGAGCGCACTGGATTGAGCTCATGGATCAGATCAATCTGCCTGCGGCGGCGCACATGGGCGAGAACACTCTGGGACCAGAGTAGGTAGGAGAGGGTCCTTGGCTGGGAGCAGTCCAGGGCGTGAACCTTTTCGTAAACATGGACATTAGGAGGCAACGGATTACTGATCTTGGCTCTTGTGGTGGCTACGTGAAGTTGATGGCCCCGTTCGGCCATGCTGCGAATGAAATGAAAGGCCACCAGACCATCGCCGTGGGGCAGGTGGTCCGTCAGCGGATTGGTAGGGAAGGAAACGAAGATATTCATCGGTCGCGTCTGAACCTCCTGAGGCGAGTGTGACGGCATGGCTAGGCTCCCAGAGTTCCGCTTCCGGATTTCGTTTCGACATGCTGAGCACGCGGTTGGCGAGAGCCGAGAAATCGGAGGACCGGAGGCGGAGGCCGGGCATGCCAATTCTGAGGACGAGCCGGAAGCTCGCTAGACAGAGCAGAAAACGCAGCGTGGATGCGGCGAGCAAAGCGTAGCTGGCGCCCATGACACCGAACCGGGGTACGAGCAGCAGCAGAAGCGGGATGGAAAGGGCTAGGCCGCTGGACTGAAGGATAGTCACGGCGCCGGGGCGCCCCATGGCCATGTGGGGGCGAGTCAATACTAAAGTTGCGCCTGTAACGATCATTTCAAGGATGAGCACATCGAGCATTCCAGTGGCTTCGCGGTATTCCCGCCCATAAAACAGGGAGAGCAGAGCCGGGCCAAACAGGGCGACTCCTACGCCAGCGATGAACGAGCAGAAGGTGCTGATGCGGACGGCGCGACCAGTTGTCGCGATAAGGTCATGAGGTTTGAGCGCGACCGCTTTCGGAAACAGGACAGCGGCGACGCCCTGGTGGACGACGCCAATAACCCGGGAGAGACTGAGGGCGACGACATAGGTACCCATGGCCTCAGGATTGAGCAGCTGGATGACGATGGCCTGATCGGCATAGATGGAGAGTGTGCCGCAGATGTCGACACCGTAGGAGCGGATGCCGTACCCGAGGAGTTGCCGCGAGCGCTTAACAATGTCCGAGGGAGGACGCTGAAAGGATTGCCAGAGGCGCAACAGGAGAAAAAAGCAGGCGGGAACACCGCTGAGGATGTATGCGATCGCGCCCGTGACCGGCGTCAGGCGGTGCAAGACAGAGAGAACGAGCAGACCGCAGAGAGCCAACACTGAAGGCATGACGAGGGCAACGCTGGAGGCGAGGAAATCTCCTTCCGACTCGCAGGCGGCGCGGGCGACGGCGATCATGAGCACGATGAACACATTGAACATGAACAGCTGCGCCATGTGGATGACATAGGGAGAGTATTGGGCGAGCCAGTAGGGCATGCCGAGCATTCCGGTGACGGCTGCCAGGGCGCCGGCCACCAGCGCGAGGGGGAGTGCGGCCCATAGGAAGCTGCTCTGCTGGTCCGGATGCCTGCGGCTCCAGAAGATCAGGGCGCTGGGCAGGCCAAAGGTCAACAGGCCACCCAGAAAGTTAGGCCACACGCCCAGTGCGGCGAGTTCCCCGCGGCCTGCGGAATGAAGGGTACGAGCAGTGATCATGCCGGTGACCGAGTTAACAGCTACGAAGCCGATGCGGCCGGCTGTCGAGTGCAGGACGTCCTTCAGGCTGCTGCCAGATCGGGAAGCCATTGCTTACCTTTCCGCGACGGCCAGTCAATGGACCCGAATTGTGCAATCGCAATTGCTCCAAAGCTCCAGATTTCGACGCCAGTGACTCCGAGCATGACGCTTCCCAAGGGAAGCTGGCTAAGTAGGGCGATACTGATGCATGCCGCCGCGGTCTCCTGCGCGGGCGCGTGTCGCAGGCGAGGCCATGCATGGAAGACGAGTGCGGCGAGACCGAGGAAGTAGACCGACCCACCAATCCATCCCAGAGAAAGCAGGATTTCCCCGATGCCGCTGTCGCGAGTCCCAAGGTCGGTGCTGTCACGGAATTTTGCATCCATGGTGCCGAGGCCGCTGCCGAACGGGGAGTCGATCGCATAGGGAAGCAGTGCGGCATAGCCATCGGTTCTCTGCTGATAGCTAGTGTCATCCTGCAGATCGGTGAAGGAGCGGAAGCGATCCTGCATGGATTCTTGCGCGGGACTCAAGACGAGGACGGCGACCGAAGCTGCTGCCACAAGGGCGCCGGCAAACAGAACGCGCAGAAAGCATCTCCTTTGACGAAAGAAAAAGAGCACGAGAGCGATGACTAGGGCAGCCCAAGCGGCGCGGACGGACGAGAGCAACAGGACGGCAAAGCCCAGCACGCCCGCGATGGCCGCCAGCATGCCGCTGCGGGGCAGGATGAGAAGAAGGCCGGCCACAAGCGCGTAGGCCAGTGCCCCGGGCCCGTTCATCGTGCTGAAAACGCGGATGGCGAAGGGCTCTGGCGAACCGATGGAGTTCATCTCCGAGCCGGTCATCCAGAGAGTATCCCAGGGCGGGGCCGCAACGAACTGATAGATACCGTAAGCGCCCATGAGCAGAGTGCCCAGGGTGAACGTGCGGCCGAGGACCCTAAGGAGCGCAGCGCGCTTCTCCGCCGCGATTGACTCCGTGAGGATGAAGAAGCCGAAAATGGGAGGGGCAAACCAGGTAAGCAGAGTGGCCGGCAGAGTCTTGACCGGTAGGCTAATGCAGCCCACAGCGAGGCCGTAGACGCTGCTGACGAGACCTAGGAGAAACGGCAGAACCAGAGGGGATTTCCAGATCTCGCGCCGCTGGACGATGGCCGGAGCGCAGACCAGTGCAGCAAGCAAAGGCGTAGCGAGCATGGGATTCGATTCGGAGTAGGCGCTGCGGAGGTCTCCCAGCCGACGGGCAAAGCACACCAGAAAGAACAGCCACCACACGAACTGAACGTATGTAAGAGGAGACCGGCGGTAGAGAACCCATGCTACGAGCCAGCCAAAGGCAGGGATGGCAAGCGAGGCCAGAGATGGTGCGAAGAGCAGAAGCACCAGCGAAGTGACGAGGAAAAACGCCAGGGGCAACACGATGCCCTTTGGACGTCTGGGTACCAGGCTGGGAGCCGGAACGGGGATCGTCGCGCGTTCGTCAGTCATTGGCCAGCTCCGCAGGGGAATGAAGGATGGCAGGGCACCACTCTGCCGTAAATTTCGCACCACGCCCCGAAGTAAGCGCTCTGGGACAACCTGTCTTTCAAGGAGAGCGCGACGGCAGCGTAGCGGCTGCGGCGGGCCGGATCGTTGGCAAGCCGGACGATGGCTTCGCACATGGCGCGATCGTCCCCCGGCTTTACAATTTGCCCGTCGATCCCGTCGCGGATAATTTCGCGCGGGCCGCCGCAGTCTGTGGCCAGAACGGGAGTGCCAACAGCCATGGCCTCGATGATGGTAAGCGCGTAGGGCTCGCGGAGCGAGCTTAGGACGTATAGATCGGAAGCGCCGATGATTTGGATCGCGTCGCGCCGCTGGCCCAGAAGCCGGACATACTGCTGAAGCCCGAGGATATCGATCTGATGCTTCAGCTTCTCGAGGTATTCCTCGTCTTTATCATTATTGAAGAGCGGGGCGCCGCAGACGAGCAGAATGGCCTCAGGGATGTGTAGCCGCGCCGCGGCGAAGGCGCGGATGAGTTCATACTGGCCCTTGCGCGGCGTGATCTGCCCCACTGATGAGACGACAAAAGCGCTTTCCGGCACTCCGAGCTCTTCGCGCTTTTTGGCCTTCTCCTCTTCGCTCATGGTTTGCACGTCGGCTCTGGGAACGTTATGCACGACGGCAACGGGGTTGTGCCTGCGCCCGAAGGGCTGCAGGGTATCGGCGGCCGCGCGGCTGCAGGCTACGGTCTGGACGCGGCGCGAGGCAGTAGCCAGGAGCCGAATCGCGACTGTGATGGGATGAGCGTGAGGAAGCATGTCGTGGTTGTGCCATACGACGGGAAGCCGTGTTCCCACAGTGGCCAGCGTTGCCGTAATGCCGGCTCGGACCGTGTTGGCGTGCACGACATCCGGATCTTGGGACGCGATGGCGTGGCGCAGGCTGCGGAGGCTGGCGAGAATAGAAAGGCAATAACGAACGAAAGTGGCGGGATTGGATGTGAACCGGACAAGGATCGCTGGAGCGGAATGGACCTCGACCCCCTGGTCCAGAGCAGCCTGCCGCAAAGGGCCATTCTCCGGACAAAGCAGACTCACACGGAAGCCGCGGTGAGGGAGCCCCGCGAGCGCAAGCATGAGCATCGTCTCGGCCCCGCTCATCTGTCCGGTATGGTTGTAGAAGACGATTTTCATCGATCAACTCTCCGCCGAATGAATTCTTTTGCCCGTCAGGAGCCAGAAGTAAATCGTGCCTGCAGAGGAAATCGCCTACATGGGAACGTAACTTCCGACACTGACCCAGTGGACGTAATCGGCAATTTTGCTGACCCGGTTTTTCGGCACAATCAGCAGGTCGCCAGGCTTCAGGACGATGTCCTCGCGGAGGTTCGGGTGGTGGACATCCATCATCTTCTTGAGATCGAGGATGTGAGTGCTGGCCATGTCACCGGCTTCGCGGCGGAACAGGACTACCTGGGAATGCTTCGCGCTGCTCTTCAGCCCACCCGCTGCAGCCATCGCATCGAGTGTCGTGACTGTTCCACGCAGTTCAAAACGCCCCGGCGCCCCGACCTCACCAAGCACTGTGTAGGTAGGGCGCACGAAGTCGCTCAGCAGGAGGGATATCTCGGGTTGATTGAGGCGGGTGGATAGCCGGGCAACGAGCGCCGCCTGTGCCTGCTCGATGGTGAGGCCAGCCACATGAACTGGCCCGACGAGCTCGACGACGACAACACCGTCCGGCTGGACGGTGAGCGACTGGTTATACTCGGGCGTGTAGCGATACGTGAGCTGAAGCTGGTCACTGGGTTGGAGGCGATAGGCCTGGTTGCGGCTCTGTAAAGTCGTATCTGCAGCAAAGAGCTGCGAGATGGCAAGGATGAAAACGACGCAAAGACGAGTCATGGCTTCTCCAAATACAGCATGGCCTGGTTAGGCGGCTGCCATGGCCGTGGTCGGCGATTGCCTGGCAGGCTCGCTCATCATGTTCCGGAGCCGCACCGCGAGATAGGCGAGCATCAGCGACAGCAGGAAACCGATGGCGACATCGATCCAGACATTGGGCGATACGGGCTGCGGCTCAAAGGTAGGCGCTTCTACAATGGCGACATCGGTTATATGGTTCTGGTCCAGCGAAGCAGCGATGCGCGCTTCTTCTCTCTCTTTTGAGTACATCAGGTAGTCGTCCCGGTATTCCTGAACTGTACGGATGAGCTGATCGTGTTGCGTGGAGGCAGCGGCCACCGCGGCGAGGCGATTGCGATAACCGCCGAGGGCGCCGGCCAGCGATTCCTGGCGGGCTCTGAGACCGGCAAGCGCAGTCACATTCGTCTGGAGGTCCTTCTCGATCGCCTCTCGAATCTGATTAATGTCAGTCGTGGTTTCGATCAGGGGATTGGCCGACGCCTTGTCGAGCAGCGCCTGGACCTCGGAGATTTCGGTGTGGACCTGTGTGACCAGACGGTCGTTGGGAAGGAACTTGGTGAGTAACTGAGTCTTCTGATTTTCAAGCTCCGCAAGGTGCTCAGTGAGTTGGGCTGAAAGGGCTGCCTGCGGGCTGCTATGCACCTGAGAGACAATGCGCGGGTCGATGGCAGCCAATTGCTGGCGAGCTCGGCGGACGCGCGCGGCCGAGTCCGATGCTTCAGCCGCGGCCTCATCCATACTGACTTCGATTTCGAGGGATTTCTGAGTGAGCGGCGCAAGCTGGCTGGGATCCTCAAAAGGATGCCCCTCACGGAACTTCTGGAGCGCTGCTTCGGATTCGGTCAGCTTGGCAGCGAAGGCTCTGGCCTGATCGTCGAAGAATGTGAAGGACCCAGGCTTCGCGTGGGCGCGGCTATGCATGCTCATGTAAGAGTCAGCCAGGTTGCGTAGTACGGCTGTGGCCAGCTCCGGGTTACGCGCCTTGTAGAGAACCGAGAGGACGTCAGAATGCTTGACGGGCTGAATGTCGAGATGCCGGACCATTGAGTTGATGGCGGTTTCCATGTGCCACGGAGAAGGCTGGCCGGCGGCGGAGATAGTGCCTGGTTCGTGGGCGAGGCCGGAGCGCAAGACCACATCGCGGAGGACGTCGTGGCTGGTCATCACCTGGATCTCGGAATTGACCCGGTTTTCAACGAAGTCCTGGAGGCCGGAGGACAGTTTACCGTCGTTCGGGCTGATGACGAGATCCTGGGGGGCGTTGCTGACCAGAATCTTCATCTTCGATTCGTATTTTGTGGGCAGGATCATCACCACGCCTACGACGCAGGTGAAGGAAACCGCAAACGTAACCATGAAGAGCTTCCAAAAAGGAAACTGACGGAGCAGCAATTGTTTCCCTTGCCCGATGACACGTTGAATGTTCATGATCATAATCAAAGCTCTATGCCGTGAGACACCTGTGCGGCTGTTCGTCCGCGACGACATCTGCGGAGGGCTATGGTCGCTCTAGCACACTGCCCTTCAGGACAGCATCCCGAGTCGGAAGGGAGAGACAAGCCTGTTTGTAGCTTCCCTGATTACAAAAGTGTTTCTTTTGACATGTCGCTGCATTCGAGTCGTGCTGTGTTACTCCTGCGGGCCTTCGAGCGCCGGCTGCGATTGCCGTACCGTGCAGGGCTCGCCGCGTAGGTTCGTGGGTTAACCCAATCACCCGGACTTGCCGAAGAGGGACTGAACACGACGGTCTGGCGAGTGCAGTGTCACCATGCCACCATGCCACCATGCGCGTGCTTAGGAGCATCCTAGCCTGCCTGCATCACAAATGAACAGGGAACTTTAGTTCAAGTGGGGCGACCTGCCGTAAGTATCCCGTCCCCCAGGACCTGAACTGCCGATCGCATAATAGTCAACCGCGCCGATACTGTGTTGCCATCATGACCAACTGAAGTTCCATTGCTTGATCTGAACAATCGGGATAAGTTCTAACTCAAGCAAAGCGCTTGATAGTTTCTCTTTTACCGTACGAAAGCGACAGATCACGCCAGCGGCGGGAAAGGCTGACTGACGCTGCGGATTTGACTCATGCGCGTGACGACGGGTGGATGAATCAGGCTTGAGTACCCACTGCACACGAAAGCTCGAGCGGACCGGCGGCAGGCAGAGAGGCGTGCTCCGTCGGGTCGATTTTCACACCGACGCGGGTCAGGAACGACCGGAACCGGTGTTCAAATGCCTCAATGCTGAAGCTTTGTGCGTGCCGTACCAGCACGTCCTGCGAGTAGCTCATTCCTTCTATCCGCAGGACCGCTTCGGCCAGCGATTCCGGGGTTGGATCCGTGAAAAACACTCCCGTCATGCCGTCAATCACGGTCTCCCTGGCGCCTCCGCCGTAAAATGCAACGGTCGGTCGACCCGCGGCCGCGACTTCCAGCGGCACCATGCCAAAATCCTCTTCTCCAGGAAAAAGCAGCGCGCGGCAGCGGGAAGCGTAGTATTCAACCTCTGCGTCCGGGAGTCTGCCGGCAAAGCGGATCGTCTTGCCCGCAATAGCTTCCAGCCTTCTCCGGTCCGGGCCCTCGCCGATAATCAACAGCTCTCTTCCGAGCCGGTTGCATGCCTCAATCGCCACGTCGATCCGTTTGTAGGAGATCAGCCGGGACAGGATCAGGTAATGGCCCTGCTGTTCCTGCGCGGGGCGAAACCGCTCCACGTTGATCGGAGGATGAATCACCTCGGCGTGCCTGCCGTAGGTGCACAGAATCCGTTCAGCTACGGTCTTGGAATTGGCAATGAAGTGATCCGGCTCCCGTGACGCCTCAAGGTCCCATTGCCGTAGGGTGCCCGCCAGCATGGAAAGGCACGTGCGTTTCAGAGCACCCATCTCCTGCCGTTCCGAGTACTGCCCGAAACGCCATGCCCAGCGCATTGGCGTATGGCAATAACAGATATGAAGCGCATCCCGTCGCGCCCGCACTCCTTTGCCATAGCCCGAGGAACTCGACACAATGAGGTCGTAGCCGGAGAGATCAAGTGCCTCAATGCCGAAAGGGTACAGCAGAAAATACTCTCGGTAGTAACGGCCCAGATTCGGCAGCCGCTGCATCCAGGAGGTCTTCACTGGGACGTGCCGGAGTCCGATTGGCATCTGCTCGGGCAGTGATACGGCGGCAAAAAGGTCGGCGTTCGGCATCAGGTGAAATAAGTGCATCGCCACCTGCTCGGCCCCGCCAAGCTGTGTGAAGTAATCGTGCACAACGGCGATCTTCATCGCTGCTCCTCTCCTATACCGCCCCCGTGCGCCGGACGACCACGGGGAGCGTCCGAGCCAGGATCTTCATGTCGAGCCCAAGCGACCATTCATCGATGTAGCGAAAATCCAGCGCAATCCATTTGTCGAAGCTGAGCGTGCTCCGCCCCGAAACCTGCCATAGTCCGGTAATGCCCGGCCTCACACTGAAACGGCGCATCAGCTGCGCATCGGAGAATCGGGAGACATCCCGCACACTCATCGGCCGCGGCCCCACCATGGACATATCGCCGGCGATTACGTTGAACAATTGCGGGAGCTCATCGAGCGACAATCTTCTTAGAGTCCGCCCCACCCGCGTGATACGAGGATCATTCTTGATCTTGAAGATCGGTCCTCCGGCTTCGTTGTGGTTCTCCAGTGCATGCATAAGCTGGTCGGCGTTTAGCACCATGCTCCGGAATTTCCAGATGCGGAATTTCCGCCGGTGATAGCCATAGCGTTCCTGCCGATAAAACACCGGTCCCCGGCTGGTGAGCTTGATCGCAACCGCAATGAACAGGAACACGGGAGCCAGCGCCACCAACCCCGCGACCGCCAGCGTGACATCGATGCATCGCTTGAAATGATCAGCACGCCGCCGTTGTTCGTCGGGCTGCACCAGATCGACGAACATCTCTGCGCGCTCCAACACCTCCCGCCCATGACGCAGCGTAAACCAATCTGACATGCAGCTGACCCGCACGCCGGCATTCTCGGCGATCCCGATCGCCTCCTGCGTCATGTCGTACTGGCTTCGCAGCGGCGTGGCAACAATCACCCACTGGACGGAGTTTTCCAGCAGATATTGCGATAGGCGCCGAACGTCTCCGATGTAACGGTTTGCGATATCGGGAGCCGTCTGCTCCGGGTCCCGATCATCCACGAACCCAAGCAGATGCACCGCGCGCCCATGCCGGATACGCAGCTCGCGCCAGGCCTTGCTCGCCCGCCGTCCCGTGCCCAGGATGATAATGTTCTCCGGTTCGCCCAAACCGCCCATACACCCCGCCTCGTAGGCGGCGAGCCGAAGTAGCTGGCACGCCAGCGAGATCATGAAAAAGCAGGCCACAATCGAACCCAAAGGCGCCGGGGATCTCCGCCCGATCAGGTATAGGGCGACGACCGCTGTCATCGTCAGGCAGCCGGCCACCGTCAGCAACATTTTGCGAAGGAAGCCACGCGACTGCCGGACCAGAGAATCCACCACGAGAAAGGATTCCATCCACAGGAATGAAAATGCCGCAGCAAACGCCGCATTCAATAAAGTCACTCGCATCTGCAGAAAGGTTGTGATGTCTCGCATCCCTGCATGGCCTTCGTTCACCCACACCACCACCGCCACCACAAGGAGGAACGCGAGAATGCCGTCGATCGTCCGGCTGAAAACTCGCTGACGATTTGTTTCCATGGTCCCTTCCCTCTCTCCGGAGAACAAGAAGCGCAACGTCTTGTTGCAGAGCGGGTAGCAAGTGGCAGGAGTGTGGCTGTGTTCTGTCGTGATCGCGGATTACGCGAGTGGCAGTTCTACGAGTGGAAGAAGGGTTTGCGTCCGACCGAAGTGGCGCCGTTTATCGCTGTTATTAGATGGCATCGACATGGAGAAGCTGAAGCGTGTGCCGCGCGAACCCCTACGTCATGATCGATCCCCAGTATCGTGCGCGCCCGTCAGCAAGCAGCGACGGCGGCTGGCTCGAGGTCGTCAGCGTCAACTTCAACTGCTATGCTCTGCATAATCGTATCCAGAGAGAGTACTACGCGGAATTCATTCTTCTTCCGGATCAGTACCCCCTCAACACCGGTCATCACCCCAGCCTTGATCCGCACCCGGTCGCCCACCCTTAGGTATGGGTGCGGCTCGGCCTTATGCAGTGCCAAGCCGCGCCGAAGAGCTTCCATTTCAAGATCAGGTAGCGGCCATGGTTCTCTCGGCGAGCCGACAATTGCCAGCACCCCCGGGAGTCCGAGAACGGTAGCTCGCGCATGCCGAACGATGCGCACAAAAACGTAAGTAGGGAAAAGCGGCAGTTCAAGAACTACCGGGCAGCTTTTCTTCCATTGCCGGCCGGTCCGATATAGCGGCAGAAAGGCTTCGATGCAGCGTTGCGCCAGCAATTCGGAGACATTCTTTTCGTGGCGGGGAGTAGTGTACACAGCGAACCACTGCGGTGTGGAGTCTGCAGAAGCCCAAGACTCCCCTCTATTCCTGACATTGGTCGCTTGGTCATCCATCCTGGACATGGCTTCGCCATCCTTACTCGGAAGGTCACTTTCCCATAACTTATAAAGGAACCGTTAGGTCTTTCTGCCGGGTATTGCAGCCAGCGCTGCCTAGAGCCCTTTACTTACAGCGCGTGTCCGGAGTCTTTGATGTGCGACAAAAACAATACCGACGTTTCGGGATAGAGCTGGAGCGAAGCGGCGAAGCCACTTTCAGATGAGTCATCGTCTTTAGCGCCCCTGGGCTCGGCGCGGAGAACTACGCCCTCACCATACAGGTGCATTCCGGAACCTGAGTCCGTCAGATTCGGGAGGAAAATGTCCATTTGGATGAGTGCTCCGACCGGCGGTAATCGATCAGCCATGATGTAGACCCCAGAAATATTGATGTTGCGGGTGATTCCCTCACCGCTCAGTGACTGCCCACATTGAAGTGCCCACATGAAGGACGCCTGAGTCACCAAGCAGTAGCGAGCGGTCTTTCGCATTTCTATGGCTTTCGTGTTTGAGATTCTCTCAATCATTACAATCCGCAGCGTTCATGGAGAACTGATTCGACAAGCACAATCTATGTCATATCCAATTTTCCGACAAGAGCAAGAAGTGCCCCAAGCAACCTCTCTCTGATGAATTGCACCAGACTAGAGTTACATGTCGTTTCTTGGGTTCGCGTCTCAGAGAATCTAGCGGGTGATTTGACCACTGGCAGACTCGGAGTACTCATTCTCTTTTTGATTGGAGCAATCCTTCTCCACCAACCGCCGCAATCTCATCAGTCTGGGGCGTGTTAACCATATGAACCTTGGTGCCGCTTTGAGCTTGATCCGAATGATTTGCTCCACCTGCGACTTTTCAAAACACGGTCCAGAACGCCGCTCTTTATTGACATGGCACATATCTGTTGGCACGCAAGGGCATCCGTATCGCGACCCGAAGCATCATTGACAGTTGTTACGCATGATCAGGGACAGGACAGCCTCATTTACGCTGCCTTGCATTCAAAGCGATTCCCGTGATGGGAGGTCTATGATTGCACAGCAACCTGATATTTCCGTTCTCATCGGGAGTTCAAACGCGTTGATCGGAGAATTACTTGTCGGAGCGCTCAACAGACAATCGCGTATTCGCGTGATTGCCAGTGCTAGCACCAGCGAAGAGGTGCTTGAAGTTACGCAAAAGGTTCCCGTGGATGTGGCTCTCATCAGTGCTACCCTGGCAGACGGCCCGCTAAGCGGCTTTGGGGCTTTGCGACGAATACGTGAGTGCTCCCCGGATTTGAAGACGGTCATGCTGCTCGACAACCCCGAACAGCACCTCGTTGTGGATGCCTTTCGGACCGGAGCCAAGGGTGTCTTTTGCCCTTCACAGACCGCCTTCAAGATGCTTTGCAGATGCGTGGAACGAGTCCACTCGGGGCAGATCTGGGCCAGTAGCAGTGAACTAGCATATGTGATGGATGCTTTTACTCATGTTGCGCCTTTAAGGGTGGTGAACGCGGACGGGCTGCGGTTGCTGACCAAACGAGAAGAAGATGTTGTTCGTCTCTTGGCAGAGGGTCTGCAAAATCGAGATATAGCACGCGAACTTAATCTGAGTGAGCATACGGTCAAGAACTACTTGTTTCATATTTTCGATAAAGTTGGCGTTTCATCGCGCGTCGAGCTTGTCTTGTATGCGGTCAGCAGCACCAAGCGAATGCAGGTCGCCAGTGGCGAACAGTCCAACTTCTTACAGGATGTAACAACGTCTTCTGTGACAATGAACGGATGACGCAGGGCATCACGCTGGCCACAGGAGAGACCCTCCCTACCCTGGTTCGATCGACCGACAGGATCCCCGTGCAGGTTGCCACGTGGTGGGCAGTCCGCCGCCGCCACGGCGGCCCTCTTTTTCGCCACCGAGGACGCCGGCTGGGTCACCGGCCAGACCCTTATCCTGGCCGGCGACCCTTTTGCCTGTGCGCAAGGGAAATTCTCTCCGCCTGGCGAGCGCCGGTCAAGGCAAACCTTCTCATCCTCAGGTGCGGCCGCTACGCGGCCATCCGGGATTATCATGCGTATATTTGTTTCCCAACACTATACGTGGTCTTGGTTAATATTGGTGTTCTCGCCGTCTCCTAAGCGCTTTGAATTCAGAAGGAAGAGCGCGATGTTGTTTTATTCGAAATGACATCGTATTTCGCGCAGCTATTCGCTTCCAATCTGGTCGCTGCGACCTGGTAGTTTGAACGACTGAGAGAGTCTTGATGAAAATTGCCGAAGCCGTTCTTGGATTTCAGGTTATCAACCCCATGATCTGGAGTGCCGACTGGGCGTGGGGACTACCACTGATCGTTTTGACGGTTGTCATTCATGTTTTAGGCCTTGGGCTAATCGGCAAGGTAGCCCTTGGCGGTTCCGGCGCCATATTTCACCGACGTTACCCCACTGCCGCGTTCGCGGCGGTCGTGGGTACCACGACTCTATTGGCTACTTGTCTCCACGCGATCGAGGCAGGCATCTGGGCTGCCGCCTACCGGCTCCTCGGTGCTCTACCTGACCAGAGATCTGCGATGCTTTTTTCGCTCAATGCGCTAACGAGCTATGGGCACGCGTCGCTCTCTTTGAAAAACCAGTGGGAACTCCTGGGAGCGATGGAGGCACTCAACGGATGGCTGTTGTTTGGGCTTTCAACAGCTTTTCTGTTCGGCATGATTGCGAAGGTCTGGGCATTAGAGAAAACACCATAGGCCATCATAGGAGAAATCCGTTGTGATGAGGGGCCGAAAAAACGTGGTCTCCGGCAGTGCT
Organism: Granulicella sp.; assembly: GCA_035568455.1. GTDB lineage: Bacteria > Acidobacteriota > Terriglobia > Terriglobales > Acidobacteriaceae > Edaphobacter. The sequence continues at coordinate 29,639 of DATMOB010000105.1, forward strand.
GCCTTGCTCCACTATTTCGTGTGCGTCCCCAAAATCTGAGGTGCGCCCGAGCGCGCGCATTGTGCGGCCAGCGCCGAAACCATTATGTTGAATAACTTACGATGAGCCCGAAAACCTCGGCATTTGGCTCTCCACTTGCACATTCCCACGCGGTAGTGCGCGCTTCGCCTCGCGGGGCATGAGGCACTCAGCGACCTGAATTTCGATTGCACGAAGGAGATTTTCGCGCGCCAGAAAGCATCGGGCGACAAAAAGAAGAGAAGAGCCGGTCTTGCACCTCGTGACCCAATAGAGCAGACCGCAGCAAGACCCGCGGCGAAATTCTGGACAGGGGCGGCGAGCGGAGTCTCGACGGTTTCGCGCCCTGTTCAAACCGGAGCTCCAGCCGTGCAGTCGTCAGTGAGGATCAAGTGGGCCATACGACAGTAAAACTCGACGATAAGAACACTCGCACCTGATGCGAATGAGGTCCAAAAATATGAAAACACGTCTGACCTTCCTCGTTTCGGTAGTCGCAATCTCTGGGGGAGTGTGTGCTTTGGCGTTCGCACTACCAGAAGCCGCCGCCCAAAACCCGCCAATGGAGCAGAAAGTGGCAGAGATCAAACAAGCTTCTGCTGCTAACAAACAGGCCCTCGCTCGCTACACTTGGCAGGAACAACAGGTGATTAGCTTGAAAGGTGAGGTGAAAAAGACGGTGAGCTATCAGGTCAGCGTCGGCCTCGACGGACAGCAGCAGAAGATCGAATTAGGTTCATCCGCCGCGCCGCCACCGACCGGCGGGCGACTCAAACAGCACATCGTCGCGAAAAAAAGAGACGAATTTCAGGAGTACGGGCAGCAGGTCGCCGCGCTGACAAAGCAATATACACAACCTGATCCTCAGTTATTGCAACAGGCTTATCAACAAGGAAATACATCCATTCAATTGGGCGGTGCACCCGGCACGGTCACTTTGGTGATCAAGAATTACCTTAAACCTGGAGACTCGATGACACTGGTATTCGACGAGGGTCCGAAGACGATTCAAACCTTGCAGATAGCCAGCTATTTGAGCGATCCGAAGGACGCCGTCACAATTGCAGTGCAATTTGCCAAACTGCCGGCTGGTGTCAATCATGTAGCCGCTGCCCAGATCAATGGAGTGAGCAAGCAGATGACAGTGGCGATTCAGAATTTTAACTATCAGCTTTCGCAGATGTGATCTTGCGCGAAGAACTGCGATGTACTGTCAAACAATCCCATGATCTCTTTCCGATGCGACTGAAAGGGAGCCTTGACTTTTTCCAACAAGCCGGTGACTGCCACGCCATCACTGTCATGAGGCTGATTCTTCATCGAACCATGGGAGCGGCAGGACCTAGGCTTTGAAGTTCAGATTCGTTTGGTCGTGACCGTCCGCAACCCTGCCTCGGTACCCGGTATATTCTGCGCGGATACCTCGGAAATTCTCTGGGGCAACACACTGGAACGGCAGGGAGACAACACATTGGTTTATGTGCCGGCGATGCCTCTGTTCTGCAGCACCCTGACCACAACCCGTCGGTTCTCGGCCTGGCCCTCCACCGTGGAGCCAGGAGCTAGCTGTTTGCTGGTGCCCATGGCGCCGGGAGCCAATACGTTGGTTAGCGGAATCTGGCACTGCTGCTCCAGGAAGTCGGTTACGTCTGCCGCTCGCTCCTGACTCAGCTTCTGATTTAGGGCAGCGGAGCCCACGGCGGATGCGTAACCCTTTACCTGAATCCCGTAACCGGTGACGGTCTTGGCCTTCTGGCACATCGCCAGCAATTGAGAATCGTATTGCGGGTCAACCGTGACCTTGTCGTTGCGGCAAGCCTTCTCCTCCACGCCAGCGTCGAAGAATCCTTTTCGAGATCTGGACTTTGGATTTGTTTCTGGTAGGCGTTAAATACTCCTAAGGCTTACGAGGGATTCATGCTGCGTGTTGACACCCTCACACGTTTTACGATTACTCTCCACAATCAATGAGGAATGCGAGTTGGCGGCGCTTGCTACGGCACTAACGTGATAGGCGCCTGCCAGAATGCGCTTTTTTGTCCGGTGGGATCGAGCACGGTGACCTGGCAGTCGTAGTTGCCGGGCGGAAGGGGATTGAGCCCGATGCCGAAGCGCAGCGGCATGATCTTGAGCGAGTTGCTCATCGCGCTGGCCACCTCCATCGGCTGCGTCTCAAACACCTTGGTCTTGCCCTGGTAGAAGCTGACGAAGGCAATCAGCGGCTGCGCGGTGGCGGCACCCTGCTCATACGCCTGCAGGTAGACATACAGGTCGCGGCTCTTGCTGAATACGCGAGTTACGCTGGGAATCAGCTTCTGCCCATTGAGCACCAGAGGATTGGCCGCATCTTGCTTCGCGCGATCTTTTTCTTTCGCGGCGTTATAGATCGCATCCTTGAGGTCTACGCGTTGACCGCCGAGGACCACCGAGCTGATGGCGACACGCTTGTCCTCCTTGTTCAGGTTGGGAATGAGGAAGGCGGTTTGGAAGGTTCCGATCCTGCCGGTCTCATCGTCGCGCGCGAGAAACTTGATGGTGTATTTGCCGGGCAACAGGGTGAAGCCGGTGTCGTACTCCACTGGGCGTCTGGCCAGTTCATTGGCCGTGGCCTCGCTGAGCTTGATGTTGACGTTGTCGCGCATGTTCTGCACCGTGGTGTTGTTGCCGAGCTCATCCTTGACCTCGAGGACGAAGTCGATGAGGGTATGTTCCGCGCCCCCTTTTTTGGCCAGCGCCAGTTCGCGGCCGGGAATCTTGACCACGACGGGCACAAAATACTCCGCCCGGTTGAGTTGAAAGTAGTTGATCTCCATGGCAATGGTGAGCTCGGTCACCGGGTCTTCAAGCATCAATGCGTCTTCCAGCTGGCGCTCTTTGTCGGCGGTCGTAAATTTTCCGAAGACCTTGCCGGCGTAGTAGCCCTGGCGATAGTCCAGGCTTGCCGCAAGCTCCGGGCTGGTTGTGATCTTGATGCGCCGGAACCTGCCGTCGAGTGTTTCGTTGCTGGTGTAGTAGCCGAGGATGTAGTAGCTGGTAACGTTCTGCTGTGCCTGCACGATGCCGCGGGTCAGGTCGTTGTAGTCGAGTAGCGCCTTGCCGCCGGTATCTCCGGCGAGGGCGTACAGCGTGTCCTGAGACTGCTGCATGCGGGTCGTGACCGCTTGCGCTGCCGTGCCGGAGTACATGCCCGCATTGCCGGGCGATCCCTGGGAGGCGTCTCCCAACGGGGACTGCGCGACTAAGCCGCGCGCATCAATGGGCCAGAAAGAGACGCCTGAGCGGACGGCATCGTCGATGGTTGCATGCAGTTGTGCTTGGTTGTCGACGCCGTGCAGGGTGAGGCCGCTGGCGAAGTAGATCAACACCTTCTTCTCGCTCAGACGGCCCAGCATTTTGGCCGCGGTCTGCAGCGCGGAGAGCTGACGGTCGGTGTTGAAGAGGTTGAACTCGCTGCTGTCCTGCCCGAAGGCCGCTCCGGTGTCGGAGCTGGCGGCATCGTCGGAGATGTCCTGGGACTGTTGGTTCTCGCCGACGATCAGTGTCTCGAGAATGCTCAGCAGACGGTCGTGGTCGTCGGTGAAGTCCTGCAGCACGTCGACCGAGCTTCCGCCATAACGCATGATGGAGACGAGATCTGCGGAGGTCATCTGCGTGCGGATGAACTTCTGCGCGGCCTCGAGCGCGCGCAGCTTGTCGTCGGGTGGCATCGCGGTCAGGTCGAAGTAAAGCGAGATGAGGCGACGATCCTTGTAGCGTACGGTGCCTGGCGACTCCGGTGCGATCTGGGTCGCGACCAGCCGGTTGTACACGGTGATGTTCTCGGTGGTGGTCTTCGCCGAAGAAGTAACCGGGGCCGTGGGCAGTTCCTGATACTCGCAGAAGCTGATCTGCTGCGGCACGCCGTTCTCGGTGACGGTGAAGTCCTTCGCGGTTAGCCCCTTGAGCGGCTTGCCCTGTTTGTCCTTGACATTCACCGCCTCGATTACGAGTTTGGTGCTGACGGCCATGGTGAAGGCGCCGCTGCCCCCGGGCTGGGTATTCTGCCCTACCACCTGCGCGGCGGCCGGCGTTCCAAGAAACATCATCGTCACGAGCGATAGGAGCAGTCGCATGCTTCAGAACCTCAGGCGCAGAGAAGTCTGCAGGCTGCGCATCGCATTGGCTGCCGCGGGCAACCCGAACTGCGTGCTGTTGACGTTGGAGATCCAGCTGGAATATGTAACGTGATTCAGAGCATTTGTTCCAGCGATCTGCAGATCAAGGTTGATCTTGTCCTTCATGCGGAAGCTGCGCAGCATGGCGGCATTCAGAGTGAACTGCCCCGGGCCAGTGATCGAATCTCTGCGCGCGTTGCCCCATTGTCCTGCCAGCGGCGCGCTGTAGGCCGCGGGGTTCAGATAGCGTCCCGAGGGTGCGGCAAACAGCGGTGCATTTGTAACACTCGGACGAACAACGGCGGAGTATCCGGAGACCACGAGGGCAGAGTCGATCGGCGTCTGAGGCAGACCGCTGCCCGCGGTGATCTGGGTCTGCACCGTCCACTGCTTGTAGACTTTGCCCCGCCATCCGTTGAGGAGGGTTCCCCCGGACATGCCCATTCCCGTGGTGTACTGCACGGTCAGGTTCGCAAGGTGGCGCTGGTCGAAGGTTGAGAGGCCGCGTTCGCCACTCAGGTTGCGCCAGTCCTGCGCGATGGTGGCGGTGCTCACTGTGGCGGCTCCCTGACCGCCCAGCGCGGAGTCGTCATCGAGCGACTTCGAGAAGGTGTAGAGCATCGACGCGGTAAATCCGCTGTGCAGTCTGCGCCGCAGTTGAATCTGTGCGGACTCGCGGGTGGAGTTGCCGTTAGAGACGAGATACTCAAATCCCACAGGGCAGCTGGGGCATGGATTGGCGGCGCCCACGGGATTTGTGTTGGGCAGAGACTCCTGCGCACCGCGCGTTCCCTTGATGCCCTGATAGGTCGCCACCATCTGCAGGGATCCCGGAAGATCGCGTTGCACCTTCAGGTTCCAGGTCTGGGCGTAGCCCACCCGATAGTTCGGATCGGCACCAAAGGTCTGCGGGGTGGTCGCGGAGCACTGGGTGAAGCCGTTGGCGAGTGTCAAGGGACAGGCCGCGCTGTTCTGTACGGTCAGACTCTTGGCGAGCGGAGCTTGCTGCGCCATCTGCAGCGCAATCCCTTGATACACCGAGGTGTCGTAGCTGATGCCATAGCCGGCGCCGATCACCATCGAAGAGCCCGGGATGGGCCGCCACGACAGGCCGATGCGCGGCGCTACGCCACTGCGGTCGGGCCGCAGCAGGGAAGTAGGATAGCGCTGGCCGGTCAGCGATCCCAGCGGGGTGTTCGCAAGCACGGGTGTGATCGCGGAGAAGTTTGAAGCCACATCCAGATTCACGAGGCGACCCTTCAACTCGGTGACCGGCGCGCCGTACTCCCAGCGAACGCCCGCGTTGATGGTGAGCTGTGGCGTCACCCGCCAATCGTCCATGAGGTAGGCGTCGTAGACCGACTGGCGGAGATACTTGTCGGCGTTGCCGAAGGCGAGAGTGCTGGCGTCGGGAATGCCCAGCAGGAAATCCGCAACATCCGAGCCGCTGCCGGCCGCGCTGCTTGCGGTCGCTGCTCCGGTAAAGTTGAAGGTTCCGCGCGGGTTCGCCTGCGAGAGGTAATTGAATTGCTGCCTGCGGAGGTCGAATCCGCCAGTGATATTGTGCGATCCGTGGTTCCAGGTGATGCTATCGGAAATGCCGTTGGTCGCGTTGCGGGTGAAGGAGCTCTGTCCGTCGGTCAGCGCGGTGAGTCCGGCAGAAAAGTTCAACGTCGGAGGTCCCCAGTAGGCTGGGTCCTGATCGTTGCCGGTGATGCCGGCCTGGCCGGAGATGTTGGCGCGGTTCTCCCAGAAGGGCGTCAGGCGGTTGGATTGCCGGCTGAACTCGTAGCCGAGATCCATACGGAGGCGCACGGTGAAGCTGTGCTCCCAATCGATTTTGTTGCCCATCCCCAGCGTATTGGCCGTATCCACAAAACCGAGGAGGGTCGTATTGCTGCTGCGCGTGCTGGTGGTAGAGAAAGCTCCAAAGAGCTGGTTGTGGCGGCCGATGGTCTTGCTGGCGCTCGAGACCAGGGCATCCTGATGCGTGTCCGTCACTAGAGGGACCTGGTAGTTGTACTGCGCGTTGCCGGAGAGATTTGGCAGCGGATAGAGGTTTAACAGCGCCTGCGCCTGGGAGCTGATGGGAAGCTTGTTGCCGGGATATAGCTGCCCGGTTGCAGGATTGTAGATCGCGACCGGCTGTCCTTGCGCATTCACCTCGTGCGAGAAATCGCCATTGCGCTCGGCCAGATCCGGCACCAGGCCGGGGGTAGTGACGGCGACACTGTTGCGCATTCGCTGGTAACCCACGAATATGTTGGGTCCGTTGCGCAGCAGATGAGGAATCTTCAACGGACCCTGCAGCGCAAAACCGCCCGTGATCTGGCTGGTCTGCGGTTTGGTGGTATCGATTCCGGTCAACGAGTATGATTTGGCGTCCAGCGCCGAGTTATCGAGCTTTAGATTGACACTGAAGGTATACAGCGATCGGCCGCTGGCGGTGTTGCCGAAGCGCGGCGCCATCGAGAAGCGCGAGGTGGCCGCGTTGTTCACGCTTCCGTTGACCAGCAAACCATCGGTGGCGCGCTGCGCAATCTCGTCGGCTGAGGCTGCGGGTAGCATCGCTGAGGGCTGGTTTGACTGGGGTTTGGGGGACTCGCTAGGTCTCTTCGGCTCGGCCGTTTGTTTTGGCTGTATGGTCGCCTGCTCCATCGTCATCGGTGCACTGAGGAGCGGCTTCAACTCGCTTCGGATCTGGTCCAAAGAGAGTTGTTTGAGCTCCCATTTGGCCAGGGCAGTGTCCGGCGCAATTGTGATTGCATGCTCGATCGAGGAAAAGCCGGTCATCTGGACTTGAAGGTTGGCCGCTCCATCCGACAGGGAGGGGAAGGAATAGAAGCCCTGCGTATCTGTAACCGTGACCAGTTTCTTTTCTGCCTGCGTGACCGTTATCGTTGCTCCGGGCACCGGAAGGCCCTGATAGGTAACCATGCCGTGATACTCGGAGGCGAGGGTCGCGCGCGAGGAGGCCAGCAGCAGCAGCACGCACAGCCCTCGGAGTAGCGGTCTCAGGGGCGTTCGAGAGGTCTCCGCCATCAGTTCTCCGAAGGCATCTCGACATGATCGATGACGATCGTGTCTACCGGCCCCTTGGTCGCTTCCAGCTTCAGCCCCAGTTGCTCCTGCAGCGCGGTGAAGATTGAAGGCCCGGAGTTTGTCTCCGTCCCCTCCTGCTTCCCGCTCGCTATTTCATCCGGCGACCACTGTAGCGAAATATCGTACTTTCCTTTGAGCCCGGTTTTGTCGAGAATGATGCGATCGACTCGGGGCGAAAGGTCCGCCGCCAAACTCGAGATCGAAATCGCCTGGGCCGTGAGCTGCCCGTTGCGAATGCTCATCATCCCTGGACGTGACGTGCCGTCTGGTCCCTTGATACCGTTCGCGTAGGTGTTGTTCGGGTCGGCGTCCTTTAGCTTGAACCCTCCCTTCGCGATCACCAGAGCATATATGGGAACCTCCTTGCGGACGCGACGGACTTTCAGATGGAAGCGCTCTGCCAGCAAGGACTGCATCATCAACCGTCGCTGTGCCGTTCGCTCCTCAGGTGGGAGTTTATTCAACGCCACAATCTCCGCTTCGTCCATCTTCGCTTCGATATCGAAGTGTGCCGAGTCCGCCCATCCCGGTAATCCGGAGATCAGATCAGCCGTCTTGAGGTCGTAGGCATACGTGATCAGCAAGGCGATCTGGACATTCGTCCCCGAATAGCGATCCCCCCTATCGCTGACGCGCATCATGCCGGGGCCAGACTTATTCGGCCTGATCGAAACCACGTCATAGGTAGGCACCTTGACCGCGGTGGCTGCGCCCTGTCCCCGCCCCGATATGGCGACGGTTATCCATGCTGCCGCAAGCAGCAGCTTTCCAGCAGTAAGCAACGCTCGTTCCGGCATGGCTGACTCGTCCTCTCCTTGCATCAAGAACTCATTGCGCAGCGACTAAGTTTTGGAGTTGACCAAGTATATAGTTCACCGGTGGGTGCTAATTCGCCGAAGGCTTCTCGACGTGATCGATGGCGATCACATCCACTGGAGTCTTCTCCGCATCCAGCTTCAGCCCGAGCTGCTGTTGCAGCGCCTGGAAGAGGTCTGGCGAGAGCTCGGTTGAGTCGGTGTGTGCCGGCAGCGGCGGGGGGTGCCCGTTGAACTGCGAGTCATTGGGTGTGAACGTAAAGCTGAAATCGAACTTGGCGGTAAGCCCGGTCTGGTTCACCACCGGCCGGTCGAGGACGATGGTCTGCAGAAAGCCGGTAAAATCCGTCAGAGTCCCATTCCCCACGATCAACATGAGTCCCTCGGGTTTTGGACGCATGCCGATGCCGGGCAATGGCCCGTTCATTTGAGTGGGAGTCAGCTTCTGTCCACTTTTGGTCACGGTCAGCACGTACGCCGAGAGTTCACGCTTGTCGTTGTGAAATGTCAGTTTGAAGCGGTCCGCTAGAAGCTTCCGAATCATGATCTTCAACTGTTTGGGATTGGGCGCACCCTCCTGTTCCGGCACTGCGGCGATGTCGTACCGATCTTTATTGATCCAATCCGGTGCGCCTATGATCTGTTTTGCCTGCACATCGTAGGCAAACGAGATCAGGTCTTCCAGTGAGGAGTTGCGCGTCGCGAAGTTGCGTCCGTTCAGAGTAAGCCCCTGCATGCCCGCCGCTCCGGAGTCATTCGGCTTGATCGTCGCGACGTCGAATGACGGGTCGGCATCGGCTGCCATCAACTTGGGCGGCGGAGGCGGCGCGGGAATCTCCCATGCCGTCTCCTTGGTGGCGCGCACCAGGGTGAGGGGAAGCGGGTTGGGGCCTTGGGTCCAGGTTCCGGCGATGGTATTGCCGTCCGCGCTCAGGGTTCCCTGGTAGCTGCCGCCGATCAGGTCGACAGAGTATTTAAAGCTCGCACCATCGAGCGTGATGGAGTTGGCATTGAAGCCTTGCGCCCCCTGGTCGATGCTGTACATCTTCGCGCCCCAGCCCTTGTCGGTTTTTGCGACCCGCAGGATGAGCCGCAGGGATTTGCCCGCCTCGAGCGTTCCTTGCCAGTCGCCGGCGATATCCCCACGTGGATGTACCTCGCCAGCTGGTGCGGCTGCCACTGCAGCAGCCGGAGCTACAGGGTGCGACTGCGCCCAGCTTCCGGGGGCATGCACTGCGAACAGCGCGATACTCATCCATCCTGCAGTAACCAAGAGCCGCTTCCCATTCGTGCGCACACGTCCATCGGTCATGATCCGGTCACACCTTTCTTGAAAGCCAGTACGTACTTCCAATACGAGAGCGAACGGGCCTAGGTTCAATGGGGAGTTGTCAGGATAGACGGTTGCCATCCGCAATCGGGCAGCAAGGGAAAGAAATATTTTGATCTACTAGGGGGGAGCGCCACAACCGGCTCAGTTGACCCGGGCGGGATCGCAGGAGGCGATGCAAACGGTCGCGTGGAGCTAAACGGCGCGGGCAGGGAAGTGGCCAAGCTGAGCGGAACTCAGGCTCGTGGAGAGGGAGTTGAGGGCGCGGGCGACGGGCGAGGGAGCGGAACCTAATCCACGTCCCCCACCTCATACAGAGACGCCCGGCGTCTTCGACAGCTGGGCGTTATTTAGCGAAGAGCTGGTTGAGGTCGGCGAAGGCCTTGAACTCCAATGCGTTGCCGGCGGGGTCGAGGAAGAACATGGTGGCCTGCTCGCCGACCTGACCCTTGAAGCGGACGGAGGGCTCCAGGATGAACTGGACGCCGGCGGCCTGGAGGCGGGCGGCGAGCGCCTCCCATTTGTCCATGGGCAGAACGACGCCGAAGTGCGGGATGGGAACGTCGTGGCCGTCCACCGGGTTGTGGTGGGTGGGATCGCCGGAGCTCGGAGGCGCGGGCTTGAGGTGGGCTACGATCTGGTGGCCGAAGAGGTCGAAGTCGATCCATTGATCGGAGCTGCGGCCTTCCGGGCAGCCGAGTGTGGTTCCGTAGAAGCTGCGGGCGCGGTCGAGATCGTCGACCGGGAAGGCGATGTGGAACGGTGTAAGGGCCATGCGAACGGTCTCCTGAGCGATTGAGCTCCGGTTATTTTAGAGCCTCTCCCTGCGGTAGGGCTGGGGAGGAAGGCTTGTTTGGCTTCAAGCCGGGGTGGTGCCCTCGCGCCGGATGCAGGCACGGCGGGTCAAGGGCGGGTGACGGGCAGGCAGATGATGAATTCGGTGGCCCGGGGAACGGAAGAGAAGCGGATGATTCCGTTGAACTGTTCGACGACGCGGCTGACAATGCCGAGGCCCAGGCCGGTGCCGATGCCGACCTCTTTGGTGGTGTAGAAGGGATCGAAGATATGGGGCTGGCTTTCGAGCGGGATGCCGCTGCCGTTGTCGGTCACGCTGACGCAGATATGGGGGCGGCCGTTGCGGACCTCCCCCCAGGTTCTGACCTGGATGGTGCCGCCCTGACTGACGGCGTCGATGGCATTGTCGAGCAGGTTGGTCCAGACCTGATTGAGGCCGGAGCAGTCGGCTTCGAGCGGAGGCAGGTCGGGGGCGAACTGCTTTGTGAGCACGATCTGCTTCTCACGGATCTTGTGGCCGAGAATGACCATAGTGGCGTGGATGCTGTCGTTGACGTCGATGGTCTGGCGTGTGCCTTTGCCCTCGTAGGCGTAGGTCTTAACGGCCTGGACGAGATCGGAGACGCGGCCGATGCTCTCTTCGATCATGGCGACGAGTTGCTGGCTGGAGGCGAGGGCTTCGAGCCAGTTGAGGGCGTCGGCGAAGGTGGCGCCGGGGAACTCGTTGCGCGCGCACTCGAGATCGCTGGCGTCGATACCCATGGAGACGAGGGTGGGGGCGAGCTTCCAGGCATTCTCGATCTGAGCGGACTCCATCCAGCTGGCGAGCTGTTCTTCGGCGTCGCTCTGTTCGAGGGAGTTCATGCGCAGGGGCGGGCCGGCGGCGATGGCTTGTTCCTGGAGCTCGAAGAGGCACTGCTTCTGCTCCTGGCTGAGCGGGCTGCGGCTGAACTTGGCGCTGAGGTGGTGCAGGCGTTCGAGGTTTTCGCGAAGTTGTGCAGCGGCGCGCCGGGCGGCGGCACCGGGATTGTTGAGCTCGTGCATGAGTCCGGCGGCGAGGGTGCCGAGCGAGGCCATCTTCTCCTGCTGCAGGGTCATGCTCTGATAACGCTGGAAGCGCGTCGCCATGTTGCCCAGGATGGCCTTGCGCACCTCGGGGCAGGAGGTCATGAGGTGCCAGAACTGCTCTTCGTCGAAGCGGATGAGATGGCATGGGGTCGCGGCCTGAATGTTGACCGGGCTGGGCATGTTGGCGAGCAGTGGGACTTCGCCGAAGGCTGTTCCAGATGGGACGCTCGACAGATGTAGGGAGCCGTTAGGGGCGCTCTGGAAGACATTGAGCTTGCCTTCGAGCAGGATGTAGAAGAACTGCGCGGCCTCGCCCTGGCGGGTGAGCATGTCGCCCTCGGCGAGATGGAGCTCTTCGAGGTGGTCGAGGCACTGCAGCTCTTCGTCCTTGAGCGAGGAGAGGATGGAGACGGAACGGAGCTGGGTGATGAGCTCGGCCGCAAGCTTGGTGCTGGGGATGGCCTCGGAGGCCGCTTTCATTTGTGTCGTTGCTGTCATTGCCGATTCCATTCCGATGCTTCCCTCAGAGAGTCGCCAGATATTGATGGACGAACTGGATTGCGATGGAGCCTTCGCCGACGGCGGAGGCGCAGCGCTTGACCGAGCCGTGGCGCGCGTCGCCGGCGACGAAGATGCCCGGAACGCTGGTTTCGAGCAGGTAGGGATCACGCCCGAGTGTGTTGGGCCAGAGACCGCGGGCCTTGAGATCGGGGCCGGCGAGGATGAAGCCCTTGGAGTCGCGGACGATCCCGTCTGGCAGCCAGTCGGTCTTGGGAGCGGCGCCGATGAAGATGAACAGCGAGCTGGCCTGGCGAGCCTCGGTGCCGCGCGGCGTCGCGAGAGTGATGCACTCGAGATGCCCGTCGCCGGCCATGGAGACGATCTCGGTGCTGGTCTCGACCAGGATATTGGGGGTGGATTCGATCTGGTCGACGAGGTACTTGGACATTCCCTTGTCGAGGGAGTCGGCGCGTACGAGGATGTGGACCTGGGCGGCATAGCGGGCGAAGTGCATGGCGGCCTGGCCGGCAGAGTTGGCGCCGCCGACGACGTAAACGATCTCCCCGGCACAGTGGTGGGCCTCGCTCTGGGCGGCGCCGTAGTAGAGGCCGGCGCCGGTGAAGCGGTCGGCCCCTGGGACGTCGAGCATCCGGTAGGAGACCCCGGTGGAGATGAGGCAGACGTGGCAGGTGATCTCTCTGCCATCGGCCATCCGGACAATGTGATATCGGTTTTCGGAGCGGATGGAGGAGACGCGCTGGGTGAGGAACTCGGCGCCGAGGCGATTGGCCTGGAGGAAGGCGCGCTTGGCGAGCTCCTCGCCGCTGAGGCCGTCGGGGAAGCCGAGGTAGTTCTCAATGCGGGAGCTGGACCCTGCCTGGCCGCCGGGAGCGACGGACTCCGCGATCAGAGTGCGAAGGCCTTCGGAGGCACCATAAACGCCGGCGGCAAGACCTGCGGGACCGGCGCCGACGATGACGACATCGTAGAACTCCTGCTGGGCTTGGGTGCGGAGACCGGCTTTCTCGGCGAGTTCGGTGGTCGAGGGCTGGACCAGGGCGGTACCGTCACCGAAGAGCACGACCGGGAGCCTGGCGTCGTCGATGCCCCTTTGCTGGAGCATAGCGAGGACGTCGGGAGCCTGCTCGGGATCGAGGCTCATGTACGGGATGCGGTTGCGCGAGAGGAAGTCGCGCACGGTGTGGTCGAGCGGAGACCAGCGCATGCCGACGACGCGGATGCCTTCAAACGGCGGCTTGTAGCCCTGCTGCCAGGTCTCGAGCAGGTCGTCGAGGACGGGGTACAACTTTTCTTCCGGAGGGTCCCACGGCTTGTTGAGGTAATAGTGGATCTTGGCGGAGTTGATGGCGCGGATGGCAGCTTCGGTGTCCGCGTATGCGGTGAGCAGGACGCGCTTGGCGTCGGGATAGAGCGGGATAACCTGCTGCAGAAGTTCGACGCCGGTCATGCCCGGCATGCGCTGGTCGGAGAGGAAGAGGGCGACGGTCTCACTGCGCTCCTTGAGCTGGCGGCAGATATCGAGTGCGGCGGCCCCCGAGGCGGCGCGCAGGATGCGATAAAACTGGCCATACTGCCGGCGCAGGTCCTGGACGACAGCCTCAAGCACGCTGGTATCGTCGTCAATCGCGAGCAGGATGGGTTTAGGCATGGTCAGCGAAGTCGTCTTTCCGCGGCCAGGACAACCAGCCTCAAGGCGTTAGATCCGGGCCGCAAGATTAAGTTTCATAAATTTCCTTGCCGAGTACTGTTACTTAGGTTACCGTACTCGGTGAACCGACTTGTACGAATTATAGACATTGGGCTTTTCCCCGGGAACCGACGCCGATGAGGTGAATACGGGCGGGGAAAACCATCGCCTTGGTAGAGGTCTAAATGAACCGAATCATTCTCGGGGACAATCAGGCAATCTTTCGGGCCGGGGCAGCCCGGCTGCTGGCGATGGAGGATGACATGCGCATTGTCGCGCAGTGCGACGATGCTTCGCGGCTAGTGGCTGCGGTAGAGGCGGCACGGGGAGCGCTCATCCTGATGTCGACCGGGATACGAGCGGATCTGCCGGCCCTGCTCGAGCAGGCCAAGGCACTGGGCAGCCGCGTGATCCTCATCACGGAGCGCAGCGAGGAGCTGACCGAAGAGGTCACGGAACAGCTCGATGGCGTGATCTCGCGCAGCATCTCCGGTCCGGAGTTGATCGAGACCATCCGTCGCGTGGCACATGGCTCGCGCTGTGTGCGCTATGCGAATGTGACCACGATGAAGGTGCAGGACAGCGTGGGCGAGCGGGTTCGCGACCGGCTGACGCCGAAGGAGATGCAGATCGTCGCGCTGATCGTACAAGGCTGCAAGAACAAGGACATCGCGCAGCAGTTGAACACCAAGGAGCAGGTGGTGAAGAACTATCTGCGCAATATCTACGACAAGACCGGCGTGTCGGACCGGCTGGAGCTGGCGCTGTTCACCATTCATCACCGCATGCTGGCCGAGGCTGCGGCGAAGGTGGGCGAGACGCTGCGGCGAAGGACGGCTTAGCGGGCTTCGGTGTGCATGGTTTCACCGAAGCCCATCCCGGAATAGTCGGCGACTCTATCCATTCCAAGTTTCAAGTTTAATGACGATCTCGGTTGCGCCTCGCGGAGATCTAGCTGGCTTTGTGCGGGAAGAGCAGGCACTGGGGTTTGGAGACGGGGAAGGTCTTGCCGGTGTCGGCGAGGGTGCCGGACTGGGCATCGCGGGCGAAGACGGCGACGGTGTCTGAGCCCTGGTTGGCGACCAGCAGCCAGTGCTCGGTGGGGTCGAGGGCGATGTGGCGGGGGACGGTGCCGCCGCAGGAGCTGCGCCGCTGGTAGGTGAGGCGGCTGCCGTCGGGCGAGACGGCGAAGGTGGCCAGGAAGTTGTCGCCGCGGTTGGCGACGTAGGCGTAGCGGGCGTGGCGGTCGAGGACGATGTCGCAGCCGGTGGAAGGACCCTCGTGCGGCTGGAGCGGTAGCGGGAACTCCTGCCTGGTGGTGAGGGTGCCGGCTTGCGCGTCCCAGGCGAGGACGAGGACGCTGGAGGCCATCTCGCAGATGCAGTAGGCGAATTTTCCGCTGGGATGGAAGAGCAGGGCGCGCGGGCCGGAGCCGGCGGGAGCGGTCCAATCTGTGCCGGTGGTGGTGAGCTGGCCGGTGCTGGGGTCGAGCTGGTAGATGTGGATCTTGTCGAGGCCGAGATCGTTGACCAGGACATAGCGGTTGTCCGGCGAGACGGTGACGCGATGGGCGTGAGGAGACTGCTGGCGGTCCTTGTCGGGGCCGCGGCCGGTGTACTGCAGGAAGGTGACGGCAGGGCTGAGGTGATCGCCGCTGGTGACGTGGAAGGAGGCAGCGCTGCCGCCGGTGTAGTTGGCGGCGAAGACGGCGGCGCCGGTGCGGTCGACGCCTACGTGGCAGGTGCTGCCTCCGAGCGAGGCGACCTGGCTGATCTGGGTGAGTGAGCCGGTAGTGGGGTCGAGCGAGAAGCTGGTGACGGCTCCGCCAGGCTTGCCGGCGAAGGTGTTGAGTTCGTTTGCGGCGTAGATCGTGCGCTGATCGGGCGCTGTGACCAGGAAGGTGGGACTGTCGGTCGCGGCGGCCAGTCCGGTGCGGGAGAGCTCGCCGGTGACGGAGTCGAAGGTGTATGCGTAGATGCCCTTGCTGGCGTTGGGATCGGCGCTGGTCTGGGTGCCGAGCAGCATTAGGTGGGCCTGAGAACTGACCGAGGCGAGGAGCGGGTGGGCTGCGAGGGCGAGCGCTGCTGAGCTCGACAGGAAGTCGCGACGGTTCATCTTTTGCATCCCGCCATTGTCTATGAGGAGAGGCGGAATGCTCAAGCGAGGAGCCTGATTCAACGATCCAACGTCTCCTTCGGCCTCGGTTTGGACGGCCTCTTCGACCGTGCGGCGCAGCGTGGGGTTTGGAGACCCTTGGGAGCCTCCGACCTCGCGGGCTCTTTGGCTGCGCAGTGAAGGATGCGATTGTTCGCTGCTCCGGTGGTGCATCTGATATAGGGACTCCTTCCCATGCAGGAAGGGAGGCGTACCCCCAGGGGCTAAAGACCGTGCTTTCTATGGATTGGAACGCCAAGGCTAAAGCCTTGGCTTACCTAGAAGCAGAGACCGGCTGATGCGCTTCTCCAGGGTGGGGGACAGGGCAGGAAGTGAACAGGGATTGGGGTGTGGGGTGGTTTTTGCGGCACGGCTTCAAGCCGTGCCCCTCCGACGCTAGCGGCATGGGGTGGTTTGGGCGGCTTCGTGGGCGCGGAGGGCTAGGCCGCTGGCGACTGAGGTGAACTCGTTGCCGGTGCGGACGCTCTCGGCGGTGAAGCGGCTCTCGAAGATGCGACGGACGGCGGGGACGAAACTGGTGCCGCCGGTGAGGAAGACGCGGTCGACCTGGTTGGCAGCGATGCCGGTTGCTGCGAGCAGGCCGTCGACGGAGCTCTCGATGGCGGCGAGGTCGTCGGCGATCCAGCTCTCGAAGTCGGCGCGCTGGACGTGGGTGGTGATGTCCATGCTGCCGTCGCGGAAGCGGAAGTCGGCGCTTTCGCTGTGGGAGAGGTCGATCTTGAGGCGCTGTACGGCCTGGTGGAGCTGGTAGCCGAGGTCCTCTTCGATGAGCGTGATCAGGGCGGCGACCTTGTCGGGTTCCTGGGCGCGTGCGCGTGCGGAGCGGAGAATCTCGGTGACGTTGCGCGTCTTCAGGAAGGAGAGGTAGTGCCAGCGCTCGAGGTTGGCGTAGATCCAGGCGGGCACGGCGGGGATGAGGGGAGCGGGCCGGTCCGAGGCGTGAGAGAAGGTTCGTTCGAAGGACTCGGAGCCCAGGGCAGGGGAGACCAGCTTGCGAACGATGCGGGCGTCGAAGGCGTCGCCGGCGAGTCCGAGTCCCGAGCTGCCAAGAAGTGCTTGTCTCCGCTGGCTGTCGGCACCATCCGTGCGGCCGCGCTTGCGGACGGTGGGGCCGACGTGGAGCAGGGAGAAGTCGCTGGTGCCGCCGCCGAAGTCGCCGATGAGGATGAGTTCGTCGTGGTCGAGGGTGGACTCGTAGGCGTAGGCAGCGGCGATCGGCTCCATCTCGAAGGCGATGTGTTCGAAGCCGGCGGCCTGGAAGGCGGCCTCCAGGCGGGAGACGGCGAAGGCATCGTCCTCCGGGGTCTCGGCGGCGACGAAGCGGACGGGACGGCCGACGGTGGCGCGGCGTATGGGGTGGCCGAGGTGCTTTTCGGCGGCCAGGCGGAGGTCGGTGAGGATGCGGGCGATGAGGTCTTCGAGGGTGTAGCGGCGGCCAAAGACCTCAGTGCCGGTCAGGGTGCGGCTCGGGAGATAGGACTTCAGGGACTGGATGAGGCGACCCTGATCGTGAGTATGTGTCTGTTCGTGGTCGGGATCGAGGTAGTTCTCGATGGCCTGAGGGCCGGTGAAGGATTTGATCTGAGCGCGGCCGGCGTGTCTAAGCTGCTCCAGGTAGAGGACGGAGCGGAAGCTCTCGGTGAGGCCGCGCGCGGTCGGAAAGGTGACGAGGTCGGGAGCGCCGGGGCCGGTCTTAATGGCGATGGAGCTGTTGGTGGTTCCGAAGTCGATTCCGATGGCGGGGGATTCGGCGGGAAGGGGTTCGGGGTTCAGCGAAGGCATGCCATTTAAGAGTATTCGATTCCACGAAAATGAGGGCGATGCGAAGGGCAGCGCGGGTCTCTGTGGGCTGCCAGTGAGGCGCAAACAGGAGTACCATAGCGGTGTGAGGCATCTTTCTGCTGCCGTGTTGTTGGTCGCCGCTGTTGCTCTCCCGGTGTGTGCCCAGCGGGGTGGGATGGGTGGCGGTATGCATCAGGGAGGTGGGGGAGGGGTCCGCACGGTGGGACCTCCGGTCGCGACCTTCCGCGGCTCGGTTGCGACTCCGGCGCCGCACTTCAATGGTGGGGGCATAGCCCCGTCCTCGCGGTTTTGGGGAGGCGTGGGCTATGGTACTCGGAGGTCCTATGGCAATAACGGGGGGTACAACGGACATTCGGGGCACGAGGAAGAAGGGTACAGAGAGCACCACAGGGGCTACTCCCCGGGCCTTTATCCCGGTCAGGTGGGCCTTTATCCCAGTCAGGTAGTGAGCGGTTGGGTAGACCTGAACTATCCCGGGTATGGCTATCCCGGGTATAGCTATTCGGGCTATCCCGGATATGGCTATTCTGGATATCCCGGATATGGCTATTCTGGATATGGCTATCCCGGGTATGGCGCGGGCTATTCCGGCTATCCATTCCTGTCAGGTTTTGAGGACCCCACTCCGTCGACCGGGTATATGAACGGAACGGTGTATACGAACGGAGCGGTGGATACGTATGGGGCTGCCGGACCACCGCCGGACCAGACGGGAGCTGCATATGGCTATCCACCTGCGTACTCCTACGGCCAGCCCTCCGGTTATGCAGCTCAGCCTGGTCCTGCGCCGCCTGCGGTAGCACAGGCGATGCCCAACGCGCCGGCGCAGGGCGTCCGTCCGGGGTATCAACCGCAGGCTGCAACCGGAACGACGACTCCCACGCCGGCCGCGGAGGAGCAAGAGGAAGAGCCGGTGACGCTGGTCTTCAAGGATAAAAGGCCGAGCGAGCACATCCACAACTACGTGATGACGCGGACCACGCTGTATGTTCAAGACGAGCATCACCGGGAGATTCCGTTGGGCCAGCTTGACCTGGCGGCGACGGAACGGGTGAACCACTCGGCTGGCATCAGCTTTGAAGTTCCATCGGGAGCGCGGTAGAGGCTTCGTTTGCGGGCGAGTTCCTAGGGGCTACAGTCCGGAGAACATGTCGGTCGTCATCTGTGCGGGCTGGGGCGAGGTGGTGGCGAGCAGCGTGTAGAACTCCCGGCCGCCATGCTTCTCGAAGATGCCGCGCGTCCTTTCCATCAGCGGGGCCTGCGAGACGTGCTGACGGAATGCCTCCATCTTGCGCTCGCGCACCGAGCCGATGTCGAGCACCGTGGTCCAGGGCGAGAGTAGGGGAGCCTGCCGGCCGGGCAGGACGAAGTCCGAGGTCAGGGTGAACAGGCGACGGGGCTGGAACGGCTCTCCGAGCTCGGGATAGCGGCTCGGACGGCCGGACCAGTGGAAGGCGGCGGTGGTGAGCATGGAGACGATCATGTGGTCGGGATGGGTGTTCAGCGCACCGTCGCTGCCGAAGGTGAGGACGACGTCGGGCTGGAAGCGCCGCATGCGCTTGACGAGCCGCCCGGCTACACGGGAGACGTTGACGAACTCGAGTTGGGCGTCCTGATAGTCCAGCAGCTCGTAGTGGGTGACGCCGAGCACCTTGCAGGAGGCTGCGAACTCCTTGCGCCGCATCTTGCCCAGCTCCTCGGCCGAGGTGGCGTGACCGCGGTGGGTGGCGGCCTGTCCGTCGGTCAGGCATACTACGTAGGTCTCCACGCCGCGATCGGCGGCCAGCGCCAGAGCGCCTCCAAAGGCAAAGCACTCGTCATCCGGATGCGCTACCACCAGCATCATCTTCAGGTTCAAACCCAATCTACGTTCTCCTTGCTTTCGTTCCGTTGGTCTGCTTCGGCGAGATTGCCGAGCTCCAGGATGTCCAACTCCGGCTCGTCGAACAGGAGCGGTTGCGTTTCGGCGGATGCGGTGACCGGGGCGAAGCTGCGCCGGTGCAGCGGGCAGGGGCCGTGTTCGAGCAGAGCGCGGCGGTGCGCGGGCGTGGCGTAGCCCTTGTGGGCGGCCAGACCGTACTGTGGGTGAAGTGCGTCGAGGTCGTGCAGGAGCGCGTCGCGATGGACCTTGGCGAGCACCGAAGCGGCGGCGATGGAGAGGCTGAGCGAATCGCCATAGATGAGCTTGGTCTGGGCGCAGGGATGGTCGATGCGCATGGCGTCGATGAGGAGATGGTCGGGAGCGATGGAGAGGCCCTCGACGGCGGCCAGCATGGCGGCGCGGGTCGCTTGGTAGATGTTGATGCGGTCGATGGTCCCGGCGTCGATCTCGGCGATGGAGAAGGCGAGGGCGATGCGGCGGATCTCGCGGTCCATGGCCTCGCGGTCTTCGCGGAGCATCTGTTTGGAGTCCTTGAGGCCGGCGCGCCCGAGATGGCCGATCTCTTCTGGGAGGATGACGGCGGCGGCCACTACAGGGCCGAAGAGAGCTCCGCGGCCTACCTCGTCGACGCCGGCGATGGTCTGAAAGCCGCGGTAGCGTAGGGCCTGCTCGGGGGCGTCGCTGCAAACCAGTAGCCTCAGCATGCGCTGTTTGGCAGTGGCGGCGGTGACGGTCTTTGGAGTGGGGGCCTTCGGCGTGATCTTGGATGGGGTCTTGGTCTTGGCCTTGGCCGAAGGCTTGGTCGAATCGGGATTGGAGGCGAGCCTGGGCATATCCTTTCTCGAGTTTATAACCGGCGGCTGTAGAATTCTTCTGCGTACAAAGTCCCCTCGGCTCGATCGTGCGCAGGCCCCCCAAAAATCGAATTCCTATGCAGGCGCCGGATGAGCAGACTCGATCCCGCGCATGCCGCGCCGCAGGAGTGTATCCATGTGTCCATGTGTGACCCTGGGTTCGCGAAGATGATGAAGATGGCTTGCGTCGTGGTGGTTCTCGCTCATCTGTCTGCTGGGTGGGAGGTGCAGGGGCAAGTGACCGGAGGCGCTGCGTCGGGCGTGGCTCCTTCGACGGCCCCGCCCCATGCAGTGGCGGTGAGTCAGGCGAAGAAGGGAGCTTATACGGGGCCGACGGAGATCGTCGTTCTCCCGGCCACTTCAATGCTCGACGAACCGGGCCGGCAGCGACTGGATCCCGACGGCAAGCCGATGTTGAACCCGCCGGTGAAACAGCAGCAGGGCAAGAAGGGGCAACCCCTGTTCGACGCCGAGGGTAATCCCGTGATGCAGACGGCGGAGGAGCTGGGATACGACGAGAAGGGCAAGAAGATCAAGGTAAAGAAGGAAAAGCCGCCGAAGGTGACGTCGGTGACGATCCGTCGCGGGACCTTCACCGTGGATGGAGCCATCGGAAAGGCAGCGCTGAACTATGACGTTCCGGACCTGAAGTATCTCTACCTGTACGTGCCGGGAATGGGCGTTGCTGTGGTTTCGAACGCTCCGTTTGACGGCGCGAAGGAAGAAAAAAATGCCTTCAATGGAAGGAGTTTGATGGTGACAGTCGGCGAACATGTGCTGGAGATCGCATCGGACGAGCCGTTGCTGGGCAAGAAGAAGAAACCGTGCTCTGCATTTGTGTTGTTGGACCGGGAGGCTACGCTGCCCTCCAAGTACCCCGTGGTGGGCTACGGTCAGGTTGCGGCGCGACCGTACAATTGGCCGGGATCGAAGGTGAGCGCGGCGCTCAAAGGACCGGTGGAGCCTCCGCCGCTGCCGGAGAACCTGAGGCCGGCGCTGTTGCTGGAGCCTTGCCCAGCCGGGCAGACGCTCAGGCAGGATAAGGCCGCGCTGCCCGGAGGGCTCGCGCCCAAACCACAATGCGTGCCCATCCATCCGACTGGAGCTCAGGCTGCGGGTGCGACCTCTGCCACCGACAGGACCGAAGCGCCCGCTGCCAGCCCGCCGCCGGGGACTGCGCCGCCGCCCGCCATTCCCAAATAGGTGGAAGCGTGAGGGGAACGCACACAAACGCGGCGACCTGATAGCAGGCCGCCGCGGCGTTATTGCGGATTAGCGGGAAGAGACTACTTGGCGCGTTCGACCTCGCGCAGACGGGCAGCCTTGCCACGCAGAGCGCGAAGGTAGAAGAGCTTGGAACGGCGAACCTCGTAGGAGCGAACCTTTTCGACCTTGTCGACGACCTTCGAGTTGTAGGGGAAGATGCGCTCTACGCCCTGGCCAAAGCTCATCTTGCGGACGGTGAAGGTGCCCTCGGGTCCCTTGCGCGAGGCGATGACCATTCCCTCAAACGCCTGCAGGCGCTCTTTTTCGCCCTCTTTGATCTTTACCTGGACGCGGACGGTGTCGCCGGGAGCGAATTTGGGGAGGTCGGTCCGCTCGAACTTGGCGGCCAGCTTTTGCATGATTGGATGTATGGACATAGCAACTTTCCTGTTTGAACTCGAATTCTTAGTGTACACAAAAAATGTTGGGATCGCGACCCGAACTGCGCATTCGAGAGCTTCATTGAGGGCCGGCCTTACTCCTGCTGGGACTGATCGGCCTCGAGCCGGCGTAGAAACTCCTGGTCCTCGCGGGTGAGGACGGCGTTGGCAAGCAGGTCGGGGCGGTTGCGCCGGGTCTTCTCCAGCGCCATGCGCCGGCGCCATTGCCGGATGGAATCGTGGTTGCCGCCCATCAGGACCTCGGGGATGGGCAGGCCCAGGAACTCGGCGGGGCGGGTGTAGTGAGGGTAGTCGAGCAGGCCGCCGGAGAGATGGGTGGAGCTGGGAACGCCATCCTCAGTGTGGGGGAGCTTATCGCGACCGCCTGAGCTGGTGCCCGGTTCAGCCTCCGCGCCGAAGCTTTCAAAGCGTATGGAGTCGGGGTTTCCCAGGACTCCGGGGAGCAGGCGAACGACGGAGTCGAGGATCACGGCCGCGGCCAGCTCGCCGCCGGAGAGCACGTAATCCCCGATCGAGAGCTCGCGGTCGCAAAGCAGGTCGTTGATGCGCTCATCGATGCCTTCGTAGCGGCCGCAGAGGAAGACGACTCGTTCGGTGCGGGCCAGCTCCTGGGCGACGGCCTGGGTATAGGGTTTGCCCTGGGCCGAGAGCAGGATCACCGATTCCTTGGCTGGATCGCGCTCTGCCTTCGGAGTGACGCCGAGCGATTGGAAGGCATCGTAGATCGGCTCCGGCTTCAGTACCATGCCCTCGCCGCCGCCGAAGGGGCGATCGTCCACGGTGCGGTGGCGATCCTTGGTAAAGCTGCGCAGGTCGTGGGTTGCGACTGAGATCAACTCACTGGCGATGGCGCGCCTCAGAACCCCATAGTCGAGCGGTCCGGAGAAGAAGCCAGGAAAGATGGTGATGATGTCGAAGCGCATGCGAGACCAGAGTTCCGAAAGCGAGATACAGAGCGAGGTGCAGATTGAAGTGCAATGCGACTGGGTCGCGAGTCTGATGATATTCCTGGAGGGCCATTCAGGAAGGTGTGGCGTGAACCCTCAGCCGCCGCGGTTGATGTCCAGCAGCCCCTCGGGGAGGTTCATGATGATCTTCTTCGCAGCCACATCCATCGACACGAGAAAGGATTTGGCGAAGGGAATCAGCAGCTCTTCGCCGGTCGGGCTCTCGATTTCCAGCAGCGGAGCGGCCTCGGCCAACCGGCGGCCGCCGTCGGACGTAGTCGGGAAGTGCACGTCGCGAACGGTGCCGACGGCGCAATCCTGACCGGAGGCAACATCGTAGACCACGCAGCCGATCAGGTCGTCGATGTAGCTGGCATCCTCGTCGAGCGCGACGCGCTCGGCTTCGGGAATGAGAACATCGAGCCCCATCAGCTTCTCTGCCGCGTCGATGGAGTCGACTCCCTCGAAGTGCAGGACAATGCGGCCTTCGTTTCTGCCCACGGGCAGCCAGAAGCCGGCAACCTCGGCTTTGCGGGCCTCGAACTCTGTGCCGGAGAAGTCGGGAGGCGCGAGATAGACCTGTTTGTTGGTCTCAAAGCGTTCTGGAAAGTCGGTCAGGAGCTCTGCGAGCAGTTCGCCCTTCCTGCCCTGGGGGCGCAGGAGTTGGGCGACTGTGATCCATGTCGGTATGTTTTCCGCGTCGGCCATCTAGTTGCCGCGTGCCAGGGCCGGAACGAAGGAGTCGCCGCGCTCGATGGCTGCTGCTGTCTGGAGAGTGGGGTGCATTATTCCTGTTGCTGGGCTTCGTTTTCTTCTACGATGTCGAGCGCAAAGCGATGTTGCAGCTTCATTCCGGCCGCGCTGAGAATGGTGCGGATGGAGCGAGCCGTCCGACCCTGCTTTCCGATCACCTTGCCGATATCGCCGGGGGCGACACGAAGGCGCAGGATGGTGGAGGTGGGTTCGACGATGGCCTCTACGGAAACCTGCTCCGGATGATCCACCAGGGCTTCCGCCATGCCGGTTATAAGGTCCTTGATCCGAGCTGCAACGGGGTCGACTGCCGAGATCACATCTGTCTGAACCATTACCTACCTCTTGGGAGAGTCACGCTCCTGCCCAGCTTCGCACCCGAAGCCTCATCTCACGTGAGGTCTGAACGGGAAGAAGAGTAGAAAGGCGGTAGAGCGCGTACATTGCGTTCCGACTGGTGGAGCACCAAACAAACCAAGCCACAGCTGACAGGATGCTGTCAGGTCTACCTGACCAAGTCAGGATGAAACCTAATTTATGCGGTACATCGCAATCTTTGGGAGCTTCATCAAGCGCCCAAAGACTGCGATGCATGGAATCTCAATCGCTAGGCTGCGGGTGCTGCTTCGACAGGCGCCGGATTCTTCGCGACCAGACGGCTCACGGTCTCCGACATCTGCGCGCCGTTTCCGGTCCAGTAGGAGATGCGATCGCGCTTCAGTTCGAGGCTTCCGGGGTTCGTGCGTGGGTTATAGGTGCCCACGATTTCGACGAAGCGGCCATTGCGGGCGCGATCCTTTTCAATAACAACGATGCGATAGTGGGGCTGCTTGCGCGCTCCAACGCGCGCCAGACGGATCATCAACACAGGGAAAGACCTTTCAGAACAGTTTGTTTGGGCGAGCGGTGGAGCGAGCCGAAACAACGCATCTTCGGCAGTATGTCGACACAACCCAACACCTAAGTATGGCGGAAATCAGCGTTTTCCGCAATGGCAATCGGTCGATCCCAAGATTTGCATGACGAGACCTGCGGGGAGAGACTCACTTTGCTGGGAAGAGAAAGCGAAGGACATCGTCGAAGCGTGCGGCCCAGGCGTCTTCGCTGTGCCCGGCGCCGGCGATCCGCTGATAGGCAAGGTCGATCTGTTCCTGCCAGCCGTGACGCTGCAGAATTTGAAATAGCAGATCGGCATCATGCAGATGCGGAGCGCCTTCCTCCGTGCCCATATCGAGCCAGATGCGGAGCGATGGTTTGAACGCAATACTCTCTACGACAGTCATGATGTTGCCGCCATCCCACCATAGCGAGGGCGACATCACTGCCAGCTTTGCAAATACCTGCGGGTATTCGAAGCCGAGGAACAGGGAGATCAGCCCGCCCAGGGAAGAACCTCCTAGTCCCGTCTTTTCCGCATCGGGGCGGGTGCGATAGGTTCGGTCAATCAAAGGCTTGAGTTCTTCGACGAGCATCCTTCCGTAGCTCCGACCCTCACCGCCGCCAAGCTTGGGATCCTGAGAGTGGGTGTACTCCGCGATGCGTCGCGGACCGGTGTTGGCGATTCCTACCAGGATGAGCGGCTCGATCGAGCCCTCTTCGATCAGCCGGTCGGTGGTGGTGTGAATGCACCAGGGATGGGCTGAGCCGCAGGCAGTGTGCTCGTCGAAGAGATTCTGTCCGTCGTGTAAATAGAAGACGGGGAAGCGCCGGTCCGGCTCCGCCTCGTAGGCGAGGGGTAGGTATACGCGAACGGCGCGCTCCTCGGGATCGGGTAGGATGGCTGAGCGAAAGCTGTGGCCTTCGAGTCGGGGCAGGGTATTTATCGGGACAGCTTGGAATGAATGCGGTGGCGGCTCGGGGACGGCCGCAGGCGGCCCGGTCGGCGCAGGTCGAGGACCGCTGAACGTGGCAGCGGTCGAGCCGGGAGTGCTCCTGGAGTGTGGCAGGTGCGATTGCGGTGCCAAGTGGGATGCAAGACCCCCTTTCCGCCGTTATGGGGTTAGAGTAGCAGAGAGAATTTGCATGCGGCGTCAATATCACAAACGGCCTTCCCAGCGTCTCGGACGAGAGATGGAGCTTCTCGTCTTCGGCCACGCCGGTACACCCGCGGTCGTCTTCCCGACCTCGTGTGGCCGATTCTTCGAGTTCGAGGACCGTGGCATGGTGCATGCGATCCACGCGAAGCTTGAGGCCGGTCAGGTGCAGCTGTTTTGCGTTGACTCCGTGGACGGCGAGAGCTGGTACAGCCGAAGCGCGGCTCCACGCGAGCGGATCACGCGGCAGATGCAGTATGAGAGCTACATCATGGAGGAGCTGCTTCCGATGGTGCGGCGGGAGAATGGCTCTCCACATCTGGCGACGATCGGGTGCAGCTTCGGCGGATATCATGCTGTCACGATGGCATTGCGGCATCCGGACGTCTTTAGCTCGTTCCTGTCGATGAGCGGGACCTTCGATCTCGCCCCGTTTCTCTCGGGATACTACGATCAGGACTGCTACTTCAACCTGCCGCTCCACTTCCTGCCCAATCTGTCGGACCCCTGGTATCTGGATCGCTACCGTCACAATAGCTACACGCTTGCGACGGCTGTGCACGATCCGTGCTGGGACGAGAATGAGCGGCTGGCCCGGCTCTTGCGCGAGAAGAACATTCCATGCCGCTTCGATGTCTGGGGCGAACAGGCCGGACATGACTGGCCCTGGTGGCAGCGGATGATGCAGGCCTATCTTTGAAAGGGCTCTTGTCGATTCGGATGGGAGGTTTGGGATGAAGAAAATCGGTGTCCTCTTCGGCGCGGAAAATACCTTTCCAGGCGCCCTGGTCGACAGGATCAACTCGATGCATCTGGACGATGTGCAGGCGGAGTTCGTCCGGGTGGAGGGGGTGCAGATGGGCGCTCCTTCGGGCTATGGGGTGATTGTGGACCGGATCTCGCACGACCTGCCCTTCTACCGCTCCTACCTGAAGAATGCTGTGCTCCATGGCACCCAGGTCATCAATAATCCGTTCTGGTGGTCGGCCGATGACAAGTTCTTCAATTACGCGCTTGCGGAGCAACTGGGGGTAGCGGTTCCGCACACGGTGCTGCTGCCGCATAAGCAATATCCTCCAGAGATCAATGCGCAGTCGCTGCGCAATCTGGCGTATCCGCTCGATTGGGACGCGATCTTCGATTACGTGAGATTCCCTGCGTTTCTCAAGCCGCACGATGGCGGTGGATGGCGCGATGTCTTCCACGTGCACAATCGCGATGAGTTCTTCGCGGCCTACGACCAGACCCGCGATTTGTGCATGACGCTGCAGGCGGCGGTGAACTTCACCGAATACTTTCGCTGCTATGTTGTGGGGCAGGCGGAGGTCCGGATCATGCCCTATGATCCCAGGCTTCCTCACCATCTCCGCTATATCGCCGATCCGCCCGAGTACCCGGCTAAGCTGCTGAAGCGGGTCGAGAGGGATGCATTGACCCTGTGCCGCGCGTTGGGCTACGACCTGAACACGGTGGAGTTTGCGGTGGAGAAGGGTGTTCCCTACGCCATCGACTTTATGAACCCCGCGCCCGACGCGGACCTCAATTCCGTGGGGAAGCCGAGCTTTGACTGGATTGTCGATGCGATGGCGAGGCTTGCCGTCAAGAAGGCGAGAGGTGCGGGGAAAGCTTCGACGCCACTGCACTGGGCGGCCTTTCTCTCGGGCGCGAGTGCGAGTAGCGCCCCACGCAAGCCGCTTCCGAAGCAGATGGCCGCGAAGAGTGGACCTGGAAAGAAGGCCGCTGCCAAGCGGGCTCCCAGCAAGAGCCGGTAGGATGGCAGATAGCTCGTGCGCGATCGCCGCGGCGATGTTGCCGCGATAGAAGACTTTCGCGCGAAACCGAATGACCCGCGCTGCATCCAAAGGGTGCGGGCAATCGCCTGGAGGAAGAGAAAAAGCATGTCTTTGGAAAAGAAAAAGTTAGGGAACTCCGACATGGAGTTGACGCGCATTGGCCTCGGGGCCTGGGCGATTGGTGGCGGGGACTGGGCCTTCGGTTGGGGACCGCAGGATGACGCCGATTCGATCGCCGCCATTCACCGCGCGCTGGAGCTCGGCATTAACTGGATCGATACGGCCGCGATCTATGGACTCGGGCACTCCGAGGAGGTTGTGGGCAAGGCGCTGAAGTCCACGTCCATCAAGCCCTATGTGTTCACCAAGTGCGCCATGCTGTGGGACGAAAAGCGTGAGATCACGCGCTCCATG
>DATMOB010000106.1:0-3575 GCA_035568455.1 Granulicella sp.
CCACGCGGCCTTTAGCGCGAAAGAGATTCTTGGCGCAACCACCCCCTCCAACCCGCTATCCTGAATATAGGGGCAAATCTCACCGAAGAGACCACAGGAGGGGCAGGCGCAACCAGCAAACCTAGTAGAATCTAATTTCTACCCGCAAGTCATTTTGCTTCAATAATTTGCACGACAATGCCGCTCGCAAATCATTAAATCGAAAGGATTTATCCCAGGGCAGTAGCGGGGCCTTCTGGAGAACGCTGAACACGCTCGGAAGCAGCCTACGGCTCGACCCGGAAGGTGAACTCCTCGATCACCGGGTTGGTCAGCACCTCGCGCGCGATCCGCTCGGCCTCGGCCTCCGCCGCCTGGGGCGACAGGCCGTCCTCGAGGGTCAGCACAAAGTACTTGCCCTGACGCACGTCGGCGACGCCTTTGTATTCCATCCGACGCAGTGCATCCGCAATCGTCTTGCCCTGCGCATCCAGGACGGTCCGTTTCAATGTGACATAGACATGAGCCTTCATCGTGTCTGATTATAGAAGATGTAAGAGGCACCATGGACGTATGATCGGCACCGCCTGATTCTCTCGGATCTTCAGGCAGCCCGCAGATCCCGGCTTGCACAGCGGTTGCCATCGTCCAATACCACCCAGAAAACCTCCCAGCGAGAAGAGATGCCAGACTTTATGCCCAATTATCTAGAGCTTCCGATCGGACCGAAGTGTCCTGAAGTGGTCAACGCGGTCATTGAGATCCCCCACGAGGGCATCAACAAGTACGAGTACGACAAGGAACTGCACGTCTTCCGCCTCGACCGGAACCTCTATTCGCCCGTCCACTACCCCGGCGATTACGGCTTCATCCCCTCCACCCTCGGCGAAGACGGCGATCCGCTCGACTGCCTGGTTCTGGTTGACGCCCCCAGCTTTCCCGGCTGCGTGATGGAGGTCCGCCCCATCGGCGTGCTCGAGATGACCGATCAGGGCCTGGGCGACGAGAAGATCCTCTGCGTCGGCAAGGGCAATCCCCGCTACAAGGACGTCTGGAACTTCTCCGAGATCTACCCCCACATGCTGCGCGAGATCACCCACTTCTTCGCCATCTACAAGGACCTCGAGGGCAAGCGGGTCGAGGTGCGCGGCTGGCGCGACGCCGCCTTCGCCCGCAACACGGTCGAAGAGGCGCGCCAGCGCTTCATCACCAACCAGACCAATCCCCTGCCCAAGCCCGTCCCCCAGGACTAAGACCGAGGCCAGATGCCCGGCCTCTCATCCGTTGCAGCTTTGATTGCGATGAATGAGAACCGGGTGCCCCATCCATCGCAGCCTTATCGCGATGGGTGGGAGGGAAGGCTCTCCCGTTCAATTTCTCGTCGCCGCTGCCCCCAGCGAGCCGTCGCGTACACCAGCGGCCCCGCCGCTGCCACCAGAGTCGCGAAGCCGAGCGCGGGCATTCCCGCCACGCGCTCCGCACGCGCCGCCCAGAGCGCGTAGCCGATCAGCGCTGCCGGAGCGACGCCCACGCCCACCGCTCCCCACAGGCCTCCAGGGACCCGGAACGGCCGCGCCAGCGCCGGTTCGCGCAGCCGCAGCACCACCAGCGCGACGAACTCCAGCAACAGCGCCGCTCCATACAGCACCAGGTCGATCGAGATCAGCCGCTCGAAGCTGAAGCGCAGCGCCAGCGCCCAGGCCGCGCTGCAGAGCAGCACGCTCACCCACGGAACTCCGGCCCGCGTCGTCCGGCGCAGGTTCCTGGCCAGCGCAACCGGCAGCAGACCCTCATCGGCCATCGCATAGGGAACCCGCGAGTAGCTCAGCACCAGCGCGTTGAACATCCCCAACCCATTCAGCATCCCACCAAACACCACCGCCAACGTCAGCGCCGAGCCCCAAATTCCCGGCCCCAGCAGCGCCCGCGCAGCGTCCGTCCAGGCACCCGTGGAGAACCGATCCACAGGAATCCCAGCCACCGCAACCGCCGCCAGCGGCAGGATATACGTCACAGCCACCAGCGCCACCGAAGCCAGCATCGCCCGCGGATAGTTTCGCTGCGGCTCTTCCACCTCCTGCGCGACGGTCGAGGCGTTGTCCCAGCCCATGTAGTTCCACAGCGTCACCAGCACCGCTCCGGCGAAGTCCGGCGTGGCCACCGGACGGGCCAACGCGGCCAGCCCGCCGCCCGCGGCGTGCGCCGCCAAGCCCTTCCACAGGCCAATCGCTACCAGCACGACGAAGGGCGCGATCAGCACGCAGAACATCCCAACGGAACCTTCGCCGACCGCACGCGC
Organism: Granulicella sp.; assembly: GCA_035568455.1. GTDB lineage: Bacteria > Acidobacteriota > Terriglobia > Terriglobales > Acidobacteriaceae > Edaphobacter. The sequence goes on from DATMOB010000106.1 coordinate 2,279, forward strand.
GCCCAGCAGGTTCCAGGCCGCGCAGACCAGTACCACCGCCAGCGCCCAGAGGGTCCCGTAGTGCCCGGCCGTCCATGTCGGCTCCACCTTGCCCAGATAGAGCACGAAGATGGTGGGGTAAATGGCCATATCGAAGACGCTTGCAGCCAGACTGAGCCAGGCCTCCTGGAAGCCCCAGAAGCCTCCCAGCGCCCGCCGCACCCAGCAGTAGTAGCCCCCTTCCATGGGCAGGGCGCTGGCCAGCTCTCCCACCATCAGGCTGGTTGGGATGCTCCAAAGCAGCGGCACCAACAGAAGCAGCAGCAACGCCCGGCCATAGCCGGCCATGCCGAGGATGTCCTCAAGCCCATACGCGCCGCCCGAGACCATGAAGTACGTCGCCGCAATCAGCGGCAGCAGACGTATCGTTCCCGCTCCCCCTGCCGGCCGGTGGCGGGTGAATGTTGGTGTCACGATCGGGGCCCCATGCCTATGAGTTTCATGGATATGGAGCACGGTCGCAAGGCTTCACTGCAAAAACCTGACGCAGATTCCCGTCGCACAGGCTATAATCACGGCAGCCCCTAAGCCCGCGAGCGCAACCGCGTGACCGGCGGAGGGAAACAAAGCCGGAGAGTTGGCCGAGAGGCTGAAGGCGGCGGTTTGCTAAACCGTTATAGGATCAAAAGTTCTATCGGGGGTTCGAATCCCCCACTCTCCGCCATTTCCCTTTTAAGTCGTTGAAAACAAAGATGGTAATGCAAGAAAAGAAGATGGCCGATTGCATGACCAAGCATTACTGGCAACAAAATAAAATGGTTATGCGGCATCTTCCCAAGGCTCAAGAGCTATAGCCCAACAAAACAAAGGGCGAAGCCGAAGCCCCGCCCGTCTGCATATTCTGCAATCCCCCGCTGCATCCAAGCGACACCGAAACGGCGCATTATGGTCCGAACCTCAGGACTCTACCAAGCAGGCACCGCGATCCACTCCGCACCTCGCGCCGTCCGAATCCCACGCTCATTCGATCCAGCCACAATCTGGCGCAGAGATCAAAGACCAATTGCCGCCGTTCAGGTATCCGTGCGTTCACCTGAGTGCTCTGAATCAGGTTCGATCCACGGATGACGGCGAAATGGCTGAGGAAGAGGCTGGGATGAGTATCCTTGCCTGAAGCGTGAGAAATGTCGCTCGCAGGGGGTCCAGAGAAGCCAGCGCCCTTATTCGTCTATCCGTAGTCGCTTCCCACTTTTCCGGGGTCATTCTGATGGTTTCGATGTGAGGGGCAAGCGTATTTAGATCCCGCCCGAAACTTTGA
>DATMOB010000107.1:0-135882 GCA_035568455.1 Granulicella sp.
GCTGAGGAAAGGAGGGGAAGTGCAGCAGGTTTCCGACGATTTGCTACCAAAAGCTACCAACGTGTCGGAAGGAACTGCTGTAAGTGCTTGAAGATATGGTAGGCACGAGCGGATTCGAACCGCTGACCTCTACCGTGTCAAGGTAGCGCTCTAACCAACTGAGCTACGCGCCTGCGCCTTCACCCAGTCTACTGGCAACCGGCTCGCAGAGCAACCCGCACCCCGTAGCAACCCGTAGCAAATCTTGAACAGAGCTCTCCGGAACGGCAATCACGCGGGATACGCTAACATGACATAACCTCGCCGTGCCCCTTCTCAGCCAATTTCGCGCCGCTCCCAACCTGCTCACGCTTCTGCGGCTGTTCATCATTCCCTTTCTCGTCATCGAGATTCTGGACGGCGACTATCGCGTCGCCTTCGCTCTCTTCCTGCTCGCCGGCCTCAGCGACGCCCTCGACGGGCTGCTCGCGCGCTGGCTCAGTCAGCAGACCAAGCTCGGACTCTATCTCGACCCCATCGCCGACAAGCTGCTATTGAGCACCCTCTTCCTGGTCCTCACCCACGTCGGTCTGATCCCCCGCTACGTCACCGTCCTGGTCTTCAGCCGCGACCTCGGCATCCTGCTGATCTCCACCCTGCTCTTCGCCACCCACACCCTGCGCGACTTCCGCCCCAGCCTGTTCGGGAAACTGAACACCCTGGTTCAGATCGTCGCCCTGGTCCTGGTGTTGGCCGGACGAGCCCTGCCCTGGGTGCAGCTTCCCGAACTTCGCGCCGATCTGATTCGCGCCATCGCATTCCTCGCCCCGCTCTCGGCCGCCCAGTATGCCTGGATCGTGATCCGCCGCATCAGCACCACCGAGACTCCCGCCGCGCAGCCGGAACGCACCAGCGCCGCAGACTCGGAGGCAGCAACGCCGAGCATCGCCAACCAGCCCGCAAACTCCGAGCCGCCTTCGCTCTAGCCCGGCCGAATCTCGGTTTCGTTCCTATCTGCGCCCCTTCCCAGGCCGCGGCTTCTCTATACTTGAAGTCGACCATGCCCAGCTTTCAGTCCGTAGACGACCAACTCGACCTCATCGCCAAAGGCACCGCCGAGATCCTTCCACTCGAAGCCCTCAAGGAGCGCCTCGCCCAGTCGCTCGTCTCGGGTCAGCCCCTGCGCATCAAGGCCGGCTTCGATCCCACCGCGCCCGACCTCCACCTCGGCCACACGGTGCTGATCCGCAAGCTCCGCCACTTCCAGCAGCTCGGCCACACCGTCATCTTCCTCATCGGCGACTCCACCGCCCTCATCGGCGATCCCACCGGCCGCAACGTCACCCGCAAGCCCCTCACCCCGGAGCAGATCGCGACCAACGCCGAGACCTACAAAGAGCAGGTCTTCAAGATCCTCGACCCCGAAAAGACCGAGGTCCGCTACAACTCCGAGTGGCTCGACAAGCTGAACTACTACGACATGGTGAAGCTGATGGCGCAGTTCACCCTCTCGCAGATGCTCGAGCGCGAGGAGTTCCACAAGCGCTTCCACGCCGAGCAGCCAGTCGGACTGCACGAGATGATCTACCCCATCGCCCAGGGCTACGACTCCGTCGCCCTCAAGTGCGACGTCGAGCTCGGCGGCACCGACCAGAGGTTCAACCTGATGCGCGGCCGCGACCTGCAAAAGCACTTCGGCCAGCCCCAGCAGAGCATCCTCATGGTTCCCATCCTCGAGGGTCTGGACGGCGTGCAGAAGATGTCCAAGTCGCTCAACAACGCCATCGGCATACACGAGCCGCCCGCCGAGATGTACGGCAAGCTCATGTCCATCTCCGACGACCTCATGTGGCGCTACTGGACCCTGCTCACCGACCTGCGCCAGTCCGAGATCGACGCCCTGCGCGCCGCCGTCGCCGACGGCTCGCTGCACCCCATGCAGGCCAAGAAAAATCTGGCCCACGCCATCACCGCCGACTTCCACTCCCCGGCCGCGGCCGACTCCGCCGCCGGGAACTGGGCAAAGCAGTTCCAGCAGCGCGGCGTGGCCGAGGATCTGCCGGTGATCGAAATCTCGCCGGCCGAAGAGGGCTTAATGTCTGATGGCAATGGCATTCGCACGGCCAAGCTGCTCCAACTCGCCGGCCTCGCCAGCTCCACCGGAGAAGCCAATCGCAAGCTCGGCGAGAACGCCGTCAGCATAAATGGCGAAAGATTTAGCGAAAAGCTCATCCCGAACGTCAAACCAGGAGAAAGCCTCACCCTGCGGCTGGGGAAGAAGAGCGTTCGGGTGGTTTTGTCCAGTTCTTGATAGTATGGGCCGTTCGAGAGTCCCAACCCGACGCCGTATTCCCCCGAAATTGCATCCAACGTGCCTGGAATGAGAGTAATCGCCTACCTGAGCCTCGTCTCGCTGTTGGCAACGCCGCTCCTGCAGGCACGCTCTCGCCAGGAGCCCGTTCAGCCCCAGCAGATCGTCGCGCAGGCGGTTGCCGCCGAACTGGCCGCCGCCCAGAACGACCGCTCTCTCTGGCGTTACCGCGACGAGCGCAAGGACCAGCACGATAGCATCTCCATCGTCGTCCAGACCGGGCTCGGCGCCGTCACCCGGCTCGTCGCCCGCGCCGGTCATCCCCTGTCCCCATCCGAGGCCGAGACCGAGAACAACCGCGTCAACAACTTCATCCACGACCCCTCACAGCTCGCCCGGCAGCGCAAGGACGGCGCCCAGGACGACCGCAACGCCCGCGAGCTGCTGAACATGCTGCCCACCGCCTTCCTCTGGCGCATCGAGAGCGAAGACGCCCAGACCTGGCATCTACATTTCGAGCCCAATCCCAACTTCTCCCCCCCCAGCCTGCAGGCACGCGTGCTCAGCGCCATGAACGGCGAGATGGTGGTCGACAAGACCCAGCACCGCATCGAGACGATCAGCGGCCGGCTCATCCGCGACGTCACCTTCGGCTTCGGCCTCTTCGGCCGTCTGCGCGCCGGCGGCACCTTCCGCGTGGAGCGCCGCCAGCTCGCCCCCGGCCTCTGGCAGATCACCGAGACGCACGTCCACATCGACGGCAAGGCCCTGTTCTTCAAGAACATCAGCCAGGAACAGGACGAGGTCCAGATCGACTTCACCCCGGTTTCCGACGACACCACTCTGGAGCAGGCCGCCCAGATGACCCGCCCCGAAGCTGCTCCCAGCCGCACGCCGGCCGTCACCGCCGCCCCGCAGTCGCACCGCCACTAGGGCGTACCGACATATAGGCCCTGGGGTCAGATAAATATAAGAGCTGTCATCCTGAGCGCAATATCGCTCGCACCCTTCACCCCGGACTCCGCCTCTCCCTGAGACCTGTTCAGAAGCAGATTTGAGCCCGCCTAGGCCTCCGTATATGTCGATACCGCCTAAGGAAGCGGGCAACCAAGCGCCAGCAAGACCGCTCTCCTTCAACTGCGCTATGCTCGACCAGCCATGCCGTAATCCCATGCCGCCGCCAGCCTCCAACTCGCACCTGAAGCACGCCGCCGTCATCGGCGCCGGCCCCAACGGCCTCAGCGCGGCGATTACCCTGGCTCAGGCCGGCATCGCCACCACCCTCTTCGAGGCCGGCGCTACCGTGGGCGGCGCCGTACGCACCGCCGAGATCACCCTCCCCGGATTCCACCACGATCTCGGCGCCTCCGTCTTCCCCCTGGGCGCGGCCTCGCCCTTCTTCAACAGCCTTCCTCTGCCCCGCTACGGCCATCGCTGGATCGAGCCCCCCGCCCCGCTCGCCCATCCCCTCGACGACGGCAGCGCCGTCATGCTCGAGCACGACCTCACCGCCACCTGCACGAACCTGGCCGGCAGCGGCGGCCATCCCGGCGACGCCGCCGCCTACCGCACCCTGCTCCAGCCGCTGGTCGACGACTGGCCCAGCCTCAACCGCGAACTGCTCGGACCCATCCTCCATCTTCCCCACAGTCCGCTGCTGCTCGCCCGCTTTGGCCTCTACGCCATGCTGCCCGCTGCGACCCTCGCCCGCAGCGCCTTCAAAGGCTCCCGCGCCCGCGCCCTGCTCGCCGGACTCGCAGCCCACTCCGTCATGCCGCTTACCGCCCCACTCAGCTCAGCCGTCGGCCTGGTGCTCGCCGCCGCCGGCCACACCACCGGATGGCCCATCGCCGCCGGCGGAGCCCAATCGCTCTCAAACGCCCTCGCCGCCCACCTCGAGAGCCTCGGCGGCGTCATCCACCTCAACCACCCCATCACCACCCTCGATCAAGCCGAGCCCGCCGACGCCATCCTCTGCGACATCACCCCGCGCCAGCTCCGCCAGATCGCCGCCACCGATCTCGAGAAACATCATCCTGCCTACGCCCGCCGCCTCGCCCGCTACCGCTACGGCCCTGGCGTCTACAAGATCGACTGGGCGCTCAGCGACCCCATCCCCTGGACCGCCCGCGACTGCGCCCGCGCCGCCACCGTCCACCTCGGCGGCTCGCTCGAAGAGATCGTCGCCGCCGAAGCCGCCCCCTGGAAGCGCGATTCCAAGGGAAGCGCCCCGCCCAAACCCTTCGTCCTCCTCGTTCAGCCCAGCCTCTTCGACCCTTCGCGCGCTCCCGCCGGCCGCCACACCGCCTGGGCCTACTGCCACGTCCCCAACGGCTCCACCGTCTCCGTCGCCGCCGCCATCGAGGCCCAGGTCGCCCGCTTCGCCCCCGGCTTCGAGGACTGCATCCTCGCCCGCAGCGTCATGCCCCCCAGCGACCTCGAGGAGTGGAATCCCAATCTCGTCGGCGGCGACATCTCCGGCGGCGCCATGACCCCCTGGCAGCTCCTCGCCCGCCCCACCCCCTCGCTCTACCGCACCGCCCTGCCCAAGGTCTTCCTCTGCTCCTCCTCCACCCCTCCGGGCGGCGGCGTCCACGGCATGTGCGGCCACCTCGCCGCTCGTTTGGCAAAGAAACTCTGATTCTTCCGCCCCAAATCTGGAGGACCAATTGCTCCCAAACCTGCGGGGACCGCCCACAGGACCGCAAGCGGACCACCCCCGAACGCCGACACGAAGAATCGAAGATCGAAACTTGAAGATGAACGCAATCGCATACGCAGAGCAAAGCCCCGAGACCCAAGCACCCAGCCCCACCCAGCCGCACCCACCCCGCCAGTATCTCCGCCCCCGCTACGTCGAACACTTCCGCTGCATCGGCCCGGCCTGCGAGGACACCTGCTGCCAGGGCTGGAGCGTGCCCGTCGATCAGGCCACCTACGAGAAGTACATCTCCATCGACACCATGCAACCCCACCTCGGAACCGTCATCGTTCCGAACACCGGGCCGCAGAACGGCGACTTCGCCCGCATCAGCACCAGCACCACCGCAGCCTGTTTCTTCCTCGACGAAGAGCGCCTCTGCACCATCCAGAAGCAGCTCGGCCCCGAGTTCCTCTCCGCAACCTGCGCCACCTACCCGCGCTCGATCGCTAAAATCTCCGGCCAAGAGGAGCGATCCCTCAACCTCTCCTGTCCCGAGGCGGCGCGCCTGACCCTGCTCGACAGCGATCTCCTCGGCGACGGCGCCTGGCCCGCCAATAACCCCGAGCGTTACGCCACCATCCTCCAAGACGCCGTTCGCCTGGCCGCCGGCGAACTCCCTGCCTACGACCCCCTGCTCGCCACCCGCGAGTTCGCCCTCCTTCTGCTCACCGACCGCCGCCATCCCCTCTGGCAGCGCCTGCTTCTGCTCGGAACCGTCGTCCAGCAGCTGCAAACCCTGAGCGAAGGCAGCCCAGCGGCCACCTTTGCCGCCGAGCATCCCGACATCATCGCCCAACTGCTCTCCGACAGCGCCCGCTTCGTCAGCCAGGACACAGTAGGCGCAGTCATGGACCAGATCCAGATCCAGCCCGACGAACAGCTCCCCCGCATCCTCGAGCTGCTCCGGCTGCGGGTGTCGCAGCAGCCCATCGCGCCACGCCTGCTCGAGTGTATCCAGGAGTTTGAAAAGGGACTCGGATGCACCACCCCCATCACCGAAGCGCAGCTCCTCGCCACCTTCAGCGAGGCCTACCGGAGCTACTTCCGGCCCCTCATCGAGCAGCATCCCCATCTGCTCGAAAACTATCTGGCGAACTACGTCTTCAAGAACAACTATCCGTTCGGCAAGCAGGCCGGCAACAAGTTCACCGACAACAAATCAGCCGACCAGTCCACGCCCGAAACAGAGATCAACGCAAACGACCAGCACCTCCTGCTGTGCGCGCAGCTGGCCATGCTGCAAACCGTGCTCATCGGCATGGCCGCGCACCATCGCGAGGCCTTCGACGCGACCCACGCCATCAAGCTGGTGCAGAGCCTGGCCAAGACGGTCGAGCACAGCCAGCCATTCCTTCGCCAGATCACAACCTTCGTCGCCGAGCGCAACCTGAACAGCCTGCGCGGCGTCGCGCTTCTGCTGAAGCCGAACGCCTGACGCCCCCGGCGACGGCCACGCCATCCGTGGCCGCCGCCCTAAGCGCCATAAAACCTACCAAGTCGGCATGCAGGTCTCGTACTGCGACTTGATCGTGGAGCTCTCCTTGTACAGCTTCACGAACGCATCGTAGCTCGCATCATATGCGGGAAGCGGCTGCGCCCGCTTCACCGGCTCGACATGGCTGGTCAGCACCTGGGTCTCGGAGTAGCTCTGCGCCTTGGTCGTGGGGTCCTGGTCGATAATGCGCATGGCGACGATCTGGTCGGGGCCGCCGGCGTTCTTGTACCAGGCCTGATGAGCGGCGACCGCATCCATGAAGGTCTGCATCATGCCGGGCTTGATCTCCGAGATCCGGACCACGTTGTAGCTTCCGTCGCACGCCACGTGAGCCGGCGGCGTGGCTGTCTGGGCCGTCTGAGTATAGGCAAACGGAGCGGTGAAGGCAGCAAAGGCGAACAGCACGGGTGCAAGACGCATAGCAGTTGATCTCCTTAGCCCGGCACTCTATCAGAGAGAGTTTGCTGCACTGTGACAGTCCCCCGTTCCGTCACCTGCCCCGCCCGAGAGCGACCCCCCACCCCATCGTGTAGCCTGAACCTGATATGCCGAAGCAGGGACCCTACCCGCACACCGACCGCGATCTGATCCGCCGCATCGAGCGCTCGCCCAACAGCCGCGCCGGATACAAGCAGCTGATCCGCGAGCTCGGCCTCGGCGGCGGCCGCGAGCGCCGTCTCCTGCTCGAACAGCTCACCCGCATCACCGCCCGCGGCGAACTAGTCAAGATCAACAACGAGCAGTGGTCGCTGCCCGCCGCCACCCCCGAAAAGACCGCCCGCGTCGCACGCACCAGCAGCGCCCGCCCCGGCCTCTTCGAAGGAATGGAGCAGCACCGCGCCACCCGCGACCGCCTCGTCGCCGGCAAGCTCGACCTCCACCGCGACGGCTTCGGCTTCGTCCGCCCCAGCGGCAGCGCCGATCGCGAAGAGGACATCTTCATCCCGCCCAACGAGATCAACGGTGCCATGCAGGGCGACGAGGTCCTGGTCGACGAGGCCCCGCGCGGCCGTGATGGCCGTCGATCCGGCCGCGTCGCCCGCGTCCTCACCCGCCGCAACCCCACCGTCGTCGGCATCTTCCACTACGCCCGGCCGCACCGCCGCCGCGCCACCTGGGAAAATATGCCGCTGATCAACGGCAACTACGTCACCCCGCTCGACGAGCGCATGACCCAGCCCATCCTCATCCCCGACGGCGCCGAGGTCCCCGCCACGCCCCTGCAAACGCCCCACCGCGTCCTCGGCCAGGAGGCCCAGGTCCAGCAGCAGCACTGGTCGCACTCGCTCGACCCCGACCACTCCCAGGCGGGCGGAGACTGGCTGGAGGGCCTGGCCGTCGACATCGAGGTCACCGACTTCCCTACCCCCGGCCGGCCCGCGCGCGGTCGCGTCCTCGAGGTCCTCGGCCCTCCCGATGCCTTCGGCGTCGACGTGGAGATCGTCATCCGCAAGCACCATCTCCCCCACATCTTCCCCGCGAACGTCCTGGCCGAGGCCGGCGCCTCGGCCGAACAGACCGTCGACGCCCTCCCGCCCGCCGAACGAGAGCAACGCCGCGACTTCCGCGGCCTCCCCATCGTCACCATCGACGGCGAAACCGCCCGCGACTTCGACGACGCCGTCGTCGTGCTTCCGCTCGCCAACGGCAACTGGCAGCTCCAGGTCCACATCGCCGACGTCAGCCACTACGTCCGCCCGGGCACCGACCTCGACCTCGAAGCCCGTCTGCGCGGCACCTCCGTCTACTTTCCCGACCGCGCCATCCCCATGCTGCCGTCGCAGCTGTCGTCTGGAATGTGCAGTCTCAGGCCAGAGGAAGACCGCCTCGTCCTCAGCTGCCTCATGGAGATCGACGCCCACGGCGAGGTCCTCGGCTACGAGATCTGCGAAGGCATCATCCGCAGCCAGGCCCGCCTCACCTACACCCTCGTCCAGGCGCTGCTCGACAAGAAAAACCCCAACGAGATCCTCGACACCATCAGCCCCGAGTACACCCGCTACCTCCAGGCCAACCCCGAAGAGATCACCTCTGCTGTAGCCCAGATGTACCAGCTCGCGCTCCGGCTCAACGCCAAACGCAAGCGCCGCGGCTCGGTCGACTTCGACCTCCCCGAGCCGGTCGTCCAGTTCGACCCCGACGGCAACATGCAGGCCATCGTCCGCTCCCAGCGCGGCTGGTCCCACCGCCTCATCGAGGAGTTCATGCTCTCCGCCAACGAGTGCGTGGCCCACTGGATCGAAGCCAAAGCCCCCGGCATCTACCGCATCCACGAGACCCCCGACCCCAAGCGCATCCTCGACTTTGAAGAGACCGCCAGCCAGTTCGGCTACTCGCTCGGCTTCTCCAACCTCCCCGTCAAACGCATCCAGACCCGCGGTGATCGCAGAAGCGTCCGCGGCACAGACCGTAAGGCCCAGACCCACGAGGTAGCCGAGTCCATCCCCGTCACCCCGCAGATGTACCAGCGCCTGACCGCGAAGATCTCCGGCAAGCCCGAAGAACGCATCCTCGCCTACCTCATGTTGCGCTCGCTCAAGCAGGCCCGCTACAGCGAAAAGAACGTCGGCCACTTCGCCCTCGCCAGCCCCAGCTACACCCACTTCACCTCACCCATCCGCCGCTTCCCCGACCTCATCGTCCATCGCCTGCTGCGCGATCTGCTCAACGCCGGCGCCTCCCCCGAGGGGGGAGCGATCCTCTCCACCGACCCCCAACCCTGGGGCGAAAAACCCACCCACCGCGGTCACCAAACCCACGACCACAAACAACCCCCGGGTGCCCCATCCTTTGCGGCTCCATCGCAAAGGGTGGGAGACGAGATTCCCGAACTTATCCCCGCCGAAGAACTCGCCGCCATCGCCTCCGAGTCCTCCCAATCCGAGCGCCGCGCCGACGACGCCGAGCGCGAACTCATCGAGTGGAAGAAGGTCCGCTTCATGCAGGACCGTGTCGGCGAAGACTTCCACGCCATCATCCTCTCCTGCACCAAGTACGGCTTCTTCGTCGAACTCGATGACCTCTTCATCGAGGGCCTCGTCCCCCTGGCCTCGCTCTCCTCGCTCAACGACGGCGACTTCTACAGCTTCCGCGACACCGACCGCACCATCGTCGGCAACCGCTACGGCCGCGTCTTCAAGATGGGTCAGCGCGTCCACGTCCTGCTCGACCGCATCGACCGCCAGCAGCGCCGCCTGCAGTTCGCCGTTCTACCCTCAGAGGAAGAACAAGCCGCCCGCCCCGCCAGCCCCAAGCCAAAGAAGAAGAAGTCCAAAACCGCCGCCGCTCCCGAGGCCGAGCGCCCCCACCTGAGCCCCAACCGCTCCGGCAAAAAAGGCAAAACCAAATCCAAAACCCGCCTGCGCGACCAGAAGGCCAAAGGCAAGAAGAAGAAGAAAAAGTGACCGCTCAAAAATAAATCCGGAAAAGCTGGCGCACTTCCATGCTCCGGAAAAAACGATACTTCTGTCCACGCCAGCCACACATTTCTCCACGTCTACTCCACAAAAAACACGTGTTTTTCCCCGCATCATGCCAAACCACCGGTAAAAATAACGGAAAAACCCAACAAAACCCGCTCCCGCAGCGCGCAATTTACAATCGAAGTTCCAGAATCGTTTTTCGAGGAGAAATTTCAACCAATGGCACACATGGTCTTCTGCACCAAGTACAAAGCCGAGATGGAAGGTCTGGACGAACCCCCGTTCGACTCCGACTTCGGCAACAAAATCTTCAAAAACGTCAGCAAAAAGGCCTGGGGCGAGTGGATCGAGCGCCAGAAGATGCTCCTCAACGAGTACCGCCTGCAGCCCTGGACCCGCGAAGCGCAGGACTTCCTGGTCGAGCAGATGAACGAGTTCTTCTTCGGCGACGGCGGCGCGCTGCCCAAGGAATACGTCGCCCCCACCCACTAGAAACTCCACGAGGCGCGCCTCTTTTCGAGCCGCCTCGTGTACACTGGAATCTGCAAGTAACCCCGCCGTCGACGCCCGGAACAACGGCCGCGAAAGACGCGCGCAACACAAGTCGGGACGTGGCTCAGCCTGGTAGAGCGCACCCTTGGGGTGGGTGAGGTCGCTAGTTCGAATCTAGTCGTCCCGACCATTTACTTTCTTTTTACTTTTCAATAAGTTACAGCCGAAGCCATTTGTCATTTGCGAACTGGTCGTGGGGCCGCTGCGAGACCTGATCGAACTGCGGATCGCGAAATTGCTTGGAAGTTCAACATTAACCGCCGAATTTTCCCGACTGCCGCAAGATGCGATCTCACGCGATTGCCCCGGGTGCCGATAGGCATTTGTAGAAAACCTGAAACTCGCTCCCTCGTCAAGCTATTGCGCCGACGCACGGCGCTGCCAACACGACGTCCTCGCCGTCGACGATTGCGGCGGATGTGGTCCGACGATCGTGACGTTGACCGTTCAGACCAGCACGCAGGCATCGAACCGCGAGAACGCGAGAAGCCGTTCCCGGTCGAACCTCTGAGCTCCTTGTCGCTCGGCTTGTTGCTGCCCTTGATCGGATTGAATCGGGGCGTAGATGCTTGTGGCAGCTCCGATAACTATCCAGTTGGCTGACCCTTAGTGATGAGGCTTGGAGGTCGATACGTCACCTTTGGTGCGTCCAGCATGCGTCGACTCGAACGATGGGTTGATGGTCTGAGCTCCGTCGGCAGATCCAGTCCGATCTCCCAATACAACGGAGTCGGGTGTGTCACAGGTGGGTAAAGTGAAACAAAACTTTGCGCCGCGCGAAGAGTTGTTGGTAGCCCACAAGCGGCCTCCGCTCGACTCAACAATGGAGCGGCTGATCTGCAGCCCCATGCCCGTGCCGTGAGCCTTGGTGGTAAAGAACGCATTGAAGATCTTGTCCGCCTGCTGCGGTGGAAGTCCCACGCCGGTATCGCTGACCGAGATCAGCACCTGACCATTCTCGCCCCGCTGCGACTGAATGGTCAGCTCGCGCGTCCCATCCACATCTTTCATCGCGTCGATGCCGTTCATCATGAGGTTCATCAGCACCTGTTGCAGTTGCACGCGATCTCCCATTACCCGAGGGAGGTCTTCAGCGAGTTCCATCCGAACGAATACGGAAAATTGCGCCGCCTCGCTGTAGAGGAGAAGCATCATCTCTGGAATCACCTCGTTGAGATCCACCACCTCCTGTTGCACCATGCCCTTCTTGAAGAGCAGGCGGACCCGCTTGATGATCTCCGCTGCACGGGTAGCGTCTTTGATGCTTCGCGCCGCCGCCGCACGCGCCTCGTCCAGATCAGGTTGCTCGCGCGACAGCCAGCGCAAGCACGTATTGGCGTCGGTGATGGCTGCGGCAATCGGCTGATTCACCTCGTGCGCCAGGGAGGCAGTCAACTCCCCCATGCTGCTCACCCGGTTGGCGTGTATCAGATCCGCATGGGCCTGACGCAGTGCCTCTTCCGCTAGCCTGCGTTCGCGGTAGTGCTGCTGGATGCTCCGCACGCGGATGTAGTACACGCCCCACACAAAGAACAGTAAAGACCCGGCAATGATTGCCCGAAACCACCACGTACGCCACCATGGAGGAAGAATCTGGATACGCAACGTCGCACCGAGGACACCCCAACCGCTTTGCCCGGTCGCTGTTTGTACACGAAATGTGTAATCTCCAGCGGGTAAAGCAGCATAGCCCACCATCCGCTGATCGCCGCCCGTCTCATTCCATTGCTCATCCAATCCGTCCAGTTTGTAGCGATAACGGTTTATCGTGTTATCGGAGTAGCTGAGGGCCGCGAACTCCAACGCGAAGGTGCTCTGCTGGTGCGAGAGCGTGATGTTATCCGCATAGCTGATCGACTGCTTAAGCGGCGAACCACTACCTACTTCCACCGCTCGGCCGAACAATCGAAAATCAGTCAAGACGACCGGGGGAACATATGCGCTGTCAACGACTCTGTCAGGATAAATTGTTGAGTCGAGCGGAGGCCGCTTGTGGGCTGCCAACAACTCTCCGCGCGGCGCAAAGTTTTGTTTTACTTTACCCACCTGCGACGAGACACCCGACTCGGATGTGTCGCGAGGTCGCGCGGGATCTGCTGACAGCCTTCACGCCAATACCCCGTCGTTTGGGTCAATAAGTGCTGGGCGGCCCACACAGCGAGAGTAAGGCATGCGATCCGCTGGATATCGGCAGCGCGGCAAGTCCGGGGAGGACCGCGGCCGGATACCAGAGCTTCCTATTGCGCATTCTGCGGGCGGATTTCTTAACGCTGAAGCGGCGAAACGCCTCACTGAGGCGTTTTCCGGCCTCGGCAGAGGAAGCATGCGGTGTGTCCCGCGTTCTGGCCTCGACGGACAAGCCACCTGCGTGGGGGCGACAAGGGATAAGGCGGTCCTCTATCTGGTTCAACTTCAGGGCATGGCGCATCGATACGGCGGGACCCCGGCCTGAACTTGGCGCAGGGAGACCCCCCAACCGGGAAAAGGCCAACGCAGTACTTCTTTTCACTTTTCAGTCCCTGGAACGTGAAAAGTTCGGAAATCGTCCACCAGGGCCGACCATTTACTTTCACCAACTTAGGCTTCTCAGTTAGTGCAACTGGGAACAAGTTCCGGGAACAGGAAGGAACATATCTGTTCCCGACCTTCTTGCGCCGGCATTGCACTCTGTCGAACGAGCCGGGCGCGACGGGCATCTCGTTTAGCCATCTTTCCACGGCAATGGGCTTCACTTCGGATATACATCCATGATGCCCCGGCGCATGGGGGACCCAACCGGAGAACCTCATGCGACCTCCGACTGGGTTGCAGCAGAGGTTGCCGTAGTGTTAACCCGCTGCGCCTGTGCCTGGGCGACGAGGTGCGGGTACTTGTCGACCAATCGCTTCAGATTCTGCCGAGCAGACCTCTTCTTTGCAGAGATGGCGAGCGGATGAGGGTCATCGTTGGCATACAACTCGGGATGGTTGCAGACGTCGGCCCAGTGCAGCATTCCGACAACAATCTCGGCAGGAGAGTTGCCCTTCGGGGCGGTGAGGAAGCTGTTGAGGAGCTTGGTTACATCGAGGGTGGGACTACTAGTTATAGTTACAGACATTTATTGTTCCTTTTAAAGGTCAGGGCGTCGGTCCCGTCATGAAGACAGGAGTAGGCGCACGTTGATGTCGGCGCATACAGGGACGGAGAGGCTACTCCTGGATGTGAAGTTCGTGGCGTACACAACTGTATACAGATGTTTCCACTCTCCTCCTCACCCTGTGTGTTATAGCTCGATTGCGAAAAGCTTTGGTCGGTTGGAAGAAGAAATGCTTTTGGCAGATCACGCATCGAAGCGCGTGGTCGCCTCGCGAACAAATACAAATGGTTTCACTCGAGGACTCAGAATGAGGAAGTGCTTAGTTGTTGCCGCAGTATTGTGTTTGACGTGTATTCTCGCCTCTGCCCAGAGCAACCTTGGCGGACAGTTGAATGAATGAAACCTTTACGGCGGTTACCAGTACACTTCGCTTAGCAGTCACTCTGTACAAGACGCGCTGAACCAAGAGCATCTCATCGACCCCGCATTCCCACTGTTAACTTTTGGCGCTCGACAGAATTTGAACGGATGGAACTTAGGGGGCCAAAACGATATTACAAAATGGTTGGGCGGGATCATTGATGGGAGTGGCACCTACGGGACGAAGCAGCTTTTGCTGAGTTCAAGCGGAGGAGTCAACATTTCTAGTCGGACTAGGATGAGCTTCTACACAGTTACAGGAGGGCCACAGTTCACCCTTTATCGAGGCGCCCATCTCCAACCGTTCGCTCGAGTCCTTGTGGGAGGCGCCTGGATTCGCAGCCGTACAGAGGTTGTAGCAAATGGTGTTCCGTTGGTAGATGCAGTGGCCAACAATGGTGAAGGATTCGCTTACGGTGGCGGAGGCGGGTCTGATTTTTTCATCTCCCGCCATTTGGGTGTCAGGGTTGCGGCCGATTGGCTCCGTACATCATCTTTTGACGAGAAGCAGAACAACGTTCGTACCACCGCAGGACTTGTATATCATTTTTGATTTCGCGTTCACCTAGCTGCAGCCTAGCCAGTAAGGTGCGGTTTGCCCGTCACACGCGCACAACCCGGAAGCGTCGGACCCTTCGCCGCAGTCAATGAGCGCATCAGCGATTTGGCGTAAATCAAGATGATACGTGCTGAGGTGAGGGGCCACTGCCACTTCGCATTGATCTGAATCAGTACGTCCAGCAAGGGATCGGTTTCGTCCGGTTTATTGAACAGGGCTGTGTTTCTTTCATCTCGATGCCGCTGAGGTCGAGGAAAAGCTTCAATCCGGAAACGCTGCCCTTCACCTCGATGGCTTTGAAACGGTCTTTGATTCTCAGACCCGTAATGTTGTTGAGGAACTTACAGCCTTCGCAGCGCGGTATCCGGAGTTCGTCATCCCCGAAGAGCAGACGAGCGTGTTTCGCCATGAGTACAGAAGGCATATCACGCACAAAAAAATTGCCGCCACTATCCGCCGAAGACAGGGCGGCATTGTGGCGGCAGGAGAGGTCCCTGTAAACGGTCTTGAACCGCTTACAGTGGCGACGCAACTAGAACTCGATGCGTCCTTTGAATGTGATCATTCGTCGTCCAGAACGATCTCCGACGTGATCCGGGGTGATGTCGTAATATTGTCCGGCGGTTGTATCGGTGATGGTGGTATCCATATCGTAGAATCCTGGACGATTGAAGAGGTCTGAGGCTGAGCCGCTCAGCAGGAAGCGCACTCTATCCGTGAGAGAAAATGTTTTGTTCACACTGAGATCTGTCGAAAGGAGACCCTGTCCGAGGATGGAATCCACGCCGGCATTCCCAAAGTGTCCAGGTTGTGGAGTAGTAAAAGCTGCGGGGTTGAACCATTCGGCCGCGGTCTTGTGGGCAGGATAGATCGGCACACCGGGAACGCGATCTGCAATGCCTCCGAAGGTTCCAGTGTTGGATGGATCCCCGCCACTGTAGGTTGGCCCCATGTAGAGACCCGAGGCGAAGTAGCTGATGGACTGGAGATTCCAGCCGCCGAACGCCTCCTCCATCCACATAGGTCCGTGGTTCATGTAATTACGTCCGCGACCAAATGGAAGGTTGATAAAGGTGTTGATGACAGCCACATGACGGCGAGTGGTTCCATCCTTTGACCAATGGCTAAGAATGTCATACGGATTTTCCGTATCGGAGTAGTTGTTCAGATTACTCGCAAACGTATAGTGTCCGTCAAATCCAAACCAACCGGTCCGACGTTGCACCTCGACCTGCAGGGCATTGTATTTCTGGGTTCCATTGGAAAACCAGTAGTAGACCGCATTATACTGTGGCCATGGGTTATTCGCTGCGTTATAAGGCGTAAGGCTCGGCCGTTGCAGATCGATATTGGTTTGGTAAGTCAGCCCGCTTCCGTACGATCCGATATACGACATACGCAGCCCAACGTCCTTCAGGATCTTCTGTTCGATCGAGACATTGTATTGGCGGATAACTCCGTTGGAGGTGTTCAATGGGTAGCCAGTTACCCGCTGCGAGGGACTTGCCGCAAGGCTCAAGCTAGTTGGAAAAGGATTCGGAAGAGCAAACAATGCACCGGTTGCAGTTCCAGGTTCGTTGATATTGGTATAGTTCTGCGCAACGCCGAAGGGGCCTCCGTTATCAGCCCGATCGGAGATACCGAAGCGCTCGGTGAACTCCGCATATCCGCCACGTAGGACCGTATCCGGTCGCAGACGATATGCGGCAGACAGACGTGGACGGAAGTTGTTGAGCTTGGCGTTTCCGACGACCTGCCCACCTACGACTGCGATGTTCGACGGAAAGAGAGGGCTGACCTGGTTCAAGGATGACGGCGAAACCACAACAGCTCCCGTCTGCATGTCCCAGTTATATCCGAGGTTATTAGTGTAATACGGGAGGCCATAGTAATCCCAGCGCAGCCCATAATCGAACGTCAGACGAGGAGTGATTTTGAAGCTGTCCTGAACGAAGAGACCGGCTTCGTTGGAGACATAGGCCTGATTGTAGATGGGGTTCGATCGCTCACTTGTGCGGGGAAGTCCAAGGAGAAAATCGGCGTAGCCATTTCCCGTGAAGGAGCCGTCAAAGGTAAATGATCCGAAGTCGGGAACCACTCCTTTGGCTGTCTTGTAGTGGATGACGTTGCCGCCGAGTTTCACGACATGTCTGCCGAATGACCAGGTGAGCGTATCCTGTGCGACCAGGTCGTGCTCGTCGTCTATCACGCCTCCGGAGGGAACCGATAGAGCGGCATAGCCCGAGATATTCATTCCGGGAAATCCCTGAATGCCCTGCGTGCCAGCGGTGTCGATTCCTTGCAGTCCAATCTGGCCGATGGCAGTGGCTCCGCGGAGGGGTGTGGCTCCTCCTTCGGTTTGACCATCGACCATGCTGAGATAGTTCCTGGCAATCTGTAACTCGTTCACGACTGAGGGAGAGAAGATCTGCGTGTCCGCGACCGTGTACTGGTTGTTATAACGGTTTCTGGTCCGAAAAAAGTCAGGCAGATTATTCGCCAGAACATACGGCGCAGACTTGGAACTGAAGCGGACGCTGAGAGAATTGCGGGAGGTTATCTGTTGATCCACCCGAGCAAACCACCACGCGCCTTGAAAGATGTCTGAAGGAAACGGGTGCGTCCATCCGAAATTATAAAGACTCGGGTCGTTAAAATTCTGGTTGGGAGTCGGAATGTAGGAGTTTTGTGCTGCCAAAGCAACAGGACTTATCCGCAACGTAGGAATGATATTGTTGGGGAAGGGATTACCCGTCGTCGGATCGATGATTGTTGTGCTGCCAAAGTTGCCGGTACGCATGCCCTGCGTAGGCACCTCATTCTGATTAAAGGTACCCGCAGAATACAGTTGCTTCATGTAACCAACATAAAAGAATGTCTTATCGCGGATGATCGGTCCACCTAGTTCCGCGAGCACCTCGTCCATAATGGAATGGTTTTTTTGGGGTGCGAAGTAGCCTGCCGCATTGAATGAGTTGTTGAACATTCTGTAGGCAGCTCCGCCATGAAACTCATTGCCACCGCGTTTCGATGTCGAGTTCTCGCTGACAGCACTTGCCTGCTCTGCGGTTGCGTTGCTCGTAGTCGCGGTGAATTCCTGGTAGAAATTGATGTTGACGTTCTGATTTCCCTCACGGTTTTGCAGGCCGTCATAGTTCAGAACCAACTGATTTGATCCCTGACCGGAGATTTGAACGGAGTAGCCGGAGGCAGTAATGCCGGGAAGAGAACTCAGCAGCGCCTCTGGACCTGGATTTTGATCGTTTGTGGGAGTCAGTTTGGTGCGGTTGCTATCAAAGGAATCCTGAAGCACACCGGTATCGCTCGTGATGACGTCGGGGGTATCGTTGACCGTTATTTCTTCCCCGGTCGACCCCACAGTCAGCGATACATCTTTGACGCTGACGCGGCCGTCTTCAAGCAGGATGTCATCGAGAACCACATCTTTGAATCCGGCCTTCTTGACTTCTAATCGATACGATCCGGGATTGACCGCACCGAATTCGTAGCTTCCGTTGTTCTTGACAGCCTCGCTTCTAGCCACGCCGCTGGCGCGATCGACAAGCAGCAGATTGGTGCCTGGAACTATCGCACCGCTTGAGTCTGTGATTGTTCCTCGCAGCGTAGCAAGTCCCTTTTGGGCAACAAGCGATCCGTTGACGCTGAACAAGCATATGAAACATGTCAGTGCATATGCGAGAAAGAGGCTGAGCGTGGATTTGAGCTCAGGGAATAGTCTACTGCGCACTGCTGGCCTATTAATGTAGCGATCTTCGAACAACATTGAGTCACTCCCAATCACGACGTAAGTTAGTTATTCTTTAGCTTGGTGCATGACCACGGTAATGATGCTTTGTGGTCAAGGTTAGGGTTTCGAAAACGGAGCCGCTTAGCCGTTCTTTTTGGGGACGGCCGCAGTCCATGGGTAAGTCACATAGGAAAAATGAATCTGATCGCCTCGGACCTGGCACAGCGTGTAGCCCTCCGGGGTGCCGTCCATCGGCCCTTCCCACCATGCGCCGGAGACAGCTCCGCTGATCAGATACTGCACGCCCTGAAATTCGGACTTCTGCCAAACGTGAAGATGTCCCTGCAGAATGGCCTTGAGGTTACAGCTGGCCAGTAGGTTATGCACCGCGAAAGAGTTATCTGCTATCGGTCCTGCATCGGCAGGCCGAGTGTGAGAGATTGTGCCGAGGACGGTAGCGATTGGCACATGCGTCACCACCACGACAGGCCGGGTCGCGCCGACTGCGGTAAGATCCGCCTTCAGCCAATCGAGCTGGGCCTCATCAAATTGGGCCTTGAAGATCTTGTAATATTCGATCCCGATCGAGTCGAGAACGATGAAATGCCACCCCTTATAGTCGAAAGAGTAGTACAGCTTGCCAAAATAGTCCTCGTACAGCTTCTTTCCGTATTCTAGGTCGCCCGGCTCGACCGGACTTTTTTGGTTAATCCCGATAACGTCGTGGTTGCCGATGGTGTAGTAGACCTTGCCGCTTAGACTCTTCGCCGTCTGCTGATAGAGCTTGAAGAGCATGTGCGCTCTTGTAAGATCCTGTTCACAAACGTCGAATACCTGGTCGCCGCCGGCGATGCAGAAGTCAGCTTTCGCAGAATTGATCTGGGCGAAACACCGCGCGCATCCGGCGACGGCTGACAATTCAGGTTCAAGATGACAATCTGTAAAAAATACGAAGTCAAAGTCGTCGGGATGTGATTTTGGAGGAACTGCTTGAGCCGGGAGTGCCTGAGCCACTCCCAAGGAACCTGTGCCTAGAAGCAGTGAAGAAGCTGGTAGGGACAGAGCTGATTTCAGGAACAATCTTCTCAACATTACTTGCGTAGCCTCACGGAAACTGGTCGGCGGGGCGCATCCGCCCCATGAGACGGACACGAATGACCGGCCCTTGGATGGTAGAGTTGTCCGCTTTCCGTACTCCCTACGTTAGGAACTTGGATCGCCCCGCGTCCTGTAGGCAGGCTTCAGTTTTGCTTTGGAAATTCTTAAGATGATCGGGCGTGCATGTTGCGCGAAGCATGGTGTTCAGCTGTAACACGATTTTAATATCGGTCGTCTATACTGGAGCCGCAAACCATTACTGAGGTATCAACGGGAATCATCACAATATGCCTGTGCCTCGCAAGGAAGAGGGTATCGATCCTTCGGTACAAGGAGGGCCCACTGTCCCGATTTCGGAGAACGGCGTTGATACCGGACGGCAAATTTATGTTTTTGACAACTATCGTCTCAATGCCCAAGAGCGGCGCCTCTGGCATGGCGATACTCCGATTGCACTGCCGCCGAAAGCTTTTGATCTCCTCTATGTTTTGGTTCGACACTCTGGCCAACTGATAGAGAAGAAGACACTGCTACGCACGGTATGGCCCAATACCTTTGTTGAAGAAGGAAATTTAAGCGTCCATATTTCGGCGCTGCGAAAGGTATTCAAAGAATCGTCGAGCAGTGAGTACATAGAAACGATACCGAAAAGCGGGTATCGCTTTACGGCCGCTGTCACACTGCTGCCCAGCTCGAATGATCTTCCGCATCATCGTTCGCATCACGATGATGCTCCTCTAGAAGAGAACGCTAGCTCTCCAGAAGAAATCAAAGTCGCATCAGCAGACGTTCAGAAGCCAAGAGTGGCGCTCGCGCAGCTCCTGTGGGTGGGCCTGTTAAGTATATTTGCGGCGGCAGTAATCGCGGCGATAACAACAATAGCTATCCGCGGTCCTCACTATCTGACAAAACCAGCTCAAGTTGCCGCCGATAGCCGCCCTCTCACGAGCGTGCCAGGCATCTTCTCCTGGCCAACGTTCTCTCCGGATGGCAATAGGCTTGCCTATGGATGGCGTGCAGGCACTGATAGTTCTCGGGATGTTTATCTTCAGAGCATTAATAGCGATGAACGGGACAGGCTCAGCAATGGCAGCGGAGATAATTTTTCTCCTGCATGGTCCCCGCGCGGCGAGGAGGTAGCATACCTGCATTCTGCGGGAGGCTCCAAGCTGTTGGACATTGATGTTGCAGAAGTGCAGATGCCCCACACTCAACGACGACTTGAGGTAGTCCACAACATTGAGTCCGCCTTCCATGAACCACCCTCGCTAACCTGGTCGCCCGATGGAGAATGGCTACTAACAACAGAGAAAGATGACACAGACGGAAGTTCCTCTCTCGTACTGATCTCCGTCGATAGTGGAAAGAAGCAGGTCCTTACTCATCCACCTGCGCTGACCGTTGACGACAACGGAGTCTTTTCCCCAAATGGGGGATTTGTGGCATTCCTGCGGGCGCGTGGACCTTCGTCCGCGGAAATCTATATCATCCCGGTCCATGGTGGCCCCGAACGACGCCTTCCTTTTCAGATTCATTCCATCGATGGCTTGACTTGGAGTTTAGACGGTCAGAGCCTTATCGTCTCTTCGGCGCGCGCCATAAGCGTAGGCAGCTTGTGGAAGATTTATCTTAATGGTGATCCTCCCATTGCGCTGTCAAGCCTTCCTGCTCACACATCGGATCCAACCCTTTCACTGGCTGCACACCGTCTGGCCTATGTGGATTTATTGAGAAATGTGAGTCTCTGGCGCATGTCGTCTGATGGTCGAGGAGAGAATGAGCAACTGATCGCCTCTGGCTTTGTCGACTCGGCCCCGGACTATTCACCCGACGGCTCGCAGATAGCATTTGAAAGCGATCGCTCCGGCGCCTCCGAGATTTGGACCTGCCGGAGTGACGGAAAACTATGCAAGCGGATCACGCACATTTTCGGACCAATGACGGGATCACCCCGATGGTCACCGGATGGGAAAATGCTGACATTCGATTCCCGTCTGAAAGACCGCTCCGCAATTTTCATCGTGAATGCCTCGGGAGGCGATCCAGTCCGGATCACAACCGGCGGATTTGAAGCCGCAGACAACGTCGTTCCTAGCTGGTCTCACGACGGTCAATTTCTCTACTTCAGCTCCAATCGGACTGGTCGGTGGGAGGTATGGCGCAAGCAGGTCAGCGGCGATGTTGAACGCCAGATAACAAAGCAGGGTGGTTTCAATGGCGTCGAGTCTCCCGACCGGGAAAGTATTTATTACGTGCAGGATACCGATCAAACCATCATTTGGCGTGTGCCACTCAGCGGCGGCAGAAGCCAACAAATCTCGGAAGCGTTAGGGTCAGGGATGTGGGGATATTGGGCAATCGCAGGCGAGCAGCTTTTTTATCTGCAGCGGACAGGAAGCGGATCCTCTCCCTCGGCGATATTTCGATTGGATCTCAGAACCGGCTCTAAAGTGAGACTTGGACAAACCCAATTTGGCGTGAATGAGAGCGACAAAGGACTGGCAGTCTCTCCTGATGGGCGCTGGCTGCTGTATGCACAACGGGACGTCGATCGCAGCAGTATCATGTTGGTGAACAATTGGTATTAAGCGATTTCGCAAGTATTCTGAAACACGTCATCGCCAGAGGTCGTTCGACGGAACTCTCCCCGCGCGCTCAGGGAAGGGCTGTTTTGGGACGGCTCCTTCGGCGTGGATGATACGTGATCTTGTTCTTGCCCGGCGCTAAGTGCCGTTCCATGCATCCTTTGTCTTCACCCGTTGCGAGGAGAGGCCTTCGGAGCAGACAAGCTAGGAGCAGTCCTCGTCCCAGCGAATTGGAGCAAGTTGCCGCAGCCGCTAGCACCTAAGCAGGATGGGGCTAAGAGCGAAAGCAAGTGGGTGAAGCCGGAGACCTACTTCCAGGAACTTCCAATCGTCATGAGCGAGGCGGCGCCCTGCCGGGTGAGGAAGCACTCTATAGAAGCTGGATTCATCGCCGGGGAATACGCCGACATCCCACGACCGTCCTTCTCGCTGTACGACCCGTAGATCGCCTCCAGATCCAGCGCGTTCACCACGTCCGACAAAAAACGCGCCAAATGATCTTCCGGAAGCCAATCATGCAAAGGAGGAGGAAACAGCAGCGACTGATTCAGATCATCACCACGGAAACTCTTACTCTTCAACCCGATTCTAAAGCGGGTCCGCTCCAAAGAAATCGTCCCCGTTACCGATCCGCTCAATCTATCCCCGACAGACTCCTAGGGCCGACCATTTTCTCTTTCCATCCTATTAGGCCTGGGAGACGGGTCCAGCAGGCCGATTGACACTGCTCCATAATTTATGGAAGCATTGTGGACGCGCTCGTTGTTCCTCTTCGAACGGTAGACGACGCGTAGAGCGGAGTGTACGCATCCTCCGCCACTGAGACCCAACACCAGAGACTGGACAAACAGCTCGAAATCCTCTGCAAAGTCTGTCTTGGTTGATCGGCGCACGGGTAGGCGCTCAAGTCGCTTCTCTTGAGACAGGGCTTCTTCCAATGCCTCTGATGACGTTGGTGTTCTTTTGACATTGCCCCGCACGGCTCAAAGTGTAGTGTTTTCTTGAAGCTGGCTCGTTGCTACACTCCTGCGACGTATGCAGTGATGCCTTCAGCAGGCGGGGAGGAAGTATGCAATTTCAGTCGAGAATCGCCACGTTGGCCGCGCTCCTGTTCGTCTCAGTAGCGGCTATTACCTTCGCTCAAGCTCCTCTGACCGGCGCCCCCCATCGTGCTGATGGTGGCGCTGGCCAATCCAACCAGAGCAACGCTGCGGAGCCCTTCCCGGCAAACGGTCGGCTCCTGGGTGGCCCGATCCAATATGACGCGCTCGCCGATCAGGCCGGGGTGCTGGGCCCATCGGATTTTCGAGCCGAGGCCTCTCCCGCAAGAACGAGTTTGCTGCAGCCCACCTCGGACTTCTTCTCCTATGGATTCGCAGGAGCTCCCGGCTGGGGAAATGTGGCCGGAGGCCTGGGTCCAGCGACGCTCACCCAGACGACACCTGGCACCAACCAGCTTCCCCCGGTACCGCCCGTGGCGAATCCCTGCCCGCGTTATCCCGCAGGCAGCGTCGTCCATAGTCCCCCGGCGCTCTTCAGCTCCAACGGCGTTCTGGACGTGAAGTTCTCCTACCAAACGCGGATGGACAGTGACGGCCGCCAGCTTTTTTGTTTCATGACCCCGGAAGGGTTGGAGGATCCGACCCTGCACCTTAAGCCCGGAGATCACCTCATCCTCACGATCACCAACAATGCTCCTGACCCAACTGTTATTCCCCCCGACTCGGTGCCGCCAATGACGCCGATGGAGCCCTTGAATCCGCCCAACTGTGGGGACGCGCAGCCGACGTTGTCCTCCATCAACATTCACTATCACGGAACCAATACCTCCCCGGCCTGCCACCAGGACAACATTCTCAGGACGGTGGTCAACCCAGGCGAGACCTTCCAGTACAATGTTGCCTTCCCCTACAACGAGCCCTCCGGACTGTACTGGTATCACCCCCATATCCACATGATCGCGCAACTCCAGACGCAGGGCGGAGCCACCGGCGCCATCGTGATCGAAGGTGCCGAGAACCAGCAGCCGGCGGTGAGTGACATGCGGGAACGCATCCTGATCGTGCGCGATCAACGTCCGGGAAACTTCACCACCGCGACAGGCAACGTCCCCAACTTCGACCTGAGTTTGAACTTCGTTCAGATCAGCTCGCCGACCGATCCCAATGCCACCAACTTCGTTCCGGCGATTCTACGCATGCGGCCCGGCGAAAAGGAGTTCTGGCGGGTGGTCAACGCCGCCGCGGATGGCGTCCTCGACCTCCAGTATGTCTTCGACGGCGCGCCCCAGACGCTGCAGCTGGTCGCCGTGGACGGCGTTCCGTTGAATTCGCAGGATGGATCGGGGCCCGGCGCCCCGATCCAGGTGACACACTTCCTGCTGCCACCCGCCGGCCGCGTGGAGTTCATCGTCTCCGCGCCGACCCCGCAGGTGCAGCTGGCGCAGTTGCTTACCTTACGGGTCAACGGCGGTCCGTATTTCTATAACCTCCCGCAGCGTCCTCTTGCCACGGTGCGACTCACCGGCAGCTCAGGCGAGGACAAGGGTGAGGACAGGGGCCAGGGCAAGGAGGAGAGGACCGGAAAATTTACCGCAAAGAGCACCACCCAACAGCGCTTCGCGGGACTCGGAACCGCCCCGGTGGCGATGACCCGGAACTTGTACTTTGACGAGGTTCCGCTCAAGGAATACTACATGGTCGTGGAAGGCCAGCCTAAGGCTCTCTTCGACCCCAACGCAGCCCCCGCCATCTTCGCCACACAGGGAACGGTGGAGGAGTGGACCGTCCAAAACCGGACCCCGGAAGATCACGCCTTCCACATCCATCAGATTCACTTCCTGGTGGAGTCGCAGGACAACTTCGAGATCAACGGTTCCCAGCAGGCACCTGCCGTCACCGGCCAGTATTTGGATACGGTCCAGGTGCCGAACTGGGACGGCAACCCCAGCCATCCATACCCCAGCGTCAAGCTCCGGCTCGACTTCCGCGGGCCGGATGTTGGCGATTTCGTCTTTCATTGCCACATCCTCAGTCACGAGGACGCGGGCATGATGGCGATCATACGCGTCCAGCCCAGCTCTACGGACACAGGAGAGAAAGCACAGCGTTGACTCTCCGCCCCGGCGATCTGCGCCATAGCCTAGCTAAGCGCGAGCGGATGCTAGTCAGCAGCATATTGTTTCATTGCAGTCGATTGCATCGATACAGCTCGCCTGCATTCCATCTTCGGGCTTAAAAAGATGAGAGCTCATCCGCCATCGGGATTGGCGGACGAGCTCTTGTTCTTTGCGAACCGTTGCGGCTAGTTGTTGACGTGGAAGACCAGCAGGCCGGATCCGTCGATCGTGGTCTTCGGATGGATGACGTAAAACTGGTGCACCGAAGGCACATAGGTCGAGGTCTTGCCGCCGTTGGTCGGGATGTTGGCCATCTCGGTGTAGGTGTCCGAAGTGTCCTGATGGAAGATGCTCAGACCCTGGCTGCCGCTGATGTAGAGCCGCTTCATCATCGGATCCCAGTTCATGTCGTCACCGATGTCGATCATGGACTTCTGGGTGACCAGCTTGCCATCCTCGTCGAAGATATAGAGGATGCCAGGCTTGCGGCCGCCAACGAAGACGCGCCGGCTCTTGGGATCGACCACGAGCGTGGTGTTGAGCTGCATACCGGGGGCGTCGAAGGTCTTGACCAACTGCTTGGTGTTCAGGTCGACAAGACCAACCTGCTTCTTGTCGCGCATGTCCACAAACAGTTTGTGGGTGTTATTGTCGATGCCAATCGCCTCGACGTTGTTGCACGGGATGTCGATGTCACCGATCAGCTTGTTCTGGTCGACCGAGTAGATCGAGATCTTCGAGGTCTGCAGGTTGGCCGAGATGCCGCCGTTGCCGATGTAGTACAGGCGATTCGCCGCGTCATAGTAGGCCGCGTCCGGCGAGTCGCCATGGGTCGTCGCCGAGCCGTCGATCATCTGGATGCGATCGATGCGGTGATAGTCCTCGGCCGAAACCACGTCCAGCGCCGAGTCGCCGCCGTCAGCCACCAGCAGCTCGTCCTTCTCCGGAACGAACGCCAGCGAGTGCGGCGTCTTGTAGCCGTCGAGGCTCTTCAGGTGCTCGCCCGACTTCAGATCAAACATCTCGACGGAGTGGTTGACCTCGGCCGAAACGAACAGATGGCCGCGCTTCAGGTCCACCGCGAAGTGATCGAAATCACCCTTCTCGACGTTGGGCAACGCAATGTTGTGGATCAGCGTCACCGGCTGGTAGGGAAGCTTATCGGCGGCGAACGCCGACTGCGAGGACAGCGCCAGAGAGCCGAGCAGAACTGCGGAGGCAAGTTGCAAGGTAGACTTCATTGGAAAACCATTCCCTTTCGGATTGCTTGTTACGGTTACGGCTGCAATTCATATTAGCGGCCGAAGATTAAGCCTCCCTGAATACGGCGCCTGGGAAGCACAAATCAAAAACGACAAAGTCAAAAAATAGGTGCCTCCTGCAACCGCCAGGAGGTGCCCTCCGAGTTAGAAGTTGATACGTGCGGCGAACTGCAGCTCACGATTTGTACCCGTACCGGTGGTGCCCGAGTTCAGCACCGACGTGATGGTGCCGAAGCTCGACGCCGAGCTGAAGTTGCTGTTGGGCAGGCCCCACTGCGGCCGGTTGAAGATGTTGAAGGCCTCCGCCCGCAGGTTGAGCGTGAGCTTCTCCACCAGGGGGAAGTTCTTGTTGAGCGCCATGTCGTCCTGCCACTCGTTGGGTCCAAGCGCAGCATTCTTCGGCGTGTTGCCCCAGGTTCCGCTGGCCGGCGCCGCGAAGGCGGCATAGTTCAACCAGTTCTGCGGCGTGCGGTTCTTGGCATAGATGCTCACCCCGGGAACACGATCCGGCCGCTGGTAGGTGTTATTGCCATCCGGCATCTCGCCCGCCGTACGGTTGATGGTGATGTTGATCGGCAGGCCCGAGCGAGCCATCAGCATGTTGCTGATCTCCCAACCACCGAGGACCTGGTTCACGATGCCATTGTTGTTGAGGAAGCGACGGCCCTGGCCGAAGGGAAGCTGATAGACCAGGCTGCTGCTCGCCGTCTGCCGCACATCGTCGTCACTGTTGGAACGCTCGCAGCGGTAGCAGGCCACGTTCTCCGGCCAGTCTCCCTCACCCGCGCCCACCGAGCCATCGTTGATCGCATGCGACCACATGTAGTTGATCGCGAAGAACAGACCGTGGTCCATATTGCGGGTCAGGTTCACCTGCAGCGCATGGAAGATCGATCCACCCTCCATGAACTTGGTGTCGATCTGGGTGTTGTAGTACGGCGCCAGCGGACGGAGGCCCGTCGCCGGGTTGATCAGGTTGGTATAGGAGCGGCGGAACAGGTGCGTTCCCTTCGCGCCCACATAGCTCACGGTGCCCACAAACTTCTCCGGCAGCTGCTGCTGCACCGACAGCGAGAAGTTCTGCACATACGATTCAGGATGGTTGCGCGCCTGCGACCGCGGCGTCGCGGCCAGACCCGTCAGCGGCGTCAACGCCGGGTTCACCGGATAGCTGCCATTCTGGTTCAGACTGATCGCCGGCTCGTCGTTCACCACCGGGCTGTCCTCGTCGCCCAACTGATCCTCGCCATGGAACATGCCGTATCCGGCGCGCACCACGGTGTGATTCTGCAGCACATCCGGAGCCCAGGTCAGCGAGATACGTGGATCGAAGTCAAGATAGTTGGGGAAGGTGAACTGGGCACCCTGTTTGCACAGGCCAGGATTGTTCGGTCCATACGCATCCAATCCCGTGCAACTGGCGATGTCGAACGGATAGGACTTGTTGTGGACCTCGTAGAAGGGTCCGAAGAAGTTGTAGCGCAGGCCCGAGTTGAGCGTCAGGTTCGGGCGCAGCTTCCACTCGTCCTGAATGTAACCGTAGTAGTCCACCTTGCGCAGGCCCTTGTCCGGCAGCGCAGCCGCGTAGCTGTAGCTGCTGTAGGTATTGGCGAGCAGGTTGGTGTAGGACGTGAAGGTCATCGTCGAATCTTCAGTGTTTTGCTCGTTGTAGCCAACTCGCCGGATCTCGACGCCGGCCTTCACCGTGTGCGCCTGGTGCGACCAGGTCAGGTCGTCACGACCGTCCCAGCTTGTCGACGCCTGCTTCTTGCTGAGATTGTCATACTGCTCCTGGAAGGGGGGAGCGATGATCGACACGGACAACGGGCTCGTCGGAGCGACGACATAGAGGTTGCGGTTGAAGCCGAAGCGGACCTCATTGCTCAGCGTCGAGCTGAACAGGTGCAGGTACTCGCCCATGCCGTTCTGCAGCCGCGGCTGCACAACGGTCGCATACTGCAGACTGCCCAGCGGGGTAGCCGAGTTGCCGTTGTCGATATTGTAACGGACGTAGAACGTATTGTTGTCGTTCATGCGGTGATCGATGCGCAGGAAGCCAGCATCCTCGGTCGCCGGGCTGGACACGCTGCCGGTCCAGATGCCGTCCACCGGAACTCCGTTCACCAGCGCGCTCTTCGGGTCTGCCGAGGTGGCTGTCGGGTACGCGGCCATGAATGGCTGCAGCGCCGACGGCACCAGCGCCTTGAAGGCCTGGGTCGGCACATAGCCCACCTGTACGCTGCCCAGGCTCTGCCGGAAGCCCTCATACGAAGCAAAGAAGAAAGTCTTGTCGTGACGGATCGGTCCACCCAGCGTGCCGCCAAACTGGTTCAGTTTGAACGGAGCCTGCGCGGCCGGAGCCCGGTTGAGAACCTGACGCGCATCGAAGGCGCTGTTGCGCAGATACTCGAACACACTGCCATGCAGGTCGTTGGTACCCGACTTCGACACCACGTTCACCTGGCCACCCGCGCTTCCGCCGTTCTCCGCCGTATACATCGCCGACGCCACCGAGAACTCCTGGATCGCTTCGGTCGAAACCTGCAGGCGTAGCGCCGACTTCGGAGCTTGATTGTTAATGCCGGTCATGTCGTTGCCGTCAAGGCGATAGTTGGCGTCATCCATGCCCTGACCGGCGAAGCGAATGCTGCCCTGGCCGCCCGTGCCCAAGTTGATCGCGCCCGGAGTCAGCGTCTCCAGCGTCGACCAGTTTCTGCCGTTGATCGGCACCTCGCTCACTTGGACCGACTGCACCGAGCCGCCGAAGGTGGCGGTGGTCTCATCGAGCGCGGGGCTGGCGGCCACATCGACCGTCTGCGCCTGCGCGCCGACGGTGAGCGTCACATTCAGCGTGCGCGTCTGGCCCGCGGTCTGCAGCACCGACTGAACCACTGTCTCTTCGAAACCGTCCTTGTCGATCGTGACCGTATATGTTCCTGGAGGCAGAGAGGGGACGGTGTAGATTCCGTCGCGGTTGGTCGTAACCTGGCGGCGCAGTCCGGTGTCTCCCTGCGTAACCACTACGGTGCTTCCACTGACAACGGCGCCCGAGGCGTCCTTCACGACTCCGTCAATCTCTGTGCGATCGATCTGGGCCATCGCAAAAGTTGGTGCGAGTAGTGCGGCGAGGGCCAGTATTTGTAACGATGACTGAGGCTTCATTGTGTTCATCAGGCACGCAAAAGCAAATTTGAATGGGACAACTAGCATCCCTGCGGCGTCCTGCTCCCAAAACGATTACAAGGTACGAACCTGATGGCCACCTGAAGCCAAAGGCGCTGTAACCGTCAATTAACACAGGATACATAGTCTATTCTTACGAGGTTTTATGCGGGTACTGGTAGTGGAGGACGATCAGCGCGTCGCCCGTCTGCTCGAGCGTAGTCTCACCGAGGATGGACATGCTGTGATCGTCGCGCACGACGGCGCCGAGGGCCTCGACCTGGCACGCGGCGATAGCTTCGACGCCCTCGTCCTCGATGTCATGCTGCCCAGGATGGATGGCTTCTCGATCGTCAAAACCCTTCGCGCCGAGCGCCGTGCCACGCCCGTCCTCATGCTCACGGCACGCGACACCATGCAGGACACCGTCAACGGGCTTAACTTCGGCGCGGACGACTACCTCACCAAGCCTTTTCATATCGACGTACTTCTCGCTCGCGTGCGCGCCATATCTCGTCGCGGCCCGGTTCCGCAGTTCACCGATCTCAAGGCAGGGGAGCTTAGCCTCAACCGCGCCACCCACCAGGTAAACTGCTGCGCCCGGACCATTCTGTTGACCCACAAGGAATACATCCTGCTTGAACTCCTGATGCGCCGCGCCGGCCATGTGGTGCTGCGAGCCCAACTCATCGAAGCCGCCTGGGGATTTGATCCCAACATCAGCGACAACAGCCTTGATGTATGCGTCTCCAGCCTGCGCTCCAAGCTGTGCTCCGAGGACAATTCCCGCTACATCCGCACCATTCGCGGCAGTGGATACATGATGAGCCCCGGAGAATAGCATGCCACGACGCTCCATCCGCTCCCAGCTCACGCAGTGGTACGCTCTGGTTATGCTCGCCGGTCTCTGCCTCTTCGGCACCGTCAGCTACTTCGCCCTGCAAAACGCCATCATCAACTCCACAAGCGGTTCGGTCCTTCGCCGGGAGGCGCGCCTCTTCACGTACCTGCACCAACTCAAGACGCATGGCGATTCGCGCAACTGGCTGATTCAACTTCAGGACTACGCCGCCACCGCTCCCGATGGTCGCCTCATCCAGATCTACACCATCGAGGGCAAACGCATCTTTCCTCTTCCCGGCGCCTCCGACCTCGATATCTCCTGGCCGAATCAGACCAACTGCAGAAACGCCTGCTTCGGACAGGCCACCGTCCTCTCCCTGCCTATTCGCACGATGCGCCACGACGTCGTCATCGACGGTCAAACCGTGCGCCTCTGTGTCGCCGGCTCCTTGCACGAGCAGTTCGACATCCTCGCGCGCTTCCGCACGGCCATGCTCTGGAGTCTGCCGACCGTCATGATTCTGGCCATTCTCGGCGGCTCTCTGCTTAGCGCGCGAGCCCTAAAGCCCGTCGATCGCATGACCCGCGCCGCGCTCGGCATTGGCATTACCAACCTGTCCAAGCGGATCCATGTGGAGCAGACCGGCGATGAGCTACAGCGGCTCGGCGAGACCTGGAACGATCTCTTCGCTCGTCTGGAAGACGCTGTCACCCGCCAGCAGCAGTTCACCAGCGATGCCTCCCACGACCTGCGCACCTCGATCGCCGTCATCCTGGCTACCGGACAACTCACCCTCCGCCACCAGCGCACCGAGGACGAGTACCGCGAAGCCATCGCCACCATGGTCTCAGAGTGCGAGTCCACCTCGCACCTGCTCGAAGATCTGCTCCTGCTTGCCCGCGGCAATGCCTTCCCCGCCAAGCTCGAGCTGCTCCCGGTCAACATCAGCGCGCTGGTCAAGGAGGTGGCACAGCGCGCCGCGGGCCTGGCCTCGTCTAAAATGCAACAGATGGAGGTATATACTCCTCCCCACAACATTCAGTTGCTCGGCGATAGCCGCTCGCTCAGCCGCCTGCTGTCGATCCTCATCGACAACGCCGTCAAGTACACTCCCAACGGCGGCACCATCCGTGTGCTGCTCGCTCCTCAGAGCGACGGTTCTCTCCACCTCAGCGTGCAGGACACCGGCATCGGCATTCCACCCGAACTGCTCCATAAGATCTTTGATCGCTTCTATCGCGCTGATCCCGTCCGCAACCGCAACTCCGGTGGCTTCGGCCTCGGCCTCGCCATTGCGCAGTGGATCGTCAACGCGCACTCAGCTGAGATCAACGTCACCAGCAACCTCAACCAGGGGACGACCTTTAGCGTTCGGTTCCCTCAGTACCTCACCGACTCGCCCCTAGGTTACCGGGACGAGTCCATAGAACTGCTCGCCAGCGCCTGATCCGGCCATGAGCCTCTGCGCTCACCAACGCAGAGGCTCGCTCTTTTACGGTTACAGCGGAAGGCCAAGATGCTGCCGTGTCTCCGTCCGCGCCGCCGCCAGATCCTTTTGGAAGCGCGGATTGCCCATCATGTAGCCGAAGATCGTATATGCCAGCCTGCGGCTCGCCTCCGTATCGCTCGGATAGTGAACACCGCAGACCACGCGATCGTGCGCATACTCATCGGCACGCACCAGAATCTCCTGCCGCTTTTCCGGAACGATCTGTGCCATGGTGAACGCCAGTAGATAGCCGCTCATCGAATGCCCACTCGGGTACGACGGCTCTTTGTCCGTCTTGCACACCGGGTGTAGGCTGCTGTCGTAGTTATACGGGCGCGGGCGCTTGTAGATGTCCTTCAGCGCATCGCTCAGCACAGCCTCATCGTTGTGCACATGTCCCGAGAGCGTCGCCGTCAAGGGCAGATCCGCCTTCGTGAACTGCGTCCCGATCACACCCGCGTAGATGAACAAACTCTCTTCCTTGTCGTCGGCCTGCGCCTGCGCCACCTGTTGCGGCGTGCGTGTCTGCTCAATCTTGTGCACATATGCCAGTTCCTGCTTGGTCGTCTCCGAGTCCTGCGCCGGAGGCAGCGGTAGAATCGTCGATAGATCAAGCAGTACCGGATCCACGTAGTACGGCGTCCGCTTCACCGCCGCCACACTCGACATGCCACCTGACTCACCCGCCGGCATCTGCGCCAACATCGTGCTCGAAGCCAGCAATAACGCAACTGCAATACTCTGTCTCATACCGAAATAGCCTACCCATCCACCGTTAATAGTTCGTTTCACGCTCATACCTTCGTCATACAGGAGACATCGCCAGCATAGGGGCAGCGTCTTAAGTCCACCTTAAGACGCACCCAAACGAAAGCAAGCAAACCGCGGGTGAAGTGTTTGAGATAAGCGGAAAGACACGGCAGCCAGGAATAAGACGCATCCAGGAACCGGAAGGCTTACGATGCGTGACTCGCAATGTGTTTCGCAAGGCGAACTGCTACTTTTGATCCAAATCTATGAGCATCGGTCAACATGCAGATTGGTCTGCGAAGATCTACCCCTTCGACAGGAATCATGGCAAGCGTTCCGGACTGTAGTTCGCGATCGATGGCCCGCTTAGAGATGAAGGAGATTCCGAGGCCCTCTTCCAGAGATGACTTGATTGCATCGATATGGTTGATCTGCAATCGAAATCTCCAGTCTGGTCGCTTCTGAAATATCCTCTTCTCGGTGAGCGCCCGCGAGGCTGACTCAGGCTCGCGGACAATAAATCTCTCCTTGCTAAGCTCATCGAGTCGTACGGAGGTACGAGTAGCCAGAGGATGATCTTTCTGGACCGCCAGGGCAAGACTATCCTCGGCCACAACACTCATTGCGAAGCTGCGAGAGCGTGGCCGGCTGGCGATGAAACCCAGGTCTGCATCGCCCGAGATGACCCGCCGCTCCACTTCGTCTCCACTCGTAACAACAACCGTCGTTTCCACGTCGGCGGAGTTCTTGAAGCCCGCTAGCCACTCCGGAAGCATATACATTCCAGTCGTAGTGGTCGCGATCCTCAATCTATTCTGTGAAGCGGATGCAGCCCGCGACAGCATATCCTCGGCGGCTTTCAGAGACTCCGCCACCACCTTGGTGTGCTGGTGCAGCATTTCACCCGCTCGGGTGAGATAGAGACGTCGGCCTACACGTGAAAACAGCTGTACGTTAAGCTGCTCCTCCATCACTGCAATCTGCTTCGAGACGTACGGCTGACTCGTCTCCAGTTCCTCAGCAGCCCCGGTAACGCTTTGGAGACGCGCCACGGCTTCAAACACACGAACATTCGTAGCATTAAGACCAGTCTTCATTTTTGCCTGATATCTCTATCAGGCAAAAATGAAGCCCGATGAATCATTAGAGGACGATTAATATTGTTCGTTAGCCTCGATACAGCCATCGAGCAAGATCACGATTATGCTTGAAGTAGGAGCTGGACGGCGCTCCCTTGGCGTTGTAGACAAACAGGGGAATATCCAGCTCATGCATGGACCCGTGGCTGCGATAGGTGCTCGGCAATTGCTCGCTTGGCTGATCCAGCTCGCCAAAGACCGTGTTCTTATCACCGAACACGCATAGGTCGCCAATGCGATCGCCGTACAGATTATACTTGGATACCGCCTCCTCCCGGGTCACGACCAATTCGACCCCGGTCAGCTTCGTGAGAATATCCATGACCTTCTGCTTGTCTTCGGGACGATTCAGGTAAACCCATGAAACTCCGCCGAGACCTCGGTGATGTTTAAAATACCGATCCCGCTCTGCTGAGATAGATATCCGAATCGGAGCTCCCGCCGCTGCCAGGGTTTTGTCGAGGTCGTAGGCAAGCGTCTTGTGGTTCATTCCATGATCCGCTGTCAGCAGGAACGCAGCGTCCGGGGCTGCCTCCTGGGCCTCTCCCAACAGCGTATCAACCGTCTTCAGATGCTCCTTCGATTCCGCGTCCTCCGGAGCCCAGGTATGCATCGGATAGTCTGTCGTATGCACGTAAAGACACTGAATCTCTGGGCGATGTTTCAGAATATCGATGGCCGCCCGAAAGGTCCAGTAGTTGATCTCGCGACTATATACCGCCGGAGCCGGCCCTAACCGATCAACCCACTCCGCAGGTGCTTCCTCTGGAGTGATCGCTATGGTCGCCCCCTTGCTCAACAGGGAAATTGTCTTTTTCTTGCTGGAGACCAGGGCCGACGACACACCAACCTTGGCTGCATGCTCGAAGAGCGTAGGCGCCATCAACAGGTCGGCGGTCTCCATGTACTCTTCACGACCAGTGCTCTGGTCGAGATAGGAGTTACCGGTGATTCCGTGCTCTTTGGGAAAGACTCCGCAGCAAATGGAGGAGTTGTTTGCGTTGGTTACGGTTGGCACCATCCCCGTCACCTGCTTATATAGCCCATCACGCTGCCATCTGCGCAGCGTTGGCATGTCGCTCTGTGCCAGATATTCCGGACCAAATCCGTCGAACATAATGACCACTGTTCGTTGCGATCTGTGATGGCTAGAACCCTGTAAAGCACGCAGGGGCTTGACCCCACTGGTATAGGCAAGCGCTGCTGCGGCCGATGTCAGGAACTCTCTTCTGGATTGCATTGGCTTTGTACTCTCCCGGTGTTGCTGTGGTCTTTGAATCTTTTCTGCCTGTGTTTCGACCCTCTCACACAGGCGATAAGAGGGCCGAATACAGACGATGTGTCGTTGCATGCCTCTCTGGTCGTGACTACCAGATCAGCTTGGCTCCGAGTTGGATCTGTCGCGAACTCGTCGTCGTCGACGTGAGCACGCCCGCAGTGGAATTGGCCGCACCCGTCGAATCGAAGATATCCGTACCGGCTACCAGCGGCGGCACCTGGAAGTTCGCACGATTGAGCAGGTTGAAGAACTCGGCCCGGATCTGCAGATTGAGCGACTCGGCAAGACGGGTGTTCTTGACCAGAGAGGAATCGAGATTGGCAAGGCCAGGGCCGGTCAGGATGTTACGCCCGGCGTTGCCGCGCAGGTTGATGCAGGTCGGATAGCCGAAGGTCGGATCGCAGTACTGCTGATAGAAGGACTGCGATGGCGCTGTGGGCACCGCGAAGCATTCCGTCTTGATGTAGTGGTTGGGGTTTCCCGGGTTCACCAGCGAGCTGCAGCCGGGGCCGCCGAGACGGTTGGGATAGTCCCAAGGATCACTGCTGTTGAGACCGAGCGGGTCGCCATCGGTACCGAACGTGGGCGTAAAGGGAACACCCGAGTTGGCCTTGAATACCCCGCTCATCTCCCAGCCCTTGCCGGCCCACGCCAGCGGCCCGGGCAACGCATTGAGAGCAGGCACCTGCCAGGTCCCGGCGACCACCAGGGTCTGGGCAATATTGAAGTCCGATACCCCGCGGTTCAGGCGAAGATCGAAGTCCGAGAGGCTGGACATGCTGGTGAGGAACTCGTCGCCGACGATGGTCGAGGATCCGGTATCGAAGCTCTTGCCCCACGTATAGGAACCGCGCAGCTGGAAGCCGTGAGCCATTCTCTGCGTCACGTTGAACTGCAAGGCGTGGTAGACGGAGGTGCCAATCCATTGCATGGATCGGATCTCACCGTAGTTGGGATTGATCAGCGTTCCGCTGCCCGCTGGGGAGGGCCAGACGTAGCCAGCCTGAGTGAGCGTGGGCTGGACAATATTGGAATCATCAATTCGCATCGGCTGGTGGACCCCATGGGAACCGACATACCCGAGCGTTGCCGTAAGGTCCTTCGTAAGTTCGCGCTGGATGTTGAGGTTCCACTGCATGACGTAGTTCCGCTGCGGATTTTGGTCGATATAGCTTACAGACAGCGTCTTCGGCGTGAGCTGCGCGAGCCCTCCCTGATAGAACGATCCGGCCGGAATCTTGGAGTTGCTGGCCAGCAGGTAGAAGGGAGCAGCCCGGGTCTCCATATTCTGGAACTCGTACGGCAGAGGCAGCACGTCGTAGAAGCCGAATCCTGCGTGGAAGGCAGTCTTCCCGGCATCCGGGCTCCAGACAAGACCGACGCGCGGCTCGAAGTTCTTTAGCGTTGGATTATTGAAGAGGGGGCTGCCCAGATGATTCACTGGGCTGGTCAGACTCAACAAGGTGGAGAGCTTTCCGTCGGTCTCGCTCATCACGGTGCTCATCTCGTAGCGCACGCCCAGATTCAGGGTGAGATTGGGACGGACGCGCCAGTCATCCTGTACATACGCGCCAAACAGCTTGTCGCGCAGGTTGCGTGGGGTGGTCAGACCTGGAAGCGCGGCCCGAAAGCGTGACGGCTGATTCGTAAGGAACTTATTGAGGGAGCCGAACGAGTACTGTCCCGTCACATAGGAGTAGTACTCGATGCCGGACTGCATGGCCTCGAAGTTCGCGCCCACCTTCAGCGAATGCCGGCCCTTGGTAAAGGAGAGATCATCGTAGCCCTGATACGAGGCCCACAGGAAGCGGGTCGCGTCTTCGGCTCCGCCCATGAAATCGGTGATGCCGCCGCCGATGCTGACATGCGAGGCCGGCTCTCCGCCGATCGCCCCCAGCGACAGATCCGCCGCCGCCGGGTTGATGGCGCTCGCGGTCAGATTGTCCTGCACTCCCTCCCGGTTGAGTCCGAAGCGCAGACTGTTCAGCAGCGAGGGGCTGAACTGGTGGGTCTCCTGCGCCGCCACCGTTTTCCGCGTGGTGCGCGAGCCGAGCATCACGTCGTTGAGGTTGTCGGGCGAGCGATACGGCGTGTCATCGAAGGTGAAGACGCCAAAGAAGCTGTCTCTGTCCGAAAGCGTGTGGTCGAGACGGCCGGTCGCGAAGTTCTCGTTGACCACCTGCTGGCCCGTAAACTGGTATTTACCGGTATCGCCTGCACCCAGAAGCCCTGCGTTGGGCAGGCCCCAGAACGTCAGATACTTCTGCGCCGAGGGATCGACGGTGATATCGCCAGTCGAGAGATGTCCCGCCCGCGCCTGGGCAGAAGGGACGGTCACGGTGTTCGTGATCCCAGTGGACTGCCGGTTCCCTTCGTAGTCGATGAAGAAGAACGTGTGATCTCTCCAGAGTGGACCACCAATCGAGCCGCCAAACTGGTTGCGCTTGAAGGGCGGCGTCTTCCCGGAGTCGAAGTAGTTCGGGGCGTCGAGCGCGCTGTTGCGCAGGAACTCATACGCAGATCCATGGAACTTGTTCGTGCCCGAGCGCGTGATGGCGCTGATGACGCCGGCCGAGGTGCGGCCGTACTCCGCCGGAGTATTCGCGGTCAGTACCGAAAACTCTTCGATGGCATCCACGCCGAGCGTACCGCCAAGGACGCTGCCTGGCCCACCATTGCTGTAGTCGTTCACGCCGACGCCATCGACGCGGTAGCTGTTCTGCCGAACACGACCGCCGGAGATACTCATCTGCGAGCCAAAGCCGCGATTGCCACGATCGGCAGCCGCAGAGTAGGACGCCTGCGTCTCAACCGCCGCAACACCCGGCTGGAGTGTCGCCAGATCGGTCCAGGAACGACCGTTCAGCGGCAGTTCGCGAACGTTTTTCGAATCAACCACCGTCCCGAGGTCGGAGCTGGCAAGCTGAACCAGGGGTTCGCCACCTCCCACGGTGACGCTGGTCGACGCAGACCCGACAGGCAACTCGAAGTTGATCTCAGCAGCGTCCTGAACGTGCAGGACTACATCCGGCTTGATGACCTCCGTAAAGCCAGGCTTGTCAGCCTCGATGCGATAGGTCCCAGGTAACAGGTTCGGGAAGTAGTAGTCGCCGGCGCCATTGGTGGCGGCCTCATAGCGAAGATTTGTGCCCACATTGACGGCAAGAACGTGCGCGCCGACGATGATTGCTTTGCTGGAGTCGACGACCTGACCCGTCACAGATGCATTGGGCGACTGTGCGGAAGCGCAGGTCACAAGCGAAAGGATCACCGCGAGCCACAGGAAAACGACTGCTCTCTGGGACCTTTGGGCCTGCTTTCTGGA
The DNA here is from genome assembly GCA_035568455.1 of Granulicella sp. Taxonomy (GTDB): domain Bacteria; phylum Acidobacteriota; class Terriglobia; order Terriglobales; family Acidobacteriaceae; genus Edaphobacter. The sequence goes on from DATMOB010000107.1 coordinate 38,318, forward strand.
TTCAACACGCCGCGTGTCAGCACACACAGATCGCATCATCTGATTTCCTCCTAAATATTGCATGTCGGTGAGAACTCCAATTTATTTTTTATGATTGAGCAAGCAGAAGCCCTTCTTGCATGCGGCGCGCGGGAACTGTGCGGGTCAGAGTGAATAGCGCTTCCAATTGCACCTCACGCAATCGACCGACTGACTCCTGGCGCGACAGCAAACTCAGCAAACGAACCGAAAGCCTGGATTCACACTGATGTCTTGAGACGAACTTGCTCCTCTTGGCACCGCGCAGGCACGATCTGCGGACAGAATGTCGCGGTTGCAATTCTCCAAAATTTGCTTGTCATTGCTTTGAAACTGACACGGCATTGTTGCGACATTGTTACAACATAGAACTCTCGCCTTGCTTTTGTTATGTGCTCATAACCGAATGCAACAGAGAAATACGCGGGAGCCGGGAGGCGCGCGGGAGGGCAGGACCCTGGCGAGTAGCTCTTGTGCTTAAGAGCTACTCGGGCCCTTGGCGATACAAAACTGTGATCGGTTTCGAAGAGCTCGTCAATCACATCGGCGGGCTGTGTCAGCCCGAGACGATTCGCGGTTCAACCTCGAATCCGCGTAGTACCTCTAGTACGAACTCCTGCTAATGCGCCCAACTGCCGCCTCTGCGTCTTCACGCGATAAGAACGCGTATGCGCCAACGACGAGGTAACACCCGATGACAACGGTATAGCCGAGCGCATAGCTGCGGAAGTGCTTGGCGATCAGTCCGACCAGTGGCGGAATGATCCCCGCCCCGACAACAGACATGACAATCAAAGAGCCACCAAGCTTCGTTCGCTCACCGAGCCCTTTGACCCCAAGCGCGAAGATGGTGGGGAACATGATGGACATAAAGAAGCTCGTGCACAGGATTGCACCTGCCCCGATCGTGCCTGGATGCAGAATGCCAACGCACAGCAGAGCCACGTTGACGATTGCATACACCCCCATCATGCTCGCCGGGCGTATCCATCGCATGAGCCCGGTGGACACAATTCGTCCGAGGGCAAAAGCGATCAAATTTCCAGTGAGGAAGAGCGCAGCCACTCGTTCGCTGGCGTGCGTGGATTGCTTAACGTACGGTATGAAGGCCGACCATGTGCTGACCTGTGCTCCACAGTAGCAAAACTGGGCAAAGATGGCGGCTCGCAGTGTGGGGACTCGGAGAAGTGAGACAAGTTGCGAAACCAGGCCTTCTCGGTTTTCCTCATCCTGCGGTCGCAGTGCGTCCGGAAAGCGAGTCACGCCTATGCAGGCGGCGAAGAGAAATACGACGCATCCAAGCGTCACATAGGTGGGCACGACACGCATGAGTTCGGAGTGAAGATATCCTGCATAGGTTCCGGCCGCTTTCATTTCGACAACTCGTGTCGGTGCAAGCTCAATACCGGAAAAGATAAAGTAGGTTCCAATCAGAACACCGGCGATGGTACCGGGGGGATTAAATGCCTGCGAGAAATTGAGCCGGCGCTCCGAGGTCTCCGCCGGCCCGAACTGCGCAATGAACGGGTTCGCCGCAGTCTCCAGGGTAGCTGAGCCGCAGCCTACTACGAAGAGTGCAACCAGCATCAGCCAGTACTGCCCCACAATAGCCGCAGGCCAGAACATAAGGGTGCCCGTGCCAAACAGACAAAGTCCTGCGAGGATACCTGCCTTATATCCCCAGCGTCTCATTCCCAGAGCGGCCGGAAGTGCTGTGAAGAAGTATCCAAAGAAGACTGCCGTCTGCACCAACTGTGCTTGCAGCGGGGACAGTTCGAACGATTTCTTAAACTGTTGCACCAGAATATCGGTGAGATTGTTCGACATACCCCATATAAAGAACAGCGCCGTAACCAGCACGAAGGGCAACAAATGCCCAGAGGGGAAGAACTGTGGATAGGGGCTATGCGAAGGGCGTTCGGTCGGGCTTGAAGCGTGGTTTTTGATACTGACATTCATGATGCCACCTCCAAGGTGGGACGCAGAAGGGGCGCAAGCCCGTAGAACTCGATTGCGGTGCCCCCGAAGATGCGTTGCCTTTCTACGCTACTGAACGGAGCGAAGTATTCGTCAAGAACACTCCACCAGTGTGCGTAGCTCGACGCGACGAGACATACCGGCCAGTCCGATCCGGCCATGAGGCGATGAGGGCCGAACGCTTCAACACATACATCGAGGTAAGGTCGCAATGTATCAAGGGACCAATGCGACCAATTCGACTCTGTGACGAGCCCTGAAAGCTTGCAGAAGACCGAGCCGCGCTGTCCGAGCGCATGAATATGCTGTCTCCATGGCTCCATATCTGAAGCCGCAATCCGAGGTTTGGCCGCGTGGTCGAGCACAAACCGTTGCTGGGGATGGCGATCGACCAAACGAATTGCCTCTTCCAACTGCCGCTCCCGAATCAAAAGATCGTACGCAAGGCCACGGCGTGTGAGCTCGGCCATCCCCTGGCCGAAGGCCCGCTGATCAAGATATCCATCTGGCTCCGCTTGAACAATCTCTCTGATGCCCACCAGCTTGCCGCGAGTTGCAAAACCATCGAGCACGGCACCTAGTTCACCGGTAAGAAGCGGCGCCCAACCCACCACTCCACAGATCTTGTCTGTTGCATCGGCGCAATCGAGAAGCCAGCTGGTCTCCTCAATGGTTTGTCGCGCCTGTATCGCGATGGCACCGTCAACACTCGCGGTGCTCATGACCTCATGCAAATCCGCTGCAGTGAAGTCGCGGCGCAGAGCGGCCATTGTGTCATCGATCCAGGAGTATTCAGCCAAACTATAGTTCCAGAGATGGTGATGTGCATCGATGCGCAGCGCAGTAGATTCCTGCATCTCTACAGTCTGGAAGGACGAGTCGGGTTGTGAAAGGTTCGGCATGCAGGCGGCGAAGTTAAGCGGATTCGAGAAGGATGTTTGAGTACTGTGACCATCTCCAGCCGGCGTGACGCACGCGGCTGAGAAGGACGTTGAGTTGCGGATAGAGAATGCCGTGTTTCAGCATCGTTCTCCTAGGTACGCTACGGAATTCCTGACAAAATGCAGCAAGCAATCGTAAAACGTGAAAAGCTGAAGGCAAGTGTGCCGAAGTCGATCACAAAATCGCGTTTTGTCGTCGTCACTTAAGAACCCTTCTGCTGGTGAGTCTCTACTTCCAACGCAATTCGATCAACGTCGATGCTGAAGGCGCCAGCTCAACGCTGACGTCTGTACGAGTTGGCTTGAGTGCTGCACCCGAGGCAACATCGACCACGGCAACTGAAGGCATCGCATCGAGTGACCGATCAATCCGGTCTAGCGGCAGCGTGATCGTTTGCGCCTGTTTGTCGTCGTAGTTAAAGAAGGCAACATAGGCACCGTGCTCAGATTCGCGAACAAAGGAGCTTGTAGCCTTATCGCCCGTATTGCCCTCGATAGGGCGAAACGTCCTACCCTCAGCGGCGACCGATAGCCAAGGACGATTACTGTACACCGCCTGCGCCAGTTCGCGGCCCTGCGGATCATCCGCAAGACGACTGCTGTCCAGAATCATGCCGCCGCTGATGATGGCTGAGAGCAGGCGACTCTTCCCCTCGAGCACACTGCGTGCGCCCAGATCAGCCTTATCCCCGAGGACAACGTGGTCAGGATCGGTTATATATAGGTTCTTACTCGTCCACCAGCCGTAAGTCAGCGAGTTGAGCATATATTCAGTCGATTGATCGCCGCCGCTGATATGTCCCTTGGTGTCGCAGGAAAGCCGCCGCGCGTGTCCATAGCCTGCCGGAAATAACGGCGCGATGGAAAGGCTGAGGAACATGCGATTGCCGGTCTCATCGATGATCTGCTTCATGCCTTGGTTGTAGGCCTGGATTCCGGTTTGAATTGCGGGGTCAAAGTGAGCGCCCTCGAGCGTGCCATGAGAAAGAAAATCGAGTTTTAGATACTGAAAGCCGAGCTCCTGAAATTGTTGAAGAAAGTAAGTAACGCGGGCTTTCGCTCCAGGATGTGATGGATCAATGGCTAGACCTCCGTCGACCTTGGGCAGCAGTGAACCGTCAGGCGCCTTGAGCAGGATCTCGCGGTAACGATACTTCATGCCAGTGCCTTCCACGTAGGCGTCAAGATCGTCCGACCAGTATGCGAACGGGGTCCAATAGATACCCGGCGCGAAACGTGTCCCGTCTGCGCTGTGCATGGCCTTGATCGTGGCAATCGCATCGCTCAGTTGCACCGCATCGAGCTTCGACCAAAAGGCATCGAGATTCATGTAAACCACTTTGTGGTTGCCGAAGCCCAGCGGCACGAGCGTGTCCTGGACGAAGGCCGCCGATCCGAGATAGCGTTGATCGTTGATCTTCTCCGCATAAGCCGCCCAGCTATTCCAGCCCATCGGTGCGCCTGCGGCCCATTTGAGAGCAGGTTGGACAGCGGCGTTGGCCGCGCCATAGGCCTCAAGCCCATCTCGCCAGTCTCCGAAGGAGCCGATAAAGATGCGCGGCGAAGTGACGTGTGCGCCATGTACCACGCCGTGCGGCAGGGTGTCGTGCGTATCGGTTCGCACCCCGGTAGGCGATGAGATGCCGCCGTAGATGTCGAGCCCCAGCAACTGGCCGTCCGCTGCGTGGGCTTCGATAGCCGTCTTCCATGTGTCGTGTGTGATCGATCCGAGGATCAGGGCACGGCGGCTCGCATTGTCATAGAGTGCCGTAACCTCATCGCTGCTGAAGGTCTGGCTCGGCTTCAGGTCCGCGATTGCGAGGCTGTTATAGCGAAACCACATGTCGTTGTCGAAGGGAACGTGAAGCATGCGCAGCGATTTGCTTCCTTCGATCTGCACAGCGTCTGCCCCCTTGAACATCACCGCATCGAAGTGTCTGGTTCCGACCTCTCCCGTCTTCGGATCTAGCTCTGCCTCAACTGAAATCCACGGTTTGTCATCGTAGATCCAGATATGCTGCAGGAGTTCGGGCAGGCCAGGTGCGCTATTACGAATCGTGTACTCGTGGCTCGCCTTGTTATCCGTGGCGTCCTGTGGCGTCTCCAGATCGTGTTTTGTGTACTTGGCAGTCGAGAGCCGACGTCCATCCGCAAGCTCTGCGCCGCTCGCGATGCCAAGAAGGTTATTGCCGTCGCGCCACTCAATGTCCATCGTTCCGGTGCGGCGGTGGAAGCGCAGGGTAAGCAACTGATTGTGGAGTGTAATCTCCTGCTTAGAAAGAGACACTACAGGCTGCGCTGCCGCCTGCATGGCGGTGGAGCATGCGAGCACAACGAGAGCAATCGTTCTGACTGTTTCCGGCTTGCACTTTAGAGCGTCGCGTTTCACAGAAGAACCCTCAATCTGATTTGCATAAGGACAAATAAAGACAGAGCGAGACCGGCTGCTCATTCCGTTCTGCGAAAAACAATTACTAAAAAGCGGTATTCGGAGTGAGCTGTAGAAAGCGGGCCGCACGTCTATTGGCTTGCTAGTACTTTAGTCCCTGTAATGACCGCCATTTAGGTTGTCATCGGCGCAACTGTGGAAGTTGTCAGTCTAAGTAGTCGCGCGAGTGTGGTTTCGAAGCGTGCCGATGCGTTCGATTTCAATTACCATCTCCTCCCCGGGTTGCAGCCAACGTGGCGGCGTGCGCCCCAGGCCCACACCGGGTGGCGTTCCGGTGCTGATGATATCTCCCGCTTCGAGACCAACAATGCTTGAAAGATGGGCGATCAGCTGAGGAATGCGGAAGATGAGATCGCTCGTGTTCGCCGATTGCATGATCTCCTCGCCGAGGCTAAGCCGGATGTCTAGCGCGTGGGGATCGGGGACTTCATCTCGCGTAACGACGGCGGGGCCCAGAGGCGTAAATGTTGGGAAGCTCTTGCCCAGCGTCCACTGCGAGGTAGCGAGTTGGACGCCACGCGCGCTGACATCATTCACGATGGTGTACCCGAAGACATGTTGCTCCCAGTCTTCCACCGCGATGTGATGTCCCGGCTTGCCAATCACCACCGCCAACTCAGCTTCATAGTCGGGCTGCGTCGCTTCAGGTGGAAGCAGAACATCACTGTCCGGTCCCGTGATCGATGAGGCTAGCTTTAGGAAGACCGTCGGCACACTCTGGACAACCATCTTAGATTCCGCTGCGTGCTCGCGGTAGTTGAGACCAATGCCGAAGATGCGCGGAGGATGCCGCAGTGGTGCAAGCAGCCGAACGTCGTCGAGTAGAAGCGATGACCCGTCTAACTCCGGATGAGGCCTGCCACTCTGAATATGTGCAAGCACCGGATCTGCTCCAGTCTGCGTCAGCGGACGCACCCGATCACCCTCGAGCACACCGCCACGAACTGCGCCATTGTTACTGCTGAACGAAATGAACTTCATGTCCCTCTTCTCTCCAAACTGCACCTTGCGGAAAGCTAAAGCGCTCGAGCGACTCCGGCAGAATCTCAATGCTGTAGCCAGGCTCCTGCGGCATAAGGTAGTGTCCCCCGCGGATGGTCACGGGATTCCGAAAGTGTTCATGCAAATGGTCGACGTATTCGATCACTCGATTCTCCATGCTGCAGGAGACACCAAGAAAATCGAAGATGGAGAGGTGTTGAACGTACTCGCACAGACCAACTCCGCCAGCGTGCGGGCAGACCGGAACTCCGAACTTAGCTGCCATCAGAAGGATGGCCAGATTCTCGTTCACACCGGCCACACGGCAGCTGTCAATCTGGCAAACGTCGATCGCCTCCGCTTGGAGGAGCTGCTTGAACATGACGCTATTGTGACAGTGCTCTCCGGTGGCGATGCGAATGGGAGCGGCTTCGCGGCGAATGCGGGCATGACCGAGGATGTCATCCGGACTCGTGGGCTCTTCCATCCACCACGGTTCGATCTCCGCCAGCTGCCTTGTTCTGCGGATCGCCTCCTCAACACCCCACTTCTGATTGGCATCGACCATGATGCGATTGCTCCAGCCGATCTCCTCGCGCACAATGCGCCCACGCCGAAGGTCATCGATCGGATCGCCGCCCACCTTCAACTTGAAGTGAGTCCAGCCTTCGGCGACGCCCTCACGACAAAGTCGGCGAATCTTCTCATCACTAAAGCCAAACCAGCCTGCCGAAGTCGTATACGCGGGATAGCCCTTTTGCTCAAGCAGTGCGAGCCGCTCCGCCTGACCTTGCTTGCCGCGGCGCAAAATCTCGAGTGCCTCACCCGGCGAGAGCGCGTCTGCAATATAGCGAAAATCGATCGCTGCGACAATCTGTTCGGGAGACATCTCCGCGAGAAGACGCCAGACGGGCTTGCCCTCGGACTTTGCATAGAGGTCCCAGACCGCATTGATGAGCGCGCCGCAGGCCAGATGGATGACGCCCTTCTCCGGGCCCAGCCAGCGAAACTGCGTGTCGCCGCTCAGTTCCAGGTAGAACGCATTCAGGTCCGACGTAATGCTGTCCAGAGTGCGGCCACGAAGAAAGCCCGCAAGATAGCGCATTGCGCCGACGCAGAGCTCCGTGCCCCGTCCAAGCGTAAACGTCAGTCCATGCCCTTCAATCTCTCCATCCGTCTCGAGGACACAGTAGGCAGCGGAGTAATCCGGATCCTTGTTCACCGCGTCGGAACCGATGCTCTCGCGAGAGGTGGGAAAGCGCAGGTCGATCACGCGTAAGTCGGTTATGGTGATGGGTTTCAAGTGCATCCTCGCAATGGTCGGCGCTGGCCGGTGACCACAATTGGTATGTGCTATTGTGAACCTGTCCAAATGCACATCGAATTGTAGGCGGTCAGCTTATTTTTCGTCAATAAAATATATTCTGCACCTGAGAAATGCGTAGCCAGCAACTTGTGCCGCTTTCGGCTGCATGTCTTGTTTCGCATGTAAATATTCTTGTTCACATTTGACAGGCTGATTTGCGCGGGAGTACAAACGCTGGGCGAGCCTGTGCTCGTAAAGGGGAACAATGCATCCATTCCAACTCCACCAGAAACGCGCCGTGGTCACCGGAGGAGCGAGCGGCATCGGCCTGGCGATTGCTCAAACATTCGCCAGCTGTGGCGCTGACGTTGTGCTGATCGATATTGACCCGGGGAAAGCTTCAGCGGCGGCCACCTCCATCAGCGAGAGCAGTGGGCGCCCATGCTCCGGGGTCGGGTGTAATGTTGCGGACGAAGCCAGTGTCGCGCAGACCTTTGCCGATATCGGCGGCGCAATCGATGTTCTCGTCAACTGCGCCGGGATCGCGCATGTTGGCAATCTTGGGAATACCTCCCCTGAGGATATGGATCGGCTGTATGCGGTGAATGTGCGCGGCACCTACCTGTGCATGCGGGCTGCCCTCGAGCCGATGCTCCGCGCAGGACACGGAGTGATCCTCAACATGGCGTCGATTGCGGCTACCGCGGGGCTCGCCGATCGTTTTGCGTACTCGATGACCAAGGGTGCAGTCCTATCCATGACCCTCTCTGTAGCCAAGGACTACCTTGCGCAAGGGATTCGCTGCAATTGCATCTCGCCGGCTCGCGTGCATACTCCCTTTGTCGATGGCTTTGTGGCGAAGAACTATCCCGGCCAGGAGGCGGAGAAGATGAAGGCGCTCGCCCAGGCGCAACCGATCGGACGGATGGGAACGCCGGAGGAGGTTGCGCTGCTGGCATTGTATCTCTGTTCCGACGCAGCTTCGTTTCTCACCGGGGTCGATTACCCCATCGACGGCGGCTTTTTCAATCTACGTTAGACGAAGACAACGCGGTCAGGGAACAATCATGGATCTGGGACTAAAAGATCACGTCATTGTGGTCACCGGCGGAGGAGAGGGCATCGGAGAAGCCGTGAGCCGCGCCTGCCTCGACGAGGGAGCGGCTGTGGTCGTGGTCAGCCGGAGCTCGGAGAACGTGAAGACCTTCTTCAAGGCCATGCAACAAGAACAACGCCGGTGTGACTTTGTGGAGGCCGAGCTCGCAGACGCGAGCGCATGCCGCAGAGCGGTCGAATACGTACAACAAACTCACGGCCGCCTGGATGGCCTGGTGAACAATGCCGGCGCAAACGATGGTATAGGCCTCGAGAGCGGCGATCCGGAGCGATTCCTCGAGAGCCTGAGGCAAAATCTACTGCACTACTACGCCATGGCGCACTACGCACTTCCGCTGCTGAAACAGTCGCGCGGCGCGATCGTTAATGTTAGTTCGAAGGTAGCGCTGACCGGACAGGGAGGCACGTCGGCCTATGCGGCAGCCAAAGGCGCTCAGCTTGCGCTTACCCGGGAGTGGGCAGCGGAGCTCGCACCATCCGGCATTCGTGTGAACGCCGTGATTCCAGCCGAGGTGCTGACGCCGCTCTACAAGCGCTGGCTGGTAACTCGCGACGATCCAGCAAGGGCACTGAAGCAAATCACGGAGCGCATTCCACTTGGCCATCGTATGACCGAGGCCGCCGAGATCGCGGCGATGACTGTATTTCTGCTCTCGCCCACGCAATCCGGACATACGACGGCGCAGCATCTGGTTGTGGATGGAGGCTACACCCATCTGGATCGCACCCTCACCTAGTCTTATCGATGCATCTGCTATCTTCCGATTCCATCTATGCGAGTATCCCTCTTCATCGCCTGTTACAACGACATGATGTTTCCTGAGACCGGTCGTGCGGTCGTCCGCGTACTCGAACGGCTTGGCCATACCGTCGATTTCCCGCTTGGACAAACCTGCTGTGGACAGATGCACTACAACACTGGGTATCAGGCCGAGGCCGTTCCGCTGCTCGAGCGCTTTGTCGCGCAGTTTCGCGATGCAGAGGCGGTCGTGGTCCCATCGTCCAGCTGCGTGGCGATGATGCGCGAGCACTACCCTCTCATGGCAGGGGAACTTGCCGCGAAGGAGCCAAAGCACAGCGCGCTCGCTCGCGAGGTCGAGTCACTGTTGCCCAGGGTATGGGAGTTCTCTGAATTTATCACGCAAAAGCTGGGGATCGAAGACGTCGGCGCCACCTTTCCTCATCGGGTTACCTATCACGCCAGCTGTCACGGACTGCGCAGCCTGGGCCTTGGCGAAGGTCCAATGAAGTTGCTGAAGGCAGTGAAGGGGATCGATCTTGTTCCTCTGGCCGGCCTGGAGCAATGCTGTGGCTTCGGCGGCACCTTCGCAATCAAGAATGCTGCTGTATCGAGCGCAATGCTCTCCGAGAAGACGACCGCGATCCTCAACACGCGAGCCGAAGTGTGTACCGCCTGCGATAACAGTTGCCTGATGCATCTGCAGGGTGCGCTACATCGGCAAAGGACAGGAGTGCGAACCTTGCATCTCGCCGAGATTCTCGCCTGTCGGGCAGGAGAGACCCAATGAATCGCTGGCTCGACCCGGCAACGGCACCGCCCTTTCCGATGGCCGCGAGCGCCGCGCTCGAAGACGCGCAGTTGCGCAAGAACGTTCGCCATGCAACGGACGTGATCCAGGCCAAGCGCGCACGAGTCGTGGGCGAACTGCCGGAATGGCAGCAGCTGCGTGAGGCCGGGCGTGCGATCCGCGAACACACCATGTTTTACCTTGCCACCTATCTCGAGCAGTTCGAGCAGAACTGCGCCCGTGCCGGCGGCATTGTGCATTGGGCGCGTGACGCAGAGGAGGCTCGACGCATCGTCGTGCAGCTTGTGGCTGAGGCCGAGCAGCGGCATTGCGCCGAAGCGCTTGCCTCCGGAAAGGCGGAGCCTCCAGCTGCCGAGGTCATCAAGATCAAGTCCATGACGACGGAGGAGATTCAGCTCAACCGCGCGCTCGAAGAGGCAGGGGTGCGAGCCTATGAGACCGATCTCGCGGAACTAATCCTCCAACTAGGCGGCGACCCTCCTTCGCATATCGTCGTGCCGGCCTTGCATAAGAACCGCCAACAGGTTCGCGAGATCTTCCGCCGTACGATGAATTTGCCGGAGCTAGGCGAGACGCCGGAAGACCTTGCCGAGGCCGCCCGGCTGTTTCTGCGAGAGAGATTTCTTCGAGTAAAGACCGGAATCAGCGGCGCCAACTTCCTGATCGCGGAGACAGGAGGAGTCGCGATTGTGGAGAGCGAAGGCAACGGCAGAATGTGTCTCACGCTCCCCGAGACTCTAATCACCATCGCCGGCATCGACAAGGTTGTACCCCGTTTCGCCGATCTCGAAGTATTGCTGCAACTCCTGCCACGTTCGGCCACCGGCGAACGCATGAATCCGTACAACTCGCTGTGGACAGGGATCCATGCCGACGACGGACCTCGTGAGTTCCACGTTGTGCTGCTCGACAATGGCAGAACCAGCGTTCTAAAGGACGAAAAAGGCCGGCAGACGCTGCACTGTATTCGATGTGGCGCTTGCCAGAACGCCTGTCCCGTCTACCGGCAGACCGGCGGTCACTCCTATGGCAGCGTGTACGCCGGTCCCATCGGTGCGATTCTTACGCCACAGTTGATGCAGATGCGGCATGGAGAAAGCCTCCCTTATGCGAGTTCGCTGTGCGGTGCCTGTTATGAGGTATGCCCGGTCAAGATCAATATTCCCGAGGTCCTGATCCATCTCCGCAGCCGAATCGTTCAACGCAAGAACGCCGGGATGCGAGCCATGTCGAATCCGGAGGGCCTCGCCATGTCCGCCATGGGCGCAGTGTTCCGAAGCGAGCGCAGATTTCGTGCGGCACAGCGGCTCGCTCGATTAGGGCAGCTGCCGCTCGTGAGCAAAGACGGCGCAGGCGAGGGCTGGATCTCCTGGCTGCCCGCCCCCCTAGCCGGCTGGACCGCTGTGCGCGATCTAAAGCAGATCCCCAAACAAAGCTTTCGCGAGTGGTGGCTGCAGCGCTCCAAAAAGGAGGTATCCAGTGAAAAGCACTGAGCGCTCAATGTCAGCGAGGGATGCCGTCCTGCAAGCGATTCGCAGTGCAACCGGAGAAGCTGCGGAGGCCGATCTCGCGCAAGCGGATGCAGCCTGGAGCGCACTTCCGCGGCTCTATCGCGCGTCTCACAAGGAAAGGTCCGAAGGATCACTTGCCCTCTTGATCGAGCGCCTCATGGATTACGACGCGGTCGTGGAGCGTACATCGGATGCAAAGGTCGCAGAGACGCTACTTCGGCTACTGCGGAGTCAAGGATTGACAAAGGTGCTGGTACCCCAGGGTTTTCCGCGGCAATGGCATCCGCAAGACAGAGCAACGGTCGAGTGCGATAGCTCGAGTGTTGCGCTCATTGAATCGTTTGATGGGGTGGTGACCACAGCAGCATTGGGGATCGCGGAGACCGGGACGCTCGTACTCACTCATGGCCCGGGCCAAGGAAGACGAGCTTTCTCGCTTGTGCCGGACCGCCATCTTTGTATACTTCGGTCCACGGATGTAGTCGCCACGGTTCCCGATGCGTTCGCCCGGCTCGCCGCCGATTCGCGCTCCCCCATCACGTTCATCTCAGGACCATCTGCGACAGCGGATATCGAGATGACCCGCATCAAGGGGGTTCACGGACCTCGCTTTCTCACTGTTCTTCTTGTCGATTGAGGTCGCTTGGCCGATCAGGCTGAGCAAAGATCATCGCGATCTCAGGTTTGATTACGTGAGGTTCGCTCAGTCTTTCTGCTTGGTACACTTTGTGAGATTGTTCCTGCGCTAGACACACAGATCATGGAGGAGCTTGTTGCCTAAACCTGCAATCAAACGACAGTACGCAACGCCTGCCCTCGAGAAGGGTCTGGATATCCTTGAGCTCTTTGCGAGCACCCCAGGCGGCCTGACGGTAAGCGAGGTGGCAAGATCGCTGAACCGCACTGTTTCGGAGATATTTCGAATGCTGCTCTGCCTGGAGCAGCGAGGCTACCTGGCACAAACCGACAACAGAGAGCGCTATCACCTGACCTTGCGACTGTTTCGTTTAGCGCAGGAGCATCCTCCTACTAAGCGGTTGGTGACGGAGGCCTTGCCCATCATGCACAATATCGCCTATGAGTCGAGGCAGTCATGCCATCTGGGCGTGGTCGACGGTGGCCATGTGGTGATTCTGGCGCAAGTAGACTCTCCTACGTCAAGCGGCTTTTACGTCAAGGTAGGCTCCAAGGTCGATCTGATGCACGCCGCAACCGGACATGCGATTCTCGCGTACCAGAACGAGGACGTCTATTGGCGGGTGCTCGACCAGTGGATGCAGGAGAGCAGAAAGAAACGACCTGCAGGCCTCGATGCGCATCTTGCCAAAATCCGCGCGCGTGGCTATGAGCGACGTCCGAGCTACGAGGTAACAGGAGTGGTGAACATCAGCTTCCCGGTGCTGAGTGCACGAGGAAGTGCTGTAGCAGGACTGACCGTTCCATACGTGAAGCGGATAGGAGACAGCGTCGGCATCCCGGACGTGATCAGCATGCTCCGCACGGCAAGTCAGCAGATATCCGAGGCGCTTGGAGCATCGCCAGCCAGGAAGACTGGTCGCGGCTAGACTCAAGGCGTGACCTGGCTCGTGCCTGCGTTCGCGTCAATGGGCTGAGCTAGCCCTAAACCATCTTCTCCGGGTCGACAACGCGGTCGAACTCTTCCTCGGTTACAAATCCCAGCTTGAGCGCCGCCTGCTTCAGCGAGAGGTCGTGGTTCAGCGCATAATGTGCAATCTCCGAAGCTTTATCGTAGCCAATAACGGGCGCTAGAGCGGTAACCAGCATCGTGAGCGCCCTGCACGGTGAACTTATTCGAAGCACTAACGAAGGGCAGTCCCGTGAGCCTGGCAATCTCTGCAGCAGCTGTGTCAGCGGAGCTGGCAACACCGCCTGGTTCAATACAGCGTCCTTTACCGCGCCTCCTGCTTGCACCGCCTACACAGCGAGCAATCCTGTCCCTTGCGTAATCGGGAACACGCAACGCAATCAATTTCGCGGCCCGGGCTACTTCTCGGACAATCTATCCCTCTTCAAGAGTTTCCCTCTACACCGCGAGACAGTTCTTGAAGCCCGTTTCGATGCCTTCAACCTCACCAATACTCCTGCCTTCAATCTCCCCAACAGAACGCTTGGAACGAATCTAGGAAAGATCACCTCAACCTTGGGCAGTGGCGTTGGCAATGTCAACGGCGTAGGTGGTCCTCGTGTCCTCCAGGCTGGAGTGAAGATTAGTTTTTAGGTGGAGGTCTGCTTTTTGGTGGATACGGAATCCTTGGTCTTGCTGCAGGGTGCATTTTCAAGATGACCAGATCCTCAATTCGGTGAGTACTACAAGAATGCCACCTCGAGGAGGTGGCATTCTTGCGTTCGTCAGGGACGATGCTTGATGAAGCTACTGGCATCCGGTGAAGGCCAAAGTGGAGACCGGGAGCGTTGTTCCTGCGACCGGAGTGACGGGTGTTGACTTCAACTCGTTGGGAGAGCAATCGGAGACGCCACCCGACGATGGGACGAAGGCGACTCCATCGATCGTGTATGCCGCTCCCAGTGTGCTTTGTGTCAGCGTGGCGCCGCTGGCCGCATAGGTTCCGACATACGGAGCCGCAGCAGGCATCATGATGCTGTAACTGCCGCAGTCCGTTCCCGAGGCGCACGAGGTGTTGCTGGCGGTTGAGATCGCCAGGGTTGCACTGGACTGGCTGGCATTGGGCAGCAGAGGCACGGTCACGATCAGACTGCTGCTCGCAGACTCCAGAGCGCTCAGTTGCAGATCGATGCCGGTCGCAACTGCCGGAGTCGCAGTATTCTGCGACGTCACCGTCCCTTGCAAGGTAGCCGGACCAGCCGCAGCCGAAGGTTGGGCATGCAGTTGCACGGTTGACACCGTGGACCCATTGGAAACACCTGTAATCACAGTGGGTGCATAGACCACACCAGCTGTACTCGCTCCGACGATCACCACGTCATAGGTTCCTGTTGGCAGCGGGCAGAAGACAAAACCTCCCGTCGCGTTGGTCAGCGTATTCATAAAGATGCGGTCGGTACCCGATGCATCCTTCTGTTCGAGAGCAACCAGCACCTGACCGTTAATCGGATTTCCGGTCGCACCGTCTACGACAGTTCCATTGATCGAAGAAGAGGTTGTCATTACCTCACCGGCGTGCAGCACAGGCTTCAGACGATACTGGCCATTGCCCTCCTGCACAATGGAGACGCAGGTATTGAAGTCGATGTCAAGATCCTTGGTCTGTCCCGCGGCAATATTGAACCCGCCACTCGCGATCTGTCCGGACGGAATCTTGATACCTGTCGTAGACTCGCTCGAGAGCTGCAGGGCATGAATACTGCCATCGCCCAACACGACGCAATTCGCGGAACCATTGCAGGCATTGTTGGCAATCGTTGCACTATTGTTCGCCAGGAAGATGCGGATCTGTTGGTAATTCCCAGGCTGCAACTGTTGCGTGGAACCGAGCGTGGCCAGAAAGCACTGGTTATTGGCTTGTCCCAACAGGTCGATTTGTTTGGGTTGCGTGGACAGGCCTGGAGTAAGATCCACAAAGCTTGGATCGTTATCGCCTGCGATCCCATTAACGCTGGCTTTGACGTCTGTCACGGTTACATAAACGTGTGCGAATGGACCGCCCGGAGCCATACAGGTGGCAGGGTCACTGAGCATAACCGAAGCACTTGCCGGAGAAGATGACGCGGTGGCTGGGGTCGTGACGGTGCTGTTGCAGCCAACAGCCACCGCGGCGACCACGAGGGCCAACAAGAGCGAGCAGCTTGAGGCGAGAAAAAGAGAGGGCTTTCGGAAAATGGACTTGCTGAGGCGTGCGCGCATTGCTGGTATCACCTATATAGGTATAGTTCTTTACCTGCGTTAAGGAAGCGCCGGATGTGTACCGGCCTCCCGCTTTACCAAGTCTCAGGTCCTGCGCCTGCAGACAAGGAGACAAAAGGATATCCGGGTAAGATGCTTGAAAACACCATCCGGCTGCCTGGGTATGGCGACGATTCCACGATTGAATCGGGCGACACCACCTCCACGGGCCAACAGCTTCACCCATTGCGGCAAGAGGTCATCCACAGCATAAGTCCCAGGTAGGATGCCGAGTCGTTGCCAGTCAGAGACAAGGTACAGCAGCTCGGTAACGTTACCGCCCGGCTCCCCTGTCGATAACCCACCACGCCTTCACTGCGATCTGGCTGATGAGGCGAGAACCTGGCGCTCGAAGAAGTTCCCCGGTTCCTGCACGGGTTATTGCGGAGATCATGCATCAAGCGCATTAGCTTTCCCGGACTTGCAAGCTGAGAAGGGCTCCCAATCCGGGAGCCCTTCTCAGCTGTTGCGAAAGGAGTCTATCTTCGTACGCGACGGAAGTTAGTTGGCCGGAAGTTGAGCCGCCTTCCACCCTCCCCCAAGCGCCATCTGCAGTTCGGCGCTGGCAACGATGCGTCTCGCAACCAGCGAAGCCGCGGCCCGTTCGTCAGTCAGTTCGATCGTCTGGTTGGTCAGCACCTCGAGGTAGGGCACCAAACCGCGCTTGTAGCGAAGCGTCGAAAGCTGTGTGCTCAACCTGGCCGCGGTCACCGCGCGATCGGTCACAGTGGCCTCATCCGCAAGCAGTCGAAGCGCGGCCAACTGGTCCTCGACGTCGCGAAACGCCGAGAGCACCTGCTCCCGATAAAGTGCCGTCGCCTGTTCGCGCTGCGCGATCGCATAGTCGACCTGCGCCTTTCTTCGACCGGCGTCGAACAGCGTCTCATTCACACTCGCTCCGGCACTCCACAGCGTGCTGCTGGAGTCGAAGACGCTACTGGCCGCACTGCTCTCGACGCCGCCGGTCGCACCCAGCGTCACATTCGGATAGTACGCAGCCTTGGCCACGCCGATCAGCGCGTTGGCTCCGGCCACGCGCCGCTCCGCAGCGGCAATATCCGGGCGTCGCTCCAGCAGCTCCGACGGGATCCCTGTCGGGATGCTCGGCGGATCACTCACCAGCGGATGTTCGGCAATATGAAAGTTAGTCGCCGAAACACCGACCAGTACAGCAATGGCATGCTCATACTGAGCGCGCTGCACACCAAGATCGATCAACTGGGCGCGCGTCTCCTCCAGCTGGGCCTTAGCCTGTTCGACATCGCTCTCCGTGCTCAGACCGCCCTTCAGCCGGCTCTCAGTCAACTGCAGCGTCTGCGTGTAGGCGTCGAGTGTCGTCCGCAGCAGCTGAGCCTGGAGATCAATACCTCGCAGTTGCAGCAAACTAACCGCCAGCATACCCTGCAAGCTCAAGCGCATGTTCGCTAAATCCGCCGCCGACGCCTGTGCGTTGGCCGAGGCAGACTCGATCTGCCGGCGCACCGCGCCCCACAGATCCGGCTCCCAGGAGATGGTCACCGGAATCAGGAAATCCCAGTAATCCTGCGGCGAGGTCACCGGCTTCAGCGGCCTCGTATTGGAGATGCGGTTGCGGCTCGCCCCGGCTCCGATCGACACCGTTGGGTAGAGCGATGCACGGCTCTCGCGCACCAAATCATGCGCCTGTTCATACGCATGCAGCGCCGCCGCGATGCTCTGGTTTGCCGTCGCACAGCGCTGCTCGAGATCGTTCAACTCGGCATCGTTATAGATCGACCACCAATCGCCTCGATCGATCCCATCGGCAGGTTTCGCTGCACTCCAGTTGCCGTTGTGGCCATCGTCGGAGTAGGCGGGTGGCGCGGGCATCGCCGGTGCGTGATAGTTGGGTCCCACCTTGCAGCCAGTGATCGCCAGCGTGCCCAGCAGCGCACCCGTGATGAGAAGAATGCCGGTTCTCATCGCTTACTCTCCGCAACCTGTGTGGCCCCTTGTGTCGATCCCGGCGTGACCACTCGAACCTCTTCGCCATCGGCCAACGAGTCCGGCGGATTAGGGATGATCGCCTGGCCGGGTTGCAACCCGGTCAGTACCTCGACGGTCGTGCCGAAGTCGCGTCCCGGAGTGACCGTTACCATGTGCACGTGATGGCTCGCATCCACCGTCGCCACCTGCATCCCATTCGGCTGCAGGATCAGCGCGGTCACTGGCACAATTAGCGCCGGCGCAGGACTCGAGACGTTCAGGTGAACCTCCGTATAGCTTCCCGGCAGCAGCTCGCCCGACCGGTTATCCACGTCCACCTCGGCCAGCAACGTTCGCGTCGCTGGATCCACCGCGTCCGACGTGCGCACCAGCTTGCCCTTGAAGCTGCGCCCCGGATACTGCGGCAGCGTCAGCGTCGCCGTCACCCCATTCTTCGCGTCGGGAGCATAGATCTGCGGCACGTTGACGAACACGCGCAGCGTGCCGATCGCCGAGATATCAAAGATCTCCTTGCTGCCCGAGACCGTGCCCGCCCCGGTGGTCGTTGTACTCCCGGCCGTGCTGATCAGTTGCCCGATATCGAGATTGCGTGCCGTGATCACGCCGTCGAACGGCGCCTCGATGCGCTCGAACGACTGCAGCTCCTCCAGACGGCGCACATTTGCGGCCGCCGATGCGACCTCCGTATTCCTCGCCGCCAGCACGTTCACCGCGTTGTCGGTATCCTGCTGGGAAACCGCACTGCTGCCCACCAGATCTTTGTACCGGTCCGCCGTAAGCTTGGCCAGATCAGCGTTCGTTGTGGCTGTCGCCAGGTCTGCCTTCGCCGAAGCCAGCTGCTGGTCGAGCTCAGGCGTCTCGATCACCGCCAGCAACTCACCTTTGCGCACATGCGAGCCGATGTCGTGGTACCACGCCTTCACATAGCCGGTAGTTCGCGCATAGATCGGAGCCAGCGTGAAGGCCTGAATATTGCCCGGCAGCACGATCTCGCGCGCGTTCTGCTGTAGCACCGGCTGCGCGAGCGCCACCGGCGGTGCAGCCGACGTGTCGGTGTACTTCACCAGCTCCGTGGCCGCATGCTTGCGCCGCATAATACCGAAGCCGGCCAGGCCGATCGCGATCAACAAAACAACGGCCACCACCAGCACCAGCGATCCGCCCGAGACCGGTGGCGGCTGGTCAGTCAACGCCACGGACGAACGACCATCTCCATGCCCCGAGGTTGCGGCTCCATCTCGAGTTACTTGGGACCTTTTCTGCTCTTCCGCGCTCATTACTCTCTCTCCCTGTGCGCCATCGGCGCGATGCTCGGTTGCTTTGCCGCGATCTCTGATGATTGCTTTAAGTCGATCATGCGTGGACCTCGCTCTGTCCTTCAGCGGGCTTGCGCGGCGGATCGTTGCGGTGCATGAAGGAGAAGAACGCCGGCACAAACGTCAGCGTGCCAAAGGTGGCCAGCAGCAAGCCCCCGATCACCGCCCGCCCGAGCGGCGCATTCTGCTCTCCGCCATCGCCCAGACCCAGCGCCATCGGCACCATGCCGATGATCATCGCCAGCGCAGTCATAATCACCGGCCGGAAGCGTGTGAAGCCCGCGGTGAGTGCCGCCTGCGCTGCATTCAAGCCCAGTTCCATCTGCTCCTTCGCGAAGCTCACCACCAGAATCGAATTCGCCGTGGCCACACCGACGCACATGATCGCTCCGGTCAGAGCCGGCACGCTGATATGTGTTCCCGTCAGGAACAACAGCCAGACGATTCCCGCCAACGCGCCAGGCAGCGCCGCGATGATGATGAACGGATCCAGCCAGCTTTGGAAGTTCACCACAATCAGCGCATACACCAGCACGATCGAGAACAGCAGACCAAACACCAGACCCAGGAAGGACGAGTGCATGGTCTGGATCTGGCCGCGCACAACGACCTGGGTTCCACGCGGCAGCTTCGACTTGTTCTCCTTGACGATCTGGTCGATCTTCGTCGCCACGCTCGCCAGATCGGTGCCCTCGACCGAACCATAGATATCGATCACCGGCCGCGCGTTGTAGTGGCTCACCGTGCCCTGTTCCGCGCCTCGATCAATCGACGCCAGGTTGCCGAGAATCTGCGGCTGCTGCGTCGATCCGTTGGTCGCGATCGGAAAATTCTGCAGCGCTTGCAGGCTCTCAACGTTGTACTGCGGCGTCTGCACAGCAATGTTGTAACTCACATGGTTCTGTGGATTCAGATAGAACGTCGGTGTCGTCTGGAAGCTGCCGCTCAGCCCGATCAGCACATCCTCGGCGATATCCCGCTGGCTATATCCAACCTGCTGCGCCCGCGTGCGGTCCACATTCACCGTCCACTTCGGCAGATTGAACGGCTGCTGAATGCGCAGGTCCGTCGTTCCCGCGACGTGGCTGATCTGCTGCATCATGTGCTCGGCGAGATCGCGATTCTGTTGCACCTGCGCCCCGACAAACTGCACGTCGATCTGCGCCGGCAGTCCGAAGTTCAGAATCTGGCTGACCATGTCCGTCGGCAGGTAATAAAACTCCACCCCGGGAAACTGCCGCGTCAGCTCCTCGCGCAGCGCCTTCGTGTACTCTGCTGTCGGATGATGCTTCTCGCTCAGCGACACCAGGATGTCGGCGTCCGCCGTGCCCACCGGCGCAGAGTTCGAGTAGGAAAGATTCAACCCGGAGTATGGAATTCCGATGTTGTCGATCACCGTACCCAGCTCTGCCTGCGGAATCTGCTTGCGAATCACACTCTCTATCTGATCGCACAGCCGCGCCGTATCTTCAATGCGGGTTCCTGTATGTGCCCGCACATGTAGCTTGAACTGGCCGCCATCCACCGACGGAAAGAAGTCCTGCCCCAGCCACGGATACAGCAGAACGATCGATCCCACCCAGAACGCCAGGATCGACAACAGGAAGGCTCCGCGATACTTCAGGCAGAAGTTCAGAACGCCGTGATACCAGCTGCGCAGCCGCTCGAAGTAGTGCTCGAACAGAATCTGAAACCGTACGAAAGGATTGCGGCTGGACTGCGCCTGCTCCGCCCGATCATGCTCATGGCCCTTCAGCAGATACTTCGCCATGGTCGGCACAATGGTTCGCGAAAGGAAGTAGGACGCCAACATCGCGAACACCACCGCCTCCGCCAGCGGCACAAACAGATACCGCGCAACCCCGCCCAGGAAGAACATGGGGACGAAGACGATACAGATGGACAGCGTCGAAACGAACGCCGGCACGGCGATCTGCGCCGCGCCATCGAGAATCGCCTGCTCCACCTCCTTACCCTCTTCAAGATTGCGATTGATGTTCTCGATCTCGACCGTGGCGTCGTCCACCAAGATACCGACTGCCAGCGCCAGCCCCCCCAGCGTCATGATGTTAATCGTCTCGCCCAGCGCCGCCAGCATCAACAGCGAACAGATCACCGACAGAGGAATAGACACGGCGATGATCAGCGTGGAACGCCAACTTCCGAGAAAGATCAGAATCATCGCCGCCGTAAGGCAGGCGGCAATCAACGCCTCGCGCACCACCCCCGTGATCGCGCCGCGCACAAACACCGATTGATCGGAGATGGGATCAATCTTCAGCGCCGGCGGCAGCTGCGCGGCGATCACCGGCAACAGGCTGCGCACACCAGCAATGATGTCGAGCGTCGAAGCGTTGCCTGTCTTCTGGATCGTCATCAACGAGGCACGCTGACCATCCACACGCACAATATTGGTCTGCGGTGGATAGCCGTCGCGCACATTGCCCACATCGTGGATATAGACGGTCGCGCCGTTCTGGGTCTTGATCGGCAGGTTGTTCAGCGCCGCGATGCTGGCCGGAGCGCTATTGGTCTCGACCTGGTAATCGGTGCCGCCCATCTTCACGTCGCCGGCCGGCAGAATGATGTTCTGCGCGTTGACGGCATTCACCACATCCAGCGGAGAGAGTCCGTAGGCCTGCAGCTTCTGCGTGTTGATGTCCACCTGTATCTGGCGCTGCTTGCCGCCATATGGGAACGGCATCGACGCGCCCTGCACCGTTGTCAGCTGGGTACGAACGAAGTTCAGGCCAAGATCGTAGAGCTGCTGCTCACTCAGCCCATTGCCGGAGAGTCCCAGCTGCAACACGGGAACGCTGGACGCGCTGTACTGAATCACCAGCGGCGGCGTCGTGCCCGGCGGATACTGCCGTAGCGCCGTCTGCGCGATCGCCGTCAGCTGCGCCACCGCCTGCGAGATATTGACCGTCGGCTGAAAGAAGACCTTCACCACCGAGACGCCGTTCAGTGTCTGCGACTCGGTGTGCTCGATGTCATTGACCGTCGTCGTCAGGTTGCGCTCGAACGGCAGCACAATGCGGTCGCTCAACTCCTCGGGAGACAGACCGTTATAGTTCCACACGATCGATACCACGGGAATGTCGATATTTGGGAAAATATCGACCGGCGTCCGCATCATCACCACAGGACCGATGACGAAGAGAAGAAGCGACAACACAACGAACGTGTACGGTCTCCTAAGAGCGAGACGGACGATCCACATCAGGTTTCCTTTGCTCGATACTTCTGCGATTCAGCCAAGCGTTGTTTTGGCGAGAGAGCGGAAGTATCCTATTGAAAAATCCGTCCGCGGACGGAATACTAGACCACTCGTTCAGTAAGGGATGACGGGTCCGGGTTGCAGGACTCAGTTTTTTGTTATGAGTCAGTTAGCAGCATGGGTTTTATGCATCTTGGGGCAACACCGATAGCCCGGTTGGCGCAAGCCCCCGAAGATGGCATGGATCAGCGCCTCGGACTCCTGCCCGCCCAGTGGACCGTGCCCCGCCAGCAGGCGAAAGACGATCGGGCCATAGATGAGGTCGAGAACGATCTCGCCGTCAACCTCTTTACGAATCTCCCCGCGATCCACACCGCGCCGCCACATCACCCGCGCCGCATCCCGCCTCGCAGATAAAAAGCGCTCTCGAAACAGCGCCAGAAAGCCAGGATCGCTCTGCCCTTCTGCGATAAACTGCCCGAATAAACGTCCGCCCGGGGACAGGTAGAACTCCGTCAGCGATTTCAGTTGCAGGGTAAAGTCGCGCTCCGCCGACCCCGTATCCGGCATCACCACCCGCTCGGTTGTCCCTGCAAGGTACGCGTCGAGCGCCACCAGCCGCTTGTTCGGCCACCATTTGTAGATCGTCGCCTTGCTGACGCCGGCGCGCTTCGCGATTGCATCCGCTGTGACCTTGCGCAGCGGCTTGCGCTCCAGCAAGTAAAGTGTCGCCTTGAGAATCGCCGCCTCGGCCTCACGGCTGCGTTGTCTGCCGCGAGTCTTTGGCGCCTGCTGCTGTACCGCCTGAACTGACGCTTCCAAGTGCCCGCTCCCTCGCATCGCGGCTACCGCACCAGCAACTCGCCCGGCCTGTTGCCCCAGACACTTGCCTCTGCCGATTGACGAGATACGCTTTGAATCAGTCTCACTATACTAGGCGTTCAGTATTACATGCGCGTAACGGAAAGAGAAGACGCCGCCATTCTCCTGTTTCTATTGAGAATGACGGCGTTTGGATTAGCTATTGCAACTGCTGACTAGTGCGCGGCGACCATCTCCTCCGCAGACTGGTGCAGACCGACCTGGTTCGCAGGGCGGGTGTAGAACATATGCCCGCCCGGGAACTCACGCACCTGCACCCGGTTCGGATCGCCCATCAGCGGCATCTGGTCAACCGACAATACCGAACCCATGAACGGGCAGGAGAGATCGTTCCATCCATGCACGATCAGCACGCGCAGCTTGGGGTCCGCCGCCACCGCCTCCCGCAGATCGGGAACCGAGCCGCGCGGCAGATCCGTCTTCCGATCCCACTGCCGGTTCACATCGATGGACAGGGCATAGTAGCGCGCATCGGTCTTCCAACCTACCGTGCGAGCGATAAAGTCCACCATCGCCGTCGTAGTCGGGGCGACGATGCTCTCGAGAATCGGATCGTTGGACTGCTGCTCCGGCGCATAAGGGAAAGGATCGGGCGCGGTTACATTCGAGTCATAGATCGAACCGATCTTCCCGTCGGCACGATGCACCTGCCGCAGGTAGGCCCCGGTTTCAAGACGCCCACCGGAGAACTTAACGAAGTTGGCATCGAGCCCGGTCATCTGCGTGACATGCTCAATCATCTGCTGCGTGGCGGCCGCATCGGAGCGCCCCTTCAGCAGCGCCGCGGCATAGTCGCCGCGAGTGTACGCGATGACCTCCTTCATCGCCTCCGGCGTCAGCTTGCCCTCGCTCTCGAGATGCGCCGCCGTGATCGACGGCAGCGTCGTCATCCACGGGATGGGCGAGAGGTTGCCATCGCCAAACTGCGGATTAAGATAGGGGCTGACCAGCACCAGCCCGTTCATCGCCACTCCGAGCTCCGACTGCAGATAATGCGTGATACGAGGACCGCGATAGCCGCCGTAGCTCTCGCCGATCAAATACTTCTTATCCAGCAGGCGATCGTTCTTAACCAGCCACTTATAGATCACCAGTGACAGATACTCGATGTCGGGCGTGGCGCCGTAGAACAGCTTCTTGGTCTCCGCCTCATCCACCAGCGAGCGCGAGAACCCCGTGCCGATCGGATCGATGAACACCAGGTCAGTGAAGTCCAGCCAGGTGCCCGGATTATCGCTGAGCGTGGCCGGGTCGGAGGGCGAATCGCCCTCATTCGCAAAGGCAATGTGCTTGGGCCCGATCGCGCCCAGGTTCAGATACACCGACGAGGCGCCGGGACCGCCGTTCAGCGCGAAGGTCACCGGCCTGCTGGGCGCTCCCTTGGGCTGGTCGAGCGTGTAGGCGATGTATGTAACCTCGCCGGTCGGCTTGTCCTCGCGCGACCGCAGCGTGATCGTCCCCACCGTGGCGGTGTAGTGCAGTGTGTGCCCATTGACGGTGATGGTCTGCGCCACCGACTTGTCCGCGGGCAGCGGAGTCCTCTGGGTCTCCGGCGCGGCGGGCGCCTTGGCGGAGTTCGCTGCCGGAGCGCCGCTGCCATGGGGCGAATCGTTCTGGCTTTGAGCGAAGGGAGGCAGGGTAAACAGTAGGAGTGCAGGGACGAGCAGTCGCAGGGTCATACTCTACTCTACCCGTACACCCGGCCAGGGAGAAAGCCGGGGCACCGCGAGCCGCAGAACGGCCTGGTGCGGACAGAGTCCTGCTCCCCCCGACTCCATCCGGCCGTGTCCCCGTTCATCGATGCTCGGCCCGACTCAGATATTGAGCGCCTTCATATAATCCACGTCGATCTTCAGTGCCTCGAGCGCAGGCATATCGAAGCCTTCCTGCTCGACGAAGTAGTGCTTGATATTCGCCTTCTTCGCCGCTGCGAAGATGCGCCGGAAGTCCACCGTGCCCTGGCCTAGCTCAGCCGGCGGAGGAGGCGCGATCACCGAGGCCGGCTTCTCCGTGCGCTTGAAGTCCTTGATGTGCAGCATGGAGATGCGCGTCGGGAAGCTCTTCAGAAAATGCACCGGATCGCCTCCGCCCACCGTCACCCAGCCGCAGTCCATCTCGAAGGTGACCAGCGCCGGATCGGTGCGGCGAATCAACTCCTCGAAGGGGACCACGCCATCCTGCACGGCAAACTCCATGGTGTGGTTGTGGTAGCCGAACCGCATGCCCGCGGCCTTAACCCTCTCTCCCATTCGATTGAACTGCTCAGCGTTCCAGCGATAGTCCTCCATCGTGAACGACTGCACCACCGTGGAAAAGGATTTGTTCTTCAGCCGCGAAGGATCTTTGATACCGGGGAAGGAACAAATAATATAGTCCACCCCCAGTTCCTTATTGAACGCAATCGTTTGTTCCAAATCCCGATTGAGGTCATTGAAGGAGTGGTGACTACTCACGCAGCGCAGCCCCGCCGACTGCATCGCCTGTTTGACCTGCTCGGGCGTGTGGCCGAAGTAACCCGCCGCCTCCACCTCCTGGTAGCCGAGCGCAGCCACCTGCTTCAGGGTGCCCTCATAATCCTTCGCCAGCATCTCCCGAACCGAGTACAGCTGCAGTCCAATCGGCAAGCCAAAGGGAGACGCCAGCGCTCTGCCGCTCCGCAGAAAAGCAGCTCCACAGAGCAGCGCAGCGGACCCCGATTGCAGGAAGTTCCTTCGTGTAAATCCATCCATAAACGCGCCTCCGAAAACAGATCACTGTTCAAATGGAACATCGTCTTCGCGGCCAACGTCCCCCGCGAACGGCCTGCTTACTTGCCCAACTCCCGATCGAAGAAGCTCGCCATATCCTGATCGGCCTCCTTCGTCTCCGGCAAGGTCTGGTTATTCCAGAACGCATGCGGCAGCCCCTCAAACACGATCAGCCGCGCGTCCACTCCGGCGCGCAGAAATGCGCGATGCAGCAGCGTGGTTCCGCTCAGCAGCAGGTCCCGGCCGCTGGTGATAAACAGCGTCGGCGGCATGCCGTGGAGATCCGCATACATCGGCGACAACACCGGATCCTTCAGATCGGTTGTACCCGCATACTCGTTCGCGCCGGGCTTCTTCGGCGCCGGCTGATCGAGATGCCCCGAAAATCCGTTCAGCGCATACAGCGCCTGCGAGTCGCCATCCTGGCTGAAGTCTCCCATGCCGGAGAAGATACCCAGCGCCGCCGGCAGCGGCAGCCCCAGCTGGCGCAGCTTCACCGCAACCTCGCCCGTCAGAATCGCGCCCGCCGAGGTGCCATAGATACCGATATCCGCCGGCTGATAGGTCTTCAACAGCTCGCGATACACCGCCACCGCATCCTCGACCGCCGCCGGATAAGGATGCTCCGGTGCCAGCCG
Source organism: Granulicella sp. (assembly GCA_035568455.1). Taxonomy (GTDB): domain Bacteria; phylum Acidobacteriota; class Terriglobia; order Terriglobales; family Acidobacteriaceae; genus Edaphobacter. The sequence continues at coordinate 64,818 of DATMOB010000107.1, forward strand.
ATACAGCACCGCGACCACCTTCGTCTGCGTCATATACGCCACCGGAATCGTCTCCGTCAGCGATCCCGAATCCGAATTGAATCCGCCCCCATGCAGATTGATCAACACCCGCTTGCGCTTGTTCACGGGGACATCAAGCGGGGTGATGATCTTCGCCGGCACGCCCGCGATCGTCTGCTCCGTCACGCTCACTGGATAGAGCTTGCGGAAGGCCTCGCCCGCCCCCGCCTGCCATGTGTCCGTATGGCTGCGGCGCTCGGCCAGCGACTGCGGAACCGCCGCATCCGACGCAGGCCGCGCCAGCATCCGCTGCGCCTCCACGCTGATGCCGCTAGGCACCGGAACAATCCGCGTCACATACGCCGTGCCGTCCCCCGCGATCACGCTGTGATCCGCCGCAGCCACCTGCCCCTGCATCGTCGCCCCAGCCCCATACACGCAAAGCATCAAGATCCCTGCGACCACCCCTAGCCCGTTCATCGCCTTCATAGCCCCTCGTCCTCTGTTGACTCACTTCGCTCTGAAGTCGCCCTCGCTTCTGCCCCGGACGACCAGATCATCCTACTCGTTTTATCTGGGGCAGCAACGCTGTTCCAGATCATGTGCGATTCATGATACCGTTCTCACGCCAAACATTACCCCGCCTTACGCTCCGTCTGCCGCCGCGCGCATTTGTGCCTCGGATTGAACAGATTGAACGGTTCGAACAGAACCCGCCGGCGGGTCACACAAGGGACACGATGAGGACAGGGATCGACATGCCAATGAGGACAAGCAAGCACACGAGAAAGATGCCAAAGTCGTTGGAACCTGTTCTAGCAGTAGCCGCCTGCCTGCTCTTCACTCTCGGCTCTGCCGTCGCCCAGCAGAGCCGCCCAGCCATCACCGGCATCTCGCACATGTGCGTCTACGCCAGCGACGCGGCCGCAGCCGACCACTTCTACGCCCACCTCCTCGGCGCCACCAAGGGTGCCGATCCGCAGAACCCCCAGGGCACCCGCTACTACCTCAGCTCCACCCAGTTCGTTGAGGTCGTGCCGCTACCCGCCGACCACACCCTGAGCAGAATGGCCTGCGTCGCCTATAACACCACCAACGCCGAGGGTCTGCGTCGTTACCTCCTCGCCCACGGCGCAGCAGACATCGCCGAGCTGCGCACCGGCAGCGACGGTAGCCGCTGGTTCGACACCAAGGACCCCGAGGGCAATCTGGTCCAGTTCCTCCAAGCCGGTCGTCCGATGCACCTGCCCGCCAACGCCAATCCCATCGGCAGCCGCATCATCCACGTCGGCTATCTCGTGCACAGCCAGCCGGCCGAGGACCACTTCTACCGCGACCTTCTCGGCTTCCGCCCCTACTGGTACGGAGCCATGCAGCCCGACCACCTCGACTGGGTCTCGCAGCAGACGCCCAACGGCCACGACTGGCTCGAGTACATGATGGTGGGCGATGGTTCGGACACCCCTGTCAGCCGCGTCGATGCCCGCACCCTCGGCGTCCTCAACCACTTCTCCATCGGCGTCTCCAACATGGAGAAGGCGGTCACCACTCTGATCGCCGAGGATCGCGAGAGCCCGCGCCACGACGGCCCGCAGATGGGCAAGGACGGCAAGTGGCAGGCCAACCTCTACGACCCCGACGGCACCCGCGTCGAGCTCATGGAGTTCCAGCCCGTCACCAAGCCCTGCTGTTCCGCCTTCACCGCCGACAGCCCCGTCAACTAAATCAAGCGAGCCAGGATCTTGAGCCAGGATCTTAGGAGATTTAGGTCTTCGGCAGGTAACGGGTAAATAGAAGAACTGTCACTCCTGAGCGGAGCCTCGCACGGTCGTACCGTGCGAGGCGAAGTCGAAGGACCCCGAGAATCGTCACACCCCAAATACCAGCCCGCACCTTTTTACCCAGACTACCCAGACTCTGCCTCTCCTTTGGCTACTCAGCAGTCTTCAGCCGTCCAGACCCGGGGATGTCGACACAGGCTACTGAAGTAAGCGACGCGCTCGATGCCGCGAAGTCCCCCTCGGATCAGCGGGACATCAATCCCCCCGCAGGCGCCGCTCCTCGAGATAGATCTTGGTGTAGTCCAGGTAGTTCTGCGCGTACTTCAAAATCAACGCGCGATCCGCCTCCCCCAGCGTTCGGCGAACCTTCCCCGGAACCCCGGCCACCAGCGAGTTCGCCGGGATAATCGTATGCTCCGGAATGACCGCGCCCGCCGCGATGATCGAACCCGGCCCGATGCGCGCGTCATTCAGAATCGTCGCTCCCATCCCCACCAGCACCTCATCCTCGAGAATGCAGCCATGCACCGTGGCATTGTGCCCGATCGTGCAGCGCTCTCCGATCACCACCGGATACAGATCCCGCATGCCGTGCAGCACCGCGCAATCCTGCACATTGCTGCCAGCACCGATGCGGATCGCATTCACATCTCCGCGCACCACCGCGTTCATCCACACGCTGGCCTGTTCGCCCAGCTCGACATCACCGATCAGTTGCGCCGATTCATCCACATAACAGCTGCTGGGCACCACCGGAAGCTTGCCCTGGTAGGAGCGGATCATGCCGCTATCTTATCTGTTTCAGACCGCTCCGGTCGGTTTTGGAGCCGTCCCCGCTGGGCTTTGGCCCTGCCCTCGCCTCGCTCCGGCCGATCCTCCGGCCGACCCCAATCCCTCTAAAGTAACGTTACTTTATGGCTTGTGGACGAAATTTTCGAAATCGTCTGGCAATTTCGCCCGCAGGCAAGGTATCCTAATGGCTGACCCGTCCCGGGACCGTTTGGAGGTGTATTTCCCTTGGCAGAGATTCGTGTTCAGGAAGGCGAGCCTCTTGAAAATGCGCTGCGTCGCTTCAAGCGCAAGGTGCAGACCGAAGACATCATCAAAGAAGTCAAGCGTCACTCTTTCTACCTGAAGCCAGGTGAGAAGAAGCGGGTAAAGGAAGCATTGGCCCGCAAGCGCAATCGCAAGAAGATTCGTAAGGAACAGGACTAATTCGGTTCCTCTCAACCCGGCGGCCGCTTTACCGAGCTGACAAAGCTCCAGGTAAAGCGGCCTCCTCTAATCCGCTTCGCGATCCCCCCCTCCTCTGGTCGCGAGCCGCACACGGCAGCCACCCTCCCGGCCTCGCCGATGTTTCTTTCGGGCCCCGTTTTCTAGGTTTGATCGCCCATTCCAACTGTTGCGCCAGAAGGGCCCTCATCCTTTTCCTGCCTTACGGAGAAACGCGATGCAATCTGAGTTTATGGACCGGCTACTTACCTGTGTGGATTGCCACGGCCAGTTCGTTTTCACGGCCGGAGAGCAGATCTTCTTTCTCGATAAACAATTCAAGAACGATCCCAAACGGTGCAAGCCCTGCAAGTCCAAGCGAGCCACGTTGGGCGCTCGCGCGGGCAGCGGTGTCGCCCCTGCGAGCATAGCGCGCACCGAGACCCGTACCGAGTGCTCCGAGTGCCACATCGAAACCACCGTGCCCTTCAAACCCACTCAAGGCCGCCCCGTGCTGTGCCGGCAGTGCTTCCAAAGCAGACGCATTCAACCCGCCGAACCGTCGGTAACGGCCGCCGCCATCATCGCCGCCACCACCGGCCTGGATCTGCAAACGCCGAAGGTGGATGCTGCCTTGCGGCAACCCCAGGCATAGCCGGTGCCGGCGTGGAGACGTAGAGAAGTGTAAGAGGCTGCGGGCAGAGCACCGCCCGCAGCCTCCAATTCGCCCTCCCTCCGGCAGGGACCATGTATCCTGCTCCGGAGAGAGTGTGTATGCACCCCCAGTTACAACCCCACCCGGCCAGCCAGCCGGCGGACGCCAACCTCGTGCGCGCCCGCCACAGGCTGGGCGACTTCGAACTGACCATCTGCACCGACGGAACCTATCTGCTCGATGGCGGCGCCATGTTCGGCGTCGTCCCCAAGCCGCTCTGGGAGAAGCGCACCCCCGCCGATGCCGAGAACCGCATCCTGCTCGGCCTCAACTCCATCATCGTCCGCACCGGCCGCCACACCGTCGTCATCGAGACCGGCATCGGCAACAAGCAGTCGCCCAGGATGCGTGAGATCCAGCAGAATCAGGAGTTGCTGCCCTCCTCTCTCGCCGCCGCCGGCATCCGCCCGGAGGAGATCGACATCGTCATCAACACCCATCTCCACTTCGATCACTGCGGCTGGAACACCACCCTCGAAGCCGACGGCTCCGTCCGCCCCACCTTCCCCAACGCGCGCTACTTCGCCCACATCGGCGAGGTCGAACACGGCCATCTGCAACTCGACCGCGACCGCGTCAGCTACCTCTCGCCCAACTACGACCCCTTGATCGAGAGCGGCCAGATGACGCTCCTCACCACCCCCGGCATCGCCGCCCACCCGGAGATCGTCCCCGGCATCTCGGTCGAGCTCTTCCCCGGCCACACCGCCCACATGATCGGCGTTCACATCGAATCCCGCGCCCACGCCGGCTCAAGCGAACACGCCTGCTTCATCGGCGACCTCATTCCCACCGCTCACCATCTCGACCCCACCTGGGTGATGGGCTACGACCTCGACCCGCTCGAGTGCATCGCCCAGCGCAAGCGCTTCTACCAGCGCGCCATCCCCGAGAACTGGACCGTCCTCTTCCCCCACGACCACCACACCCCCGCCGCCCGCGTCACCCTGAACGAAAAGGGCAAGCCGACCGCCCTGCCCCCTTTGTTGCTTGACATTTGAGCGGGCGAGCGCGGTGGCGCCGCTCCTACGCCGGAGGTGATGTGCGGCGTGGGGTGGCGGGTATTTTCGCGCGGCGAGTCTGCGGCTTTCGGGCTTCCAGTGCAAGCGAGGTGTTGACATGGCCATCTCGGCAATGTCGGGTATCACGCGGCGCGATTTTCTGATGTGTGCGTTGGTCAGGCGGGTGGGTATGGCGCGGCGATCCGCAAAAAGCTGAAGTTGGCGTCCGCCAGCCGCCTCCATCTCCAAGCAGGTTTCGCTTTTGGCAATCCGGATACCGCACGCCCGTGCGTAACCATCTGCAATGCGTGTAGCATCGGAGGGGCAGAAATTCGCCGGCGAAAGATCGAGGATGCGGCACGCCCTGATCCGGCCAACAAGCGGCCGCCAACAGCGCCTAAGGCTGCAACCGAGCCCTAGGCCGTCACGAACCCCACGGTTCGGATTTTCAGTTCACGGAGAGAGATGTCATGGCCGTACTCAGCACCGGCACCACCCAGATGGCGCACGACCCTGGACTCGAAGGAACCAACGTACGCGCCATGAGCATTGCCACCACCCTGTTCTTCATGTGGGGCTTCCTTACCTGTCTCAACGACATTCTCATCCCCCACCTCAAGGCCATCTTCGACCTCAACTACACCATGGCCATGCTGGTGCAGTTCGCCTTCTTCTCCTCCTACTTCGTCTTTGCTCTGCCCGCCGGCAAGATCGTCGAGATGGCCGGCTACAAGCGCACCATGATCATCGGTCTGCTTACCATGACCGCCGGCGCCCTGCTCTTCCTGCCCGCCTCCAAGGCGCCCTCCTTCCCGCTCTTCCTCGGCGCGCTCATCGTGCTCGCCGCCGGCATCACCATCCTCCAGGTCGCGGCCAATCCCTACGTCGCCCACCTCGGACCGCAGCGCACCGCCTCCAGCCGCCTCAATCTCGCCCAGGCCTTCAACTCCTTCGGAACCTTCCTGGCCCCCTTCTTCGGCGGAGCCGTCATCCTCTCCCACATCCCCAAGGTCGCCAGCGCCGCCGCCCTCACAGGAGCCGCGCTGCAGCGTTCGCGCATCGCCGAGGCCTCCTCCGTCCAGCTGCCCTACCTCGGCATCGCCCTCGCCCTGGCCGCGCTCGCCGTCGGCCTCGCCCTGGTCAAACTGCCTGCCATGGACTTCACCCAGGACATCCGCCCCGGCGAAGCCAACCCCCTCACCACCGACAAGCTCCGCAACCACCCCCAGCTCTTCCTCGCCGCCATCGGCATCTTCGTCTACGTCGGCGCCGAGGTTGCCATCGGCAGCTTCCTCATCAACTACTTCGGCGTCCCCGCCATCGGCAACCTCACCGCCGAACAGGCCGCCAAGTACGTCGCCCTCTACTGGGGAGGAGCCATGGTCGGACGCTTCATCGGCTCCGCCCTGCTGCGCCGCTTCTCCACCGGCCTCGTCCTCGGTTGCGCCGCCGCCATCGCCTGCCTGCTGGTCCTGGTCTCCATGCTCAGCTTCGGCCACCTCGCCATGTGGAGCATCCTGGCCATCGGCCTCTTCAACTCCATCATGTTCCCCTCCATCTTCACCCTGGGCATCTCCAACCTCGGACCGCTCACCGGCCGCGGCTCCAGCCTCATGGTCCAGGCCATCGTCGGTGGAGCCGTCATCCCCGTCATCCAGGGCCGCATCGCCGACACCATCGGCGTCCACCACGCCTTCGTCCTGCCCGTCCTCTGCTACATCTACATCGCCCTCTTCGGCCTCACCCGCCCCCGCCTCAACCCCACCCACGCCTAATCTTTTTGTCATCCCCCAAGGGGATCTACTTCCGGTCCTGCCACGAAGGAACGACGCCATCTCGACCGGAGCGACAAACAACCGGGTGCCCCATCCTTCGCGGCACCACCGCGAAGGGTGGGAGCGGAACCACTTGCCACACAGGACCCGGGTGCCCCATCTTCGCGACGGTTTCATCGCCGCTCAGGTGAGCATCGAGCGCGAGCGAGACTGCACTCCTCCCCTAGTCCAACCAAACGTCCCCGCCGTTGTTTGTTCTTGCCGTCATCTGAGCGCAGCGAAGGACCCCGAGAATCTCCCCGCCCAGACACCGCTCGCACCTTTCAACCCAGACTCCTTCGGTTTTCTCCTGCCCCCGGGTGCACCGTCCTCCGAACGCTGAACCCTGGCCCTTGCCTTTGATGGCAACCCCCAAATTCCACTCAAAACCACAAATCGCCAATAACCACGAGCCTTTCAGCGCCTCACAAAGTTGGCGCAACACCCCCCTCCAGCCCGATAGAATAGGAAGAGAGGGTAATAGAGAACCGGCCCACTCCCGAAGATAAACCGTTCAAAATCAATATTTTTCCCGTAACCCATCTGAATGCAATACTTTACCGCCAGCAACCACGCGTAACTCGTAGCAGACAAATATTCCAGGCAGTGGGGGGGATACCCCCTCCGAGATCGAGGAGAGAGCAAAGCATGAAGCCGAAACATCACAAAACGCCGCGCCTCCTGCTCGCCCTCACCCTCGCTGCGACCGTCGCCCTGCTCACCACCTACGCTCCCGCCCAGACCCTCGCCCGCCCTGGCTGGGTCGGCTCCGGCCTCACCACCGAGGCCTGGTGGAAGCACCTGGTCCTCTACGAGATCGCCCCCCGCGGCTTCCAGGACTCGAACGGCGACGGCATCGGCGACCTCAAAGGCATCACCCAGCGCCTCGACTACCTCCACTCCCTCGGCGTCGACGCCATCCTGCTCGACTCCCTCCAGCCCCAGAGCACCCAGCCCGCAGCCGCCAGCGCCGCCCCGACCGATCCCACCGCCCCCACGATCGACCCGGCCCTGGGCACCCTCGACGACCTCGACGAGCTCTCTCTCCAGGCCAGCCGCCGCGACATCCGCATCCTGCTCAACCTGCCCCAGCCCGACCTCGCCACCGCCCGCTTCTGGCTCAACCGCGGCATCGCCGGATTCCGTATCCTGCCGCCAACCCCCGGCACAGCACCCGAAGCCGCGCCCGCCAGTCTGCAGGAGCTTCACAGCCTCCTCGCTGCTGCCATCGGCCAGCGCATCCTGATCGCCAGTCCCAGCCCCGATCCGAGTCACGATTCCAGCCCCGATTCGGCCCCAAGCGCCCGTCGGGCCTCGAAGCCCTCCTCCAAAGCCAGCCCGCAGCTCCTCCCCATCTCCTCGCTATTGGCCCTGCCCACCGCGCCCGTCACCCGGAACGCTGCCGCCTCCAACGGCCTCGCCGAGCCGACTCCAGCCAGCGTCGCCCCGGCGCCCGCGGGACCCGAGGCAGCCCAGCTCCGCGCCGTTCTCAGCCAGGCCGTCGCCCACAACAGCCAGCCGCCCCTCCCGCTCCTGCTCAGCGACGCTCCCGAACACCCGCGCAGCATCGACCGCTTCGGCGCCGCCGCCAGCAACCCCACCCCCCAGTCCCAGTCCAAGTCCAGCTCTGAGTCCAAGCCCGAGCAAGACACCGCTATGGCGAAGCTAATCGCCACCGTCCTGCTCGGCACCGACTCCGCCGTCCTGCTCGACTACGGCCAGGAGATCGGCCTCTCCGCAGCGGCCTCGACGGCGTCAACCACCTCCACGACCGCCGCCCTCCCCGCCCCCCGAATGCCCTGGGGCAACGCTCCACAGGACCCCACTACCGGCTTCGCAACTCCCGCCGCAACAACGACAGCAGCAACCCAAGCGGGGGCAGCAACCTACACGACAGCAGCGACGCCGCCAACCGCCGCAGCGCCACCGCCTCCCCCGCCAACCGACGGCTTCGGTGCCTACCACCCCTACATCCGGCAACCCAAGCCCAAAGCCGCCGAGACCACCGCCACGCCAGCCAACCACTTCGCGTCCGGCACCGTCGCCGCCGAGGACTCCGACCCGCGCTCGCTGCTCAACTTCTACCGCCAGCTCAGCGCGCTCCACCACGGCGACACCGCCATGCGCGACGGCGACACCCTCCTGCTCGACCACGACGCCCAGAACGTCCTCGCCTGGGTCCGCCGGCCGCACTCCATCACCCCGCTCTCCCCCGCCCTGGTCGTGCTCTGCAACCTCTCCCCCGCACCCGTCACCCTCTCGCTCAAGGCCGACATGACCCGCCTGCACCTGCGCGGCAGCTTCCTGCGCACCCTCCTGCGCTCCGACACCGCAATCGGCACCATGCACCTCGACGGCATGACCCTCCCGCCCTACGCCGTCTACATCGGAGAGCTCCGCTACTGACCGCCGCTTGAACTGGGCGCGCCTAAAGCCGCGAGCCCGGCATAGGCGTCATATACCCGGCCAAACACCGCATCCCAGCTGCAGCCCAGAGCATACTTCCGTGCCACACCGCGCATTTTTTCGAGCCGCTCCGGATCCTCTGCCAACGCCGCGACCGCTGCCGAAAATCCCGCGTCTTCGCGTACAAATCCTGTCTCTCCCTCGCGCACAATGTACTTCGGTCCGCCGTTCGGAGTGACCACCGCGGGAACTCCGCTCGCCAGCGCCTCCAACACCACATTGCCAAACGTATCGGTGTGCGATGGAAAGACGAACAGATCCATATCCGCATAAGCCTCGGCCAGCGCGCGACCGCGCAGCACCCCGGCAAAGCGCGCCTCCGGAAGCTGCGCTCGCAGCCACGCTTCGTCGCCGCCTTGACCGATGATCAGGAACTCCGCGCGCGCCACGCCCATCGCCTTCAGCTCGCTCGCCAGCTGCACCAGCAGAGCGATGTTCTTCTCCACCGAAAGCCTTCCCACATAGCCCAGCACGACGCGTCCATCGTCCCGGCCGCGTGCCCGCCGCACCGGGGAAAACAGCTCCGTATCGACGCCGCGGCGCATCAGCGAGCAGGGCTTTCCCGTTGCCTGCTCCAGCATCCCGCACAGCTCCTGATTGGGCGCGAACAGCACCTTCGCCAGCCGGTAGAAGCGCGCCGTCGCATCGAGCGTCGCCGCCTCGATCCCGCGTCCCGCCAAGCTGCCGTAGCGCTCCGGCAAGAGCCGCGTCAATCCGCCCATGCGCCGCGCCAGATACTCATGCACGTTCGTATGCCAGGAAGCCGCGAGCGGAACTCCCATCTTCCACGCGAATAGCGCTCCGAAGATGCCCAGTTCGCTCGGCCCGGTAATGTGGATCACGTCCGGCTGGAACCGTTTCAGCTCCCACTCGATCCGGTCGTAGTGACGCCAGAAGATGGCATCGAACTCCAAGTCCTTCTCCAGCCGGATCGCCGTCCGGCTGCGCCCCAGCTCCAGCTCCCGCAACTCGCCGGTATGGGTCAAAGTCTCCGCGCGTCCACCCGCACGCACACACAGGAACGGCAGCCCTTTGCGCGCCGCGTAGGCGACGAAGTTGCGGCTCGTATGCGCAACGCCATTCACCTCGTGGAAGGAGTCCGGAAAGTAGGCAACGCGCGGCGCACACATCCCTGAAGCCTACCCTCACTTACTCCCTTGGCAGCCCAAACGGTCCGGCAGCCACAAGCTTCGCTGCTCCCTACGCGTCGAGCTGCGCCAGCGCCGCGCGCATCTCGCCCGCATCGCTCCACGCCATACGCAGGCCGCGCGAGACCGGCGTCGCGCCCATCAGCCGCACGCTCCGCATCACCAACGTCACGATGCGCGGCACGTTGCCGCGTCGCCACAGCGTGGAGAGCGGCTGCATGGTCCCATTCGCATCCGGATGATAGACCCGCTCGTCCCAGCGCCGCGATCCCTCCGGGAAGTGGGGATAGTCGCGAATGGCATCGAGGGTCGACTGCAGGATGCGATGCTTCCACGGTTCCTGATACTGCGGCATGAACAGCAGATGGCTCTTGCGCTCGCGCCGGACCTCGTGCACGAACTCGCCGAAGCTGGTCGCCTGGGTCAGGTTCACATTGGCATTCGGCTCGATCCCGTGGCGATCACCGCCGCTGATCACGAGCTGGTTCCACTTGCCCGCCAGCACAGAGACAGCCGAGTTCTCCTTCCACGTCCGTAGCCCGTTGAGCTCGAGCGCATGGATGTACTGTCCGTTGATCGCCAGGAACTCGTTCACCGAGACCTCATGCCGGTCTGCGCCCACACGGTACAGGTCCCAGAGCGGGTGGTTGAAGATCAGCAGAATGCCGGGAATCTCGTCGAGTTCGGCCAGGATCCCGGTGAGCAGTCCGGGTTCGCGGGTCGTCACCGGCAGCGCGGTGAACTCCGCCAGTCGCTCCTGCCAGGCTACGGCATGCGCACTGGGCAGGTTGTGCACACCCAGGTGAAACGCCGTCGGCCCAAACGGCACCGTCCATTCCAGCGACACCGGGATGTGCCGCGCCGAAGGAACGGAGCGCAACAGCAGCGGCGCCTTGATGTCGTCGTGGTCGCTGATCGAGACCATTCCTGGAAGCTGCAGCAGATTCTCGATCTGCTTCTGTTCCAGATCAAACGCCAGCTTGGGGGTCAGCGGTGGGGTCCAGTAGCTAAGCGCATAGTTCGGCCGAATCCCGGTCCGCTCGTAGGAGCGATCCTCGGCCCAGCGCATGATGGGCTGAAGCAGACTCCAGTCCTGACTCATCTCGGCGATGAAGTCCAGGGTCTCCTTCGATTGGTTGGTGTGGCTGTGCAGCGACACACCCGCGGCAAAGCCCTCCGCCGCCTTGGGTTCCCGCCACAGATACGAAATACTGGACTCGCTCATAAGGCGCCCCCACTCGCTCCTTTGATCCTGCGTTGAGTATCCGTGGCTCGTGTGAACGAGCCATGACTGCACTGAGAATGGTGCTTCAAAATTGCCTCAAGCGTACCATCCCTGATGCCTTTTGGGATGTTTACTGCTGTGAGGCGCTCTTAATTCGACGGCCATGGAGCAGATCAACGTCCTATCTCAACGTGTCCGGGCGATGTCGGGGCCGAGCATCTCCTGGGCCGAGGGTGCCGGGGTAGACGGAACCTCGTGCTCCCTCGGGTGCTGCCTGGCCTCAAAGCCAGGCTCAAGATGGTGCTTGATCAGCTCCTGCTGCAACAGCCGGAAGGCCTCCTCCGGGGTGTCGACGAACTGGAAGAGCTCGCGATCCTTCATGGCGATCGCCCCCTTCTCCGCCAAGAGGTCCAAGTTGATGACCTGCTTCCAGTAGCTGGATCCATAGATCAGAATGGTGATCTTCTTGGCCAGCTTCTCGGTCTGCGCCAGCGTCAACAGCTCGAACATCTCGTCGAGCGTACCGAAGCCGCCGGGAAAGACCACCAGGGCCTTGGCCAGGTAGGCGAACCAGTACTTCCGGGTGAAGAAGTAGTGGAACTCGAAGCTCAATCCCGGCGTGATGTAGGGGTTGGGGATCTGCTCGAACGGCAGCTTGATGTTCAGCCCGATGCTCTTCCCGCCGGCCTCATAGGCGCCGCGGTTGGCGGCCTCCATGATGCCGGGGCCGCCGCCGGAGGTGACGACGAAGCGGTGCCGGCTGCCGGGGAGGTTTTTGGTCCAGGTGGTCAGCATGCCGGCCAAGCGCCGCGCATCCTCGTAGTACTGCGCCATCTCGACGGCGGCCTCGGCCAGGCGAAGCCGCCTCTCGCTGGCCACGCCACGCTCCACTTCCTCCGGGCGCGCGGGCTGCTCGGACTCTGGCGCAGGCGTGGCGGAGCCGGTATTCGCCAGCAGTTGCAGCTCGTGCCTCGCCTCATCCAGCTCGCGAAAGCGGGCTGAGCCGAAGAAGACCACGGTGTCCTGAATGCGTTCGCGGCGGAAGCGGGACATGGGCTCCGAGTATTCGGCCATGATGCGGATGATGCGCCCGTCGGGGGAGTTCAGAAAGGCGCCGTTCTCATAAGCCAGCGGCGCTCGATCGAGTGGATCAGGTTTAGTTTGTGACATATCTCTCTGGAGGGCTAATGCATGGTCTTTCGCGAGGCTCTATCGGGTCTCGCGGGAGAACCTGGCTTTGCCAACTTTCGTTCAAGATGCTAACCGCGCGTCTCGCGGTAGTGGACGGCCTCGGAGATGCCGATCCAGATATCGAGCAGGCCCAATCCGGAGATGGCGCCGCGTACCGCCCCCATATGCAGCACCCGGGCCAATTGCGGTCTAGCCTCCAGGAACATGTTCTGGTCCCACATGCGGGTCCACCAGGGCAGCACCATCACCAGCACACCCAGATAGACACAGAACAATACCAGGACGCAGAGGGAGATCCGCTGCAGCCACACCGGGGCCGCATTTTCTGAGTGTTGCCGGGCGACTGCACCGGGCGCGGCCAGAGCCCCCCCGGGAGCACCCTTGAGCGGCGCCCCCTGCGCTTCTGAATCCGGGAAGAGGTGTGGCTGTGCAGGCATCAGAATCTCACTCCTGACAGTAGCAGAGCGCTCCGACAATGTCTTCCATCCGTAGCTTTCTGTGAGGAAATTTGTCGGCGGAGAACCCCTTCCTGGTGGGCCTTCAGCCTACTTGGGAACTCACCCCCATCCCCCGCACTACGCACTCAAAGTCTTCGAAACAAATGGGATAAGTCCAAACCAAAGTATCCCCAAGTACTCTGGGCATGGGGGTCTGGCGCAAGGAACGGTGTTTTGGGGCATTTTGGAGCCGCGTGGTTGTCAAGCTGGTGGTGGCTACCAGCCTTGGCTTACCTAGAAGCAAAGCCTTGGCGTGGCGAGAATGACAGCCTTGGGTCTCTGCGCAGCCGACAGCTTTGGCCTGCCGAGCTTTGGATCACTTGGCCGATCGCGGATGGCTTGTCGTCGGGCGACAGATCATTGAAACAGGCGCTTGGTATCGATGCCAAAGCTGGGCGAGGATTTGGTTCCGCTGATGGTGATGGGGATCTCGAGGCCGGCGCCGTTGCGCTCGAGCAGGGGGTCGAGGGGCCGCAGCAGCTTGCTGACCCAGCCGGTGGTCATCTGCGAGGCGGTGGCCTGGGTGCGAATGAGGCCGCGGAAGTCGAAGCGCTGGCCGTCCAGGCTGTAGCGGCCGGTCAGTTCGCCGGTTGCGCCCGGCATGGTCATCTCGAGGTTGGAGACGTCGACGATGGCGTCGGCCTGGAGGAAGCGGCCGCTGAGGGTGGAGGTGACCGGAGCGGCGTCGCGGGCGTTGGCCTGCTGGGGATGGCCCTGAGCGCGCATGCTGAGCCGGTCGATGGTGTGCTGAAAGTTCGGATTACTGAAGGTGGCGGCGCTGATGGTGAAGCTGCCTTCGAGCCGCATCTTCCGGGAGACGCTCTCCTTGCCGGGCGGAACGCTGAGGCGCTGGTGGGTGATCATGGCGCCGCGCAGCACCGGCGGGGCGGTCTTCACGCCCAGCAGCAGCATGTCTTCGATGCGGCCGTGATCGTGGGGTCCCATATCGACGGTCAACTCGGTGTCGTGGCCGGTGACGCCGGTGGCCGGGGTTCCGACGCGGGTCACCGAGCCGGAGGCGTGCAGGATCGAGTGCAGCACGCGGACGTCGACCTGCTTGAGGGTGGTGTCGCCGGTCATGCCGTTGACCTCGGCCTGGAAGTCGGTGTGCAGTGCGACCGGATGGTTGCTGATGTCGAGCCGGAAGTCGGGGGTATCGGTCGATCCCGCGACGGCGACGTCGCCCAGAGTGCCGCTGAATCTGCCCGAGGAGGAGAGGGTTCCGCCGAGTCCTTTGATGGAGCCGAGATCGGCGTGGAGGAACCAGTAGCTGCCGTCGATGGGGGTGTCGCGGGGGTTGTCCTGCTGCCAGGGGCCGAAGTGGCCGGTGGAGCGGATGTTCCCGACCGGCCTGGGGTTGGTCAGGCTGGCGTCGTACTCGAATGGTTTCCTCTGCCCCACGTCGGTGAGGGTTAGGTTGGCGATGTGGAAGACCAGCGGCAGTTTGCCGGGGGTGCTGGTCTCGAGCACCAGCTCGGAGTCGGCGACGACGATTCTATCCACTGAGATGCCCAGGCGAGGTTGGCCGCGACGGCGGGGGCTGTCGGGCATGGCGCCGAGCGGGAGGCGCCGGTGGGGCGGAATGTGGAGCTGCATGCCCTGGACATACACCGTCACCACACGCAGGGTGGGCTTGAGCAGCCGCATCAGGTCGGTTTGGAACTCGAAGCTGGCGACGGTCAGCATGGGCGGAGCGGCGACGGGGTTCGCATCGGGTCTGGTGGGGCCGGCCAGGTAGAGGATGCGCAGGCCCTTGCCGGTGAGGTGGAGGCCGTTGGCGGTGTCGAGATGCAGCGAATCGAGCTCGACCGGGCTGTGGAAGCGGGTCGAGAGCGCGGCCACCAGGCGATCGTGGAGGATGGTGTCGCCGTTTTCGCGCAGGGAACGGTAGCGGGCCCAGAGGATCACGAGACCGACCAGCACGATCAGGGCCAGGGATACGCCGAGGAGGGCGAGAACGCGCAGGACGCGACGCCGCGGGGCTCTCGCTGGATCCTGCATGGATGTCCTGGCCAATGGAATTCTCCGGGGGGGGTTGGTGTTTCTTACAGCGGCCCAATCACGGCATACCCAAGGGGCTAAAGCCCCGCCTTCCCTGCGGCCTGGAGTGCCAAGGCTAAGGCCTTGGCTTACCTAGAAGCCCGCTGCTCTTTCCTCGGCCGGAGCTGCGGGCTGCGCCAAGCAAGAGGCGGGGCCTGAGAAGATTCCTCCTCTGGGCTACGGAATGACAACCAAATGCGCTACGGGGTGACAACAAGGCTGGCGTTCGGCAAGTGTGCTAGCGTTCAGTCGCTGGAGAGCGCTCTTCGATCCTTTCTTTGTGAAACCCCCGTTTTCGTCCTCGGTTGTGGGGGTGGATGCGAGAATAGAGGAGAAATGCTCCAACTTTCTCAGGCCGGCAAACGTTTCGGCCAAAAACTCCTCTTTGAAGACGTTAACTGGCTGATCACGCCGGATGAGCACACTGGCCTGGTGGGCGGCAATGGTACGGGCAAGTCCACCATGCTGAAGATCCTTGCTGGCATCGAGTCGCTGGACTATGGAACGCTGTCGCGGACCAAGGGAATGACGCTCGGCTACCTGCCGCAGGACGGCCTCTCGCTCTCTGGGCGCACGGTCTTCGACGAGTGTCTCTCGGTGTTTGACGCACTGCGCAATCTGGAGCAGGAGGCCGAGCAGCTGTCGGTGCGGCTGGCGGAGCATGATCCGGGCAGCGCAGAGTATATCGCCGCTGCGGACCGCTACTCGCACATCACCGAGCTGATGCACGCCCACGATATCTACACCCTGGACTACCAGGTGGGCACGGTGCTGGGCGGACTGGGCTTCGACAAGGCGGACTGGCGGCGGCGGACGGAGGAGTTCTCGGGCGGCTGGCAGATGCGCATCTCGCTGGCCAAGCTGTTGTTGCAGAAGCCCTCGCTGCTGCTGCTGGACGAGCCGACCAACCATCTGGATCTCGAAACGAGGAACTGGCTGGAAAACTACCTGCACGGGTACGAGAACGCGTTTGTGCTGATCTCGCACGATCGCTACTTCCTCGATGTGACGGTGAACAAGACGGTGGAGGTATGGAACAAGCGCGCGCACTTCTACTTCGGCAACTACGAGAAGTATGTGAAGCAAAAGGAAGAGCGGCGGCAGCAAATTCTGTCGGCCTACAAGAACCAGCGCGAGCGCATCGAGGATCTGGAGGCGTTCATCAACCGCTTCCGCTACCAGGCGACCAAGGCCAAGCAGGTGCAGTCGCGGATTAAGGAGCTCGAAAAGATCGAACGCATCGAGGTGCCGGAGGAGGAGGCGACGATTCACTTCACGATTCCGCAGCCACCGGCCTCGGGGCGTACGGTGATCGATGTGCAGGATCTGACGAAGGTCTATCCCACGCCCGATGGGGGTGTGAAGCGGGTGCTGGAGAATGTGAGCTTCACCATCGATCGCGGCGACCGGATTGCGCTGGTGGGAGCGAACGGAGCGGGCAAGTCGACGCTGATCCGGATGCTCTCGCGGCTGGAGGCGCCTACCTCGGGCGAGATCAAGCTGGGACACAACGTGCTGGCGGACTACTTCGCGCAGGACCAGTACAAGGTGCTGGATCCGGCTGCGAAGATGCTGGACGACATCAGCGGGATCGCGCCAAAGGTGCCGCAGACGGAGCTGCGCTCGCTGCTGGGCTGCTTCATGTTCTCGGGCGACGACGTGTTTAAGACGCTGGGGGTGCTCTCGGGCGGGGAGCGCAACCGCTATGCGATGGCGAAGATGCTGGTGTCGCCGGCGAACATGCTGCTGCTCGACGAGCCGACGAACCACCTGGATCTGCGGGCGAAAGATGTATTGCTCGATGCGATCCGGAACTTCTCGGGGACGGTGCTGTTCGTCTCGCACGACCGCTACTTCATTGACGGGCTGGCGACGCGGGTCTTCGAGGTGGAGGCCGGCCACGTGCACATCTATCCGGGAAACTACGAGGACTATCTGTGGCGGAAGCAGGGTGGTCCGGAGCAGGTGGCGGCGTCGCTGGCGCAGGAGACCAAGGCCGTCGAGGCGCCGGTCGCGGTGGTCGCTACGCCTGCGCCGGTGGTGGGTGCTCCGGCTGCGGCTCCGGTCAATCCGGTGAAGCGGCTGAATCCGATCAAGCTGCGCCAGCTCGAGGAGCGGCTGAACTTCGCCGAGGAGGAGATTCCGCGGCTGGAGTCGGCGATCGCCGCCGCCGAGGAGAAGATGGCGGTCTTCACCGGCGCCGAGGAGGCGCAACGGAATGCAGCGGAGTTGGAGGAGCTGCGCAATCGCAGGGCCAGGCTGCTGACGGAGTGGGAGGAGCTGGCGGTCGCTCTGGAAGAGCAGGCGGCGGCGCAGTGACCGCCTGCGGCGCGGTGAGTTTATGACGACGCCGGCCAGGCCGCTGCTCGTGGTCGAGGATCTGGCGGTGCGCTTTGGCGCGCAAGCGGCGGTGGAGGGGATCTCTTTTTCGCTGCAAGCGGGGGAGACGCTGGGCCTGGTGGGGGAATCGGGTTCGGGCAAGTCGGCCAGCTCGCTGGCGATTCTGCGGCTGCTGCCGGGGAACGCCGAGGTGACGGGAAGCATTCGCTTTGGCGGGGAGGAGCTGCTGTCGCTCGATCCGGAGACGATGCGCCGCCATCGTGGGCGGGAGATCGCGATGATCTTCCAGGAGCCGATGACAGCCCTGAATCCGGTGATGCCGGTGGGGGAGCAGATCGCGGAGGCGGTGCGGCTGCATCATCCGGAATTGTCACGGAAGGACGTGAAGGAGAAGGTTCTGGGGGCGATGCGCGAGGTCGCACTGCCGGATCCGGAGGGCCGCTATGGGCACTATCCGCACCAGTTCTCGGGCGGGCAGAGGCAGCGGATCCTGATTGCAATGGCGGTGGTGAACCGGCCGCGGCTGCTGATTGCGGACGAGCCGACGACGGCGCTCGACGTGACCGTGCAGGCGCAGATACTGCGGCTGCTGCGGGAGTTGAGGGAGCAGCATGGGCTGGCGATGCTGTTCATCTCGCACGATCTGGCGGTGGTGAGCCAGATCGCCGACCGGGTCGCGGTGATGCAGCGCGGCCGGATCGTGGAAGAGGCCGCGACCCGAGAGCTCTTCCACGCGCCACAGCATCCGTACACACGCAGACTGCTGGCGGCGGCGCCCACCATGCACAGCGACCGCGACCAGCCGCTGGCGGTGGGTTAGCTTTCCCCGGGCTGGAAATCCATATAAGCTAAGAGCTTACGGTTCATTACTGCATCGTTTCTGTCTTCGGGTCCCTGTTATCGTCCATGCGCGCTCTTATCCTCTCCGACATTCACGCCAATCTGGAAGCCCTGAGCGCCGTCCTTGAAGCCGCTGGCCCCTATGACGAGCTGTGGAACCTGGGCGATGTGGTCGGCTATGGCGGCAGCCCGAACCAGGTAATCGAGCGGATTCGGCCGCTGGCGAAGCTGAATGTGCGGGGCAACCATGACCGCGTCTGCGGCGGTTTGACGTCGTCGCTGGGCTTCAATCCGACGGCCCGGGCGGCGGCGGCCTGGACCAATCAGGAGCTCCTTCCCGAAAACCTTGCCTGGCTGAACGCCATGCCGCAGGGGCCGCTCTATCCGGAGCAGCCGGGGGTGAGCTGCGCGCATGGGTCGCCGCTGAATGAGGACCAGTACATCCTGAGCATGCGGGATGCGTGGGCGCCGCTGCAGCAGATGACGACGGCGGTCACCTTCTTTGGACACACGCACATCCAGGGTGGGTTCTGGCAGAAGGGGCATGAGTGGTTTGAGGTTCGGCCGGGGTATCGCTCGCGGAATGAGGCCGATAGCTGGACGCTAGAGCTGCCTCCGGAGACCCGTCACCTGATCAATCCGGGGTCGGTGGGGCAACCGCGGGACTGCGATTGGAGGGCGGCCTTTGCGATCTACGACACGGAGGCGGGGAGCGTTACCTACCGCCGGGTGCCGTACGATCTGGCGGCGTCGCAGGGCAGGATTCTGATGGCAGGACTGCCGGAGCGGCTGGCTGCGCGGCTGCGCGAAGGTCGCTGAGCGGTTCCAACTCAAGTTCAAGAAATCTGGAACAAGTAAGCGGCCCAGGCGTGTGGGTGAGACCGCGGCTCGCGCAATGCGTCTATGCTGGAGACGACATTCGCGGTGCGGGCCCGGCTGGCCCGTCCACTTGATTGTGGGACGGCAGCCACAGTTTCAGGTACGGGATAGCAGAGGCGAGATGATCCAAAGACTCCTCAGACGCTTCAGACTCCTCCGACTCGCGGCCATGATCGCGGGCCTTGGCCTGGTGCAGGCTCTGCCCGGGCAGATGCACAAGGTGGCGCGGCCGGAGGTCGTCGTCCGGGCGGTGGGGGTGTATGAGTGGACCGGAGATATGGCCAAGCCGACGGCCAGCCGGCTGATCCCCATTAGTCTGTTCATCGATGGCCATCTGGAGGACGCCGGGGTGTATATGGCGCGGCCGGTGCCGTTCGCACTGGATAGCGGGACGGTGTACGAGGTCGATCAGGCGGGGATTGCGAAGGGAGTGATCGAGCTGCAGTTTGCGCGGCACCTGCAGGGTGCGGACCTGGCCGCGCTCTTTGACGAGGGCTGGTTCGGCTATGGCAGCTTCAAGGCTCCCGCGGCTGCGCGGCCGACGGTGGCGGAGAGGCCTGCGGCGGGGCGCGGGGGGGGAAGACGGGCGAACGAACGAGTGGATCGGGTGGATGACGATCCCGACCGGCCGCACCTGATCCGCAAGCCCGGCTCCGAGGGCGATGATGCCAGCCCGGCTGCGTCTGGAGGAAAGGCTGGGGCTGCGGGCGATTCGAAGGACAGTGCTGCCAGTAGCTCTACGAACGGCACCTCGGGGAAGGATGACGATTCCGACCGACCTCACTTTTCGAAGCGGCCCGATGCCTCGGGGACGGGGAGTGCGGGCGACTCCGGGCAGAGCGGTTCGGGCTCGGCTGGCCAGAGCTCGGCGCAATCGGGATCGGGGTCGACTCCCGCGGACGATCCCGACCGGCCGACGCTGAAGAAGCGGACGCCGGAGCAGGCAAAGCAGGCGCGCAAGGAGGCGGAGCAGTCGAACGTGAGCGGAACCGCAAGCTCGCTGAACGACGATCCCAACCGGCCGACCCTGCATCGCGGAGTGCCGACGCACGCGCTCGTGGAGGCTGAACTTCCGAAGCTGAAGGGCGTCCCCCAGAACCTGCACCAGATGATTGCGGTGTCGGACGCGAGGACCAGGGAGCCGCATGACTTCGCGCGGCCGTGGCAGGACGATGCGGAGCGGGCGACGGTGCTGGCCAGCATGCAGACGCTGGCGCGAGGTCTGGTGGATGGCTATGGAGCGAAGGCGGGGAGCACGGGCGGCGCTGCGGGGGCTCCTGCGACCGCGACCCAGACGAAAGCGGCGAGCGGCGCTGCATCTGGAACGAAGGCGGGGAGTGCGACGGGAGCGAAGGCTGGAACGAAGAGCAGTCTGAAGCGCAAGACGGCGCCGCCTGCGCCGCCGGAACCGGTGCCTCTACAGGACGAAGAGCTGAGGGGCTATACGTTGAGCTATGGGGGAGCTGACACCTTCGTCTACATGGCACATACGGCGGGCGACGGCGAGGCGCTGCGGTACGTGACGGTAGTAGCGCAGAAGGATTCGCTGGGCAGCTTGAAGCCGGCGATTGAGAGCGTGACGGACGCTGCGCACCTCGACCGGACGCCGTGGATGCGGCTGGTGGACGTGGTCGATGCCGAGGCCTCGAACCGGGCGAGTTTGCTGTTCGAGCTGCGCGGGCAGACGGCGCGGCAGTTCGCTCTGTATCGGGTGATTGCGGCGCGGGCGGAGCAGACGTTTGTGACGGGGACTACGCAGTAGGCGCCACATCGTCCCTTGATTCGTCAGGTCGCGCGTGGCGAGAGAAAAGGCAAATACAGGGGTCTCTCCACTTCGCGACAAACGCTGAGGCTGTTTGCCGCTGCGGTCGAGAGGATGTGTTTCTTGAGTGCGTGAGAAACAAGAGAGTTTGGCGGTGTTGTGGAGAGACTTGGCGGTGAAGGGGCGGACCTGAAGTCCCGCCCCTCCACAACCGCTCTCTATAGAGAGCAAGGCAGCCGCCCGGGTTTAGGACATGCCGATGATCTGGCCGCGGGCGTCGACGTCGATGTCGAGGGCGCGCGAGGCCTTGGGCAGGCCTGGCATGAGCATCATCGCTCCAGAGATGACGACCAGGAAGCCGGCGCCGGCGGAGAGGGTGATGTCGGTGATATGCAGGGTCCACCCGGTGGGGGCGCCCATCCGCTTGGGGTCGTCGGAGAGGGAGTACTGGGTTTTGGCGATGCAGATGGGGAGCTGGCCGTAGCCCCACTGCTCGAAGCGGGCGAGGTTCTGGCGGGCGCGGTCGGAGAGCTCGACCGAGTCGGCGCCGTAGATTTGGCGGGCGACCTTGGTGATCTTGTCGAGGGCGGAGTCGGACTGCTGGTAGGTCGAGAGCAGGTCCGGATTTGGGTTGGCTTCGAGCACCTCGACGACCTTCTGGGCGAGGGCACGGGCGCCATCGCCCCCCTTGGCGAAGGCCTCGGAGAGGGCGAAGGCGGCTCCCTTAGAGACGCAGAAGGACTCGAGGACGGCGAGCTCGGCGTCGGTGTCCTGGGGGAAGCGGTTGATGGCGACGATGGCGGGGAGCTGGAAGCCGCGGACGATGGCGATGTGCTTTTCGAGGTTGAGGAGGCCGCGCTCGAGCTCTCCCTCGCCCTGGTTGCGAACGCTCTGGACGGTGGTGACCAGGACGGCGGCGGAGGGGCGGATGCCGGAGGCCGGCGAGACCAGGTCCATGTACTTCTGGAAGCCGAGGTCGGAGGCGAAGCCGGTCTCGTTGACGACGAAGTCGGCCAGGCGGAGGGCGATCCTCTGCGAGACCACGGAGCTGGTGCCGTGGGCGATGTTGGCGAAGGGGCCGCAGTGGACGAGAGCGGGGGTGCCCTCGGTGGTCTGGGCCAGATTGGGCTCGATGGCCTCGGTGAGCAGCGCCATCATGGGGCCGACGGCGCCAAGCTCGGCGGCGCGGACGGGCTGACCGGAGCGGGTGCTGCCGATGACAATGCGGGCCAGGCGCTGGCGGAGGTCTTCGCGGCTCTCGGCGAGCGAGAGGATGGCCATGATCTCGCTCGCGGCGGTGATGAGGAAGCCGGAGTGGCGGTTGCTGCCGTCGCGGGTGGGCTTGGCGGTGTTGCTGACGACGACGTGGCGCAGGGCGCGGTCGTTCATGTCGAGGGTGCGGGGCCAGGTGATGGCGGCGGGATCGAGGTCGAGCTCGTTGCCGTGGAAGAGGTGGGAGTCAATGAGGGCGGCGAGCAGGTTGTGGGCCGAGGTGATGGCGTGGAAGTCGCCGTGGAAGTGGAGATTGATCTTTTCGGCGGGCTCGACCTGCGAGCTTCCGCCGCCGGCGGCGCCGCCCTTCATGCCGAACACAGGACCGAGCGAGGGCTCGCGCGAGGTGATGAGGGCGCGCTTGCCGATGCGCTCGAGGCCCTGCACGAGGCCGATGGAGGTGACGGTTTTGCCCTCGCCGGAGGCGGTGGGGGTGGTGGCGGTGACGAGAATCAGCTTGCCGCGGCGGTTGGGCTGGGAGTCGTCGAGCAGGTCGAGGGAGAGCTTGGCGCTTACGGGGCTGCGCTTTTCGTAGAGTGAGTCGGAAAGGTCGAGTTTGGCGGCGATGGCTTCGATGGGCAGCAGATTCTTCTTCATCAGGCTTTCTGGAGTCCTCTTTCATCAATGTTACTTGGGGCAGCCGTTAGCTGTTCGCTTTTAGCCTTTAGCTAACGGCTGAAAGCTAAGGGCTAACGGCTAACGGCTCCTATCAAGCGCCAAGCAAAGGCCCGGCGGTTGGCCGGGCCTTTGTGGGGGTCTTGTCAAGTTGCGCCGGTTGGGAGATCCGGGCCGGGGCGACGATCTTGATGGGATTAGAGGGTAGGGTAGTCGACGTAACCCTCGGGGCCGTGGGCGTAGAAGGTGTTGGGGTCGGGCTGGTTGAGGGACGCGCCCGTGGCGAAGCGGTGGGGCAGGTCGGGATTGGCGATGAAGAGCTTGCCGAAGGCGACGGCGTCGGCCTCGCCGCGGGCAATGACCTGGTCGGCGGCCTCGCGGGTGAACTTTTCGTTGGCTACGTAGACGCCGCCGAAGAGCTGCTTGAGCTGCGGTCCGAGGCGGGGTGCGTCGGCGTGCTCGCGGGCGGCAATGAAGGCGATCTTGCGCTTGCCCAGCTCGGTGGCGAGGTAGCCGAAGGTGGCGGCGGGGTTGGAGTCGGAGATGCCGTGGGCATCGCTGCGCGGGGCCAGGTGCATGCCCACGCGGCCGGCGCCGAAGACGGAGATGACGGCGTCGGTGACCTCGAGGTGGAGGCGGGCGCGGTTTTCGATGGAGCCGCCGTAGGCGTCGGTGCGGTGGTTACTTCCGTCCTGGAGGAACTGGTCGAGCAGGTAGCCGTTGGCGCCGTGGATCTCGACGCCGTCGAAGCCGGCGGCCTTGGCGTTTTCAGCTCCCTTGCGGAAGGCTTCGATGACGGCGGGGATCTCATCGAGGGCGAGCGCGCGGGGGGTGACGAAGGCCTTCTCCGGACGAATCAGGGAAACGTGGCCGCTGGCGGCGATCGCCGAGGGGGCGACGGGAAGCTGACCGTTGAGGAAGGTGGGGTCGGAGATGCGGCCGACGTGCCAGAGCTGGGCGAAGATGCGGCCGCCGGCGTTGTGGACGGCGGCGGTGATGGGCTTCCAGGCCTCGGTCTGCTGCTGGTTCCAGATGCCGGGGACCTGGGCGTAGCCGACGCCGAAGGGGTCGACGGGGATGCCTTCGGAGAGGATGAGGCCGGCGCCGGCGCGCTGGACGTAGTACTCCGCCATGATGGGGGTGGGGACGTGGTCCGGGGTGCCGCGCAGGCGGGTGAGCGGCGCCATGAAGATGCGGTTGGGAAGGTGCAGGTCGCCAACCTGGATGGGAGAGAGGAGATGTGGAGTCGGGTTTGCCATGTCCGGGATTGGATGAATGTGGGTGGGGGAAGGGTGCGCGAGGGGGGTGGAGACCCTCCTGAGCACGCGCTGTTCTCGATGATTCACGATGCGGCCTGTCTTGAGGGTTGTGTGATTGGGTCTATATGATGCAGTTCAACTGAGTCTTTGGGAAGAGGACGAGGAACGATGCGATTTGGCCTTTGCGGCGTGACCGCCGTTGTTTTTACGGCGATGGCGGTGGTGACGGGAACGACGGCGCTGCGAGCGCAGGCGCCTGAGGCAGATGCTGGATCGGGGTCTGAGCAGGCTGGGTCGAGCGTGGTGCTGCATGTGGACGCGCGGTCAGCGACGACGGCGTTCCCGCACTTCTGGGAGCAGACCTTCGGATCGGGGCGGGCGATCCTGTCGCTGCGGCAGGAGTATCGCGACGACCTGAAGACGGTGAAGCAGGCGACTGGCTTCGAGTCGATCCGCTTCCACGGGATTTTTATGGACGAGGTGGGGCTCTATGATCCGGACCGGAAGAGCACGAATCCTGGGCAGACGGCGCAGGAGGTCGAGACCAATGGGATCTACAATTTTTCCTACATCGATGCGATCTACGACGGTCTTTTAGCCAATGGGGTGAAGCCGTTTGTGGAGATGAGCTTCATGCCCAGGCGGCTGTCCTCGGACGCGAACGCGCTGCATGCCTTCTGGTACAAGCCGAATGTGGCTCCGCCGAAGGACTATGCACAGTGGGACGCGATGATCAAGGCGTTTGCCGAGCACGTAATCGAGCGGTACGGGATCGAAGAGGTCGCGAGCTGGAAGTTCGAGGTGTGGAACGAGCCGAACATCGATTTCTGGGTGGGCGTGCCGAAGCAGGCGACGTACTTCGAGCTGTATGACCACACGGCGCGAGATCTGAAGTCGGTGGACGAACGGATTCGCGTGGGTGGGCCGGCGACGGCGCAGGCGGCGTGGGTGCCGGCGTTTCTTGAGCACTGCCGGCAGCAGAAGGTTCCGGTGGATTTCGTGAGCACGCATGTGTACGGCAATGATCAGGGGAAGGATGTCTTCGGGGCTGATTCAGGCGAGCAGATTCCGCGCAACGAGATGGTCTGCCGGGCGGTGCGGCATGTGCATGATCAGATTGCGGCCTCGCCCTATCCGGCGATGCCGCTGATCTTCTCGGAGTACAACGCGAGTTATGCCAACGAGCCGGATGTGACCGACACGGTGTACATGGGGCCGTGGCTGGCGGAGACGATCAACCAGTGCGATGGGCTGACGGAGGCGATGAGTTACTGGGACTTCTCCGATGTGTTCGAGGAGCAGGGCGTAACGCGGACGCCGTTCTATGGAGGATTTGGACTGATCGCGTCGGATGAGATTCCGAAGCCCGCGCTGCACGCGTTTGCGATGCTGCATCAGCTAGGCGACCGGCGAATCGCGCTGAAGTCGGACTCGGCGCTGGCGACGCGGCGCGAGGATGGGACGGTGGTGCTGGCGCTGTGGAACTACGCGGCTCCGTATGGGACGGGGGCGAGGTACACGCCGCCGCCGGCGGCCGCGGGGCCGGCGAAGTCTTTCGTGGTGAAGCTGGATGGGGTGCGGGCGGATGCGCCGGTGACGATCATGCGGCTGGATCAGGACCACGGCAATGTGCTCAAGGCGTATGACGCGATGGGACGGCCTGCAGTCCCTAGCCGACAGCAGATTGTGGCGCTGCGCGCGGCGGGTGAGTCTTCGCCGGCGGAGAAGGCATCTCTAAAGAATGGGACTTTTACTGTACGCATCCCGCCGCAAGGGTTGGTAGTAGTTACGGTAGCGAAGTGAGGGGCAGCGGCGCTGATCTGTAGGAAAGCCTTGCTCCGGCATTACTCCGGCATGACTCCAAGGGATGCCTGCACGTGGAATTTTTGTACGCGGAAGCGCTGTACGCAATCTCTGCTTGCAAGATCGGCCAGGTGACGTGACGACACGCCGACGAGGATTAACACGTATCAGCCGCCGCGATTCGATGAAGTTGCTGGGAGGCGCCGCCGTGTCCGCGCTGGTGGGCGACACGACGCCGCGAGCGTTGGCACAGCGAACGCTTGCGCGACCGAGCCAGGCGGGACGGACGTCGGAGCGCTTGACGCTCGACGATCTAGCCTTTCTCGAGGAGATGGAGCACGCCGGCTGCCTGTTCTTCTATGAGCAGGCGGACGAGGTGTCGGGCCAGGTGCTGGATCGCGCGGCCAACAAGGTATCGAGCGGAGCGTTCGACAGGGAGCGGCGGATTGCCAGCATTGCGGCGACGGGGTTCGGGCTGAGCGCGCTGTGCATCGCCGCGCAACGGGGCTACCTGCCGTTGGCGCAGATCCGAACGAGGGTGCAGGCGACGCTGCAGTTTCACCTGAACCGAATGCCGCACCATCATGGCTTCCTATTTCACTTCAACGACGTGCAGACGGGCGAGCCGTTCGGATTCAGCGAGGTGTCGTCGATCGATACGGCCATCCTGCTGTGCGGGGCGCTGACCTGTCGGGCGTACTTTGACGATCCCCTGATTACGGAGCTGGCGACCGAGCTCTACGACCGCGTGAACTGGCCGTGGATGCTGAATGGTGGAGACACGTTCGCTATGGGATGGCGGCCGGCGAGCGGCTTCATCCGCGCCCGCTGGAATCACTATTGCGAGTTGATGATGCTGTATCTGCTGGGGATCGGGTCGAAGACACACAGCATCTCGCCGGACTCCTGGGATGCGTTCACGCGGCCGCCGATGGTGTACGACGAGTTTGAGTACATTAGCGGGGCCGATCCGTTGTTCGTACACCAGTACTCGCACGCGTGGTTCGACTTCAAGGGGAAGGCGGACGCGTACGCCAATTACTTCGACAACTCGGTGACGGCGACGCGGGCGCACAAGGCGTTCTGCCTGAGTCTGGGGCGCGCGTACAGCGAGGATTACTGGGGGATTACGGCGTCGGACTGGGAGCATGGATACTCGGCTTGGGGTGGGCCTCCGCTGATGGGGCCGGTGAATGGATCGGTGGTCCCTTGCGCGACGGCGGGATCGCTGCCGTTTGCGCCGCAGGATTGCGTACGGGTGCTGCGGGCGCTGCGGGACAGGTTCGGCGTGGATGCCTGGGGGCGCTACGGGTTCTGCGATGCCTTCCATCCGGAGCTGCTGTGGTACGACCCGGACGTGCTGGGGATCGATGTGGGGATCGGTGTGCTGATGGCGGAGAACCTGCGCACCGGCTTGATCTGGAAGACGTTCATGCAAAATCCAGAGGCGATTACGGCGATGGATCTGTGCGGGTTCCAGGCGGCGTAGCGGACGAAGGCAACGGGAAGGCGAGAGTGGCATCTTGGCCTCGCGGCGGTGCCGGATCGAGCGGAAGCAGCGGGCCGCTTAGCGGCAGGGCCTGAGAAGATTCCTTCGCTACGGAATGACAGACAGAGCTATGGGTTGGGACTCTCCGAGGCGAGCAGGGCGAGCAGGGCGGGTTCGTCGAGGATGGGAACGTTGAGCGACTGGGCCTTCTCGAGTTTCGAGCCGGCCTCTTCGCCGGCGACGACGTAGCTGGTCTTTTTGCTGACGGAGCCGGAGACCTTGCCACCGGCGGATTCGATGCGCTCCTTGGCGGCCTCGCGGGTGAGCGTTGGCAGGGTGCCGGTGAGGACGAAGGTGAGGCCGGCGAGGGTGCTGGTGGTGACACGCTTCTCGGCGGTGAAGGTGAGGCCGGCGGCGCGGAGGCGCTCGATGAGGGCGCGGTTGCGGTCGTTCTGGAAGAAGCTGTGGACGGTCTCGGCGACCTTGGGGCCGACGTCGTTGATGCGGGTGAGGTCTTCGGTGGTGGCGGTGAGCAGCGCGTCGATGCTGCCGAAGGCGTCGGCGAGGGCCTGTGCGGTGCGTTCGCCGACGTGGCGGATGCCGAGGCCGAGCAGGACGCGGGCGAGCGGCGCGGACTTGGAGTTTTCGATCTGGAGCAGAAGATTGTCGGCGGATTTTTCGCCGATTCGCTCGAGGGTGAGCAATTGCTCCTTGCGGAGATCGTAGATGTCGGCGATGGAGTGGACGAGGGCCTGGCGCGTGGGCGTCTCGGTGGCCTCGGTTTCTTCGGTCTCGCCGTTTGCGGTGGCGGGGTCAGAGCTGGTGGCGGCGGCGTGTTCGGCGAGGGTGTGGCCGAGGAGCTGGGCGATGAGAGCCTCGCCGAGGCCTTCGATGTTCATAACGGAGCGCGAGGCGAAGTGGCGCAGCTCCTCTTCGAGGCGGGCGGGGCAGCTGGCGTTGACGCAGCGGAGGTCGACCTCGCCCTCTTCGCGGACGAGCGGGGTCTTGCAGCGCGGGCAGGCGGTGGGGAAGACGATCTCTTGCGTGCCGCGCGGATGGGCCGGGTCGTCGACCACGGCGACGATCTTGGGGATGACGTCGCCGCCGCGCTCGACCTGGACGAAGTCGCCGATGCGGACGCCGAGGCGGGCGATCTCGTCGGGGTTGTGCAGGGTGGCGCGGGCGACGGTGGTGCCGCCGATCAGCACAGGCGCGAGTGCGGCGACGGGAGTGACCTTGCCGGTGCGGCCTACCTGGAAGAGGACGTCTTCGAGGCGGGTGATGCCGGCGCGGGCGGCGAATTTGTAGGCGATGGCCCAGCGCGGGGCCTTGCCGGTGAAGCCGAGGCGGCGTTGCTGGGCGGTGGAGTCGAGCTTGATGACGACGCCGTCGATCTCGTAGCCGAGGGTATCGCGGAGGGGCTCGGCCTTCTCGATGAAGTCGAGCACGGCGTCGATGGAGTCGACGGTGGCGGCGTGCGGATTGACGCGCAGGCCGGCGATGCGGAGGGCGTCGAGCGATCCGGACTGGGTGGGTAGGAGGTAGTCTCCGGATTCAAGCAGCGAGTAGGGGTAGAAGTCGAGGCGGCGCTGGGCGACGATGTTGGGCTCGAGCGTGCGGATGGTGCCGGCGGCGGCGTTGCGCGGATTGGCGGCGGGAGCGAGACCGGCGGCCTCGCGTTCCTGGTTGAGCTTGAGGAAGGCTGCTTGGGGAAGAACGACCTCGCCGCGGACCTCGAAGGTCTGGGGCAGACCGGCGTCGGCTAACCTCTGCTGGCCGATGCTGAGCGGGATGGAGCGGATGGTGCGGACGTTCGAGGTTACATCTTCGCCTACTGTCCCGTCGCCACGGGTGAGGCCGCGGGCCAGGTGGGCAGAGCCCTTGGGGCCGGGCTCGTAGTGGAGGGCGAGCGAGAGGCCGTCGAGCTTGAGCTCGCAGACGTAGCGGAGCTGCTCGGTGCTGGGCAGAGCGTCCTCGATGCGCTGGCCCCAGGAGCGCAGGTCGGCCTCGTTGTAGGCGTTGTCGAGCGAGAGCATGGGGCGCGAGTGCGGGGTCTTGAGGAAGCCTTCTGCGGGCTTGCCGCCGACGCGCTGCGTGGGCGAGTCGGGGGTGATGAGGCTGGGGTGTTCGGCTTCGAGCGCCTGCAGGCGCTGCATGAGGGCGTCGTACTGGGCGTCGGAGAGAACGGGGGCGTCGAGCACATAGTAGAGGTGCTCGTGATGGCGCAGCTGCTCGCGAAGGGCTTGAATCTGCTGGTCGGGCGTGATCGGCTCGGCTGGCGCCATGTGTGGCTCGGACGGCATGAGGACGATTATAAGAGGCGGGCAGTCCGGCCAAGAGGAGATTAGTCGAGCAGCTCGAGGGTGGGCGGGATCCAGCGCTGGCGGGCGTCGGTGGAGGCGACCAGGTCGAAGTCATAGAAGCGGGCGAAGATGTCGCGCTGCGGGGCGAAGTGCTCGACGGCGTGCGCGGCGAAGGCGGCGCGGGAGGCAGGTGCGGTCTCGCGGTGGAAGGCGGCGAGCAGCTTGATCCAGAGGACGGTGACGCTTTCGTGGTAACCGCTGGTGGAGGTGTTCTGGCCACCGACGGACTCGTTGTAGCGGCGGATGGAGCGGCGCATGTGGTCGATGGCGGCAGGCTCGCCGAGGGTGTGGACGAAGCAGGCTCCGGTGAAGATGTGGGCGGAGTGGGTCCACTCGGACTTGGGCAGGGTGCAGGACTCGAATGCATCGAGAAAGCTGTCGATCTCGGCCTCGGTGGTGGGGAGGGTGGGTTTCGTTTCCATGGCGATAAGGAGCACGGCTCTCACTCCCGTCCGCCCGAGCGAATGCGGGAGCGAGAACAGCGCTGCTCTAATTATGCCGGTTGCAGGACAGCAAGTTCATTGCCGGAGGGATCGGTGAAGTGAAACCGGCGGCCTCCGGGGAACGCAAAGAAAAGATAGGAGCGGTGATGATTCCACCCGCGGCCGCTACGCTCGCGCACATGGCTTCAAGGTCGTCGGTTTCGGGTACGACAAGAGGCGCCTTGGTGCGCTCTTCATGTCCGTTGAAGCCACCTTCCACGCCGGCATCGGAGAAGGCGGTGTAGTTCGGGCCGAAGTCGTGGAAGGTCCATCCGAAGACGGAGCCGTAGAGATGCTTGCTTGCCGCTACATCTTGCGAGAGAAGTTCGATAGAGGCAATCGGCGCTTTGGGCATGGGATGTCCTTGCGATATTTTGCGTGTCGCTCGAGCCCATCCAGGCCGCCGCGCTGGGGTTTGCGGCACAGGTAGAGGCCAGCCGATCCGGCCTCGCGAGGTACGCAGCGAGGTTATCGCAGCAGGTATGCTGAGGCAATGGAACCGGTGACGCATTTGATGACGGGGGCCTGCCTGGCGCGGGCGGGGTTGAACCGCAGAGCGGCGTATACGACGCTGGCGATGACGCTGGCGGCGGAGGCTCCGGACCTGGACACGCTGTGGGGGGTTGGCGGGCCGCTGGCGGGGTTCGAGCACCATCGCGGGATTACGCATACGTTCGTGGGACTGCCGTTCGTGGCGGCGGGGGTGGTGGGCGCGGTGTGGCTGCTGCATCGCTGGCGGCAGAGGGGTGGGAGAAGCGTGGCGACCAAGGCTCCGGTGCACTGGGGGCTGCTCTACGGCTTTTGCCTGATCGCCCTGCTGAGCCACCTGCTGCTGGACTGGACCAACAACTACGGGCTGCGGCCGTTCTTTCCGTTCAACCCGCGCTGGTATGCGGGATCGTTCGTGTTCATCTTCGAGCCGGTGCTGTTTGGGGTGCTGCTCCTGGCGCTGGTGGCGCCGTTGTTCTTTGGTTTGATCGGCAGCGAGGTGGGGGCGAAGCGGCCGGCGTTTCGCGGACGGAGCTGGGCGATCTTCGCGCTGCTGGTGATGGCTGGCCTGTGGGGATGGCGCTGGGTGGAGCATGCGGACGCGCTGACCTTGATCGAGCGCGAGTACTTCGACGGCGCGCCGAAGCTGCGCGTCTTCGCCAGCCCCTACCCGACGAATCCTTACAAGTGGCACGCGATCGTGGAGACGCCCGATCATTTTCAGACCGCCACGGTCGATACGAGGAGCGGCGAGGTGACGACGGCGGGATCGGTGGACGTGATCTACAAACCGGCGACCACGCTGGCCACCCTGGCGGCGAAACGGAGCTGGCTGGGGCGCGTGTACCTGGACTGGTCGATGTATCCGGTGGTCGAGCAGACGGGGATCGATGCGGATGGGGTTGCGACGGTGAGCTTTCGCGACCTGCGCTTTGGATATGACACATTCCTGGTGCATGCCAGCGACGGGGACGGGAGGGGTCGGGCGCGAGCGGCCCAGCCGTTGCCGCTCTCGGGAACGGTGCTGGTCGATGCGGAGCGCAGGATCGCCGCGATGAAGATGGATGGGCGGGTGCAGCGGTAAGGAGCGGTTTTCATCCAGCGCAAACGGTCGCGTTACGCATTGACCGGGGTGGCCTGAGACCTGACAATAGAAGACTGCGTGGAACTCGTATGTCTTCCGCCACAGTTTGCTGCTCTCTCGAGGTTAACGTTCATGTCTGCTTATCTTGTTCTTCTATTCGCTGTTCTGAGCCGGGTCCTTCCCCATACGTTTCATGCGACGGGCGTGAACTTTACGGCTGTGGGCGGGAGCCTGCTGTTCTTCGGATCTCGAATGGGGAGCTCGCGCTGGGGGCGCTGGCAGGCGGTAGCTGCGGCGCTGGCACTGGCGGCGACGGACTATTACCTGACGGTGTTTGCGTACGGCTATCCGTTCCACGTGAGCGCCTATCTGGCGACCTGGATCTGGTATGGAGCGATCTGTCTGATGGGGCAGGGATTGCTGGAGCGCCGCGCGGGCTGGCTGCGGGTGGGCGCGGGCGTGCTGGCCTCCTCGACCTCGTTCTTCCTGCTGAGCAACTTCATGGTTTGGGCTGCGGGCGGGATGTATGCGAAGAGCGCGGCGGGGTTGGGTGCCTGCTACGTGGCGGCGGTGCCGTTCTACGCCAACGATGTGATCTCGACCGCAATGACGGCTGGGATGCTGTTCGGCCTGCCGGCGCTGGCGCGAGGGATGGTCGAGGGTGTGCGCGAGATGCAGGCTTCGAAGCTGCCGATGGCGTAGGGAGCGGTCTGAGAACTCGATCAGGCTATGCACAGGGGCGAGAAGGTCATACCCCAGGGGCTAAAGCCCCGCACTCTTTGCACTTGATGCCAAGGCTAAAGCCTTGGCCTACCTAGAAGCCGCACCGTTCTAGCTGGTCTCTTCGTCTTCGATGGGGAGCGGTGTGCCGCGGCGGCGCTCAAAGATCTTTCTGGCGAGATAAACACCCAGGGCTAGGCCGAAGACGCCGATCGTGGCCAGCAGCAGCTCGGCGTGGCTATGGAAGGTGCGGGTGATGGTGTGGACGATCGCCGGTCCGTAGAAGACGGTGATCAGCGCCCAGAGGATGAAGCGCAGGAACTTGCCCAGGAAGATGGCGGAGAAGAACCAGAGCGGCTTCATCTCGAAGACGCCGGCGGCGAGTTCGAAGAGCTTGACCGGCATCGGCGGGGGCATCATGGCGGGGATCATGATGGCGAGAAACTCCTGTCGCTCGAAGCGGTCGCGGAGTTTTTCGTAGCGCTGGCGGTTGATGCGCTTGAGCAGAAAAAGTTCGCCGCCGGCGCGGCCGAGGTAGTAGGGCACGAGGGCGCCGATGGCGGAGCCGAGTGCGGCCATGAGAGCGTAGATGACGAAGCGGGCGTGGTCGGCGGAGACATAGCCGATGACGATGGCGTCGATGGGCATCGGAATGGAGGACGAGTCCACGATGGCCAGGGCACAGACTCCCCAGACGCCCAGCGGCTTGAGCACCGCGAGCATGAGGACGTTCAGTTTATGCAGGATGGAGACGGGTGCGATTTTCAACTGAGCCTTTGCGTGACAGCTAGCGTCAAGTGGGTCGCCTGGGCGCTTGCGCGACCTGCCCCTTGGGCTATTTTACCGTTGCCTGGACCCGGCGCGCGCCCGCGACTGTGAAGATAACGGTAAACGGACGGCCCGGCGCCACGGCGTAGGCGGCGTTATCCGACGGGTTCGATCGGACTGGCTGGCTTCGTGGTGTGCTGGGTGCGCCCGGAGAGCAGATCGATGGCGTGGGGCAGGATGGGCAGGATGGCCATCAGCGAGGTGACCGCGCCCGAGGGGCTGCCTGGGAGGTTGACGATCAGGCTGGAGCCGAGGGTCGCGCAGACGGCGCGGCTGAGCGGGGCGAGCGGGGTGTGGTGCAGACCGGCAGCGCGCATGCACTCGGCGAGGCCGTCGACCAGGCGATCGGCGACCAGGCGGGTGGCCTCGGGGGTGACGTCGCGCGGGGCCAGGCCGGTGCCGCCGGTGGTGAGGATCAGGTTGGCACTCTGAGAGTGGCGGCGCAGGGCGGCGGCGATCTGGTCGAGCTCGTCGGGCAGGGTCTCGGCCAGCGGTGTGGGCAGGCCGGACTGCTCGATCAGGCGGGCGACGGCGGGGCCGGAGAGGTCGACCATCTCGCCGCGCGAGCAGCGGTCGCTGATGGTGAGCACGACGGCGCGGGTGTTGGCGTGGTTCTTGTGTGCGAAGACGGCGTTCACAGCAGTTAGTCTACGGCAGAAGCAGCTTCGGCGAGGACCGAGTGCCCACACTCCGCTTGAGTGGCACTGTAAACCGCTTCGAGCAAGGTGGGACCGGCTAAGGGTTTGTCTTTGCCCGCTGGCGTAAAGGTGAGAAAATAGAGCGACACCGCGTTGGCACCGGAGAGCGACGCGCCGATGACCCGATAGAGCGTTCTGCGTGAACTTTATCGACCTGCCGCACGTCTGACCCATAGCGATCATGCCAATTCTGGAAACACCGCCAAATCCGGTCCCGCCCTCCCCGACCGACAGCTCCCCCGCAAAGGTCCGAACGAACCGGTTTGGCGAGCTCGCAGAAGACGAGCTGATCCACCTGCTGGACACGCTGGATGATGATCGCGAGCGTGCCCGGTTTCGCGAGTCGGTTTACATCTCGCTGTTCTTCTGGATCGCAGTGGCCTGGTTTGTGATCTATGGGCCGCGGGTGCTGTTCCACCAGCCGCGCATCGTGAACCCCGCCGATGTAATGCGGGAGCGGGAGTTGACCAACCTGAACACTCCGCGGGACCTCAGCCGCGCGCTGTCGCATGCTCCCAAGGCGCCGCCGGCGCCGCGCGCGCTCGACCGGAAGACGATCGAGCAGTTGCAGAAGCAGCGACCGGCCCCACAGCCAGCGCCACCCCAGCCCGCCCCGCCTCAGCCGGCGCCGCAACAACAGTCGCAGCCGACACCGCTGCCGTCGAAGCCGGCACCCCCGCCGCCGACCCCGGCGCTGCTGCCGTCGGCACCGTCGCCAACCCCGGCCCCGACGCGGCCAAACTTCTCGACTCCAGCGGCCAGCGCGGGAGACATGGTGCGGCAGGCGGCACAGGCTCCGCGGGGCGGCAGCCTGAACATGGGCAGCGGACCGAATGGGCCGGTGGAACATCGCGGCGTGGCTGCTCCGGGCGTCGACATCCTGTCGGACACGATGGGCGTGGACTTCAACCCGTATCTGCAGAAGATCATCCGGGAGATCTATTACACCTGGCTGCCGTTGATTCCGGAGGAGGCGCGGCCGCCACTGAACAAGCAAGGCGAGACGCAGATCCGGTTCACCATTCTGCCCGATGGAACGATCGGCGGAATGCATCTCGAGGACTCGAGCCACGATGACGCCATCAACAAGTCGTCCTGGGGATCGATTACCGGAGTGGGGCAGTTTCCGCCGCTGCCGAAGGAGTTCCATGGGCCGAACCTGGAGCTGCGAATCCACTACCTTGTGAATAAGGAACCGCCCCGGTAGCGCGATGCCAGTGCAGGAAAGCTACGAGCGCAAGCCCAGCGCAAAGCGCGTTGAGCAGCACGGGAGAGAGCGGGTGCGGCAGGTGCGCGGGCTGATCCTGCTGGCGCTGGCGGCATTGCTGTTCGCCGTGCGGCGGGCCGGAGTGCATCGCGTCTTCACCCCGGGATGGTGGCGGTTTTGGTAGAGACGGCGCTTCTCGATACGACGGAGACGATGGCCTCCGGCGAGCTTCCCATGGTGGTGCTGGTGGGAGCGACGGCGAGCGGAAAGACGGCGCTGTCGTTGGCGCTGGCGGAGGAGTTCGGGGGCGAGATCGTCAGCTGCGACTCGGTGGCGGTGTATCGCGAGATGGAGATCGGAACCGCCAAGCCTTCGCTTGAAGAACGCGGCCGTGTGCCCCACCACATGATCGACGTGGTCGCGCCGGACCAGGCATATACGGCGGGAGAGTATAGCCGGGGGGCGCGGGAGGCGCTGGCGGGCATCACCGGGCGAGGCAGGCTGCCGATTGTGGCTGGCGGGACCGGGCTGTATCTGCGGGCGCTGGTGGATGGACTGTTCCCTGCCCCGGCGGTCGATCCGGAGCTGCGGGCTCGGCTGCGCTCGCGCGCGGAGGAGAAGGGTGCGGTCTATTTGCACCGAATCTTGTGCAGGCTGGATGCACGGGCGGCGGGGGTGATCCATGCCAACGATGTGCCGAAGGTGGTGCGGGCGATCGAGGTGAGCCTGGCGGCGCGCGAGCCGCTGAGCGAGCAGTGGGAGAAGGGGAGGGATGCTCTGAGCGGCTACAGGATCCTGCGGCTGGGGCTCGACCCGCCGCGGGCGCTGCTGTATGAGCGGATCAACCAGCGGGCGGCGGCGATGTTCGAGCGCGGCCTGGTGGAGGAGACGGAGCGGCTGGTGGAGCGGTACGGCTATGGGTGCACGCCGCTGGGCTCGCTCGGCTACGCGCAGGCGGTGGCGGTGCTGCGCGGCGAGATGACGCGGGAGGCGGCGATCGCGGCGGCACAGCAGGGGCATCGCAACTACGCCAAGCGGCAAGGGACGTGGTTCCGGAGGGAGCCCGAAGTGCATTGGCTGGCCGGAACGGGCGGCGACGCCGAGGTTCTGGCGCGGGCCAAGGCGCTGGTGCGAGAGCATCTGGCGGCTGGGCGTTCGGGTGGATTCGGGGTACCTCTCCTCCCCCCTGACTGAAAGCCCTAAAGTCTAGATGAATAGGGGCTTAAGTCCAAACAGAGTCAACCCGAGGTCCAGACCTGGTTCGAGGTCTGCGGGTTGCGGAAGAACGTGTCTTCGGAGGAGGTTTGCGGGCTCTATTTTAGCAGCCGCGTCAAGGATTTAACAGGGTTTTGGGGCGATTGCGGGCCTGAGTGCCAAGGCTAAAGCCTTGGCTTACCTAGAAGCGGCGACCGGGCGGATGGGCGAATCTGGCGGGATCATCCGGCTACCGCCGCTGCGCAGAACATCGTTCGCGCAATGCATAATGCAGATTATAAAAGACTTAACTGCATGTCTGGTTTTCTGCCGTATTTGCTTGAAAGAGGAGTTTTTTGGCTACAAGTGTTTTGCTGCAAGAGGTTGTAGGGACCCGGGGGAGATCCGAGGGTTCGGGCACTTCCATCAATCCTCCTTCCATCTGGCTGGTTTTACTGCCGATGGTAGTCACTGCGTTGGTGGTTCGGTTGATCGTTGTGAGCTTCGCGGCGCCTGGGGTGGCGGATGCGGCTGGCGGACATGTGAACTTTGGCTGGGAGATGGGGTGGACTGCGCGCTCGGTGGCCGAGGGGCAGGGATATAGCTCGCCGTTCTTGCCCCTAAGCGGACCGACGGCGATGATGCCACCGCTCTATCCATGGCTGCTGGCGGGCGTCTTCCGTCTGTTTCGGCGTCTACTCGTCGTCTTTCCGGTGACGTACTACATGACGCATCCGTTGATGGACTATCGCCAGCCGATCGAACCGGAGATCACGATTCTGGTGGCAGCGGCGGTAGTTCCGCGCAGACTGCTCGCTGATTAAGCCGAAGCCCGTCTCGCAGGTGAGACGGGCTCCGGTGGGTTACGGGGTACGGATTTAGGGGGCCTGGAGGACGAGCGGCTCGGCGAGCTGGAAGCGGACGATGGACTCGGCGGGAATCTCGATGTCGCGGTTGCCGGTGAAGCCCCCGGCGACGGCTCCGGCGCCGCCTCCGGCGAGGCCGCCGACCAACAGGCCGACGCCGCCGCTGGCGATGCCGCCGATGAGCATGCCGGCTCCGGCACCGCCGCCGATGAAGGCTGCGGAGCGCTTGCCCTTGCCCTTCTTGGTGCGGCTCAGGTCATTGGTATCAAGCGGGTAGCGGACACCGTTGAGCGAGAGGGAGACGAGGCGCAGCTCGAGGATGGAGCTGCCCTTGAAGCGGCCGCGGCGGTGAGCCTCGTCGATGACGCCCTCGACGGGAGCGCCGCGAGGGATGAGGACGCGGCGGTTCCGGTCGATCACCGGCTCCTGGATGGCGCCGGAGAAGCGGTCGCCGGCGCGACTGGTCTTGACGCTGATGTGCTGGTTGATGCGGATGACCAGTGGGGTGCCGGCGGGGATGCGGACGTCGGCGGGCTGGACGGCAGGCGGGTTACCGGGGGGCGGAGGAACAGGCTGATTCGCGTATTGGCCGGACTGGTCGGGCGCTGGGCCGGATTGGGTTGCATACTGGTTGGGCTGAGTTGCAGCCTGGCCGGGCTGGTTCGCGTACTGGCCGGGCTGGTTCGCGTACTGGCCGGACTGGTCAGACTGGCCGGACGGGTAGGAGGGTGCGGCCGAGTTGGCTGCGTTGCCGCCCGGAACGGTGGCTGGGGTGTTGGCCGGGACCGGGCTGGCGGGTGTCACCGTGGTGGTGATGGCCTGGGTGCTCTGGCCGGGCTGCAGTGGCTCCACCGTGGTGGTGGTGGTGTTGCCGTTCTTGTCGGTGGAGGTGATCTGCTGGGGCTGGCCGGTGGCGTTGGCCTGCTGCTTGGCCTTCTCGATAGCGGCGTCCTGCTTGGAGGTGCAGCCGGAGAGCATACCCGCGCCGAGGGCGAGAGCGAGAGCCACGGTGGCGGTCCGGGTGAAGCGCAGCGATGCGTGCGGAGAGATCATCGTTCGGTCCTCGTTTCCATTCGGTGTTTCAACATCCAAGGCGGAGTTGTTCCGGGGTTGTCTTCGGTTGGATGCCGGAGGCGGTCCGGCGATTGCCTGCAGGGCGAAAGGATTAAGATAAGAGTATGACATCGAACGCCGCTTCCCCGACCGCTTCCGCTTCTGGCCTTACTTCTGGTGCCGCCAACAAACCGCAGAGGGCGCAGCTGGCTCACCTGACCGCGCAGATCGAGGATTTGAAGCAGCGTGGGACGTACTTCAAGCTGCGGGTGCTGGACGACGAGCAGGCGCCGGTGTGCACCTACGACGGGCGGCGGGTGATCAATCTCGCCTCGAACAACTACCTGGGGCTGTGCAACCACCCGAAGCTGCGCGAGGCAGCGATTGCGGCGACCGAGAAGTATGGCGTCGGGTCGGGCGCGGTGCGGACGATCGCAGGAACGATGCGGATCCACATGGAGCTGGAGGAGAAGATCGCGGCGTTCAAGAACGTGGAGGCGTGCGTGGTCTTCCAGTCGGGATTCGCGGCCAATGCGGGGACGGTGGGGTCGATTCTGGGCAAGGAGGACTTCATCCTGTCGGATGAGCTGAACCATGCCTCGATCATCGATGGAGCGCGGCTGTCGCGGGCGAAGATCAAGGTCTTCCGGCACAAGGATGTGGCGCACTGCGAGGAGCTGCTGCAGGAGATTGCGAATGAGCCGGGACGGAAGCTGATCATCACCGATGGCGTCTTCTCGATGGACGGGGATATCGGGCCGGTGGACAAGCTGGCGGACCTGGCCGAGAAATACGGCGCGATCATGATGGTCGACGATGCGCACTCGAGCGGCGTGCTGGGACGGAATGGACGCGGGTCGATCGATCACTTCAACGCGCATGGGCGGGTGGATGTGCAGGTGGGGACGCTCTCCAAAGCAATTGGGGCGCTGGGCGGATATGTGTGCGGCAGCCGCGATTTGATTGACTATCTGTACCATCGCGCGCGGCCGTTCCTGTTCTCGACCTCGCATCCGCCGAGTGTGGCGGCGACCTGCATCGCGGCCTTCGACCTGCTCGAGAGCGAGCCCGAGCGCATCGCCCGGCTGTGGGAGAACACGAACTACTTCAAGCAGCAGCTGGCAGACGCCGGGTTCGATATTGGCGGAGTGTCAACGCCGAAGAGCGAGACGCCGATTACGCCGATCATTATCGGCGACGGACGGCGGACGATGGAGTTCTCGAAGGCGCTGTTCGAGGCGGGCGTGATGGCGACCGGCATTGCGTTCCCGACCGTGCCCGAGGGCAAGGCGCGGGTGCGGACGATCATGACTAGCGAGCATACGCGGGCGGAGATCGACCAGGCGCTTGAGGTGATGGTGACCGTTGCGAAGAAGACGGGAATCTTGAAGTAGGATTTTTGGGTTGAAAGACGGAAGCCGGGCGGTGCTCTTGAAGGTCGGAGCGGGCCTGGCTTTTGCTTTGTTGGTGAGGTGAGGGGTGGGGCCTGCGATTCCTCCGCTGCGCTGCGGAATGACAACCAAAAGGGTGGTCTGCGATTAGAAGGGGATGCGGGCGGTGAGGACGATGGCGTGGTTGTAGGTGTGGAAGTGGGTGAGGGCGATCTGGTCGCCAGCGCCGAAGGTGAGGCCGAGGCGGCCGGGTTTGCCGCTGGCGTCGCGGGTGAGCGGGATGCGGCCGAGGATGAGGCCGGGGGTGGCGAAGGTGGCGGTCTTGCCGTCGTTGGCGCCGCCCTTGTAGAAGCTGGAATTGAACTCGAGCTCGGGCCAGAAGAGGCGGGCTGGGCCGGTCTTCGCCGCGCGGTACTGGATGGTGTTGTTCCAGGCGATGGTGTGGCCGAGGCCGGTGGAGTTCGTTACGGGAAGTGAGCCGCCGGCGGTGGAGGTGAGGGCGAGTTGGCCGAAGCCCTTGCCTACGGCCAGGGTGGGGGTGACGACCGCGCAGCAGCTTCCGTTGCCGTTCTTGCCGGTGGGAACGGTGGCGGCGAGGAAGGCGGTGATGATGCTGTTGCCGCTCTCTTCGTTGCGGGAGAAGATGCGGTACTTGGAGTTGAAGCTGACATCGCCGAAGCCGTCTTTGGCGTTGGAGTCGTGGTTGAAGAAGGGCGGGAGGTTGAAGAGCAGCTCGACGCGGCGGAAGGGGATGATCTCGAGGCCCTTGCTGTTGCCGTAGTTCCAGGTGTTCTGCAGCTTGGTGTTGGTCTGGCGGACGAAGTCGGTGCGGACCTCCTGCTCGAGGCGCGGGGTGACGGTGACGAGCGGCGTGACCCAGTGGGGCTGTTCGTTCTGGGTGGCGGTGACGCGTTCCTCGTAGCGGGTCCACCAGGAGGCGTTGGGCTGCTGGGCAGCGAGCGGCAGGGCGAGCAGGGCGGCGGCGAGCAGTCCTGAGACGGAGGACCAGGGCAGGGCGCGGAGGAAGAAGGTGCGGGGGAGCATGGAACGATTCTAAACGATTAACTATCGCGATTTTCTATGTTTCTGACGGCTCTGATTGTTTCGGGCAGGCGACCGCTGAGATGTGGCGCTTTGGGGAATGTATTCACCTGTGTATCGTTTATCTGCAG
Source organism: Granulicella sp. (assembly GCA_035568455.1). GTDB lineage: Bacteria > Acidobacteriota > Terriglobia > Terriglobales > Acidobacteriaceae > Edaphobacter. Next base: position 105,714 of record DATMOB010000107.1, read on the forward strand.
TGAGCGCTGCGTGCCGGTTGCGGGCTGTGTCTTTCGGGCTGGCGGCAGCGGCGAATTTGGTTGGATGAGGAGGCAGTATGGCGAATTCTGAGGTTCTGTTGAAGCCGCGCGAGGCGGCGGCGGCGCTGGGAGTGAGCTACGCGACCATCAAGCAGTGGATTCTGGCGGGGACGCTGAAGACGGTGCAGACACCGGGTGGGCATCACCGGATTCCGGAGGGCTCGCTGGCGCCTCTGGTGAAGGCGAAGGGTAAGGGCGAAGGCGAGCCGGAGAAGGCCGCGACTCGATCCAAGAGCCGGGAGCGGTTCCGCACGGTGAGTGGAAGGAACCAGCTGGTGGGGACGATCGTCGAGGTGAAGATCAGTGGGTTGCTGGCGCAGGTGGTGCTGGCGATCGGAGACCAGCGGGTAACCTCGATCATTACGGCGGATGCGGCGCGAGAGATGCAGTTGCGGAAGGGGCAGATGGCGGCGGCGCTGATGAAGTCGACCGAGGTGATGATCGAGCGGGTGTGACCTTGGTGCTGCACGGAGGTGCTTTGCCGCGCGCCGACAAAGGTGATACGGTTGCTTCCCTTTCGACGGTGCTCCGGGGCGCGGCATGGACGGGCGAACCGGTGCAGGTTGGCAAGAGGCAGCGGGCCTCACGATTTCTTCCCTACCTTGTGAGGAGATTTACCTCTCGGCCGGGCTAAGGAACGACGATCGTTATTGCATCGACTTTGCAGGGTGTGCCATGTCTGCCTGGATCACGGAGAAAGCCCACGCCGCCGAATCGTCGACTCGTCTTCCCCTGGGAACAGGGGGGCATCGTTTCCCCTCCAACCTGCGCGCCCGAACGGGCGATGGCCGTGGCTGGGCACGGGGCATGCTCCCTGTGCTGCTGATCTTTTTGGGGGTCTGGGGGAGCCCGGCCTGGGGCGCGGCTGGTGCGTCGGGCGAGCTGACGCAGGCCGCCGCGGTGCACGATCTGCCGGCCGAGCGGGCGAGCAAGGGGCTGCCGGTGCATCTGATCGCTACCGTCACCTATTACGAGCCGAATGTGGCTGGCTTGTTCGTCGCCGATGCGAGCGGCGGGGTGTATATCAAGACCTCGAAGCTGTACCCGGTTCGCCGCGGCGATCTGGTGGATGTGAAGGGGGTTACGGCCAGCAGCTATCGCACGATGGTGGCGCAGGACCCGGAGATTCAGGTGCTCGGGCGGGGGCGGTTGCCGGGCAGCCAGTCGACCGACTATCGCCAGCTGATGCGCGGCGACCGGGACTGCCAGTATGCATCGATTCGTGGTGTGGTTCGTTCGGCCAACATGGAGTTGCAGGGCGGGCACCCGATCGCGCAGTTGGAGGTTCTGGTGCCGGGCGGGATTGTGCAGGTATTGGTGCAGGATTATCGCCGGCTGGATCTGCCGGCCTTGATCGATGCCGAGGTGCAGGTCGAAGGGGTGGTAGGCGGCCACTTCAATGCGCAGTGGCAGCTGATGCGGATCGCTCTGTATCTGGCCAATGCACGAGGCTTGAAGGTGCTGAGTTCGCCTCAGGTGAAGCCGGAGAGTCTGCCGCTGAGCAGGATCGACGACGTGATCCAGAAGAAGTTTGTGCTGGACGAGTCGGAGCGGGTACGGGTACGGGGCGCGGTGACCTTCTACGAACCGGGGATCTTGCTGGTGCTCGAGCATGACGGCCAGAGTCTGCCGGTGGTGACGCGGCAGATCGATCCGATCCCGCTGGGATCGGTGGTGGATGCGACCGGCTTTCCGGACGATCATCGCTACGGACCGGCGTTGGAGGAGGCGAGGATCGTCCCCACGGGCGAGCAGGAGGAGGTTCCGGCGCGACGGGTGAGCTACGCGGAGGCGGCCGGGGGGCAGTACAACAGCGATCTGGTGGAGCTGCGGGGGCGGGTGCTCTCGGAGATGCACGACGGGCTTTCGGATTCGATGGTGTTGATGGTCGACCGGCATCCGGTTAGCCTGCTGCTGTGGACGCATCCGGGCAGCACGGCTCTGCCGGATCTGCCGCCGGGGACGCTGGTTGCGGCCAGTGGGATCTGCCGCATCACGCCGACTGGGTCGTGGGGCAAGCCGGTGCTGTTTCGGCTGGAGCTGCGCAGTCCAGAGGACCTGAAGGTGCTGGCGCCGGCCTCATGGTGGACGGTGACCCACTTGATTTACGTGCTGGGTGGGCTGCTGGCGGTCTCTGTGGGGATCATTGCCTGGGCGGTGATCCTGCGCAGCCGGGTGCGGGAGCAGGCGAAGCGGATCGAGCGCACGATGCAGATGGAACGGGAACGCAGCCGGCTGCTTGAGGAGATCAACTCCGAGGTTCCCCTGGACAGGTTGCTGGCGGATATCTGCGCTGCGGTCGAGGCGCTGATACCGCGGGTCGAGTGTTCTTGCGAACTGCTGGAGGATGGGCGAGAGGCAGGGCGGAACGTAGTGATCGAGCCCGACACCGGCGAGCCGGGCCCGCTGCTTCAGCTGCTGGAGACGACGCTGACGGACAGCAAGGCGCGGCCTGTCGGGGTATTCCGCGTCGCGCATGGGGCTGTCCGGGCGTTTTCGGAGGTGGAACGGCAGACGCTGTCGATGGGCGCCAGCCTATCGAATCTGGCCGTGAACCAGCGGCGCCTGTACGAGAGGCTCAATTACGGCTCCATGCACGACCAGTTGACGGGACTGCCAAACCGCCGGCGTTCGGATGCGCACCTGGAGATGACGATTCTCGAAGCCAATCAGCAGCGGAGGCGGGTGGCGGTTGCCTACATCGACATCGACCGCTTCAAGCAGGTGAACGACCGATATGGGCATAAGATCGGGGATCTGTATCTGCAGCAGATTGCGGCGCGGCTGAGCGCGAAGGTGCGCTCGAGCGACGTGCTGGCGCGGATCGGCGGCGATGAGTTTCTGCTCACCGCGACCGAGTCGGACAGCCTGGAGGAGGAGCACTACAGGGTGCGGCTGGAGAGCTGCTTCGATGACGACTTTGTGCTGGATGGAGTCCGCATCCATGGCTCGGCGAGCATCGGATTGGCGGTGTACCCTGACCACGGGACGACGCCGGAGGAGCTGAAACGCCGCGCGGATATGGAGATGTACAGGGCGAAGCAGCGCAGTCGGGCGGACGAAGATGTCGCGCTGGCGAGCGCCTTCCCGGGTGTCAACGCCGTAGCGTGAGCCAGGTCGAGGGCTGAGGCGGGACCAAAGTCCCGCCTCTCAATAGACTCTAGCCGCGGTGGACGACGCGGCCGGCGCAGAGGGTGGCGTGGATGCGGCCGAGCATAGGGGCCAGGTCGAAGGGGGAGTTTTTGGACTTCGACAGGGATTGGGCGGCGGCATAGGTCCACTCGGCGGCGGGATCGAAGAGGACCAGGTCGGCGTGGGCGCCGGGGGTGAGGGTGCCGCGGCCGTCGAGCTTGAGGAGTTGGGCAGGGTGGCTGGACAGCAGGGCGAGCACGCGGGCCAAGGGAAGGCCGTGACGCTGATGAAGGATGCGGAAGGCGAGGCCGAGCGCGGTCTCGAGGCCGGTGATGCCGTTGGGGGCGCGCTCGAACTCGACCTCTTTTTCGTGCGCGGCGTGGGGGGCGTGGTCGGTGGCGATGCAGTCGATGGTGCCGTCGAGCAGGGCTTCTACGACCGCCAGGCGGTCGGCCTCGTCGCGCAGGGGCGGGTTCATCTTGGCGTTGGTGTTGTAGGGGGTGTTGCGGCAGAAGGTGGGGTCGGCGGCTTCGCCGGAGACGGCCTGGTCGGTGAGGGTGAAGTGGTGCGGGGCGGCCTCACAGGTGACGTGGAGGCCCTGCTGTTTGGCGAGCCGGATGGCGGCGAGGGCCTTGGCGGTAGACACGTGCTGGACGTGCAGGTGGGGGCGCAGGTGGTCCTTCTGCTCGATGTCGCGCAGCAGCTGGATGTCGCGCTCGACGATGTTGGACTCGGCCTCGATGGTCATACCACGCAGACCGAGGCGGAAGGCGACGGGGCCGGCGTGCATGCTGCAGCCGCCGGTGATGTGGGTATCCTCGGCGTGCTGGGAGATGGGCAGGCCTAGGCGAGCGGCGGCGACCAGGGCCGAGCGCATGACGCGGTCTTCGAGGACGGGCTTGCCATCGTCGGTGAAGCCGACGGCGCCGGCGGCGGCGAGGGCGGCGTAGTCGGTGAGCCGCTCGCCGAGCGAGCCCTGGGTGGCGGCGGGCATGGCGAGCAGATGGACCTGGGGGTCGCGGTCGGGGCTGAGCATCCACTCCATGGTCTCGACCGAGTCGTTGACCGGGATGGTGTTGGGCATGGCGACGACGGTGGTGTAGCCGCCGGCGGCAGCGGCGCGGGTGCCGGTGGCGATGGTCTCCTTCCAGGTCTGCCCGGGCTCGCGCAGATGGACGTGGACGTCGATCAGGCCGGGGGCTACGAGGAGGCCGGTGGCGTCCACGACGTTCTTAATCTCGAGCGCGGTGAAGGCGCCGGGGGCATCGATGGCGTGGATGCGGCCATCGCGGAGGAGCAGGTCGCGGGGCGCAGGCTCCGGCTGCGAGACGGGATCGAGGAGGTGGCCGTTGGTGATGAGGAGGTCGGGAGTGTTTTGTTCGATCATGGCTTCTCTGGGTGGGACTGGGAGCAGGTGGTGTAAGGGTTCGTCTCTCCCACCCTTCGCGATACTACCGCGAAGGATGGGGCACCCGGTTCTTACGCGGTCACTCCCAGGGCGCGGGCGAGCAGGGCGGTGCGGACGGCGAGACCGTGGCGGACCTGGTCCTCGATGGCGGACTGGGGGCTGTCGGCGACCTCGCCCTGGATCTCGAGGCCGCGGATCATGGGGCCGGGGTGGAGGACGAGGGCGTTCGGCGCGTGGGCGGCGAGGCGGTCTTCCGTGAGTTGGTAGTTGGCGATGTAGCAGGCGAGGTCGAGCTCGAGGCCGGCGAGACGCTCCTTCTGGATGCGTAGCATCATGACGGCGGGGGTCTGTTGGGCAGCGGTGGCGAGGGCGCGGTCGAAGTCGCGCTCGATCTCGAGGCAGGGGCCTTCGCCCGGATGCAGGCCGAGGGCGTCTTCGGAGAGCAGGGGCTCAGGACCGCAGAGGATGACGCGGGCTCCCAGGCGCGGCAGCAGCATGGCGTTCGAGCGGGCGACGCGGCTGTGTCGGATGTCTCCGGTGATGACGACGGTGACGCCGGAGAGCGAGCCGGCGTGGGCGGTGCCGGGGTCGAGCGCGAGCCGGGTGAGCAGGGTGCGGAGGTCGAGCAGCGCCTGCGAGGGGTGCTCGTGCATGCCGTCGCCGGCGTTGAGGACGGGCAGGCCGGTGGCGCGGGCGAGCAGCGCGGCAGCGCCGGAGCTTGGGTGGCGGAGGATGATGGCCTCGGCGCCGAGAGCGCGCAGGGTGAGGCCGGTGTCCTTGAGCGACTCTCCTTTTTCGATGGACGAGGACTTGTCGCTGACCAGGGTGGTAGTGGCGCCGAGGCTCTTCGCGGCGAGCTCGAAGGAGGTGCGGGTACGGGTGCTGGACTCGTAGAAGAGCAGGGCGATGCGGCGGCCGGCGAGCAGCTTGGCCCGCTCGGCGGGGGCGAGCGCAGCGATGCGGGTGGTGCTGGCGAGGATCCGGGCGACTTCGGAAAGGGAGAGGTGCTGGACGCTGAGGAGGGAGCCGGGGTGGTGGTCGGGGTGGGTGAGTTCGTCCATTACGGCGGTTTCGGCTCCTGAATTTGGGTCGGGCTGGCAGGGCATACCCCAGGGGCTAAAAGCCCCCGAGGTGTGGGTGCCACTATGTCAAGGCTAAAGCCTTGGCCTACCTAGAAGCAAAGACGTGGCTGGATTTTCGCCGTGCGTGGCGGGATTTTCGCCGTGGACGCAAGCCCGGACTAGGCGGGGTCGGTGAGTTCGACCAGAACGACCTGCTCCTCGCCGTCGATCTCGTTGAGTTTGACCTCGATGATCTCGCGCTTGGAGGTGGGGATGGTGCGGCCGGTGAAGGTGGCCTGGATGGGCAGCTCGCGGTGGCCGCGGTCGATGAGGACCAGCAGCTGGACGCTCCTGGGGCGGCCGTGGTCGAAGAGGGCGTCGAGTGCGGCGCGGATGGTGCGGCCGGTGTAGAGGACGTCGTCGAGCAGGATGATGTCGCGGCCGTTGACGTCGAAGCCGATGTCGCCGGGGTTGACGGTGGGGCGGGGGCCGGAGGTGGAGAGGTCGTCGCGGTAGAAGCTGATGTCGAGGACGCCGGTATCGACGGGCTGCTTTTCGATGTTGGAGATCAGGGTGCCGAGCCGCTGGGCGAGCGGGACGCCGCGGCGCTTGATGCCGACCAGGCCGAGGTTGGCGGCGCCGTTGTTCTTTTCGACGATCTCATGGGCGAGGCGAACCAGGGTGCGTTCGATCTCGGAGGCGGACATGAGACGGCCCTTTTCCCGGAGGTGCGGCTTACGGACGAGCGCGGATTCGGAGTTGGACTCGGTCATAGCAATTGGGCAAATGATAGCAGGAAGGCGGGGATCAGGGAGTAGGGAGAAGGAGCAGCGAGTAGTGATCGGAAGGACTGGCGGCTCAGGCGACGGGGCGGCGGCGGGAGCGGAGCAGGCCGCCGAGGGCTCCTCCGAAGATGGAGACGATCAGGATAAAGAGCAGGCCGAGGGCGAAGGCGAAGAGCATGAAGCCCGTGCGGAACTCCGGCGAGTTGATCATGGCGTTGGCCGGCGGGGGAAGCTGTTTGCTGGCGATCAGCTGGTCGATCTGGGCCTTGGAGGCGTGGATCATGTCGTCGAGATCGCCCATGGAGTGGAGGACGAAGCGGCCGATGACGGCGCCGACGGCGGTGGAGGCGGCGATGAAGAGGCTGAGGGCGACGCCGACCAGGGTGCCGATACGGGCGCCGATGCGGGCGTTCATCGCCGCCAGCGGGCGGCGGCGCTGATAGAGGGCGAGGGTGGTCAGCGAGGCGCTGAGGATCCAGATGGAGCTGAGCGGGGAGACGAACTGGATGTGGGTGGCGAGGAAGCTCAACGCGGCGGCGATGGCGGCGACGAAGAGGGTGCAGCGAATCGCCGTCTCCCAGTCGATGGGGTTGGGCAGCGGTGGCGGCAGGGTGCCGGTGGAGTTTGGGGCGCCGGTGGAGAGCGGCTCGGCGGATTCGGGAAGGACGAGCTGGGGCGCGCCGCAGTGCGGACAGAAGGAGAGCGAGCCTTCCCCGATCGGGAGTTCGGTGCCGCAGCGGTGGCAAAGTTCCTGCATACCCTTATGAAGCTATCCCACGGCGTAGGGCGGGGCAAGCGGGGTTACTGTTTCGGCTGGTTGTTGCCGTCGTCGTCCACGTCCTTTTCCCCGAAGAGTTTTGCGGGAAGGTCGAGGGCGACCAGGCCGAACTTGGTGCCGCTGCCTTCGGGGTCGATGGTGACGAGATGCTGGTGTTGTTTGGAGCCGGCCTTGAGCTCGATCTTGTCGCTGAAGTTCTCATGCATCTTTACTCTGGCCTTATTGTTCTCGCTGTCGTCGGAGCAGTCGAGGCCGTCGGGGGTGTGGGTAGGGGTGCCGACGGGCTGGTGGTTGGAGCACTGGATGACGGTGCCGAAGCGGCCCAGGTTCTTGCGGTAGAAGGCGAGGACCTTGTCGGGGGAGTCGGGGGTGCGATAGCTGATGGCCTTGACCCGGAGCTGGAAGCTGCCGAAGCTCATATTGATGTCGGCGGCGCCGCTGTCGTGGTCCCCCTTGTCGTGCTTCCGGACGACCTCGGCTCCGGGATAGGCGGGCAGGCCGGTGGCGACCTCGACGGCGTTGTCGTCGGTCTTGACGGACATGCCGCCGAAGGGGGTGGCGATCTTGACGTTGTCGCCGTTGCCCTGCTTGTGGGAGTCGACGGTGCAGCCGGAGAGGAGGGTCACGGCAGCGCCGAGGATCAGAAGTGCGGCGGCCGTCGCAGGGGTGATGTTGTGGTTACCTGTCTGCATCGGAGTCTTTCTCCCGTAAAACGGTCCAATATCGATTCAAGAACTCAAGAAACGATACGACAGCCGGAGCCAAAGTGTTCCGTGATTCCGGATTACGGCAGGTCGGGCGGTGGAGTCACGGGGATGGTTCCGCCTGGAAAAAACCATGAGCCGGTGCTGACGGTGGGGCCTATACTGTGGGGAACAGAAGAGCTCTGTGGGCGAGCTTCGAGGCAGGCCCAGGGATACCGATACAGAAACGTGGCCGCCAGCGCCAGTGGGGCGGCTGGGAGCTTCGATGGCGCAGCAGGAGCCGGCTAGCAAACCGACAATGACGGGCAAGCGCGAGATTCCGGACAAGCTGTACTTCCGGATCGGCGAGGTGGCGCGTCTGTGCGATGTGCCGGCGTATGTGCTGCGCTTCTGGGAGACCGAGTTTCCGCAGCTGCGGCCGAACAAGGGCGGCACCGGGCAGCGGCTCTACCGGCGCCGGGATGTAGAGATGGCGCTCCGGATCAAGACGCTGCTGTATGACGAGGGATATACCATCCCGGGCGCGCGGCAGGCCTTCAAAAGCGAACAGAAACAGAAGGATCCGGTGCTGGCGCTGGGGATCGAAGCGGCACCAGCCAGCAGCGACAAGGGCGGCGGAGCCGGCAAGGCAGACCCCACACGGCTGCGGCGGCTGCGCAAGGAGATGCAGGAGCTGCTGACGCTGGTTTCGAAGCCCGTGGTGAGGCCGGTGCTAAGGCCGAGTGAGGCGCCACGGCTGCACGGAGCGCCGGTGCAGTCGATTCGCGAGACGTGGAGCCCGCGGGCGGCGGCTGAGAGCTCGGAGGCAGCGATCGAACGGCTGTTCGAGGAGCCGCTCATGTTTCCGGACTGAGCCTGATTTGGTCGAACAGGCTCGTGGCTTCTCTGTGCCGAGCTGTGGGAGCGGTCCTCTGAGATCCGAGACGGACGAACCAGACCGATAGAATGGGTTGACTGCTGTTTCCCGAGAGGATGCCTTCTTGGCGTTGGCGAACGAGTTGAATCCGGTGCCGTCCGCACCACAGGCCGGGGGACGCTGGGCATGGCTGCGGCTGTCGCACAGCCATACGGCGTTTTCGGCGACGCTGCTGATCATGGGCTCGACGCTGCTGTCCGGCGTTCTGGGGCTGGTGCGGCAGAAGTACATCAACTGGATCTTCGGCGCGGGGCCGGCGACCGACGCCTACAACGCGGCGTTCAACCTGCCGGACATGCTGAGCTACTTCATGGTCGGGGGAGTGGCCTCGATCACGCTGATCACGGTGTTGAATCGCTACCGGCAGGCGGGGGACGAGGAGGGCGCGGACCGGGCGCTGTCGATCGTGCTCAACGCGATGACGGTGATGCTGACCGCGGCCATCGTGCTGGCGGAGATCTTCGCACCGCTGTACACGCGAGCGTTCTTTCCGCACTTCACGCCGGAGGGCGCTGCACTGTGCACGCGGATGACGCGGATCATGCTGCCGCAGCCGCTGTTCTTCTTCATCGGCGGGGTGCTGGGCTCGCGGCTTCTGGTGCGAAAGATCTTCCTGTACCAGGCGGTGACGCCGCTGATCTATAACCTGGGGATCATCCTCGGGGCGGTGTTTCTTGCGAAGTACTTCGGCATTTACTCGCTGGCGATCGGGGTTCTGGCGGGCGTAATCGTGGGTCCGGCTGCGTTTACGGCGTATGGTGCGTGGCGCAGCGGACTGCGCTACCAGCCGATCTTCGACCTGCGCCATCCGGCGTTCCTCGAGTGGCTGCGGCTGACCTTTCCGCTGATGGTCGGCGTCTCGCTGACCTATGCCGACAAGTGGATTGCGAGCTACTACGCGTCGTCGGTCGCGGGCGGGATATCGCGCCTGACGGTGGCGAAGAGCCTGTTCAACTCGCCGATGACGATCATTGGCTCGGCTGCGGGGGCGGCCTCGCTGCCATTCTTCTCCTCGCTCTTTGCGCAGGGTAAGATGGCGGAGTTCGCGGGTGCGGTGAACCGGTCAGTCTCGCGGGTAGTGGCGACGGCGCTGCTAGCGGGGGCGTGGATGGTGGCGCTCTCGTTCCCGATCATCGACTTGTTTCGCGGCGGATCGTTCAAGCTCGAGGACGCGGTCGAGACCTCGGAGTACTTCACAATCTTTGCGGTGTCGATCGCGGTGTGGTCGGCGCAGGCGATCTACTCGCGCAGCTTCTATGCGGCGGGCAATACGATGACGCCGGCGATTGCGGGATGGGCGGTGACGCTGGTATCGATTCCCATCTACGCCTTGTTCTTTCACGGGATGGGCGTAGCCGGGCTGGCCGTGGCCTCGGACGTCGGCATGGTGCTGAGCGTGGTGACGCTGGCGGTGCTGCTGCACCGCCAGCGCCTGGTGCATATCCAGGGGCTCGAGTACGGAGAGCTGGGAGGGGCGCTGGCGGCGGCGCTGGTGAGTTATATCGGAACTTCGATCTGCGTGCGCTCGCTGCATCTCGGCCGCGGATATCGCGGGGACCTGATCGCGATTGCGGTGGGGACGGTGGTGTGGGCGGCGCTGAGCGGGGGTGTGCTGCTGGGGACGGGATCGAAGCTGCCGGCGCAGTTGCTGCGGCGTAGGGGCTGAGTTTTCGTCCCACCCATCGCGGTGAGGCTGCGATGGATGGGGCACCCGGAGCTTAGGCGTGGCTGCTGGCTATTCGGTGGGGGTGGCGTTGGCGAAGGGGTCGCCGCCGATGGGTACGAACTTGCGGACGCGGGCGTCGTAGGTGTCGACGCCCCCGGAGCCGATGTCGTAGACCCAGCCGTGCAGGCGGAGCTGCTTCTTCTCGACCGCCGCAGCCACCTTGGGATGGGTGAGGATGTTGTCGAGCTGGGTGAGAACGTTCTCGTGCACCAGGGCGTTGAGCTTCTGCGCTTCGGTGGAGTGCTGGTTCTTGTGATCGTGGCCGAACTCGCGGGCGACGGAGTCGCGGGCGCGGTCGGCGTAGTGCAGCCAGCGGGCGACGGCGGGAAGCTCTTCGAGCTTCTCGGCGCCGCGCAGGATGGCGGTCATGGCGCCGCAGCCGGAGTGGCCGCAGATGACGATGTCGGGGATGCCGAGCACGGCGACGGCGTACTCGATGCTGGCGGTGACGCCGCCGGGCTCGCCCGAGTGCGGCGGGACGATGTTGCCGGCGTTGCGCACGACGAACAGCTCGCCCGGGCCCTGGTCGGTGAGCATCTCGGGGACGATGCGCGAGTCCGAGCAGCCGATGAACATGGCCGAGGGCGCCTGCGCGAGGGCGAGCGAGTGGAAGAGCGCTTCCTGATTGGGATGGACCTCGCGCTGGAAGCGGAGGACTCCGTCGATGATGTGCTCCATGCGCGTTAGCCTACTCTATTGACGCAAGGTCTGGCTGAAGAAAACGGTGAGAACATGCTTCTACTTGGCGTCCTCGTACTCGGCGTTCCAGGCGGTCTGGATGGCTTCGAGGATGGTCTCGTTGGACTTGGCGGGATCGCCGACGAAGCCGGCGAGCTCGGTGATGTAGCGGTGCAGGTCAGTAAAGCGGACGCTGTAGGGCTCGATGTCCGGGTACTTCTCCTGCAGTTGGATTCCGATTTCGAGGACGTCGGTCCAGGTGATCTCGCGGGGCATTTTTGTAACTCCTGAAAGGCAGTCAAGAGGTTGATGGAGGCTGGGGAAAGCATACCCCAGGGGCTAAAGCCCGCGTCTTTTCTGGCGCTGAACGCCAAAGCTAAAGTCTTGGCTTACCTGGAAGCAACCAACCAGATGTACTGGAGGCAGCCGCCAGGTCGTGATCGCACCCTCCCTCGAGAACGGCTCTAGGACGCTGCGGTGGAGGGCTTGCCTTCCTGCACGTAGTTGCGGTTCCACTTGGGAATCTCGACGATGTAGGCACCGGGCTTTTCGATGACGGCCTGGCAGCCGAGGCGGCTGTTGAGCTGGACGTCGGCGGCGGTCTCCATGCGGTCGAGCTCCTTGTCCTCGGGCTCGCTGATGCCCTTGGCGCCGTCTTTGACCCAGAGGTGGCAGGTGGTGCAGGCGCAGACGCCGCCGCAGGCGTGATCGAGGAAGATGCCGTAGTTCTCGGCGACGTCGAGGAAGCTCATGGGCTCGCCGTGACCGTCGTAGGGCAGGGTGTCAAAGGGGAACTCGACGGTCTTGTTCTCAGGCAGGAAGGTGACGCGGACCATGTTCGCCGCAGGCGGCTGGGAGAGATCGACGGAGGGCAACGGCTTCAATTCGTGTTCGGACATGATGGACTCTATTCTGTTGGTTTTTCGACGTATCCACAAGCGCGCACGCAGGCGGAGCTTGGGCGATGGGGACCGCCGATCGATTCGTGACTTAGATCTTTTTGGGAATCTCCTGCTTGGAGGAGTCGATCTCGGCCTTGGCGAAGGGGTGCGGCGCGGTGGGGCCGGCTCCCATGGACTCACCCGCGGCGGTCATGGTCTGGCCCTTCATGGCGCCGGAGACGGCGGAGTCCATCATCAGCTCGGCGAAGCGGCGGGTGGCCTGATCGAGACGCTCGATGCCCTGGCGGATGACCTTGTAGCTGGCGCCTTCGAGCGAGGCCTGGAGCTCGGTGATGCCGGCATCGATGGTGGCGATCTCGTCGCTGCTGAGCAGCTGGAAGGAGGGGTGTTCGCGGCCCTTCTCGACGGCGCCGAGGATGGTCTCGGCCTCGTTTTTGGCCTCGATCAGCTGACGCTGTTCGATGTCCTGCTCGGCGTAGTCGAAGGACTCGAGGATCATGGTCTCGACCTGCTCGTCGGTGAGGCCGTAGGTGGGCTTCACCTCGATCTCGGCCTCCTTGCCGCTGCGCTGCTCGCGGGCACTGACGTGCAGAATGCCGTTGGCGTCGATGAGGAACTTGACCTCGATGCGGGGCAGGCCGGCCATCATGGGGGGAATGCCCTTGAGGTCAAAACGCGCGAGCGACCGGCAGTCGCTGGCCAGCTCCCGTTCGCCCTGCACGACGTGGATGGCGACGTTGGTCTGGCCGTCGACGCCGGTGGTGTAGTGCTCGGTGGCGCTGGCCGGGATGGTCGAGTTGCGCTGGATGATCTTCGAGACGACGCCGCCGAGCGCCTCGATGCCGAGCGAGAGCGGGGTGACGTCGAGCAGCAAGAGGTCTTCGGTGGCGGAGCCGCTGGCGCTGCCGGAGAGGATCTGCGCCTGGACGGCAGCGCCCAGGGCGACGACCTCGTCGGGGTTGAGCTCGGTGTGGGGCTTCTTGCCGCGGGCGCTAAGCTCGAAGACCGTGTCTACGAGAGCCCGTACAGCCGGGATACGAGTAGACCCGCCGACCAGAACGACCTCGTCGATCTGCGCGGGGGTGAGCTGTGCGTCCTTGAGCGCCTGCCGGCAGGGCGCGGCGGTGCGGGCGATGACGGAGGCGATCAGCTGCTCGAACTGCGCGCGGGTGATCTCGCGCGTGTAATGTTGGCCGTTCGGCAGGGCGACGTTGAGGCGGGCGGAGTCGGCGGTGGAGAGGGCGATCTTGGCCTCGATGACGGCCTTGCGGATCTCCTGGATGGTTTCGCCGTTGCTGCGTACGGCGCCACCGACGTTCAGTTCGGCGTCGCCGGCGATGTCGTCGAGGGCGATGGCGATCAGCAGGTTGTCGATGTCGTCGCCGCCGAGGTGGGTATCGCCGTTGGTGGCGATGACCTCGAAGATGCCCTCGTGCAGCTTGAGGATGGAGATGTCGAAGGTGCCGCCGCCGAAGTCATACACAGCGATGAGGCCGTCCTTGTTCTTGTCGAGGCCGTAGGCGAGCGCGGCGGCGGTGGGCTCGTTGACCAGGCGGAGGACGTCGAGGCCGGCGATACGGCCGGCGTCCTTGGTGGCCTGGCGCTGGGCGTCGTTGAAGTAGGCGGGAACGGTGATGACCGCCTTGGCAACGGGCGCGCCGAAGAAGCGCTCAGCGTTCTTCTTGAGCTGGAGCAGGATGTAGGCGGAGATCTCGGGCGGGGTGAGCGCGAGGCCGCCGACGTTGAGCTTCAGGACCTCGCCCGGCTTGAGGCCATCGACCAGCCGGAAGGGGAAGAGCTTGAGCTCGTCCTGCACGTCGGCGATGTCGCGGCCCATCAGGCGCTTGGCCGAGTAGACGGCGTTAGCGGAGTCGGTGAGCAGGGTGGTGCGGGCGGAGTGGCCGACGGCGATGCCGTCATCGGTCCAGGCGACCACCGAGGGCACGAGGCGATCGCCGTCTTCACCGGGAATGACCACCGGCTGGTCGCCCTGCATGAAGGCGACGAGCGAGTTGGTGGTGCCGAGATCGATGCCTACTACGCGTTCTTCTGCCATGGTTCCAATCCTTTTTCGCCGGACCTCTGGGTCACGTCGGCGCCGAGTCAATGGTGCATCTGTTGGGTCGCGGCCTGGCTGTCCTGTGGAAGGCAGCGCCGGGAGGCGGCTATTCGAGCGCTTCGTTGACGTCGCGAACGAGGTTGCGCAGGTAACTGCGTTGGTTGAGCAGGACAACCATCGCATCGCGGGTAGCGGTCTGGGCGGCGGTGTCGGAGGCATCGACGGCTGCGTCCCACTTCGTCCAGAGAGCTTCGAGTTCGGCCTGGGTCTGAAGCATCTTTTCGTCGAAGGAGGCCTTGGCGGCCAGCAGATCACGAAGCAGCTCGGGCTCGTCCTCGGGACTCTCGCCCATCTGTCTGGCGGCGCGCATCTCGGCGAGCTGCATGTTCAGTTCGAAGACCTCTTCGAGGAGCTCGGGCGGAACGACCTGCTTCTTCTCCGTGCCGCTGACGCGGGCCGCATCGGTGGCCGCCCGGGACTGTTCTTCAAGCTGAATGCCTTCGAGGGTCAGCAGGTACTGGGTGCGGGCGATGGGGTCCTTGAGGGTTCGGTAGGCGTCGTTGAGCAGCGAGCTCTGAGCGAGCGCGGCCTCCTGTTCGGCGACGGACTTGCCGGCAAAGCGGTCCGGATGCAGCTTGCGGCTGAGGGAGTAAAAGTGCTTCTCGAGCGCAGGGACGTCCAGCGTGAGCTTGCGCGGAAGGGAGAAAAATTCGAAATAAGTCATAGGGAGAGCGGCAGCGAGAGACACGGCAGGATTACGTCGAGAAGCTGGAGCCGCAGCCGCAGCTCTTGGTTGAGTGCGGGTTGATGAAGTTGAAGCCCTGGCGCATCAGAGTCTCTTCGTAGTCGAGCACCATGCCGTGCAGGTAGATGAAGCTCTTGGGATCGACGAAGATGCGGATCGGCGGAGCGTCGGTGGCGGACGGGTCGAGGTGCGTCTGGGAGAAGGCGTAGACCCGGTCGCGCTCGCGAGGCTGGGTGTCGAAGCGGATGTTGTAGCTCAGCCCGGAGCAGCCGCCGCCCTGGATGCCGACGCGCAGGCCGCCCTGGTCGGGGGTGATGTTCTCCTTCGCCATGGCAATCCGGATGCGCTTCAGCGCGCGCGGCGTGAGCTGGATGCCCTTCTGCTCGGGCGACTGGCCGTCGGCGGTGAGCAGGGTCACGCCGGCGAGCGGCGAGACCGGCTCGGCGGGCTTGGGAGCCTGGCCGGTGCGGCTGGTTTCGGTTTGTAGGGTCACCATTGCCATAGGGAATTTGCTCACACTCGATCGCCGCGCCCTTCGCCATCGGGCGCGGCGGCTTACTACCTTCCTTCAATAACCAGCGTCGCTTGCCGGGAGCCGCTTAGTGAGCGGCTGCGGTCGCGGTCGCTTCCGCGCCCTCGGCGACGTTGTTCTTCTTCTTCCAGTCACCGATCGCCGCACGGATCGCATCTTCGGCGAGCACCGAGCAGTGAATCTTGACCGGAGGAAGCGCCAGCTCCTTGACGATGTCGGTGTTCGAGATGGCGAGGGCCTCGGCGACGGTCTTGCCCTTGACCCACTCGGTGGCGAGCGAGCTGGAGGCGATGGCCGAGCCGCAGCCGAAGGTCTTGAACTTCGCGTCCTCGATGACCTGGGTCTCGGGGTTGACGCGAATCTGCAGGCGCATGACGTCGCCGCACTCGGGCGCGCCGACTAGGCCGGTGCCGACCTCGTCCGAGCTCTTGTCGAGGGTGCCGACGTTGCGGGGATGTTCGTAGTGGTCTACTACCTTGTCGCTATATGCCATTTTGTCTCTCCTGGTGCTAACTGTTTGGATGATCTCGCGACGGTTAGGTCGCCGGTTGAGTTCTGAACGCTAGGGCTTAGTGCGCGGCCCACTCGATCTTGCTCAGGTCGATTCCCTCTTTCACCATCTCGTAGAGCGGCGAGAGTTCGCGCAGCTTGCTGACGGTGGTGATCAGCTTGTCGGCGACGTAGTCGACCTCCGCCTTGGTGTTGAAGCGACCGAGGCCGAAGCGGATGGAGGAGTGGGCGACGTCGTCACCCAGGCCGAGCGCCTTGAGCACATAGCTGGGCTCGAGGGTGGCCGAGGTGCAGGCCGAGCCGGAGGAGACGGCGATGTCGTTGATGCCCATCAGCAGGCTCTCGCCCTCGACATAGACGAAGCTCATGTTGAGGTTGCCGGGCAGGTGATGCTCCATGTTGCCGTTGACGTGGACGTAGTCGAGCGCGTTCTCGAACTTCGCCTTCATGTAGTCGCGCAGTTCGGTGAGGCGCTTGGATTCGACCTCCATCTCCTCACCGGCGATCTCGCAGGCCTTGCCCAGACCGACGATGCCCGGGACGTTCAGCGTGCCCGAACGCATGCCGCGCTCGTGGCCGCCGCCGTTGATCTGCTCGGTGAGCTGGACGCGCGGGTTGCGGCGACGGACGTAGAGGCCGCCGGCTCCCTTGGGGCCGTAGATCTTGTGTCCGGAGAGCGAGAGCAGGTCGATGTTCATCGCCTGCACGTTGACCGGGATCTTGCCGACGGCCTGGACGGCGTCGGTGTGGAAGATGACGCCCTTCTCGTGACAGAGCTTGCCGATCTCGGCGACCGGCTGGATGACGCCGATCTCGTTGTTGGCAAACATGATGCTGACCAGGATGGTCTTGTCGGTGAAGGCGGCCTTGAGATCGTCGAGCGAGATCAGGCCGTCGGCCTGCACCGGCAGATAGGTGATCTCGTAACCGAGCTTCTCGAGGCGCTTGCAGGTGTCGAGCACGGCCTTGTGCTCGGTGACCTGGGTGATGATGTGGTTGCCGCGCTCGCGGTACATCTCGGCGACGCCCTTGATGGCGAGGTTGTTGGACTCGGTGGCGCCGCTGGTGAAGATGATCTCCTTGGCGGTGGCGCCGATGAGCTTGGCGATCTGCTCGCGGGCGGTCTCGACGGCGGCCTCGGCCTCCCAGCCAAAGGCGTGGTTGCGGCTGGCGGCGTTGCCGAACTTGCCGCTGAAGTAGGGCATCATCGCCTCGAGGACGCGCGGATCCATCGCCGTGGTCGCGTGGTTATCCATGTAGAGGGGCAGGTGTACGCCCTCCGGCAGTGGAGTCTTGCTCTGGGCAACGATCATATCTACACCCAACGAATTTGCGCTCATCGAAACTCCCCTTGTGCTACTGCACGTACTTTCTTGTTCTGGTTCACTGCTCAAAGTGCTCTACTACAAAACTGTGCCGTTGAAGCTGTCAGACGGCGATGCTGACGAGGCCGCCACCGACCGCTGCCTCGTTCTCGTGCCTACTGCTCTCTGGCGGATCTGCCAAGTCCGCGATGCTGAGGCCGCTCAGCAGGTCTTTGATGCTGTCGTTGACCTTGCGGAGTGGTTCTTTGATGGTGCAATGCCCGGCCAGGTCGCAAGCTCCGTGAATGGTAATGCAACTGGTGATGAAGAGCGGGCCGTCGATCGCTCGGATCACCTCGAAGGCGGTGATCTGGGAGGCCGGGCGGGCCAGCGAGTAGCCTCCGTGCGTGCCCGCGTGCGAGACGAGAAGTCCATTTCTTGCAAGCACTTGGAGAATCTTGGCGAGGAGCTGCGGAGGAATATGGTAGGCCTCAGCGATATCCTTCGCGCTCTGCGCCGAGCCTTGGCCGCTGCCCGGAGTATCCGCCGCGGACACGCCTGCGCCGGCCGCCTGCTCGGCGAGGTACTTTAGCGCCATCAGACCGTAATCGGCTTTTTTGGTGAGCCGCAGCATGGAATTCTCGCTTCTTGCCCTTCTACTCTCTTACGTTGTCCGCTGGGTTGGCTTCGGTCTCGCTTCCTGCGCGGAATCCAGACCCATTCGGTCTTAGATACAGTGTACGGCGAGAGTTTTCCGGACGCAACCGCCAGCTCGCAGCTTTCTTGCCGCTTCATGGGCCGGGGATGAGGGACAGAACAGAGGAAGGCGGTCACAGGCTGAATCTGGCGGTGCTCGATTGGGGCTGCTGCAGCGCGGGCTTATGGAACTGTGCCAAAAAGGCGGCGCTCGCCTACATCGCGGTAAAATTCAGCAAAACTCCGTTGACAGCGTGGCCGAGTCGAGGCAGAATCTTCCCATTCCTCCGATGAAACCAATTGCCGCGCATTGCAAACACCCGCAAGTCCGCGTCGTCGCACGCGACGAAGACACTGAGTTTGTCGAGTGCCAACTGTGCGGCGAGGTCTTCGACGCGATCGAGTACCGCGACATGGTGCTCGAAGAGGAAGAAGAAGAGAGCCTGCTGCGGGAGAACAACCGCGCCTAGGACGCTCCAGAACGATCCAGAGCCGACCGCGTCTCTCCGACCTGTTCTGGCAGCAGGATTCCGCACCGCCTGCCGTCCTATACTGACGCCATGGATGCCGAACGGATTCGCGCCTTCCTACTTAAGCTGCCCCACGTCGTTGAGACGGTCCAGTGGGGCGACAATCTGGTCTTCTGGGTGGCAGACAAGGCGATCGGGGGCAAGATGTTCGCCTTGCTGAATCTGGATGCCGATGGACGCGGCGTGCTGTCGTACGCGGCGGGGCAGGAGCGCTTCGCCGAGCTGCTGGAGATCGAGGGCATCTCCCCCGCACCCTACCTGGCCCGCGTCTATTGGGTTGCTGCGAATGATTGGAGCGTCTTCCGTCCCGCGGAGTGGGAGTTTGAACTGCGCGCCGCCCACCAGATCACGCTGGACAAGCTGCCGCCCCGCACCCGTAAGGTGCTGGACATGCCGGCGGCCGAGCGCAAGCGGCTCATCGCCGAACGCAAAGCACTCCTCGCCAGCAAGAAGGCCGACGAGGAGTGAGCTTTAGCGAACCCGTGAGAGGCTGCTGTACTAGACCTCTGGCGTGGCGTCGAACAGACCGCGGAAGGACTTGCGGTAGCCGTAGAGCAGGAAGAGTTCCAGGATGCCTACGACGACACCCGGAGCGGCGCCGGTCGGCTCCAGCAGCAGGTGGTAGAGCAGGATGTTGACGACCACTGGCCCAAGCAGCACCAGTCCGAGAGGAACAAACCGGCCCACCAGCAAGAGCACGCCGCCCACGACCTGGAGCGTCGCTACAACATGCAGGAAGTGGTGAACAAAGAGGACACCGAGGTAGGTGCCGGCATCTCCGGTAGGCATCGGCATGTTGAGAAAGTGGAAGAACATGTTCAGGCCAAAGAAAAGAAACAAGGCGCCCAGCAGAATACGTGCCGCAAGAATTGCTTTATTCATTCCAAAAACCTCCTTGACTCAGATGAAGCATAGGGCTTCGCGGCTTGCGCCGCGACAATATATTTCGTAGCGTCAATCTAATGACCTCTTTCGCTTCTAGCAATTCGAGTTCCGTTTCAACGTTGAATCAGGCGGGCGTTCCGCTGTCGCTGGCCGGCCGTACCGCTCTCATCACCGGAGGTTCGCGCGGCATCGGCGCGGCGACGGTGCGGATGTTCCGGCAGGCCGGCGCACGGGTCGCGTTCAGCTACCAGTCGGCCACCGCGACTGCGAACGCTCTGGCGGCCGAGTGCGGCGGCGGGGATGAATCTAAGGACGGCCAAGCCGAATGCGTCGCCCTGCAGCAGGATCTGGCCACCGCCGAGGACGGCCGCGCCCTGGTCGCCTCCGCCGTGCGCGCGCTGGGACGGCTGGACTGCCTGGTGGTCAACCACGGCATCTGGCCCTCGCATGATGCTCCGATCGCCACCATGCCCACGTCGCAGTGGCGGGGCACGCTGGGCATCAACCTCGACAGCGCCTTCGGCCTGGTGCAGGCCGCGGTGGCGCAGATGCAGGCGCAGCCGCAGTCAGAGGTTACCTCCGCGCGTGGCCACATCGTGCTGGTCAGCTCGACCGCCGGGCAGCGCGGCGAGGCCTTCCATGCCGACTACGCCGCCAGCAAGGGAGCTTTGATCTCGATGACCAAGAGTCTTTCGAGCGAGCTCGCCGGGCAGGGCATCTATGCCAACTGCGTGGCGCCGGGTTGGGTGGCGACCGAGATGTCGCAGGCGGTGCTGAACGATCCCGCCGTCTCGAGCAAGATCATGAGCGTGATTCCGCTGGGCCGGGTCGGCTCGGTGGAGGAGATCGCCGGGCCCATCCTGTTCCTGTGCACGCCGCTGGCCGGCTTCTGCTCGGGCGAGATCTTCAATGTCAACGGCGGAGCGGTGCTGGTAGGTTAAGGCGGTCGGGTTTCGAGTAGGCTGAGGACGAACGAGGCAGCAATCGAGGCAGAGAGATGAAGGCTCGCGCTACAGCTCTGGATTTTGGATTGAGAATCGGAATCGGCCTCAGCCTGAGCCTCGGCCCGGGCCTGCTCGCCGTCGCAGTCCTGGCGCCTGCGCAAGCGCTGCTGGCCCAGGCCTCGGCGATTCCCAGTGCGGCGCCGCCGCCGGTCAGCAGCCAGGAGCAGGATCGGCGCGGACGCCAGCTGCTCGAGCAGATGGTGGAGGCGCTCGGCGGCCCGGCCTGGCTGAACCGCACCAGCATGCTGCGGCAAGGCCACACGGCGAGCTTCTTTCGCGGCAATCCCACGCTGAACGTCATCGATTTCTGGGACTACACCCGCTTTGCCGACGCCAGCCATCCCGAGGCGGAGCGGATCGAGTTCACCAAGAAACATGACATCGTGCAGATCTGGACTCCTACCAACGGCTACGAGATCACCTATAAGGGAAACAAGCCGCTGCCTGAGGACCAGGTGCAGGAGGCACTGCGGCGGCGCTCGCACTCGATCGAGGTGATCGTCCAGACCTGGCTGAAGCAGCCCGACGTCGTGGTGCTCTACGAGGGTACGAGCATGGTCGAACGACGCATGGCGGAGAAGGTAACCCTGCTCGGCGCGGACAACGATTCGGTCACGCTGGAGCTCGATGCCAGCACTCATCTGCCGCTGCGGCGCAGCTTCCAGACCCGCAATAGTACCTTCAAGGACTACGACGAGGACGAGGAGCAGTACGAGGACTACCACCTGATCGAGGGGCTGCAGACCCCCTTCACCATCAGCCGCTATCACAACGGCGACCTCTCCAATCAACGTTTCTTCACCAAGATCGAGTACGCCGTTCCGCTGACGCCGGAGATGTTCGACGTCGAGCGGCCGCTCAAAGGCAAGAAGAAGTAGCGTCAGCGGGTCGTGAGTCGAGGCTTTGGGACGAGGGATTTATGGGCCGCAGTTTATACTCAATGCTGTCATGCCTGAGAATTCCCCTGAAATCGCTCCCCAGCCGGAGCAGACGCCAACGACCCAGCCAACGGGGCAGACGATGGACATCGCCGCGATCATGGCGATCCTGCCGCATCGTTATCCGTTTCTGCTGATCGACCGCGTCATCGAGATGGAGCGCACCAAGCGCATCGTGGCGATCAAGAACGTCACCGCGAACGAGCCTCATTTCACCGGCCACTTTCCCGACTACCCGATCATGCCCGGGGTTCTGATGGTCGAGGCGATTGCCCAGGCGGGCGGCGCTCTTCTGCTCACCGAGATTCCCGATCGCGACCAGAAGCTGATGGTGTTCACGGGGATCGACAACGCCAAGTTCCGCAAGCCGGTGGTGCCGGGCGATCAGCTGCGCATCGAGGTTACGGTGATCAACTGGCGGCGGATGGCGGTCAAGATGCTGGGCGTCGCCACGGTGGACGGCAAGGTGGCGTGCGAGGCGACGGTGACCTGCATGCTGGTTCCCCGCGCCGCGAAGCCGGCTGCGGCCGAGGCTCCGAGCGCCGAGGTCACGCCCGCGTGAGCATTCATGCAACTGCCGTCGTCGCCGCGGGTGCGGTCATTCCGGAGAGCTGCAGCATAGGCCCCTTCTGCACCATCGGCCCGAACGTCGTACTGGGCGAGAACTGCGAGCTGGTCTCGCACGTTGTGATCGACGGCCACACCACCCTGGGCAGCGGCAACCAGGTTTACTCCTTCGCCTGCCTGGGCATCGCGCCCCAGGATCTGAAGTACCGGGGCGAGGACACGCGCTTGAACATCGGCGCGGATAACGCCATTCGCGAGTACGTCACCATCTCCCGCGGAACCCCCGGTGGAGGCGGCACGACCTCGGTGGGCGATGGCTGCCTGATCATGGCCTACACCCACATCGGCCACGACTCGCACATCGGCAACGGCTGCGTGCTGGCCAACGCGGCGACGCTCGCCGGCCATGTCACGGTCGAGGACTACGCTGTGGTCGGCGCGCTCTGCCCGGTGCATCAGTTCTGCCGCATCGGTAAGTACTCCTACATCGGCGGCGGGACCACCATCACGCAGGACGTTCTGCCCTTCTCGCTGACCTCGATCGAGCGCAACAACCGTGCCTACGGCATCAACAAGGTCGGTCTCGAGCGCAAGGGTTTCACTCCCACCGAACTCAAGCAGCTGCGTCATGCCTATCGGCTGCTGTTGAGCTCCAAGCGCAACACCTCGCAGGCACTCGACGCTATCCGGGAGACGCTCGCCGAGTCGCCCAGCGAGCACGTCGCCTACCTCGCCGAGTTTGTCGCGAAGAGCGAACGCGGCGTCATCAAGTAAGAGTCCAAAGTAGGAGTTTATGGAGACGCTCGGGCTGATCGCCGGCAATGGCCGCTTCCCTTTTCTGCTGCTTGATGCTGCGCGCGCCCATAACCTCCGGGTGGTGGTCGCCGCCATCAAGGAGGAGACCGACCCAGAGATGGACGAACGGGCGCAGCGCGACGCTCACATCCGCGTGCACTGGCTCTCACTGGGCGAGCTCTCGCGGCTGATCGAGACCTTCCAACGCGAGGGCGTGCGCCGCGCCGTCATGGCCGGCCAGGTCAAGCACAAGCAGATCTTCTCCTCCATTCGCCCGGACTGGCGGCTGGCCAAGCTGCTGCTCTCGCTGCGCACGCGTTCGACCGACATGCTGCTGGGCGCGGTCGCCAAGGTACTCGGCGACGAGGGCATCGAGCTGATCAGCTCGACCCAGTATCTGGAGCCGCTGCTGGCCCAGGCCGGCGTGCTCACTCGCCGCCCGCCCACCGAGGAGGAGGCGAAGGACATCGTGTACGGCCGGACGGTGGCGCGCGCCATCGCGGGCTACGATCTCGGCCAAACGGTGGTGATCGCAGCGCAGGCCTGCGTCGCGGTCGAGGCCATGGAGGGCACCGACGCCACCATCGCGCGCGCCGGAGCGCTGTTCAAGACGCTCGAGGACGACGGCCTGCCGGGTTGCGGAAAGGATTCGACGCTGAGCCGCTCGCTGACCGTGGTGAAGGTCGCCAAACCCAATCAGGACATGCGGTTCGATGTACCCGTCATTGGGCTGGCCACGATCGAGAGCATGCGCAGCGCCGGCGCCACCTGCCTGGCCATCGAGGCAGGCCGCACTCTCATCTTCGATCAGGAGGCGGTGGTGCAGGCGGCGGAGAGCGCGGATATTTGTGTGATCGCGCAGCCATAGGCTGGGCTGTTCCGTCATACTGGGCATGCACCTCAGGAGACTGACATGATCCGCTTTGGAATTCGCGCCGCCTCGACCATCCCTGCCCTTTTCCTCTTCGCATTGACCGCTGCGTCCGTCTCAGCGCCCCGCGCCTGGGCTGCGGAGATCGCGGTTGGAAGCACGGCTCCCGCCTTCACCCTGCCCTCGCAGGAGGAGACGCCGGTCAGCCTCAGCTCCTACAAGGGGAAGTGGGTCGTGCTCTACTTCTACCCCAAGGACATGACCAGCGGCTGCACGCTGGAGGCGCATAACTTCCAGCGCGACCTGCCGAAGTACGACGCGCTGAATGCGGTCGTGCTGGGGGTCTCGCTCGACACCGTCGAGAGCCACAAGACCTTCTGCTCGAAGGACTCGCTGACCTTCAAGCTGCTGGCCGATCCCGACCACAAGGTGATCGACGCCTACGGCATCCCGATGCGGACGATGCCGGCCAAGGCCGATGGCTCGCCCGCCATGTCCTTTGCCAAGCGTGAGACCGTCCTGATCTCGCCCAAGGGCAAGGTGGTGAAGGTTTGGACCGATGTGAACCCGGCGAACCATAGCGACCAGGTCCTCAGCGCATTGGAGGAGGCCAAGAAGTAACCCCAGCTACCAACCAGCAGACGCAAAAAGGCCCGGGCTCTCAGAATCGAGAAGACCGGGCCTTTTTGCTTGCCTTAACTTCAAACTGCTGCAGTGCTTGCTACCGCAACTAGAAGTTGCGTCTGAGTGCGATTACTTCTTGGCCGCCGTCTTCTTTGCCGGAGCCTTCTTCGCAACAGCCTTCTTCGCAGGAGCTGCCTTCTTCGCAACTGCCTTCTTCACGACGACCTTCTTCGCGACGACCTTCTTCGCGACAACCTTCTTTGCTACGACCTTCTTTGCGGCGGCCTTCTTTGCGGGAGCCTTCTTTGCTGCTGCTTTCTTCGTTGCCAAGGTAATACCTCTCTTCCATTGATTTGTGCTGCGGGTAGTGCGTTTGCTTCCAGGCGCCTTTTTAGGGGCAGCCTTACCGCCGCGCGTTGCACTGGACTTCTTCGCGGCAGATCCTGATATCGACTTGACGGCAGTACGCTTCGCCGCAGTCTTCTTCGCCGGGCTCTTCACCGGCGCAACCTTCTTGGCCGCGCTCTTCACGACGGTCTTCTTGGCGACCGACTTCTTGGCGACAACCTTCTTCGCAGCGGGCTTCTTCGCGGCGATCTTTTTCGCTACGGCCTTCTTCGCAGGAGCGGCGGCCTTCTTTGCGGGAGCCTTCTTCGCCGCGCCGACGAGCTTGATTGCGACCGCTTTCTTTGCTGGGGCCGTCTTCTTCGCGGCGGCAGACTTCTTTGCGGCCTGCTTCGCGCTCACGGTCGCCTGTCCCACGCTTACCGCAACCTCGTTCGGCTGCGGCTGCTTGGAGAGACCGCTGGGCGGGGTGTATCCAGTGACCGGCGACGGGGGCTTGCTCAACAGGTCAGCCTCCTCCTTGTGGGTCGATGCAACCAGCAGCTTGTCAGCCTCCGTGTCCTCTTCCCCACCTTCATCGGCATCTGCGTCGAAATTTTCGAGTTCGTCGTCATCGTCCGAGGTCATCGTGACCTCTTCTTCTTCATCGTCTTCGGCGTCGCTGGCGTCGAAGTCGTGGCTACGTCCATTTCCGTGATTGAATCCGGCTTCGTCCTCATCGTCGTCATCATCGTGGTTGCCATTGGCCGCAGATTGCAGCTTGGTTGCCTCTTCGAGCTCTTCGAATCCATCGAACTTCATCGCTTTATTCTCCTTGACGCTCAGCACGCTTCGCAATCGTTCCATCCTGGTTGTCGTTGCTACCTTCGCGTATCGCCTTTGCTCTATGTTCCGCAGTGACGAGAGTGCATAGCGCAGCGCGGCAAGATTCTAGCAACAGTCTGCATCGCTAGGCTAACGATAGCAAGAACTCTTTTCAATATGGAAGCTTATCGTGCAGCCTTTTGCTTGTTCTTCTTTGTGGCCGCGCTCGAACGATGCAAGGAACTCTTCTCGACGTGCCCTCCGCGCGCCCGAGACGAAGCCTTCGACGATCGCGAATCGCCTTTAGAATTGCGGCTTCCAGCGCTTCCCTTGCTGGCGTTCCCCTTGCCGTCATGGGAAGCGGTGGGCAAGGTCCGGCTCGCCACCGCCGTGCTCGCCTGCACGCCGTGAAGTCCACGACGGCTGCGTCCACGCACCCGCAGCGAAGGCGCGAGCCGCGCCGGCTCGGAGACCTGAAGCCTGCGCCCTAGGTTGACCGTGCTCGCCTTGAGATGATTCCATGCGCGCAGATTCTCGACCGACACGTTGAAGCGGTCCGCCACCGTAACCAGCGTGTCGCCTCGTTTGGTGGTGTAGAACTGCGGGTGCGAGCCGTTGGCGGCGGCGGTCGCGACGGGAATCACCAACTCGTCGCCGGGACTGACGGTGTCGGTCACGCCGATGTCGTTGGTCTCCGCGATGTCCGTGAGCTTCGCATGGAAGGAGGTCGCAATCGCTCCCAGCGACTCACCCGGCTTCACGGTGTGGAAGCGCCACGAGGTCCGCTTCTCCTCGGGAATCGACTTCATCCGCTCCAGGAAGACATCCTTGGTTCCCACCGGGAGGTGCAGGTCGAACGGCATCGAGTCGGGGGTCCGCATGCGCAGCAGGCTGGGGTTCAGCGCCAGCACCTCCTCAAGCCGAGCGTCGGTGACGTCCGCCACCAGCCGCAGGTCGACCGCGAAGTCGACCGTCACGGTGTCCGACACCACCGCCGGCTCGGGCACCATCTTGTCGAGTCCATACTGCTGCGGGTTCTTGGCCATGATGATGGCGGCGATGATGCCGGGCACGTAGCCCTTGGTCTCCGACGGCAGGGCATTGCGCCGGTAGAGCTCCCAGAAGTCGGCGTAGCCGGTGTGCATCACCGCGCGCTGCACATAGCCCGGACCCCAGTCGTAGGCGGCCATGGCCAGGTACCAGTCGCCGAACTGGTTGTAGAGCTCCTTCATGTACTTCGCGTAGGCCTTGGAGGACTTCTCAGGATCGAAGCGCTCATCGAACCATCCATTGCGGGTGAGTCCATACGCTCCGGTCGGCATGAACTGCCACATCCCACCCGCGCCGGACTTCGCATTCAGCGCCTGCGGCTGAAAGCCCGACTCCGCCACCGCGAGATACATCAGGTCCTGCGGCACCCCGGCGTCGCGCAGATCCTTCGAGATCATGTCCTTGTACTTGCCGGCGCGCTCGAGCGAGCGCAGCAGATGGGCGTGGCCTGCCTTGGAGTTGGTGAAGTAGCTGATGAAGCCCGCCACGTAGTCATTGACCACCAGCGGGAAGTCGGACTGGGTGGTCTTCAGCTCGGCGTTCAACTTCGCCGTCAACTCAGGGTTCGCCGGAAAGGTTACCTCGTCCGCCGTATCGAGCGGCGCTGCCTCCACGGTGGGCGAAAACCCATTGCCCTGCTTGAGCGCATCCATCTCGAGCGCATTCACCGAGTCCAGCAGCCGGTCGAACTCCTCGGCGAGCTGCGGATCGCCCTTCAGGTCCAGGCCGCTGGTCAGCATGGTGTCGACAGCCAGGTCGAAGTCCTGCCGCGCCGCGTCCAGCCGTCCCGCGCGATAGTTCTCCACGCCGCTGCGATAGGTCGCCTCGGTGCGGCTGATGAGCAACTGCGCCTTGGAAGCATTCGCCGCCGCCTCAGCCTTCTGTGCCGCCGTGGTCGCCCGCGTAGCGCGGTTGGCTGCATCGGCATTCGCTGTCTGGCCGACCGTCGCGGGTGCCGTCGCCTGCACAGGCGCTTTGCCTGGAGCAGTCGCGTTCTCCCGCGGGCATCCAGCCAGCAGAACCAGCGGCGCGCACGCCACTCCCGGAAGCCACCGCCGTACCAGCTTGTCTAGTCTCATCCGTGCCCTTCGTTCCTGCTCATTGTAAGGCGCACAGGGACAATTGCGCTTGGAAGGGTACGAAGGGCGGTGCGGGCCGCCAGTTAGTGAGTAGGTGAAATCATCGGCTCCGGATCAGGACGGCAGTCGCGTCATCGGTGTGCTCGGAGCCGTGGGCGAATCGGCGCACCTCCTCCATCAACTGCTCGACGCAGGCGCCGGGACGGAGAAAGTGTTCGACCAGCCGTGCTGCCCCATACTCTTCGCCGCCACGGTTCATAGCCTCCGTGATGCCATCGGTGTAGAACAGCAGCTGCGAACCGGGATGAAGCGACAGCGTGTACTCGGGATAAGGAGACGAGCCCAGTCCCAGGGGCAGACCGGTCCCTATGTCGAGGAACGAGCACTCGTGGTTGATCAGCAGCGGACGCAGATGCCCGGCGCTGGCGACGGTGATCTCGCGCGTATGCGCATTGAGGACGGCGTAGATCATGGTCACGAACTTGCCGAGCGGAAAATCCTCGAGCAAGGTCTGGTTCAGTTGAGCCAAGGTCCGTCCAGGGGAGGCATCGAGCTTCACCAGCGAGCGCAGAATCGCGCGCGTCGCCGACATCAGCAGCGCCGCCGACATTCCCTTTCCGGAGACGTCGGCAAGTACGATTCCGCAGCGGGCGTCGCCCAGATCAATCAGGTCGAACCAGTCGCCTGCCACGGCCCCGGCGGGGTTCCACGCGGTCTCGAACGCAAAGCCGGGAAGCAGGGGAACGGCCTTGACCAGGAGCGACTGCTGGACGGCGCGCGCCTCCTCCGCCTCATTCTGCAGGCGTTCCCGCTCCAGACGCTCGCCACGAAACAGGCGGGTGTTCTCGATGGCTACGGCGATATGCCCGGCCAGCGCTTCAAAGATCTGCAACTGGTCCTCGGAGAAGGCGTAGGTCTGCTGGTGGTCCACGCACAGGACGCCGATGACCTCACCGCCACCGCTCAGCGGAACGCTCACCGCGGACTTGGTGCCCGCTTCACAGCCGACGTAGTAGGGGTCAATGCTCACGTCGCCGGCGTAGTGCATCCGGCCGGTCGCGGCGACATGGCCCACCATACCTCGCTTCCCGATCTTCAACCGCTCGCCTTTTTTGTAGACGGTGCAGCCGCGAGCTCCGTGCAGCACCATGTCCTCGCCTTCGGCGTCGCGCATCCAGACGGAGACCTCGACACAGCCGATCGAGGCGGCGATGTCGTTCACCACCCGGTCGAACAGAACATCGAGATCAAGCGCGGAGGTGATCAGTTGCGCGGCCCGCTGCAGCTTCATCAGGGCCTGAATGAAATCACAGGGAGAGTGAATGCGCGCCGAGGTGACACCGAGGGTATCGAGGATGGGAGGGACGGGCGTCGAACCGGGAAGAAATGGGGTCGCCATTCAATCCTCCTGAGACGGGGACTACGAGCGCCGCTTACAGGCTACCCCTTTGGATGTGCCCGCCAGCGCACCGATGCAGCTTTTCTCCGGCCAGATGTAGCTTTTCTCCGGCCAGATGCGGCCCTTAGCCCGCAGACCTGTCGCCGCACCGGGCGGCTGCTGTCGTGGTCAACCTCAGCTGACTGCGAGTGTTAAGATGAATACTGAGGCGTTCCGCAATTCCATGGATCCAAATCATATTCGCAACTTTGCGATCATCGCGCACATCGATCACGGCAAATCGACGCTCTCCGACCGGCTGCTGGAGCTGACCGGATCGCTGACCTCGCGCGAGATGCAGGCGCAGGTGCTGGACGCGATGGATCTGGAGCGCGAGCGCGGCATCACCATCAAAGCGCACACCGTCCGCATGATGTACAAGGCGGAGAACGGCGAGACCTATCAGCTCAACCTGATCGACACCCCCGGCCACGTCGACTTCTCCTACGAGGTCTCGCGTTCACTGGCCTCCTGCGAGGGCGCGCTGCTGGTGGTCGATGCCAGCCAGGGGGTCGAGGCACAGACCCTGGCCAACGCCTATCTGGCCATCTCCAACGGGCTTGAGATCATCCCCGTCATCAACAAGATCGACCTTCCCTCGGCCGACATCGAGCGCACCAAGGAGATGATCGAGAAGTCGGTCGGCCTGCCTGCCGATGATGCGATTGCAGTCTCCGCCAAGACCGGACTCAACGTGGCCTCCATCCTCGAGGCCGTCGTCCACCTGCTGCCGCCGCCCAAGGGCGACCCTGAGGCGCCGCTGCAGGCGCTGATCTTCGACTCCTGGTTCGACGCCTACCGCGGCGTCATCGTGCTCGCCCGCATCATCAACGGCAAGCTGCGCAAGGGCATGAAGATCAAGGTCATGTCGAACGGCAAGGTCTTCGACGTGGAGAGCATGGGCGTCATGACCCCGAAGCCGGTGGAGATGACCGAGCTGAGCGCGGGCGAGGTCGGCTTCTTCGTGGCCACGATCAAGAACGTCTCCGACACCAAGGTCGGCGACACCCTCACCTCGGTCGAGAACCCCTGCACCGAGGCGCTGCCCGGATTTGAAGACATCAAGAGCATGGTCTTCGCCGGCCTCTACACGGTCGACTCCCACGAGCACGCCATGCTGCGCGACGCGCTTGAGAAGCTGCGTTTGAACGACGCCAGCTTCTCCTTTGAGCCGGAGTCCTCCGCGGCGCTCGGCTTCGGCTTCCGCTGCGGCTTCCTCGGCCTGCTGCATCTGGAGATCATT
>DATMOB010000108.1:0-20453 GCA_035568455.1 Granulicella sp.
GAGCTCGATGGGCTTCTACTCCGTCGATCCGGTTAGCGGCAACTATGTCTTTGGCACGCCGTTGTTCGACCGCGTCAACCTGCAGCTCGGTCAGGGCAAGCAGCTCGAGATCGTCGCCCATCGCAAATCGCCGGCGGACCAGTACATTCAGTCCGTCAGCTTCAATGGAAAGCCGTACACGAAGTCCTGGTTCAATCATCGGGACATCGTGAACGGTGCCCGCATCGTCTTCGAGATGGGCAGCGAGCCCAACCTCGAATTCGGCACTCACTCCGCCGATGTGCCACCTTCGCTGACGCTCGCAAGCGCGTAGCATCCTCTCGTCGGACACGGCAAGCGGCTCTTCCGCCTGTCGTGTCCACCCTTCCTGCGCAAACGAAGACGATGTTCTCTATGCGTTGCGCAGAGTCTCGACCATCTGGCGAACATCATTGCTTGCGACCGTGAAGCGCATTCCGCTGAGAGTGTCTTCGCCTTCAAGCAGGTTCGCAACCCTGCGTAACGATCCATGAAAATGGCGTGCTCTCGTGGCCCGCGCAACCGCTGCCGCATTGTTCAGCCGCAACCCTCCGCCAACGGCGACATCGATCCGCCCAGCGGCTAGCTTCCCCAGGCGAGCGAGCGATTCAACACCACGGACCACATCCGGTTCGCCGCCAGAGCTCAGCACCCGCCTGCACCCCGCAGCGATCACCTCCTCAAGCGCCTGCTCCTGGCACACAACATCGTCAAAGGCGCGATGGAAGGTGACTTCGAGTGCTCCG
Source organism: Granulicella sp. (assembly GCA_035568455.1). Lineage (GTDB taxonomy): Bacteria > Acidobacteriota > Terriglobia > Terriglobales > Acidobacteriaceae > Edaphobacter. Next base: position 765 of record DATMOB010000108.1, read on the forward strand.
GCCATCGCTACAAACTCACGAGTCTTCTCCGTGTCTACCGTGCCATCCGGGTGCAGTACGCCTAGAACGACTCCGCTCGCGCCCATCCGACGAGCGTGCTCCAGATCCTCGCGCATCACGTCCAGCTCTGCGGCGCTATAGACAAAGTCTCCACCTCGTGGACGGAGCAGTACATGAACCGGTAGCCCACTCCTTCGGACCGCCTCGCGAATCAGACCATGGCTCGGCGTCAATCCCCCTCGCTCAGCGCCGTGCACAGTTCAATGCGATGCGCGCCGCCGTCACCCGCCGCCAGACAGGCATCGACAGTCTCGGCGCAGAGTTCAAACACAATCGTTTCCATTAGAGATTCACCCAGCTCAAAGCAAACATCCTGCTCTCGCGGCAATTTGTCTTCCATCTTAGAAACAGGCGCATGACCTCGTTCCCGCAACTTCTTCCAGAAAAATTCATCCAAGTAACCGGACTCGGTAGCGCAAGGGTTGCTGCAACTTACTTGTATGGGAGAAGTATTTGATGGATTATGTCAGTTTAGGTACCACCGGCGTCAAGGTGTCGCGTCTTTGTCTGGGCATGATGACCTACGGCACCAGCCAGTGGCGCGAGTGGGTATTGAACGAAGAGGCCTCGAAGCCGCTCATCCGTCGCGCCGTTGAGGCTGGAATCAACTTCTTCGACACCGCCGATATGTACTCCGTCGGCGTCAGCGAGGAGATCACCGGCCGCGCGCTCAAGGAGTTCGCCGGCTCGCGCGACAACGTGGTCATCGCCACCAAGGTCTTCAACCCCATGTCGGATGAGCCCAACGATCGCGGCCTCTCGCGCAAACACATCATGTCCGCGATCGACAAGAGCCTGAAGCGTCTCGGCGTCGACTACGTCGATCTCTACCAGATCCATCGCTTCGACCCGAGCACCCCGATCGAAGAGACCGTCGATGCGCTCAACGACGTCGTGCGCGCCGGTAAGGCTCTCTACCTCGGCGCCTCGTCGATGTATGCCTGGCAGTTTCTCAAGATGCTCCAGGTGCAGCGTGAAAACGGCTTCGCCCGCTTTGTTACCATGCAGAATCACTACAACCTCGTGTACCGCGAAGAGGAGCGCGAGATGATTCCGCTCTGCCTCTCTGAAGGTGTCGGACTCATTCCCTGGAGCCCGCTGGCTCGCGGCTTCCTCGCCGGCAATCGCAAGGCCAACGAAGAAAAGACGCAGAGCGAGTCCCTCCGCGCCAGAACAGACGCCTACGCGCACAGCCTCTACTACCGCTCCTCGGACTTCACCGTGGTCGATCGATTGACGGAGATTGCGCAGGCTCGCGGCGTAAAGAATGCACAGGTCGCTCTCGCCTGGATCCTGTCGCGTCCCGGCGTCGCCGCTCCCATCATCGGAGCCAGCAAGGACTATCAACTGGAAGACGCCCTCGCCGCACTGAACATCCAGCTAACGTCAGAAGAGATCGCAAAGCTCGAAGAGCCCTACGAGCCGCATCCCGTTCTTGGCCACAGCTACTGATCGGGTAACGCAGCATCGGAGCCAAAGATCACGAACAGGAAAGGGCGCGCGCTCACAAGGCAAGCGCCCTTTCCATCTTCCCACGCTTGTCATCCTTCCGACAGAACCTTGCGGAGGGGGCGACGGGCCGCGAATGTGAGGCGGCACTGCTGCTCGATCGAGCTCTGCGGCTACATCCCGGCTGCTTTGGCTCGCCGCGGCGCGGTCGGCTTATGAGACGTAGCCCCGCGGCGCGCTGGGCCGGCCGGGCGCTCGCTCAACTCTCCTGCCAGCAGCGGCTCCAGATTGAAGGTCGCCTCGGGGAACACTGCGCGGATCTCGACGTCTCCACCCAGGGCGCGGACATACTTCGCCAGGGTGCTGAGCAGCAGATCGGTACGCTTCTCGATCGCGGACACGCTGGCCTGGTCGATGCCCAGCTTCTCCGCCACCTCTACCTGCGTATGATGGCGAGCTTTACGGAGGGCGGCGAAGCCCATACGGTCGAGCTCCGCATACCAAGATCACCGGGCAACAGCTAAACGAAGTCTTACGGCTGGCCGCGTCCATTCAGCAGGGCGTGGCTGGTTGCCATTCATGACCGGCGGCATATCCGGTGCGGCGGTGACAAGTTGGCTGGGGCGCTTTAGACTTTGGACACTCATACGGTTTTGCTTTGGGGAGGGTTGATGGTTCTGGCGGCGCTGTTGCTGGTGGGGAGTGGTTTGGTTTCGGCACCGATTGCTGCTGCGCAAGTTAGCGTGCCGGCCGCCGCGCATGCCGTGGCGGGGCCGGTGGGGATTTCGAGGGCGCTGGCCGAGGTGCGGGCGGCGCGGCTCTCCGAGCTGCATTATGGGCTGCAGTACACGCTGGTGCCGCACGCGGCGGCGACCGAGGGCGTGGAGCATCTGCGGTTCAAGCTGGCGGGGGCGGGAATGGGCGAGCCGTTACTGCTTGATTTTCGTGATGGCAGGGTGGAGTCGCTGGTGTTGAACGGGGCGGTTACGCCGGTGGTCGAGAGTAATGGTCATCTGGTGCTGCCCGCGGCGGCGCTGCGCGCGGGAGCGAATGAGGTGGAGGTTCACTTTGCCGCCAATGTGGCTGCGGCAGAGAAGGCGATCACGCGCTTCGAGGACCACGACGATGGAGCGGAATATATCTACACGCTGTTTGTGCCGATGGACGCGAGCATGGCGTTTCCGTGCTTCGATCAGCCGGATCTGAAGGCGCGGTTTCAGCTGGAGTTGACGGCGCCGGCGGGCTGGACGGCGATCTCGAATACGAACCCGGTGGCGACCGAGGCGGCGGGGGCGGGGCAGACGCGTACAAGGTTTGGTGAGACCGAGCCGATCAGCACCTATCTGTTTGCGTATGCGGCGGGGCCGTTTGTGAAGGTGCATCCGGTGGCGGGGCTGCCGGGGCTGTACGTGCGCAAGTCAAAGGCGGAGGTGGGGGAGAGCGAGGCTCCCGAGGTGCAGCAAATGGCGGCCGATGGGATGCGGCATCTGGCCGATTACTTTGCCCAGCCGTTTCCGTTTCCCAAGTACGACATGGTGCTGATTCCGGGCTTTGCCTTTGGCGGGATGGAGCATGCGGGGGCGACGTTTCTGCGCGAGGAGTCGGTGCTGTTCCGCACGGCGCCGACCAAGACGAACCTGTTCAACCGCGACATTGTGGTGCTGCACGAGCTGACGCACCAGTGGTTCGGTGACTTCACGACGATGAAGTGGTTTGACGATCTGTGGCTGAAGGAGGGGTTCGCGCAGTATATGGCATATGAGACCCTGGCCGCGCTGCATCCGAACGACGGGGTGTGGAAGCGGTTCTCCGAGACGATCAAGCCGGCGGCGTATGGCATCGACGAGACCCAGGGGACGACGCCGATCTACCAGGACATTCCAAACTTGAAGGATGCCAAGTCGGCGTATGGGGCGATCGTGTACTCGAAGGCTCCGGGGACGATCAAGCAGCTGGCGTATGTGCTGGGCGAGGAGAACTTTCGCAAGGGGCTGCAGCTGTATTTGCGCGAGCACCGGTACGGCAACGCGCAGTGGGGCGATCTGGTGGGGGCGTTCGAGCGCGTCTCCGGGCAGCGGCTGGGGCCATGGGCGGAGATGTGGATACGGCATCGCGGCATGCCGCAGGTGGAGGTGGCGTGGAGCTGCTCGGCGGGGAGGATTGCCTCGTTTCGCATGACGCAGCGCGATGTGTTGGGCGCGGGGTCGGTGTGGCCGATTGCGAGCGAGGCGCTACTGGGCTATGCGGACGGCAGCCGCCGTAGGGTCGATCTGCGGCTGAATACGGCGAGCGCAGAGATGCCAGCGGCGGTGGGGCAGCCGTGTCCGGCGTTTGTGTTTGCCAATGCAGAGGACGAGGGCTACGGGCTGTTTGAGCTCGATGCGCAGAGCCGGGCGTATGTGATGGAGCATCTGGGGGCGATGCCGTCGGGGTTCGACCGGGCGCTGCTGTGGGGAGCGCTATGGCAGAGTGTGCGCGAGGTGCAACTGGCGCCGCGGGAGTACCTTGCGCTGGCGCTACGAAGCTTGCCGGGCGAGCGCGACGAAGCGCTGGCGAGCAGTGTGCTGGAGCACTCGGGCACGGCGCTGCACCGGTATGTGGGAGATGAGGCGCGGACGGAGTTGACGGCGGAGTTTGCGCGGCTGGCGGTGCAGCGGATGATGGCGGACCAGGACAAGGACCTGCGCATCGTGTGGTTCCGCCGAATCGCGACGCTGGGCCAGGATGAGACGGCGCGATCGGCGGTGAAGGCGCTGTTGAGGGAACAGATGACGGTGCCTGGGGTGCAATTGCGGCAGCAGGACAGATGGGGTCTGGTGACCACGCTGATCGCCTATGGCGATCCCGAGGCAGATCAGTTTTTGGCAGAGGAGAAGCGGCGCGATAGTTCGGGCGATGGCAAGAAGTTCGCCTATATCACCGAGGCGGCGCGCCCGGATGAGGCGACCAAGAAGCGCTACTTCGAGGAGTATCTGCATGATCCCGAGCGGCCGGAGGATTGGATCGAGGGCAGCCTGGGGGCGTTCAACTGGTGGAACCAGACGGCGCTGACGGAGCCCTATCTGCGGCCGGCGCTCGCCGATCTGGACCAGATCAAGCGGCAGCGGAAGATCTTCTTTCTGGTGGGATGGCTGAACGCGTTTATCGCCGGGCAGGAGAGCACAACCGCGGACGCGGAGGTGCATGGGTATGTGAAGGACGCGGCGATCGATCCGGATCTACGGCTGAAGATTCTCGAGGTGGTGGATGAACTGGATCGGACGGTGGCGATTCGCCAGCGGTATGTGACGGGGGGGTAGACGCGACAACGGCGGCCTCTTCGATCAGGAGGCCTCCTCCCGCTTGAAGACTACGGAGCCGGAGCGAGCGGTAGGCGGATCTCTAGGCTCCCAAGCTGGTTATTTGCGACGCTGCGGACGGAGATTCGGAGCGAGGCCGCGCCGACAGAGACCAACGAGATATTGGCAGCAATCGACCAAAAGATTTTCCAACTGCAGCAGGCGCGCGCCTTGCTCACCAACCAAGCAAACCAGCTGCAGCCCGGCAAGCGACGCGGGCGCCCCAAACGCTCCGACAGTAAGGCGGTAAAGGCGAGCGCACCGGCTGCGGTAAAGCCCTCCCGGCGGACGATGAGCGAAGCAGGAAAGGCACGGATCGCTGCCGCGCAAAAGGCGAGATGGGCAGCGCAAAAGAAGGCCACGCAATCTGCTCAGTCTCCAGTCAAGAAGTCCGCGCCGGCGACGGGAAGGAAAGCCATCAAGTCCGCGCCAAAGCCGGGCAAGAAGGTGGTCGCTCCCGCAAAGAAAACCGCTCGAGCAAAGAGTGCTCCTACCGTAAAGACGCCGGTAACGGAAGCGGTGGCGGCAGGCTCCTAACCCAGCGTCCCCATCCCTGGTGAACGATTCCTCTCCAGATCATGTGATTCGGCGGCGTGCGCACGCAGAACGGATGCTTGCGCGCGCCGAGCGACGGCACCGTCAGGCGTCCAAGCTGCTGGAAAAATGGAAGCTGCGGATCGCGCAGTTGGATCGTGCCGGCGTCGCGGCAAAACAAGCACGACTCTGGCCCGACGAACTTCCGGAAGCAATAGCGGATGGGTCTGATACCCTCGCGCCATGAGCGCGAGGATCAGCCCGACGGTAAGCGAGGCAAACTTCCCGGTTGAGATTGCCGCCGCCGGTCTGCTCTTTGATATGGACGGCGTGCTTGTCCGGTCCATTAACGGCGATGAACGCTGCTGGATGCGATGGGCCACCAAACATAATCTCGTGGAGAGTTTCGACCTGCGCACAACGCATGGCCGCCGCGCCGTCGACACCATCCGGGAACTACTGTCCCAATGTCACTGGTGCCCCCTGGATTCTGCGCAGAGTGGACGTCGAGCAATATATGGCTGAACGGAACCGAGCAACACCCCCACCAACTGCCGATTCTGCGCAGATGATTATTGATATTCCATAACATCCAAAGGAGTGCATCATGTCGAGTTCTCGAAGAACAGTTCGACCTGCCAGCGTTGTTTGTAAATCTGCGCGATCGTGAGCGCTGGGAGAGTGAAGTTGTTGGTCAGGAACTTCAGCCGCCTGCCGGTTTCGGGGTCGCAGTAGCTGACTCGGCGCAGTTTGTCCGGATACACCGATGCCGACTCGAACGAGGTCAGGATCACCGTTTGATCCGAACTCATGCCCGTGCTCTTGTCCACCGAGTGCGAGTATCTGCGTTGGAGCAGGATGTTCTTCTTGGTCCGCGTGACGAAGAAGGCGGAGCCAAGCGTGAACCGGTAGAGTCGCTCGAAGTCGATGTAGGCCCGATCCATGACATAGTAGGCTCCGGGCTCGATGTCGATCCGGTCGAGCGCGTGCGCATCGCGCATCTTTCCATCGGAAACATGGATAAATGCGGGGATATTGCCATGCAGATCGAGCAACGTGTGCACTTTGACGGCGGCCTTGCGCGTGCGGAATCTGGCCCAGGGAAACAGCGCAAGGCAGAGATCGATAGTGGTCGAGTCGAGCGCGCAGAGACTGGCATCGAGATCGACGCCAAGGGTATCGTCGACATAGAGCGGCCTCGCGATGCCGATCAAGTGTTGCGCGAAGTCTGCGAAGATGCGCCAGTCGTGCGTCTCGTTGGCGTCGGCCAAGGTGGAGCGTGCGATGCCGCGGCGGAAGCCGAGATGATAGCGTTTGGGGCCCAGCGCCCGGAGACATGCTTCGATGTCGCGCAGACTCTCGCGGTAGGTCAATGGCAAACGCCATCGCCAGAAACTGCTCCCAGCTGGACAGCCCACGCAAGCGACAGTCGCCACGATACCGCTCCACGCAGCGACGAAATTCACGGTCGGGCAGAAAGGAAATGAGCTGCGAAAAAGATGGTGCGCCCCTCGTTCATGCACCATCGTCAACCCACGCCAGACAGACACCCAAACCCACCAAGCCATTTCAAATCGCGGCAAGAAAAAATGCCCCACAACCCAATACAGAACAATCAGTTGCAAGAGACGGATAGGTCGTTAGCCGGACAGCAGTGTCCCAATGCCCCAATGTAATGACGCCGCCGCGCATCACCTCCTTTGGGTAAGTCAAGACGGAGAGGTGCATATTGAGCCGCTTTCCGGCAGCGCGGCGGTCTTCGCCCACCAGAACGCAGCGGAGATGAAGTTTCGCTTCGAGGTGTTCCAGCGGGGAAGTGGTTACGTCGGTTCTGCAGCGGCCCAGGACCTGATCTGGGTGAATCGGCTGTACACAGCGCTGACAAGATTCTGGGAGACCGGCGCGAAGGGAAACCTGGACAGCTTTTGATCTCGCTCGCCTCGCCTGGGTCTCACTGAACCGATGTCTCAGGCGGCCAGGACTGTGCGTAGTCTTCGCTGAGCCATCGTTCGTCGAGCCGCCCCAGCCTGGCCTGCATCAAATTGCCGTTCGTGCTGCATGCGGTTACGCGGGTCTGTAGTTGCGGCGTCTTTGGAACACGATCTCGGCTCGCCTGTGGCTCGCTCTGTCGTTGCAGAAGCCATTCAGCCAGTTCGCAGAGGCCCTGGTCGTGCGAGACCCGCGGCTCGTACCGCAGCAGCCTGCGCGCCTTCGTCTGATCGGCATAACAGTGGCGGATGTCGCCGGCGCGGAACCTCTGCGTGATCACTGGCTCGATCTTTTTGCCGAGCGCGGCGGCAAGAATCTGCGCTATGCGGCGAATGGTGATGGGGATGCCGCAGCCTACATTGATGACCTGACCGTCCGACTCGGACCGCTCCATCGCCAGCAGGCTGGCGCGGACGACATCGTGCACGCTGACCAGGTCGCGAATCTGTGCGCCATCCTCCAGCACCAGCGGCGCCTGGTCGCGGATGAGGCGTGCGGCAAAGAGGGCGGCCACGCTTGGGTTGGGGCTGGAGAGCGTCTGCCGGGTACCGTAGACGTTGAACAGGCGTAGCGCCGTCACCGGAACCCCGGAGGTGCGGCCATAGAGAAGGCAGAGGTCCTCCTGATCGCGCTTCGAGAGAGCATGGATGGAATGGATCGCGGAGGGCTTGGCTTCGTGCGTGGGCCGGGGCATAAGCACGCCGCCACAGTCGGCACAGCGGACCTCCCAGCGTCCCAGTTGCAGCTGCGCGCTGGCGCGAATGTCAGGGAAGGCCTGCCTGCTGCAGACCGAACAGACGTACTGGCCTTCACCATAGATGGACATGGAGGAGGCGACGATCAGCTTTTCGGGCGTGACCCTGAAATCGAGCATCGCCTGCAGCAGCGCGGTGGTGCCCTGGGCGTTCACGCTCATGGAGCGGCTGATCGCATCCATGGGCTGACCGGCTCCGTTGGTGGCGGCCAGGTGAAAGATGATGTCCACGCCGGGCAGCACCTCGCGCAGCCGCTTGGGGTCGCGGATGTCCCCGCGCACCAGCTCCGCCGCGCCTGAAAGGTACTCAGGCCGGCCATTCGGATGCAGCGGCGGGAGCAGGCTATCCAGCACCCGGACGCGGTGGCCGGAGGCCAGCAGCGCATCGGCGAGATGGGAGCCGATGAAGCCTGCGCCACCAGTGATCAGAATCTGCTTGGAGGGATGGGATGGGTACTTCGATCCGTTTCCTGGCTGGATCATTGCGCTGCGATCTCCTCAAGTTCGCTCTGGATGCAATCTGGCCCGCGCTCTAGTGGAATCAGGCCCACGTGCGGGGTTTACGTGCGAGCGATTGCGAGCGATACAGGCGCAACTGCTCCGGCGTCCTTCATGACCGTTCATGACCTCGGCCAGCCATCAAACGGAGAAGAAACAAATCCTCATGCGCTTCGTTCCATCGAGCGATGGTTAGGCCCGGCGTAAAGTTCTTTCACGATCTCTCTCGTACGCATGCCGAGCAGCCGTATCCGACCGTATCCCAAGACAACCCCGAGAACAGCGTCTTCGACACGGGTCTTGAGCGTTCCAGAAGTGAGGGAGGTTCCGAGCTCCGCCCGGGGCCAGCCCGACACTCCCTACCCCGATCCATCGCGCATAGGTTGCTTTAGTTGGAGGAGGGGGAGAGGTGGAGGGTTGCCCTCGCCGGTTGGATCCGGTTTGGATCCGGTTCCGGGAACTTCCTCAGATGGATAAATTTGTCCATGTTATCCACAAATCTTCCACATTTCACCGCACCTTTTTGGGTCAAAAAGCAGCGAAGCAGTGCGCGGAAACCCGAAGAAACAGGCAAAGTTCCGCGGCAACGTGGCATCAAAAGCGAAAATCGTGCACAACTGCCCACAGATGCCTGCAAATGCCTAGGAATTACGGGGAAAGTGAGACAGAACAGCAAATCGGCCATAATTGCCCACAAACCCCTACGAATCTCCATTAAATGCCGGTGCTTCCAGAGAAAAATCGAAGCTCACTCCCTGCGCCAGCGGCAGATCCGAGCCGTAGTTGATCGTATTGGTCGCCCGCCGCATGTACTGTTTCCACGCATCGGAGCCCGATTCGCGGCCTCCTCCAGTCTCCTTTTCACCGCCGAAGGCGCCGCCAATCTCTGCGCCCGAGGTGCCGATGTTCACGTTGGCGATGCCGCAGTCGGATCCCGTGGAGGAGAGAAACAGCTCCGCCTCACGCAGGTCCAGGGTGAAGATCGACGACGATAGCCCCTGTGGGACCTCGTTCTGCAGCCGGATAGCCTCTTCTAAGTCCTGGTACTTCAAGACATAGAGAATGGGCGCAAAGGTCTCGCGACGCACCAGGTCGGTCTGCTCAGAGATCTCGACCAGGGCCGGCCGGACGTAGAACGGGACCTCAGAATCGGCATCGGAGCCCGCTTCGGCGGCCGCGACCCGCTTGCCGCCGGTGATGGTCGCTCCGGCGTGGCGCGCCTCGGCCTGCGCAGCCTGCATGGCGGCGAAGGCATGGCCATCGATCAGGGGTCCGACCAGGGTCTCGCTCTTGCGAGGATCGCCAATGTTTACCGTGAGATAGACCCGGCGCAGGCGCTCCAGCAGGGTGTCGTAGATGGCCTCGTGAACGATCAAACGGCGAAGCGTGGTGCAGCGCTGGCCAGCGGTTCCCATGGCGGCGAAGGCGATCGCGCGCAGCGTCAGATCGAGGTCCGCGGAGGGGCAGACGATGGCCGCATTGTTGCCTCCAAGCTCGAGGATGGAGCGAGCGAATCGGCGCGCTAGCCGCGGCCCGATGGAGCGTCCCATGGCCGTTGATCCGGTAGCGGAAACCATTGCAACCAAAGGAGAATCGGCCATCAACTCGGCCAGCTCCGGGCCTCCCAGAAGAAGGCTCGAAAGGCCCTCGGGAGCGCCGTGAAATTTGGCGGCGGCGCGCTCGAAGAGGGCCTGCACGGCCAGGGCGGTGAGGGGCGTTTTTTCAGACGGCTTCCAGACCACGGCGTTGCCGCACACCAGGGCCAGCGCCGCATTCCACGACCAGACCGCCACGGGGAAGTTGAAGGCGGAGATAACTCCAACCACACCAAGGGGATGCCAGGTCTCCATAAGGCGGTGGTGGGGGCGTTCAGAGGGCATGGTGGAGCCGCTGAGCTGGCGCGAGAGGCCGGTGGCGAAGGTGCAGATGTCGATCATCTCTTGCACCTCGCCGCAGCCTTCGGTGAGCAACTTTCCGGTCTCGAGCGTGACCAGCTGGCCGAGGGTGGGGAGCGCAGCTCGAAGCTCCTCACCAAACAACCGGACGAGCTCTCCCCGGCGCGGCGCGGGCACGGTGCGCCAGCTAAGGAAAGCGTTATGGGCCAAGGAGATGCGAGCCTCAGCGTCGGCCGCCGCCGTCCTCGCCAGATGGCCAAGAACCTCGCCGGTGATGGGGGTGCGGGCGGTGATCGGATCGCCGGTTTCGGCGCCTGTGAAGGGGTGGAGGTCGAGCTCAGCGAGGAGCTCGCGAGCTTCGTTCTGGATGGAGTTTTCGGTGCTGACGGTCATGGGTTTCACCCCGCTCTGTCTTCGGCATTTGTGGTCAGTTTGTGGACGATTTTCGCTTTTGCTCGGCTATTTCCCTCTTCTAACGCTATTCCTCGGTCTTTGTGGCTGATTTTCGGCATCTGTTGGCGATTTGGGCTTCTGATGCCAGTTATGTCGGCTATCTACGTGTTTTCCTTGGCATGCAGCGCAAGCTTACAAGCTTAAATGTCAAAAAAGAGCGGTAAAACGTGGTTCTTTGTGTGGCTAACGTGGACAAATCTCTGTCATAGGCGACTCCGGTTCGGCGGCGGAGACGGGGTGCGAGGGTTGGGCCAGGAGCTCGGCCAGGTGGAGGGGGCGAGTGGTCCCGTTCTGCGTGATCTGCTCGCAGCAGCTGAAGCCGTCGCTGACCACCAGGGTGCCGGGGGAGGCGCGGCGGACGGCGGGGAGCAGGACGCGCTCGGCGAGCTTCTGGGAGAGGTCGAACTTGTCGCGTTCAAAGCCAAATGGCCCGGCCATGCCGCAGCAGCCGGAGTCGAGCAGCTCGACATCGGCGCCGGTTGCTCGCAGAAGCTGCAGCTCGTCCTGCATGCCCGTGGTGGCGCGCTGGTGGCAGTGGCCATGGACGAGGATCTTGCCGGTGAGCTGCGTCGGGCGGTAGTGGGGCGCGTGGCGGATCAGAAACTCACTGAGCAGAAGGGTCTGGTCGCGGAGTTTGGCGGCGCGGGGATCATGGGGCAGGAGGTTGGTGAGCTCGTCGCGGAAGACGGCCGCGCAGCTGGGTTCGAGCACGACGATCGGGGTGCCGGCGGCGAGCTGCGGGGCAAGGGTGTCGAGGATCTTGAGCAGGTATTGCTTGGCGGTGTCGAGCATGCCGAAGTCGTAGAGCGGACGGCCGCAGCAGAGGTGTTGTTGGGGCGTCTGGACCTCGAAGCCGGCCTCCGTCAGCACGCGGTGGGCGGCGCGCAGGGTGGCGGGGTGGAGGTAGTTGTTGAAGGTGTCGGCGAAGAGGAGGACCGTAGGAAGGGTGCCGGCAGATTGTAGCGGGGGCTGGGTCCGGGTGTAGGGGCGGTGGAAGCGGGGCAGGGAGCGTTGCGGGTGGATGTGGAGGGCGGATTTGATCAGGGTGCTGAGGACGGGGGCGCGGTTGATCCAGTTGACGATGACGGGGGCGAGCGAGGCGAGTTGGGCCCAGCGGTCGATGCGGCCGAAGGCGTAGTGGGCGAGCGGGCGGCGTTCGCCCTCGTAGTGGTGGGCGAGGAACTCGGCCTTGTAGGTAGCCATGTCGACCGAGACCGGGCACTCGCTCTTGCAGGCCTTGCAGGAGAGGCAGAGGTCGAGCGATTCTTTGACCTGTTTGTTCTTCCACTGGTGGGGCAGGACCTCGCCCTGCATCAGCTCCCAGAGCAGGTGGGCGCGGCCGCGGGTGGAGTGCAGCTCCTCGCCGGTGGCCATGAAGCTGGGGCACATGGTGCCGGCGTCCTGTTTGCGGCAGGCGCCGACGCCGACGCAGCGCAGGGCGGCGTTGGCGAAGGAGCCGTTGTCCTCGGCGAAGGCGAAGTGGGTCTTGGGCTGCCAGGGGTTGTAGTCCGCTCCCAGGCGCAGGTCCTCGTGGGGCTGGTGGGCGTCGATGAGCTTACCGGGGTTCATGCGGCCGAGCGGGTCCCAGAGGTGTTTGAAGGAGCGGAAGGCCTCCATGAGCTCGGGCGAGAACATCTTGGGCAGCAGAGCGCCGCGGGCCTGGCCGTCGCCGTGTTCGCCGGAGAGCGAGCCGCCGTGGGCGAGGGTGAGGTCGGTGGCGCGATCGAGGAACTCGCGGAAGGCGCGGATGCCGGGCGCGCTCTCGAGATCGAAGTTGTGGCGCATGTGGACGCAGCCCTGGCCGAAGTGGCCGTACATGGGGCTGCGGTAGCCGTACTCCTGCATGAGTGCGGTGAGGCCGCGGAGATAGGAGCCGAGCTGGGCGGGCTCGACGGCGGCGTCCTCCCAGCCCTCCCATCCGGTCTTGGCGACGCCGTTGGGGGTGGGGACGAAGGCGGTGGCGCCGAGGGCGGACTCGCGAATGGCCCAGACGCGGGCGGCCTCGCGGCTGCTGTAGATGCGAGCGGTCGCGGCGGGCGAGAGCGTGTGCAGGAGATCGGCGAAGCGCTGGGCCTGGGCGTCGGCGCTGGGTTGGTCCTCGCCGCCGAACTCGGCGAGCAGGAAGCCGTTGCCGGGCGGGAGCAGGTCGAGGTCGCTGAGCAGCTTCTGCTTGCGGCGCAGCGCCTCGATCAGCTGCTGGTCGAAGCCCTCGAGGCCGATCAGCGGGTGGGTGAGGAGCTGCGGCACAGAATCAGCGGCGAGGAAGATGTCGGGGAAGCCGACGCCAGCCAGGGTGCGGAAGGCGGGGCTCTTGACCAGGCGCAGCGTGGCTCCGAGGACGATGGCGCAGGTTCCCTCGCTGCCCACCAAGGAACGGGCGACGTGGAAGTTGTTCTCGGGCAGGAGCTCGTCGAGATTGAAGCCGGAGACGCGGCGGGGGATGCGGGGAAAGCCGCTGCGCACCTGGTCGGCGTAGCGGTCGCGAATCTGTTTGAGGCCGCTATAGATATCGCCGATGCGGCCGCCGGCCGCGATGTGGGTTTCGAGCTCTTCGTTCGATGTGGCGCCGACGCGCATGCGGGTGCCGTCGTAGAGGAGGATGTCGAGATCGACGATGTTGTCGACGGTCTTGCCGCCCATGAGGGCGTGGACGCCGCAGGAGTTGTTGCCGATCATGCCGCCGAGGGTACAGCGGCTGTGGGTGGCGGGGTCGGGGGCGAAGGTGAGGTGGAAGCGCTCGGCGGCTTCGCGCACGCGGTCGAGCACGGCTCCGGGCTGGACGTGGACGGTGCGGGCGATGGGGTCGACCTCGCCGATGCGGTGCATGTACTTCGAGAGGTCGAGGATGACGGCGAAGTTGCAGGCCTGTCCGGCCAGCGAGGTGCCGGCGCCGCGGGAGAGGATGGGCGCGCGATGGCGGCGACAGATCTCGACGGCGGCGATGACGTCGTCTTCATCGAGCGGAAGGACGAGGCCGATGGGGATGTGGCGGTAGTTGGAGGCGTCGGTGGCGTAGAGGGCGCGGGAGGCGGGGTCGAAGCGCACCTCGCCGCGGAGCTTGTGGCGCAGCTCGGCCTCGAGCTCGGGCGCTCCGGGGAAGGTGTCGAGCGCGCGGGCGTGGGAGCTGGGGAGCAGGACGAAGGGGGACTCGGGGGTCATTGCATACCATCATCGCTCAGGTGATTCTCTTGTGGTGCGAGAGAGGGGAAGAGCAGATTCCTCCGCTTCGCTGCGGAATGACAACCAAAAAAGCGCTGCGGGGTGACAGGCAAAAAGGCTGCGGGGTGGCAGACAACAGTCATCATGAGCCGCCCTTCGTCGCGGGGCTTGCGTTTGCGGGTTCGGCGTTGGCGGTCATCTTGAAGATGGCCTGGGCGTTGGAGCTATCGAAGCTGAGGTCGAGGGTGGTCTTGCCGTCTTCGGCCGGCAATGGGAGGCGGGTGATGAACTCGTAGAAGCTGCCGGGGACCTCGCGCTCGATGAGGCTGCCGTCCTCGGTGCGGAAGCGGCGCTGGACGCGGGCGGCGAGAAAGGCGGTCTGGCGGACGCGGCCGGACTGCGAGGTCTCGACGCTGGCCTTCATGGCGCGGCCCAGTTGCTTCTGCTCGACGGCGAGCTGGTCGACGTCGGGGACGCGATCGGTGGCGTGGTTGAAGGCGTTGCCCTCGGTGGCGATCCAGGCCATCTCGGGGGACTCGCGGAGGAGGATCTCGTAGTCGGCTAGGGTGGGCTCGGCGTGCTGGCGACGGAAGCAGGCGGCGAGCACGGGGAGCAGCGCGGCGGCCTGGTCGAGGGGAAGGGAGTGAGCGGCTTCGAGCTCGGCGAGTTGGGAGCGGGCCTGGTCGGTGAGAGGGTCGGCGGAGGTGGCGGTGACGCGGGCGACGGCGGCCTGGAACTCGGGCGAGAAGCGGTCGGGGTGGAGTTCGCTGAGGAAGAACTGGGCGAGCTGCTCTGGGTACTCGGCCTGGGCGTAGGAGCGGCCGGTCATCTTGAGGCGCTCGAGCGGATAGACGCCGTTGCGACTGTAGCCGAGCGGGCGCAGGATGCGGGTGATGGCCTCCTCGCCGGCGGGCAGCATGCCCATGCCTGCGAGGGCGACGGTGCGGACGGCGCCGTGGTCGTGCAGGATCTTGCGGCCGGAGCGGAGGGTGTCGTCGGCGTAGCGCTGGGCGTCGGGGACGCGCTCGAGCAGGTCCTCGAAGAGCATCATGTTCAGCGCTTGGGCGATGGCGGCGCGGGAGATGCGGGGGCCGGTCTCGTCAAGCAAAGCCGGGGGGATGACGAGGACGCGGAAGAGGCGGTCGGCGCGGTCGGGGCCGAGCAGGGTCTCGAGGGTTTGCTGCAGTGCGGATTTCATGGATGGATTCCTCTCAGGGGTGAGACAGGCTTGGGCGGCGCGGGAAGCTCTGCCGCCGCGAGCGCGATGGACTCCTCCAGAATATCGAGGGCGACGTCGGTCTCCTGCTGGGTGATGATGAGCGGGGGGCAGAGGCGCAGGGTGGACTCGCCGCAGCCGAGCAGTAGAAGGCCGCGCTCGAAGGCGAGGGTGACGATGCGGTCGCGCAGGGCGGGGGCGGGGGTCTTCGTCTGCTGGTCGGCGACGATCTCGACGCCGATCATGAGGCCGCGGCCGCGCACGTCGCCGACGATAGGGTGGGTCTCGACCCAGGTGTTGAGGCGGGTGAGCGCGGCGGCGCCGACGGTAGCGGCGTTGGCCATGGCTTCTCGTTCGAGGATGTCGAGGGTGGCGAGGGCGGCGGCGAGCGAGAGCGGGTTGCCGCCGAAGGTGCTGGCGTGGGAGCCGGGGGGCCAGTCCATGATCTCTGCGCGGGCCATGCAGACGCCGAGCGGCATGCCGCTGGCGATGCCCTTGGCGCTGCAGACTATGTCGGGCGCAACGCCGGCGTGCTCGATGGCCCACCACCGGCCGGTGCGGCCGACGCCGGACTGGATCTCGTCGGCGACCAGAAGGATGCCGTGGCGAGCGGAAATCCGCCGGAGCTCCTGCAAGAACGAGGGCGGGGGGACGAGGTAGCCGCCCTCGCCCTGGATGGGCTCGACGAAGATGGCGGCGACCTCCTCGGGGGGCAGGGTGGTCTTGAAGAGCTGGTCTTCCAGAATGCGGGCGCAGGCGAGGCCGAGGGCTTCGGCGGCCTCGGGGCTGCCGTCGGTGTCGCGGTAGAGGTTGGGGTAGCGGAGGTGGGTGACACCGGGGACGAAGGGGGCGAAGCGGCGGCGCTGCTGCGGCTTCGATCCGGTGAGCGAGAGCGCTCCCATGGTGCGGCCGTGGAAGCTGCCGAAGAAGCTGAGGATGTGCTGCCGCCCGGTATGGTAGCGGGCGAGCTTGAGCGCGCACTCGACCGCCTCGGCGCCGGAGTTGCCGAAGTAGAAGCGGTGCGGTCCGGGCATGGGGGCGATGGCGGAGAGCCGCTCGGCGAGCTGCGGCATGAGGGCGTAGTAGAAGTCGGTGCCGGACATGTGGATGAGCTCGGCGGCCTGAGCCTGCAGGGCGACGACGACCTCGGGGTGGCAGTGGCCGGTGGAGGCGACGGCGATGCCGGCGGTGAGGTCGAGGAACTGGTTGCCGTCGACGTCCTCGATGCGGCAGCCGCGGCCGCGTTCGACCACCAGCGGGTAGCTGCGGGTGTAGCTGGGCGAGAGCAGGCGGTCGTCCTCGACGAGGATGGCGCGGGCGCGCGGTCCGGGCAGAGGGCCGGCGATCCTGGGGCCGAGGCGGGCGTGGGCCTCGGGAGTGGCGACGCGTGCGGAGGCCTGCGAAAGGGTGGCCTTTTGGATCATGGGATTTTCTCCTTTGGAGGTGCGGCGCGGCCGATGTCGCGGGCCGGGGCGCTAGTCGCCGGAGAAGAGATTGGGGCGCAGACGGCTGGGCGGAGTGCACCGGCGGGTGTGCGGGCGGCCGGTCAGCGGGTTGTCAGGCATGGCCATGCGCGGGTACCTGCGGACGGCGCAAGTATAGCGCGGGAGCTGGATGCTTGGCCATCGGGCGGCGGGTTGTAGTTCCATTCCGGGGCGATGTGTCCCTACTCAACCCGATGCGTAGCAGCGTGATCAGAGTGGCGACGATGCAGATTGGAGTAGCGTCTGCGGGAACTCGACCTCAGTGTCCAGGAAATATGTGTAGTAAACCGAAGATGCAGAGTTTTCAGGAATACCGATCAGTGCTTTGGGGCTTCTCAGAAATTGGCTGTTGAAGAAAGCGTCCTGAAAGCCCGAACACAAACAGGATCGTCCCGCTCGCGGTTGCCAACCAAGATTTGAGAACACTATTGTCGAGCAGTTGATCCATTTGCATGTTGCGAAGGTTCCTAGTCGGCGCGAAGCACAGGTCAACATTCACCGGTGTGCCACCGCCCACCGCCATGCCGTTGCGAATGCTTATCTTCCCATCCATCGACGTGCGTGTGTCGATATCCATCGGTCATGTCTAAGGGAACGGAGTTGCGGGCAATCCTCCGGTCCTTTTCGTTCAAGTCAGACGTTGGGTCGTATTGCCCGCCCGCCCCTCACCCTACCCGCGGCATGCAATTCAGCCGTCTGTGGATCACAGTTCCGGTAATGGAAATCGCACTTACTCATCAAGGTCAGGATTGAATCCCGGGTGCAAAATCGTGAAAAGAGTAGCGTCTGCGACCTGCCGGCCTAAACGCTTGCCGGCCATGTGGTCGAAGCGGAAATGCTGCCCAGCGTAAATCCGGCTCAACCCTGCCTCCTCCGCCGCTTCCGAGAAGCTGGTAAATTGACGAGTCGTCCCCGCCAACGACTCGGAAGTGACCTCGAAGGTAAGTCGATCCCCGAAGTACAAGCTGAGCACTTCGGCTGCGGCGGCACTGATAGCGCTATGGGCGCCAGGGTAGGAGGGGTCGGGAGCTGTCTTGGTTGAGAGTGGAAGCCAGTTCGGGTCTGGCTCGGTCCTCGCATTGTCGTCGATAGCTGCCATTTGAATGGCGGTCACGGGCCGCCAGAAGTTGTAGGTGTACTTTGCATCGAAAAAAGCAATCGCGGTATCCGCGAGGCTGATGTTCAACAAGGCAAACAGGTGGGCACTTTGCGCCAGACCAAGGTGATGTTCCGAAGCTGCGGTCTGGGCAATCTCATTCCAGAAGTCCTGAATATTGCCGTTCCAGAACTGTCCAATCTGGGTTTGATCCGCGGTACGAGTTGCACTATCGATAAGCCCCAGGCTTTTGACTTCCACAAAAGATCGGGTGTACTCGTCGCTCGCCAACTCAGGGGGCGGACCGGGACGAAATTCGTTAGCATGTGCCAGAGCAAAGGGGGTGACATGGGACCATTGAATGAAATCCGCCGGCGCGAAGTTCGGAGGCGTCAGCTGATAACTTCCCGGCTGGGTGGTCGGCAGGAAGGGAGAAAGAGCCACAGCCGATCCATCGCCGCTCCGCAACGCCAGAATCGAGGCGGCAACGACTTCACCAACCTCGATGCCATCGGTTTTGTTCTGTCCGCGCGGGATTTGCTCCAAGTCCTGCTGAAGCTCCGAGTCGAGCGGCGCAGCAAAAGCTGGGTAGAGCGAAATGAGGACATCGTGTGCGGCCTCGTCTGCCGCAGCCTGGGCCGACGCTCTTCGCGAGACATCTGAGAGGCGAATTGCGTAAGGCTTGAAAGTTCTGTCGATGTTATTGACGGCGTCGAAGATGGCGGCGTGCAGGATAGCGAAGTTGCGAGTCGAGTGTATTGTGGGCGGTTGGGCGCCAGGGGTTCGTACGATCGACAGAAGAGTCCTGTTCCATTCGATGACCGGGTTGACCAGCTCTGTGGATGAGGCTGCGGAATGATCGTCGTCATTTGTTACGGCAACGCCGGTAACGGGGATCAAGAGGACAGCACCTAGAAGTGCGAGCGTGAATAATCCTTTTGCCATTGGACTTACCTCGCGGGTTGAATTCGGAGGCTTTCGCTTCTCCGGAGATGAAAACTGGGATGTAGCGAATTTATTCCGCGGCGAGGGGAATAAATTGTTCGACCCGCAGTTTGCATGCTTGGAGGGTCTATTCATGAAAGACAAGCAATAAGGGAAGCGAGAAGGCGCTCGATCGGGGGCTTGCCGATCTCGAGACCATGGCCCCTGGAAAGGACATGGAATTCGATGTCCCGCAGGAGACCGAGCAACGAGACTCGATGGCGTTTCTAAGACAAACGGCCAGGCTCCCAACCGGCAAAGCGACAGCCCCGGTTCTCCTCCCGGCGGCTTTGGAACGCTAGATTGATTCGAATGCAACTGTGAGGAGGCTACGGATGAATGCGCTTGTCCTTAACGCGCTCGGTCGAGGATTCGATTTCGAGGAAATTCAGATCGCCAACCCAATAGGGCGAGAAGTTCTCATCAACGTGCAAGCGTCTGGCCTGTGCCACACCGACCTGTTGTTTGCGAATCACGATATTGTTCCTAGTGTCCTGAGTCTTAATTAATTTGAATAATCAGGCATAGGTATGTCATCGGATAGAGTGAGGAGTAAGTCCGATGGCAACGGGTCGTCCCTTAGTTCCATTCACTCTCGGCGCGGAGCAGCGGGAGCAATTGCAGTCGTGGTCTCGTCGGGCGAAGACGGGGCAGGCTCTGGCGATGCGCTCCCGGATCGTGTTGCTGGCCGCCGACGGTGTGAGCAACACGGAGATTGCGCGCCGTCAGGGTTGTTCGCTGCCGACCGCCGGCAAGTGGCGGCAGCGGTTTCTCGATGGC
>DATMOB010000109.1:0-40211 GCA_035568455.1 Granulicella sp.
GGAGCGGAGTGGGCGGAGGCAGCTGCACCGGTGAGGACGAGGACGACGACGAAGGCGCGGACGATGTTCTTCATGTTGGAGCTCCTTAGGGTGTGTATCTAAAAGATCGATTGGTGGTACTAAGAAAGATTTCTCTGGACACGCCAGATGAAGTAACCATAAAATCGATCAGAACGTAAGTCTAGTAGAATCAATAACATATGAAATAATTAACTAAGATAGATTACTGAGGTAACCGACTTCGAAGCAATCTTTCTCTCGTATTCCCCTTGTGGATTGCATAGAAAATGCCGATAAATGCCTTAGATTTGCACCTTGCGGGAGTTCTAGTGACGCGGCACGAAAAAGCCGCCCAGCTGAGTGGGCGGCTTGATTGGAGCGGGAGACTTACTCCGAGAGACTAAGCTTCGACGGTGGCCTTCTCGGCGGCGTTCGGTGCGGATTGCGCTCCCGCAGCCGGAGGGGCGGGCTTCTTCGCCGCCGGCTGTTCAGCCTTCTTCGAGGGCGCGATGATGGCGTGCAGCGTTGTGCCTTCCATGCGCGGCATGAATTCGACCAGTCCGGCGTCGCCGATATCGAGAATCAACCGGTTAATGATCTTGTACCCGAGATCGCGGTGCGCCATCTGCCGACCCTTGAAGCGCAGCGAGGCCTTCACCTTGTCGCCGTCGCCCAGGAAGCGGACAGCCTGGTTTTTCTTGGTCTGATAGTCGTGTTCGTCGACCGTGACCGAGAACTTGACTTCCTTGATGGTGATGATCTTCTGCTTCTTGCGCGCGGCGCGCTCGCTCTTATCCTTTTCGTACAGGAACTTGCCGTAATCCTGGATCTTGCAGACCGGGGGCACGGCGTTCGGAGAGATCTCGACCAAGTCGAGGGCGCGCTCTCGCGCCATCTTCAAGGCGTCGAAGGGAGCCATGACGCCAAGCTGCTCGCCATTCTCATCGATTACGCGCACTTCACGGGCGCGTATACGTTCGTTGGTGCGGATAAAAGATTTAGCGGAACGCTTATCAATCGGTGGAATGGGTCGCCTCCACAGCGCGCCATTGGCTCGCCATGCGTTGGTTTGATTTGAGTGCACCGTGCTTGGTTGCACCGCAACAAACAGTATAGCATTCAAGTCCCCGACCGGCTGCGTGCGCTGCGGTCAGCACGCGCGCGGCAGAAATTGGACAATCCCGCGGGAGACGGGCAAGATGAAGCACTCCGCCTTTTTGGCTCCGGGGAAATGGACCGAGAAAAGAGGATGATGCATGAAACGCCGGATATTACTTGTCGACGATGAGGTTGCGGTGCTGCTTACGCTCAAAGCGGTGCTCGAGATCAGCGGCTTCGATGTGGACACCGCTGCCTCGGCGCGCGAAGGCAAGGCGAAGCTGCGCACGCACACCTACCACATGGTCATCACCGATATGCGCATGGAGCACGACGCTTCGGGTGAAGAGGTGATCGCTGCCGCGCGCGCCGCGGCCTACAGCCCGGCTATCGCCTTGCTCACGGCATTTCCAGTGACCGATGAGAACTGGCAGGACGGCGGTGCGGACAAGCTGCTGGTCAAGCCCATGCAGACCCGTGTGCTGCTGCAACAGATCGAGCAGCTGTTCCTCTCGCATGAGGCCAAACTGGCAAACGGCGCCTTGGTCGCAACGCCAACCGGCACGCCCAGCAAGGTGGCCGTGAACAAGGCTGCCCCGCGCAAGCTGGCGGCGGCTGCTGCCGTCCGGGGGGACCACCGGAACGGAGCTGTGCTGGTCAAGGAGACCAAGCCCAAGGGGGAGAAGGAGAAGGCCAGACGCCCCCCCGCCAAGGCCGTCATGAGGAAGTCGCCCGCGAAGAAGTAGCGCCCCGGCGATCCTGCAGGCGCCTGCACACTCAGGCGAGCCGGCTCTCTAGTCTGCGGTGTGCGATTTGATGTAGTTGCGCAGGGAGAGATTGATGTCGAGCGCCTTTTGTACACCGCTCTCCAGCATGCGCAGCCAATTGCTGGCCGGTTCCTTTAGTTCGACCGTACCCAGCAGGTAGCTGGTCTGCACGATGATCTCCAGCGCATTGCTGAGGTCGTGTGCCAGGCTGCGGACTTCGATCGCCAGATCCTCCGGAATCATCTCGCCGGATGCGGGCAGGTGGGGAGTTTTCGAGTTATCGCTCATTTTCGTTGGCTTTCCGTCGGTTCCGTTCGACTAGGCTGCCTTCACGCTGGTTCGCTTTCAAGCGCCTCCAGTGTAGAGCAGCAGAGTCCCGATTGACAGCAGCGGCGGGGTTTGTAACACTCAATCAAGACGGTTGAGAAGTTCAGCACCAGGCTGAGACGCTCTCGAGCGTGCCGTAGTGGCGGAATTGGCAGACGCGCATGGTTCAGGTCCATGTACTCGCAAGGGTGTGGGGGTTCGAGTCCCCCCTTCGGCACCACAATCTCATCCCGGTTCCCGGTCCTCACGACGGGCCGAGGCTCCTCAGCGATCTCCGCCCAACCATCTAGAGCTTCAGGATTCTGCCGCTTGTAACTACGGCCGCGGCGCTCTGGTCGCTGCTCTCCTCTAAGATAAAAGTCATGTCTACCCGGTCCGCCTCCGGAGCTGCCTCCACGCAGCTCGACCAGATCATCGCGCGCACTTCGCTGACCTTGAGCGAGCGTAAAGCGTCGGCCGATACCGCCGCGCTCGAGCGCAAGGCGATGGCTCATACCCCGCGCGGTTTCGCCGCATTCCTGCGTCGGCAGAGCGCCTCCCGCCCCCAGCCAGCGGTCATCGCCGAGCTCAAGAAGGCCTCGCCCTCCAAGGGCGTCATTCGCGAGGTCTTTCATCCCGCAGAGCTGGCCCGCTCGCTCGAAGCCGCCGGTGCCGCCACGCTCTCCGTGCTCACCGACGAGGCTTTCTTCCAGGGCTCGCTCGAGAACCTCGAGATCGCCTCCGCCACGGTCAAGATTCCCTGCCTGCGCAAGGACTTCATGATCGATCCCTTCCAGATGCTCGAGGCCCGCGCCGCCCATGCCGACGCCATTCTGTTGATCGTCGCCGTCCTGAGCGACGAGCAGTTGCTTACGCTCTGCCAGGCCGCCCGCGCGCTCCAGCTCGACGTCCTCTGCGAGGTGCACAGCGCAGAGGAGCTCGATCGCGCGCTCCAGCTCCATAGCGCGGCTCCGGTTCAGATGATCGGGGTCAACAGCCGCGACCTCCGCACCTTTGTCATGAATCCGCAGATTCAGTTCGATCTCGCGCCGCGGATTCCCAGCGACGTGGTCCGCATTGCCGAGAGCGGAATCCGTACCCGAGCTGACATCGATCGCCTCACTGGGGCCGGCTACGACGCCTTCCTCGTCGGCGAGACGCTGATGCGGCAGCCTGACCCCGCCCAAGCCCTGACGCTGCTACTCGACGGGGATCGCACGGATCGCGCAGACCACACGGCTGCGGTCGCCGCCGAGTGAGGTCTCGCGCGATGTGGATCAAGATCTGCGCCAACACCAGCCTGGCCGACGCGCAGCTCGCCGCTGAACTAGGCGCGGACGCGCTCGGCTTCGTCTTCGCTCCCAGCAAGCGCCAGGTCAGTATCGAGCAGGTGGCTGCCATCACACCGCATCTGCCGGCGTCGGTCGAGACCGTCGCCGTCGTCCAATCGCAGGATGCCCAGGAGATCGTCGAGCTCGTCCGCAGCACCGGTCTCACCGCTGTCCAGCTGCATGGCGGCCTGAGTCTCCCGCTCCTGCGCGAGCTCCATGCCGGCTTTGCCGGCCGCGTGCCGCTGATCCAGACCCTGCATTGGAGCATCGACGACGACGCCCGCAGCGCCGTCGTACTGGCCGCGCAGCTGCGTGAGATCGCCGCTGAGCCATCCATCACCCGCGTCCTGATCGACGCCAAGGTGGGCAATGCCGGCGGAGGCACGGGCCGCAGCTTCGACTGGAAGGCGGCCCGCATAGCGCTGACTGCAAATCAGGCAGGAAACCAAAAAACCGACCAGGACACCGATCATGCAGCGAGCAGAAAAATCGACCTGATCGTGGCCGGTGGCTTGCGCCCCGAAAACGTCGCCGAGGCAATTCAGTCGCTCGAACCTTGGGGCGTGGACGTCGCCAGCGGGGTTGAGGCGTCGCCCGGGCGCAAGGATCCGCTCAAACTCAAGCGCTTTTTCGAGAACGCTCGCGCGCAAGACTAGAGCACTGATTGCTGCTCGGGACTGGGTGCGGATCGATTTTTTCGGATCGTGCTACCCACCCACTCGCGCCGCCCGGAGGGTACTTCTCCATCCGGTTCGGGCGTCGTGTCGGGGTGCTTAGTGGTGGGGTTGTGATTGATGGATGTGCGGCCGCGGGGAGCGGTCGTGCAGGCCGGGTGTGGCGTGCAGATGGCTGGTCTCTTGATGCTGATTGGGCTGGGCCAGCACAGGGCTAATGCTTGAAACGAGCGCGATTGCTAGTGCGATCTTCAGTTTCATACTCTCCTCCATGCTGTGTATAGGACGCGCACGCACGACGCACGGATTCAGGTTTTTGTTGCCTAACATTCACCGTTTTTTGTTGTATGTTTCTTGAATCTTTTCGCTCATCCGATCGCGGTAATTCGTGCCTGCGCGGTACCCAAGTTGCGGCGGCCGACGGACCCGTGTATCGTTTTCCTCAAGATGACTTTTCCCTCCAGCCGATTTTCGTTTACGTTCCGCTATTGGCGCACAATAGCGGCCTCGGCGGAGTAGCTTCATCTGAATCCTTGAGTAACAAGTTTCAGTTGACCCGACATCCACACGAGCCGCGACCCCTCCGTCGCGGCTTTCGTTTTTCCGGCCAGCCTTCGCACCGATGATGTAGAACCATCGCAGCACAGGAGATCTTGATCCTTATGAGCGCAGCAGAGACCATCGCGAAACCAGCGGGAGCACCAGCCACGATCCCCGCAGCCGCTATAGCCGGCCGCTTCGGCGCCTACGGCGGCCGCTACGTTCCCGAGACCCTGATGGCGGCCCTCGAAGAACTGGAGCAGGCCTACGCCGTCGCCCAGGCCGACCCCGCCTTCCACGCCGAACTCGACGGCCTGCTGCGCGACTACTGCGGCCGGCCCACGCCGCTCTACTTCGCCAAGCGGCTCTCCGCGCAGCTCGGCGGAGCTAAGATCTACCTCAAGCGCGAAGACCTGCTGCATACCGGAGCGCACAAGGTCAACAACGCGCTCGGCCAGGGGCTGCTCGCCCGCCGCATGGGTAAGCAGCGCATCATCGCCGAGACCGGCGCCGGCCAGCACGGCGTCGCCACCGCCACGGTCTGCGCCCTGCTGGGACTGGAGTGCTGCATCTACATGGGCCAGGAGGACATGCAGCGCCAGGAGCCCAACGTCTACCGCATGCGCCTGCTGGGCGCCGAGGTCCGCCCCGTCACCGCCGGCTCGGCCACCCTCAAGGACGCCATCAACGAGGCCATGCGCGACTGGGTCACCAACGTCCGCAGCACGTACTACATCCTGGGCAGCGTGCTCGGCGCGCATCCCTACCCCACCATGGTGCGCGACTTCCACCGCGTCATCAGCCACGAGGCCCGGCAGCAGATCCTCGAGGCTGAGGGCAAGCTGCCCAATGCCATCATCGCCTGCGTGGGCGGCGGCTCGAACGCAATCGGAGCTTTTTACGAGTTCCTTCCCGACGCCAACGTCCAGCTGATCGGCGTCGAAGGCGGCGGCCGCGGGACTGGTCTCGGCGAGCACGCTGCACGCTTCCAGAAGGTCGGCGGCGGAACCCCCGGCGTCCTCCAGGGAACCTACTCCTACGTTCTCCAGGACGACGCCGGCCAGGTCTCGAGCACCCACTCCGTCTCCGCCGGCCTCGACTACGCCTCGGTCGGTCCCGAACACGCCATGCTGCACGACACCGGCCGCGCCAACTACACCTCGGCCACCGACAACGCCGCGCTCGACGCCACCGTGATGCTCTGCCGCACCGAGGGCATCCTGCCCGCGCTCGAGAGCGCCCACGCCCTCGCCGAGGCCATTCGCCTCGCCCCATCCCTGTCCCCGAGCGATGTCCTGATGGTCAACCTCTCCGGCCGCGGCGACAAAGACCTCGGCATCCTCGCCCGCGAACTCAACCTGAAGGGAGCAAAGAGCAGCCTTTAGCCTTTAGCTCTTAGCTTTCAGCTAGGAGCTAAAAGCCAAGAGCTAACAGCTTGAACGCCTATGCCAATCACATTCCCCAACCGACCCGGCATCGTCGCCTACCTCACCGCCGGCGATCCTGACCTCGCCACCACCCGCGAGATCGCCCTCGCCGCCATCGACAACGGCGCCGACGTCATCGAGCTCGGAGTTCCCTTCTCCGACCCGCTCGCCGACGGTCCCGTCATCCAGCGCGCCAGCGAGCGCGCCGTCGCCCGCGGCGTCCGCCTGATCGACGTCCTCGCCCTGGCGAAAGACCTTCGTAAAGCCCGCCCCAGCGCCGGCCTGGTGCTCTTCTCCTACCTCAATCCGGTCGTGAAGCTCGGCATGCAGCCCTTCTGCGAACAGGCCGCAGCCGCTGGCATCGATGGCGTCCTGCTCACCGACATGATCGTCGAGGAGGCCGGTGAGTACCTGGAACAGATGCACGCTCATCAGCTCTCCCCCATCTTCCTCGCCGCGCCCACCAGCCCCGACAAGCGCCTCAAGGCCATCGCCGAGGCCAGCCGCGGCTTCGTCTACGCCATCTCCCGGCTCGGCATCACCGGCACCCAGCAGCAGGTCGCCGGCGACGCCCCGGAGCTGGTCCAGCGCCTGCGCGCCTTCACCCAGCCGCTGGGCATCCCCGTCGCCGTCGGCTTCGGCATCTCGACGCCCGAGCACGTCGCCGCCGTCGGCCAGTTCGCCGACGCCGCCGTCATCGGCAGCGCCCTGGTCCAGCTCATCGAGCGCTCGAGCCCCGCCGAAGCCCCCGCCGCCGTGGGCCGCTTCATCGCCGGCCTCCGCCAGCAGCAGCGAGCCGAGGCGGTCAGCGCCACCCCCGCGGGAGCCGCTTCATGACCCCGCCCCCCGCGAATCCGATTTCGAACAGGTATCATAAAAAGTGCACCTACAACCCTTCGTGTCTCCCCAGCTCCACAGCGGGACAGGCGCGCACCGTATGGACAAGCGAGGCGACAGCGTGAGCGGCGAGATCCAGAGCAGCACCGATAAAGGCATTTCCGACTGGCGACTGAAGATCGATGCGCTCGACGAGCAACTCGTCCGCTTGCTCAGCGAACGAGCCGAGGCCGCCAACGCCATCGGCGAACTCAAGCACCAGGGCGGCCTGCCGGTCTACGAACCCAAGCGCGAGCAGGCTGTCTTCGAGCACGTCCGGCGCGTCAACCAGGGCCCCCTGCCCGACTCCGAGATTCAGCACATCTTTGAACGCATCATGGACGTCATGCGCTCCCTGCAGCGCCGCGAACAGTAGCTCCTGAACCAAAAAATTCGCCGCACCCAGCACGAGAAGCGCGGCCAAGGAAAGTGACAACGGAATGATCGTAGCGATGCAGGACAAGGCTTCGGATGAAGCCATTCAGAACGTAATCGAACGCATGGTCGAACTCGGCTTCAACGTCCACCGCACCACCGGCGCAGAGCAGACCATCCTGGCCGGCGTCGGCACCCCGGCTCACTTCGATGTTGCCGAGTTCAAGGTGCTCGAGGGCGTCTATGATGCCTACCGCATCTCCAGCCCCTACAAGCTCGCCGGGCGTAGCTTCCGGCCTGAGGGCACCAAGATCACCTTCTCCAACGGCGTCGTCGTCGGCGGCAGCGAGGTGATCATCATGGCCGGCCCCTGTTCGGTCGAGTCCCGCGAACAGATCCTGCTCAGCGCCCAACAGGTCGCCGCTGCCGGCGGCAAGTTCCTGCGCGGCGGAGCCTTCAAACCGCGCAGCTCGCCCTACAGCTTCCAGGGCATGGGCCTCGAAGGCCTCAAGCTGCTGCGGGAGGTCGCCGATGAGACCGGCCTGCTGGTCATCACCGAGGTTATGGAGATCTCCCAGATCGAGGTCATGCTGCCCTACATCGACTGCTTCCAGGTCGGCGCGCGCAACATGCAGAACTTCAACCTGCTGCGCGAGCTCGGCTACGTTCGCACCCCCGTCCTGATGAAGCGCGGCATCGCCGCCACCATCGAGGAGGTCCTGCTCTCGGCCGAGTACATCCTCTCCGGCGGCAACTACGACCTCATGCTCTGCGAGCGCGGCATCCGCACCTTCGAGACCTACACCCGCAACACCATGGACGTCTCCGCCATCCCCGTGCTCAAGCACCTCACCCACCTGCCTGTGCTCGGCGACCCCTCGCACGGCGTGGGCAAGCGCAACTTCGTCCCCGCCATGGCCCTGGCCTCGGTCGCGGCCGGAGCCGACGGCCTGCTCATGGAGATGCACCCCAACCCCGACAAGGCCATGTCCGACGGCGCTCAGTCGCTCTTCCCCAACCAGCTGGAGGCGCTCATCGCGCAGCTGCGCCAGCTCGCCCCGGTGGTCGGCCGTAGCGTCGCCTAAAGTTAGGCAAACCATGCCCGAAGCGCAGCTACCCACCAGTCCGGCCAAGGTAGACCTAGTGGGTGTCGGTCTCAACGCGACCGACACCGTCATTCCGCTCGCCGCCTATCCGGCGCGCGGCTCCAAGGTCGAGTACCGCGAGGCCGCCATCCTCCCCGGCGGCCAGGTCGCGACCACCGTGGTCGCCTGCCAGAACTGGGGTCTCCGCACCCGCTACGTGGGTAAGCTCGGCGACGACAGCGCCGCCACCCTTCATCGCGAAGCCTTCGCGCAGGCCGGTGTGGAGGCTCGTCTCGCCATCGTCCCCGGCTGCGCCAGCCCGCAGTCCCTCATCCTGGTCGACGCTGAGGGCGAACGCACCGTCCTCTGCCGCCGCGACCCCCAGGACCGCCTCATCCTCCAGCCCGCCGACCTCCGCCGCGAGTGGATCGAGAACGCCCGCGCCCTGCACATCGACGGCCACGACACCGCTGCAGCCCTCACTGCCGCCGGCTGGGCCCGCGACGCCGGCATCCCCGTCATCGCCGACCTCGACGAGCTCTACCCCGGGGTCGAAGATCTGCTCGAACTCATCGACTACTGCATCGTCAGCCGCGATCTCCCCTGCCGCCTGATGCAGCAGCCCGACCTGCCCACCGCCCTCCGCCAGATGCATCGCCGCTTCGGCTGCCGCCTCACCGCGGCCACGCTCGGCCCCGAGGGCGTCCTTGCCTGGGACAGCACCCAGCCCGGCAACCAGCTCCTCGCCGCCGCCGCCTACCAGGTCCCGGTCATCGACACCACCGGCGCCGGCGATATCTTCCACGCCGGCTTCATCTACGGCCTGCTCCAAGGCTGGCCGCTCGACCGCCAGCTCGACTTCGCCTGTGCCGCCGCCGCCCTCAACTGCACCGCCACCGGCGCCCGAGGCGGCATTCAGCCCCCGGCCCGGATCGAAGCCCTCATGAAGACCGGCCCGCGCTACCCCATCCCGCAGGACCTCCTGATCGCAGCCTCCCTAGGCGCATAACCCATCATCGAAATCACCGGGCGACCGGGACACCATCGCCCGGATCGCCCGTTCCCAATCCGCCGAACAAGTTGAGAGGATGCAGCGAACTTCAGACTCAGGAGACTGGGCAGATCCCGAGCAGCACCCGACCGCAGCCACTTCCTCGGCCGGGTGCCCCAGGTTGCGTGTCAGCTAGTTGCGTATCCAGGGATGGACGGAGGCATCGACGATCTCAGTCAGGCCCTCGATCGTGGCCGCTCGCGACCGTGGCACGCACAACATGTTGCACGAAACGATCCCCGGATAAGGATTCTCCTTCACTCCCAAGTAATTGTCCGGGTTGAACAGCGGAGGCATATGCCACCAGAGACGATAGCCATGGTCCAGCAGCCACTGGATCAGCTCCGCCGACTGCTCCACCCGATCATTCTCGACATAGAGAACCGGCTTGCAGCGTTCGAGGATTCCTACGCATCCCTTCAGCACATTGAGCTCGAACCCCTCCACGTCGATCTTGATCACTCCCACATCCGCAGGTCCAACCAGGTCATCCAGTCGCACGCACTGCACGATCGCACTCCGCGCTGCATCGGAAGGAATCGAGTTCATCGACGTCGCTCCAAAGTTCCCCAGGGAGCGGTAGTCCGGGACGACGAAGCTCACCGCACCGTTCTCGTTGCCACAGGCGTAGGGCAAGGCCCTCACGTTCATCAGCCCATTCAGAGCCAGGTTCGCGCACAGCTGCTGGAAGATTACGGGCTGAGGCTCAAGGGCCAGCATCTCCCGCCCCTGCCGGGCGAGCTCCGCCGCCAGCGGGATCGTTAGCGCCCCCATATTTGAGCCCACCTCGATCACCAAACCAGGGAATCGCAGAAGGACGAGAAGAAACTGCAGCTCGAGATCGCAGCACTCACCGTACTTCATGAACGCCTGTCCCATGTAGAAGTCATGGCGATTCACCAGCACCGGCCCATGTTTGGTTGGGACAAGTTGATAGGGTTCGGCTACATCCAACCCGGTCGCAACCGGTGCTTTTCTTTTCTTCGCAGTCTTCAATGGGCCTCAGGGTTCGAGATGATTTCGTTCAGGAACGTATATGCCTTTATCGGCAAAGAAAATCCCTTTTCAAGCAGCCGCCGGCCGCACTCCCCGCACCTCGGCGTTGCTGTGGCGCCGGTGCACTCCCACGCAGGCTGTCTCCTCGTCTTCGCACCACATCCGGTAAACTCCAGAATGGAATGATTCAGCGCATTCTCATCCTCGGCACCGGCCTCATCGGCGCATCTACCGGCCTCGCTCTCCGCGCCAACGGCTTCACCGGCGAGATCGCAGGCTTCGACGCCAGCGCCTCCGAGCTCGAAGCCGCGCAGGCGGCCGGAGCCATCGATAGCTTCGCCCGCAGCCGCCCCGAAGCCATCGAGTTCGCCCGCACCGCCGACGTCATCCTACTCGCCGTCCCCGTGCTCGCCATCCTCGACTGGATGCAACTCCTGGCCCCCATGCTCAACGAGCACCCCGGCGGCCCACCCCAGCTGCTCACCGACGTCGGCAGCACCAAGCTCCAGATCGCCGCGAGAGCCCGCCAGCTCTTCCCCGCCAAGGAGGGTCACGCAGGCGGAGCCCGCTTCCTCCCCGGCCACCCCATGGCGGGCAAGGAGTCCGGCGGAGCCGCCCTCGCCGAAGCCACCCTCTTCCGCGACGCCATCTGGATCTTCACCCCGCTTGAAGCACAAACCGAACCCGCAGCCGCGCCCTCCCCGCTCGAGGCCGAGTGGCGCGCCCTGGTCGCCGGCTTCGGCGCCCGCACCCTCGACCTCGACCCCCAGCGTCACGACGAGCTCTGTGCCTGGGTCAGCCATCTCCCGCAGATGCTCTCCACCGCGCTCAGCGCTCTGCTCGAAGACACCTTCGGCGCCGACGCCCGCAGCCGCGATGAGATCGCCGCCATCGGCGGTCGCGCCCTCCGCGAGACCACCCGCCTCGGCGCCAGCCCCTACAGCATGTGGCGCGACATCGCCCTCTCTAACACCGAGCCTATCGCCCAGACGCTACTCGCGCTCGAGCAGCGCCTGCAGCACCTCCGCGAGAACCTCCGCACCCCCGAGCTGCGCGAAGAGTTCCTCCTCGCCAACCGCTTCCGCAGCCGCAAATAACTACTCGCGCGACACCGCTACAAGCTTCGACGCCGCCATCATATTAGCCACCATGAATCGCACGCTATATCCATCCACCCGCGTCGCCCCCGGCACATAACTCACCATCTCCGCCTGTGTCACGTTGTTGAATCGCCACTCGAGCGTGCCCGGCATCGCGGGTGCCGCCGGGTGCGACTCGCCTCGGCGCTGCAGGCCCCGCGCCACCCCGTCATGGATGCTCTTCACCACGACCGAAGGCGAGATCATGATCCCGGCACTGAAGCTCAGCGACCGCTTCGTTGCCACCGTCTCAATCGGCCCCGATATTCTCCTTCGCATCCGCAACTGCCTTGTCGTCGCCTGACAGAAATGCTCGGCCGCCACCGCCGCATTGAAGCTGCCCTCCGACACCGTCTTGCCATTCAGCAGCAGCCGCATCCTTCCCGTAAACGTATGCGCCAGAATCGCGCTCTTCGTCCCCTCCGGCGCGTGTTACCCGATCAAAATCGCCGCGTCCGTGTCCGGCGCGAGCCCTTCCATCATCCCCAGAGGCCGCGGCCATCCCCGGACCAGCAGACTCCGCGCATCCAGCAGCTCCGGATCGAGATTTGCGAAATCCCCATGTGAATCGGCGACCGTCACCTCCGTCGCGCCCACCTCGAACGCCGCCTCCTCCGCGGCCGCGTTCACCTCTTGGGTCATCAACTTCCGCATCTGACCATAGTCTCGTGTGCCCGCCTGCGACTCGATCTTCCAGCTCGTTCCATCGGCCACGCCCTCCATATCGGCAGAGAGCAGCACCTTCAGGGGGCGTTTCAGCTCCGGCTACCCGCAAACGCACACTATCCCCAAAACCCCCACTGCCCTTCTTGTTCGCATGGCAGAGGTATAGCCCGCACCCGCATCCTCCAGCCGCCTCAGCTACTCTATACACTCCATGGAACTCACCATCGCCGCCATCCGTTCCGGCACCGAACCCATCGGCAAGCTCCCTCCCGGCGCCTTCCACCGCTGGCTCGACGAACCCATCCACTGCCCCAAGTGCGAGGCCAGCTATAACCTGGTCGCCGAGTGGGACCAGGCCACCAACCGCTTCTTCGCCGAGAGCTCCCGCCGCCACATCCTGCTGCTGCGCAAAGCCGTCTTCATGGGCCACAGCAGCGACCACCGCGTCACCCACCTCGAGACCTCCGGCGTCATCGTCAAAAGCATCACCCAGCCCCAACCCTGAGGCAATTTCAGCTACCATCTAAGTCAAATGTCCACCCAAACCCACGCCGAGGCCACCGCCATCGGCCTCGCCGATATCCTCGTCGCCCGCGAGCGCCTGCGTGGCTCCATCTACAACTCCCCCTGCGCCCACTCCGAGCACCTCTCCTCGCTCACCGGCCAGCATATCTACCTCAAGCTCGAAAACCTGCAGATGACCGGCAGCTTCAAGGAGCGCGGCGCCCTCAACCGCATTGCCACGCTCACCCCCGAGCAGGCCGCCCGCGGCGTCATCGCCGCCTCCGCCGGCAACCACGCCCAGGGCGTCGCCTACCACGCCACCGCGCGCGGCATTCGCGCTCTGATCGTCATGCCGCTGCCGACGCCGCTGGTCAAGGTCACCGCCACCCGCGGCTTCGGCGCCGAGGTTCTCCTGCACGGCGCGAACTACGACGAGGCCTGCGAAGAGGCCCTTCGCCTCGCCGCCGAGCAGAACCTCACCTTCATCCATCCCTTCGACGACCCCGCCGTCATGGCCGGCCAGGGCACCATCGGTCTCGAACTGCTCGAGCAGGTCCCCCAGCTCGAAGCCGTCGTCGTTCCCATCGGCGGCGGCGGACTCATCGGCGGCATTGCCTGCGCCATCAAGCAGTCGAACCCCGACATCCGCGTCATCGGCGTCCAGACCGCGCGCCTGCCCTCGATGGCCACCGCCGTCGCCCAGCACCACCCCGTCACCATCGACTCCGCCACCACCATCGCCGACGGCATCGCCGTCCGCCGCGCTGGCGACGTCACCTTCCCCGTGGTCGAGCGCTACGTCGACGAGATCGTCACCGTCGACGAGGACGAGATCGCCAGCGCCATCCTGGTCCTGCTCGAGCGCGAAAAGACCCTCGCCGAGGGTGCCGGAGCCACCGCGCTCGCCGCCCTACTCAACCGCAAGACCATGCTCAGCGCCCGCGCCCTGCCCGCCCATACCGCCGTCCTGGTCTGCGGTGGCAACATCGACGTCACCCTGCTCAGCCGCATCATCGAGCGCGGCCTGGTCCAGGACGGCCGCCTCATCCGCCTGCGCATCCACCTGCTCGACAAGCCGGGCGCCCTGCAGGAGCTCACCCGCGTCATCGCCAGCCACCGCGCCAACATCGTCGACACCTTCTACAACCGCGCCTACTATGGCGTGAACCTCGGCGACACCACCATCGACATCACCATGGAGACGCGCGGCCGCGAACAGGTCGCCGAGCTACTCGCCGCCCTCACCGCCGAAGGCTACAAACACAGCCGCGTGCTGTAGCCCTTGCGTTTGTTCTGAATGCAGTCCTGGTGCCGCTGCGCCTCGAGCACCGCCACCCGCTCTGTCAGCGACGCAATCAGCTTTATCGTGCTCCGCTCACCCCTGCGCCTTCGACTCCGAGATCGCAGGGGTGAGCGCCTTAAACTGAGCGTCATTCTTTTGGTCCATCGCGTCCTTTTGGTCCATCGCGTCGAAGCGCTGGTCCACGGCGTCGAAGCGCACATCCATCTGCCGCTCGAGCGCCGCCACCCGCACCTTCAGCTCGCGCACATCCGGTGCGATCACGTCCTGAACCAGCTGCTGCAGCGTCCGGAGCACATTCTCGCTCATCTCGGTCGAGCCTCCCCCACATAGGAGCGCAGCCCGCAAAACTCCGCGGGCTGCGCTCCACGTACCTTCGTCGCAGTCTACTCGCGCGTTAACTCTACTCGCGCGTAAACTCTACTCGCGCGTAAACTGCGTCTCCGCCTTCTCCAGCTGCCGCTCCACTGCCAGCTCGATCAGCCGCGTGATCAGCTGCTTATACGGCAAACCGCTCGCTCCCCACAGCTTGGGATACATGCTGATGCTGGTAAATCCCGGCATCGTATTGATCTCATTCAGGTAGATGCGGCTCGGCTGCCCCTTGCGCCTCGGCTCCATCAAAAAGTCCACCCGCGCAAGCCCCGAGCAGTCGCAGGCTCGAAACGCCGCAATCGCCATCGCCTGAATCTGCTTCACCTCGGCCTTGGTCAGCTCCGCCGGAATCATCGGCACCGACGCATCCGAGTGGTACTTCGCGTCGTAGTCGTAGAACTCCGCACCAGGCACGATCTCGCCTACCACGGACGCCTCCGGCGTATCGTTGCCCAGCACCGCGACCTCCAGCTCCCGCGGCTTCGCCCCGGGCCCGCCGACGCCCTGCTCGATCACCAGCTTGCGATCGAAGCTGGCCGCCAGGTCCATCGCTGCCGCCAGCTCGCTGCGGTCATGCACCTTGCTGATCCCCACCGAAGAGCCCAGATTCGCCGGCTTCACAAACACCGGATAGGCGAGCGCCGCCTCGATCTTCTTCACGCACTTCTTCGGCTCGGCCCGCCACTCCGCCCGCGACAGCGCCAGATACGGCGTCTGCGGCAGCCCCGCCGCCTGAAACAGCCGCTTCATCACATCCTTGTCCATGCCCGCCGCCGAGCCCAGCACGCCCGATCCCACATACGCCACATCGGCCAGCTCGAACAGTCCCTGAATGGTCCCATCCTCGCCAAAGGTCCCATGCAGCACCGGAAACACCACGTCGAGCCCCTGCGCCAGTGCCCCATTCTGTTGCGCCAGCTCCGCGCTGGCCGCTAACTGGATCGAGGTACTCGCGTGCTCCTTGGTCTTCGCCACCCGGCCCGTCTTCCCACTCTTCCCCCGAGCCGAGGACCCGGGTGCCCCATGTCTCGCCTCTGAGACATGGGCGTCGAGCGCAGCTCGACCCCTCTCCTCCGCTCCCCCAGTAAGCAGCCGGTCGGCCTGCTCCGCGCCCACCCACTGCCCCTGCTTGGTGATCCCCAGCGGCACTACCTCAAACCGCTTGCGGTCGATCGCCTTCAGAATCGAGGCCGCCGAGAGCAATGAAATCTCATGCTCCCCCGACCTTCCCCCAAACAAAACCCCAATGCGCAGTTTCTTCTTCGCCATATCCACTCTAGGGTAAGGCATCCACCAACCCACCCCGCCAGAAAACTTCCCGCCGCGTACCGCCGCCGGAACCCGCGGCAACCCGATAAAGAAAAGAGAAAACGGTCATCCTTCCGCGCAGCGGGAGGACCTGCTGTTGGAATTGTCCTTGCCGTTGTTTGTTCCTGTCGTCATCCTGACCCTGAGCTTGCCGAAGGGGAAGGACCCCGGTACCGGCCGCACCACCCATGCCGACCGCACATTTTGGCCCATACTCACCAGCCTCCGCCCGGCGTCATCAAAAAGATCTGATGGCAAGCCCCTTACAACTCGAAAGACCTAAAACCCCAATAAAGACGCGCCTTCCCACACCCAAAAAGACTTGGCGCAAAGGGTATCTCCAATTCCATACATTTTAAATAGGGAAAGAGTACGCAGAGCAAGGAGAATCGACCGACAATCCGCCGTAACCCGTTCAGGACCTATTTTTTGCGAATAATTTCTTTGGGATGAATGATATACAGCGGCGCGTACGCCGCAAATGGCAGAAAACAAATAATTTATCGCCGGGTAATGGGGGAAAGGGGGGTACCCATCCCCACCGAGACGGGTACCCACGAAGTTAGGAATTAGCTACGGATAGATCCGGTTCAGCGTCCGCGCAAACGGAATCGTCTCCCGCACGTGGTCGAGTCCGCAGATCCACGCCACCGCCCGCTCGATTCCCATGCCGAAGCCGGCATGCGGCACCGAGCCGTAGCGGCGCAGGTCGAGATACCACTGGAAGGCGTCGAGCGGCAGATTGTGCTCCTCGATCCGGCTCTTCAGCAGATCGTAGCTGTCCACGCGCTGCGATCCGCCGATGATCTCGCCGTATCCCTCGGGCGCGAGCACATCGACGCACAGCGCCTTGGACGGATCCTGCGCGTCCGGCTGCATGTAGAACGCCTTGATCGCCGCCGGATACCGGTGCACCATCACCGGCCGGTCGAACTGGCTGGAGATGTAGGTCTCATCCGGTGACCCGAAGTCGTCGCCGTCCTTGTGCTCGGTCTCGATCAGCCCCTTGGCGAAGGCCTCGGCCAATATGGCGTGCGCCTCCTCGTAGCTGATCTTGGGAAACGGCGCCTTGATCTTCTCAAGCTTCTCCACGTCGCGCCCGATCACCTTCAGGTCTGCGCGATGCGACTCGAGCACCCGAGCCACGATGTGCGAGATGAAGTTCTCGGCCAGCACCATCAGCTCGTCGAGCCCGATGTACGCCACCTCCGGCTCGATCATCCAGAACTCGGTCAGGTGCCGCCGCGTCTTCGACTTCTCCGCGCGGAAGGTCGGCCCGAAGCTGTACACCTTGCCCAGCGCCAGCGCCGTGGCCTCGATGTAAAGCTGGCCAGATTGAGTTAAATAGGCCTTGTCGTCGCCGAAGTACTCCATCTCGAACAGCTCGCTGGTTCCCTCGCACGCATTCGGCGTCAGGATCGGCGGATCGGTTCGGGTGAACCCGTTGGTGTCGAAGTACTCCGCCGCCGCCCGCATGATCGTCGCCCGCACCCGCAGAATTGCCGACTGCCGCGGCGTCCGGATCCACAGGTGGCGATGCTCCATCAGGAAGTCGACCCCATGCTCCTTGAGCGAGATGGGGAACGGTGTCTCCGCCGCGACCTGCTGCACCACCTCGAGGTTCTCGACGTCCAGCTCGAAGCCGCTGGGAGCGCGGCTGTCGGCCCGCACCTTGCCGGTGACCACAACGCTCGACTCCTGCGTCAGGGCTTTGATCCTGTCGAAGACCTCGGCCGGAACAGCCGCCTTGGGTACGATCCCCTGGATGGTGCCGGTGCCGTCGCGAAAGATTGGAAACAGCAGCTTGCCGCTCTCACGCAGGTTGTAGAGCCAGCCGCGCAGCGTGACCGTCTCGCCCTCATGCGCGCCCAGCGTGGCGATTGTAGGAAATCTCTCAGTTGTCAGTACAGACTCGCTCATCGCTTCCATATTCCGATCAATTTCAGTTACCAGTTCCCTAAATTGCCGCCGTCTGCTCTTCCATCGAGCCAAACGCCGCCTTCGCCTTCTCGGTCACGCTCTCCGCTGTCTCTCCCAGCTCGTGCGCGATCTCGAGAACGCCGGGAACGTTCGCAGGCAGCTCGGTAAGCAAGCGCGCGACTGCGTTCCAGTCGATGGTTCCCGACTGCGGCCACAGATGCTCGTCGCGCGATCCTGGTTCGAGGCCGTGATTGTCATGTAGATGCAGCTCGGCGATCCGACTCCTCAGCACTGCGAACGCGCCCTTGATGCCTTCATCGGAGAGATGCGCATGACCCACATCGAAGCACACACCAACCGTGTTGAAGTGACCGACCTTGAGGATCTCGATCAGATGCTCCGGCGTCGCGACCTCGTTGTGCAGGTTCTCGAGCAGCACCTTCACGCCCAGCGGATGCGCGAACGCCTTCAGGTGCTCGATCGCGGTCAGCGAGTGCTCGAGCGAGCGCGGACTCCAGTGGTCCTCGCGCACGCCCAGATGCAGCACCACCGAGACGAAGGGAATCTGCTCGGCCGACTCGATCGCCCGCTTCACCTCGTCCATCGCATCGATCCGCCGCGCCTTCTCGACGTCGATCAAGTTCAGCGTCGGCGCCACATGCCGGCTCCACTGCGCATCGGCGTAGAGCGGCTGATGCAGCGTCGCCGTCACCTCGTTCGACCGGAACCACTGCGCGATCTCGCGCACCGCCGAGCGGTCCGCATAGTCGAAGTGGTGCCGCGCCGCGAAGACCTCGATCGTCCGCGCGCCGCCGCGCCTCATGGCATCCAGCAGCCCTGGGTGCAGGCGCTGTTGGAGAAAGACGTGGGTAGATAGACCGGTTTGCATCACTCTCTAGGCTAACAGCATCACTGTGAATTCCGATGAACCTAGTAGCCCGCGGCTTTACCGAAATGGTGCCGCTGGTCCTGTCCGCCCAGGAGTTCGCCCGTCTTCGCGTCCACCTGGATCAGTTCGCTGTCTCCCCAAATCCCAGGATTCTTCTCGTCGAACTCGCCCGCGCGGTTGATCGTGTAGCCTATCGCCTTCAGTCGATCCAACAGCGGCAGCGGGAATCGCTTCTCTACGTCCAGCCGATCCGGCAGATATTGCATATGGAAGCGTGGCGCGTCGGCCGCCTGCTGCACGTTGAGCCCGTTATCGACGACGCTGATCAGATCGTTCGTCACCGTGGTGATGATCGTCGAACCGCCCGGAGACCCCAGCACCAGCGCGACCTTCCCATCCTTCAGCACGATGGTCGGCGTCATGCTGCTCAACGGCCGCTTCCCAGGCGCAATCGCATTCGCCGGCCCTTGGATCAGCCCGAACATGTTCGGCTCACCCATCTTCGCGGCGAAGTCGTCCATCTCGTTGTTCATCAGGAACCCAAGTCCAGCGACGGTTACGCCCGAGCCGAACAGCCCATTCAGCGTGTAGGTGCTGGCGACCGCATTGCCGTCCGCGTCGACCACCGAGAAGTGGGTCGTCTGGGTCGACTCCGGCGTGGCCGGAACCTTCGCTGGATCCGGCATGAATCCCGCCGGCCGCACCAACTCCGCCGAAGCAGTCGGCTTGAGCGGAGCAATCGTCCTGCGCCAAGCCGCTGCATACTTGGGATCTGCCATCTGCTTCAGCGGCATCGAGGCGAAGTCCGGATCGCCGAGGTAGTCGCCGCGATCCATATACGCTCGGCGAAACGCCTCGGTGATCAAATGCACCTGCTCGGGCGAACGGTCCGCGCCGAGCGTGCTCAGGTTGTAGCCGGAGAGAATGTTCAGCGTCTCGAGCAGCACAATCCCACCTGAAGAAGGTGGAGGAGAGGTCACAATCTCGTATCCGCGATACCTGCCGTAGAGCGGTTCACGGTCCTTCACCTTGTAGGCAGCGAGATCCTGGCGCGTAATCAAACCGCCGTTCCGCTGCATGAAGTCGGCGATCTCGCCTGCCATCGCGCCGTGGTAGAAGTCATCGGGATGCGCCGCGATTCGCTCGAGCGTCTTCGCCAGCTCGGGCTGCACAAGTCGGTCGCCCTCCTTGTACAGGTCGCCGTTGCGTTGGAACAGGCGCCGTGACTCGGGGAACTTCGCCATGTTCTTGTTGCCCAGGTTCCCGGCCTCTTCCGTAGATAGTACGAACCCCTCCTTTGCCAGACGGATGGCCGGCGCCATGACCTGCTTCAGCGTCAGTCGCCCATAGGTCTTCTCCGCGTAGGTCAGGCCTGCTACCGAACCCGGCACTCCGATCGCCTTGTACCCGCTGGTCGAGAGCCCTGGAACCACATGCCTCTGTGCGTCGAGATACATGTCGGCAGTGGCCGCCGCCGGAGCCTGCTCGCGATAGTCGATAAAGTGGGCCGCAGACTTGCTGCCCGGTTTTGCATCCGCCGTCTTCATCCGCACCAACATGAATCCGCCGCCGCCGATATTCCCCGCCTGGGGGAAACACACCGCCAGTGCAAACCCCACCGCGACCGCTGCGTCGACCGCATTGCCGCCAGCCTTCAGGATCTCTACGCCGGCGTCGGTCGCATTGTGTTCGATCGCCACCACCATGGCGTGCTTGGTTCGCACCGGCGCTGGGTCTGGCCCAATCTGCCCGGCAACCTGACAGCGCAACATCGGCCCAGGAAGAATCGTGAGCAGTAACAACACGCCGGCAACGATCCCCTGGCCCGCGCTGCGCCTCTCCCCAGAATCAAGCTTCACCCTTGCATCCATGATGCAGAACCTCCCAAACGTATCCAGCTGCAGAACAGCTTCAGCATACGCGCCCGGCCGATGGCTTAGTGCGCGGGGGCGTCGGCCGGCGGTTTGATCTTGCCGATGGAGATGACGAGTGGGATCATGCAGGCGCAGAAGACGCAGAAGATCGCGATGATGTCCATGTATGCGAGCATGGACGACTGCCGGTGGAGCTGCTGGTAGATCCACGCCTGAGCGGTGTGGGTTCCCGGGCCGGTGAGGTTGTTGGTGCCGCCCCCATGTCCGCCGAAGTTTCCCTTGAGGCGACCGATTCGCTGCTCGAAGTTCGCCGTGCCGGGCGTGAGATTACGGACCATCAACGCCTCGTGGGTCTGCTGGCCGCGGGAGAGCATGGTGGCGACGAAGGCGGTGCCCACCGAGCCGCCGATGTTTCTCGCCAGGTTGGTCAGGCCGGAGACGTCGTTGTTTTGCTCGCGCGGGACGCCGGTATAGGTGATGGTATTGATCGGGATGAACAGGAAGGCGAGTCCCGAGGCCTGGTAGACGCGCAGCCACATGATCTGGGTGAAGGTCGAGTTGAGCGAAAGGCCGTGCATGAAAAGCAGCGAGGTGGAGAGAATAAAGAAGCCCCAGCAGATGAGGTAGCGGGGGTCGGTGCGGCCGACCAGAAAGCCGACCAGCGGCATCATCATCATGATGCAGAGCCCGCCTGGGGAGATGACTAGGCCGGCCAACTCGGCGGTGTAGCCGAACAGAGTCTGGACCATCTGGGGGATCAGCACGGTCGTGCCATAGAGCGAGAAGCCAAGCACAAACATCAGCACGAAGGGAATGGCGAAGGTCTTCCTGCGGAAGAGCGTGAGGTTGAGAATAGGCCGGTGGTTCTTCTTGAGCTGGTGCAGCTCCCAGAAGATAAGCGTAATCAGAGACGCGACGCAGAGAGCGGTGAAGAAGACGATGACGCCGGAGCCAAACCAGTCGTCCTCCTGACCTTTGTCGAGGACGAACTCGAGCGAGCCGAAGCCCGAGGCTAAGAGGCCGAATCCGAAGAAATCCAGATTCAATCCGCGTTTGGCGGATAGGGCAACCTCTCTCTTGATGTGCGGCGGGTCTTCGACCAGGCGGTTGGTGAGGTAGAGCGAGAGTAGCGCGATGGGCACGTTGATGAAGAAGATCCAGCGCCAGTCGAAGTTGTCCGTGATCCAGCCGCCAAGGGTGGGGCCGATCGCGGGGGCGCAGACGACGGCGAGGCCATAGAGAGCGAAGGCCTGGCCGCGCTGCTTGGGGGTGAAGGTGTCGGCGAGGATGGCCTGCTCGGAGGGTGCGAGGCCGCCCCCGCCGGCGCCCTGCAGGACGCGGAAGAAGATGAGCAGGCCGAGGGAGGGTGCGAGCCCGCAGAGCATCGAGCTGATTCCGAACAGCACAACGCAGATCATGTAGAACCGCTTGCGGCCTATGAAGGTGGTGAGATAGGCGCTGGCGGGGAGGATGACGGCGTTTGAGACCAGATAGCTGGTGAGCACCCAGGTGGCCTCATCCTGACTGGCGCCGAGCGAGCCGGCGATGTGAGGCAGCGCCACGTTGGCGATCGAAGTATCGAGCACCTCCATGAAGGTGGCCAGGGTGACGGTGAGGGCGATCGCCCAGGGGTTGGCGCGCGGACGCCAGTTGCGCTCGGCCAGTGCTTCGGCGGCCTGGACATCGTCTGTCTGAAGGGTTGCCGTGGACATGAGGGTATGGAGTTGATTCTACGCGGAAGCTGGAGATTCAAAAGTTGAAGACCTAAATGTGCAGTCTTAACCGGGTGGACCTGCCCATGTACACTGCGAGGGCGGAGATCGACGGAGCGAGGTGCAAGCACAAATGCATGTCGATTTGGAGCAGCTCGAGGCGACCGATCCGCGGCAGAGCCGATTTTGCATCGTCGGCGGAGGTATCGCAGGGCTGATTCTGGCCCATCGGCTCGCGCGGTCTGGTATGGAGGTGCACCTG
This sequence comes from Granulicella sp., assembly GCA_035568455.1. Taxonomy (GTDB): domain Bacteria; phylum Acidobacteriota; class Terriglobia; order Terriglobales; family Acidobacteriaceae; genus Edaphobacter. The sequence continues at coordinate 22,476 of DATMOB010000109.1, forward strand.
CTCGAGGCTGGCGGACTGGAGCTGGAGGAACGCAGCCAGACCCTCTACCAGGCCGAGATGTCCGAAAGGATCCATGCCGGTTCCACGGAGGGCCGCTTTCGCATCTTCGGCGGCTCCTCGACGCGCTGGGGCGGCCAGCTTCTTCCCTATACCGACGACATCTTTACGCCGGTACCGGGTTCGCCGTCCACGCCATGGCCGATCGGCACAAGCGATCTCGAGGGATACTACGACGAGATCCAGAGCATTATGCACGTCGATACGCTGCCCTTCACCGACGCTCTGCTGGCGCAGCTGGGTCGCCCACCGGTGTCGTTCTCGCCGGAGCTCCGGCTGCGCTACTCGAAGTGGGCGCCCTTCAGTAAGCGCAACCTGGCGCATACGATCGGCCGCGAGTGTCTGGCCCATTCGCGGATCAAGCTGTTCACCCATGCTAATGTCGCCGCGCTGGAGGGGCCGGGAGATCACATTGATTCGGCCCGCGTGCTCGATTACCGGGGACGGGTCTTTCAGTTCCGCGCTGACCAGTTCATTGTTGCCTGCGGCACCATCGAGAGCTCGCGTCTCCTGCTGTCTTCGCCCGGCGTGGCGAATCGGTCCGATCAGATCGGCCGCTACTTTCACGATCACCTCTCGCTGCCAGCAGCGACTCTTTCTAGGGCGGCGCGGCGCTATGTGTTCGACCGCCTCGGTCCATTCCTGATCGGCGGGGTACTGCATACCTGCAAGATCGAGGCGAGATCGGAGCTGCAGCGCGATCGCGGGCTGATCGCCGTGATGGCTCACATCATTATTCAAGAGCCGGAGGACTCCGGTACCGCCGCCGTGCGAAACCTGTCCATCTCCGTGCAGCGCGGCAAGCTGAAGGAGGCATGGACGAGGAACCTGTTGCCCATGCTGCGCGGTGCAGGCGAGGTCGCGCGCCTGCTCTGGTCCTCCAGGGTCTTGAAGCGACGGGCTGTCAGCAGCCGTGCCACGGTGCGTCTGCACATCGATATGGAGCAGCCTGGGTCGCCGGACAACCGCATCCGCCTGTCCCCGCAGCTGGACGCCCTCGGTCTGCGGAAGGCCATCGTGGATTGGCGCGTCGGTGATGCCGAATACGATACGGGGATCAAGTTCGCGAAGATCATCAAGCAGGAGATGGAGGCTGCCGGATTTCCCGCCTTCGACTGGGCGCCGGGGCTGCTCGAAGGCACGCTCCCTGCTATGGTCGACACCTACCATGCGATGGGGGGCCTGCGCATGGGAACGGATCCAACGGCCAGCGTGGTGGACACCGACCTGAAGGTACATGGGCTGTCCAACCTGCATGTTGCCAGTTGTGCGGTGTTTCCCTCAGGCGGAAGCTCGAATCCCACCTTCACTCTGATGGCGCTCGCCATGCGGCTTGGGGACCATCTGCTGCAGTCGCGGCCTCAGCTTCGGGACGATCTGGTCCGTGATGGCGAATCAACTCCTGCCGCAACAGCTCAAGCTCTCCCTTGGTGAATCGGCAGCGCTCGACCGCCAGGACATTTGAGCGCAGACTGCTCGGGCGCATCATCGCCGGTACGACGGCCGAGACGCCGGTTTGCTGCAGGATCAGATTCAGAATGATCTCCGGCATCAACTGGGCGTCCTCCGCTGCCAGTTTTTCGTGCAACTCGGCAGGCAGGCTCGAGGCGTTGCGCAGGGCTTTGATTCGGGCTGCGGCAGCGTGTATCCCCTCCGCTCCACCGAAGGGATGATTGGCCACCAGGAACAACCGCTGTGCCTCGGGACGAGAGGTTTCGTCGATAAACTCCAGGTTTGTGAGATTCAGCGCAAACTGCGCCGTCGTCAATACCTTTGGTTTTCTCCGAAGCGTTTCGGCGATAACCGGCTGCTCTCCCGAGATGCCTACCATGCGTACCTTGCCGCTCTCAACCAGACGCCCCATCGCCTCGAGCAGGTCGTCGCGGTCGAGCACCTCAAGCGGGGCGGCATGGAGCAGGAGCATATCGACATAGTCGGTCCCGAGCGCCCGCAGACTGGCTTCAAAGGACGTTCGTAGTACCTCGAGGGAAAACTGTCCAGCCTGAATCTGTCCTGCGGCCTGTCGCCGGGCGTACCGGCGGAGCCCGGGAAAGAGGCGGATCAGGCCCTGTGCCATGGGTTTGATCCTCTGTTTCCAGCCGCCATTTCCCGTCGGCAGGATGCCGAACTTGGTGCACAAGACGGCCGACTGCCGGCGTCCCTGGAGGAATTCTCCGAGCAGCGACTCGCCCTCGCCATAGCCATAGGAGCGCGCCGTATCGTAAAAGGTAATCCCGGCATCGTAGGCGGCCGTCAGCGCCGTGAGAGAGTCCTTGCGCCCTGTGCGCCCCATCAGAGCGCCGCCGCCGAAGCCGAGTACGGAGACCTTTGGTCCGGTGCCGCAGGATTCCAGAGGAAGATCGACGTAGCGCATGACGGTAAGCTAACACGAGGTTTTGGCTGGCTGATCGACCAGCGAAGTACCAGGACGGACGAGAGATGCTCCTTCGAAGTCTCCTGTAGGTGCCCTCCGGCCGGCGGCGCCTCGCCTCCCCCTCCCCCCGGAGGGTGAAGTCCTAAAGTCTTCCAAAGGGGGCTTTAAGTCCAAACCAAGTCTGGCTTAAGTCTGGGCTGGGTCCGGTCCGAACTGGCCTGTTACCCCGCCGCCGGGGGGACGTACGCACCCACCGGTGCTTTCTAAGCGGTGTGTGTGTCAAGTCGTGTGGGTTTACTCGTTTCGGTCCCAGGCTCCCGGTAAAGGCGGGAAGACGGGAAAAAATGTGGGTTGCGAAGATTTTGCATTCCAGCCAGCTGCTTCCTGCGTATAGGTGAGTGAGTCCGAGCGAATGACCCTGAATGAGACCGAGTTCCGGAGGTTGATCGAGACACACCAATCGATGGTGTTCTCGATTGCGCTTCGGATCACGGGTGAGCGCGGAGCGGCGGAGGAGATCGCGCAGGATGTTTTCCTGGAGCTGTATGAAGCGATGGAGAAGGTGAAGTCGGAGGAGCATGTCCGGTTCTGGCTGCGGCGAGTGACGGTGTTCCGGGCGACCGATTGTCTGCGGCGCAGGGCAAGGCGGCCGGAGTTTCAGGCGGAGGAGTGGATGGAGGAGGGGGCGTCAAGAAGGAACGGCCGGAAGGACGGCCAAGAAGGTGAATTTGGGAGCGAGCAGGTGGGCGTCCGGCTGGAGCGTCTGCTGTTGTCGATGCCGGAGGCGCTCCGCGGTGTCATCGTGCTGCGCTACCAGGAGGAGATGGCGCCAGAGGAGATCGCGGCGCTGCTGCAGCAGCCGGTGGCGACGGTGAAGAGCAACCTGCAGCGCGGACTCGGACTGCTGCGGCGCAAGGCGAAAGTGATGTTGAAGGAGTTTCGACGTGAGCGAGTGGGATGAGTTGGAGACGAGACTGAGGCAGGAGTTGGGCCGGGTTGCCGCGCCGGAGGGGTTTGCGGACCGGGTGATGGCGAGGGCCTCGGCGCAGAGGCGCGGCCGGGTTGCGCCGAGGCTGGCGGAATTGCGGCCGCTGGTGCAGCAGCGGATCTGGCTGGCGGTGGCGGCGGCGGTTCTTGTGGCGGTCTCGGCGGGGTTCGCGGTGCGGTTGGAAGATCGAATCGCGCAGCAGCGTCAGGAGCGGGCGAAGGCGGCACGCGCCGAACACCAGTTTGAGCTGGCGATGCAGGTGACGGGCAGGACGCTTGAGAACGTGCAGGAGCGCATCCGTCGGGCCGGAGCGAAGCAGGAGCAGTAGACGGGAAGAGTTGAGTTGGGCCAGCAGAAAAAGAGAAGGGAAAGGCCGAGGTGAAGGGATGATCGAGCGACGGAGTTTGCAGAAGAGGATCGAGCGCGGGGTTCTGGCGGGGGTTTTGATGGTCGGCCTGGGCGCACCGGCGATGGGGGCTCCGCAGGTTCCCGACACGCTGTTTGCGGGGGCGGAGAGGTTCGCCAAGGGCGCGAAGTCGACGACCGAGGTGAACCTGGACAAGAGCATGCTGGCGATGGCGGGTAAGTTCATGCAGGACAGCGGCAAAGAAGGCGGCAAAGAAAAGGACAAGGCCAAGGACAAGGCTGCGGATCTGGCGGGCAAGATGGACTTCGTGATCGTGCGGTCGTACGAGTACGCCTCGCCGGGGCAGTACAAGCGGGCGGACCTGGACGAGTTTCAGCATCGTCTGGACGCCGACGGCTGGTCGCATATCGTGAAGGAGCGGAGCGAGACCGAGAGCACCGACGTCTGCGTGAAGACCGACAGCGAAGGCCAGTTCAGCGAGCTGGTGGTGATCAGCGCGGAGCCTCTGGAACTGACCTTTGTTCACCTGAAGGGGCATATGTCGATGCAGGAGCTCACCCGGATGGGCGGCCGGTATGGAGTGCCGCAGAATGACCCAAGCGACGAGTCGAAGCTGAAGACGAGGGACAAATGAGAGGCTATGGGAGTGGTGTGCTGTTGATTGTCGCGGGCGTCGCACTTGCGGTGGTGCTGCTGCTGGCACCGCCGGTGAGCGCCTCTTCGCAGGATCCCGAGGCCACGGCGCGGAGGGACTTCGATGGCCTGGTGCGGGCGGTGGGCGAGCACTACCATGTGCATGCGAAGACCGTGCCGATGATGGGTCTGGTGAGTCTGTGCGCGAAGGTGATGACTCAGGGCGGCGTGGATGGCATGCGGGTGGCCCAGTTCGAGGACGCAGCGGAGATCGCGAGGAGAGATCGAGCCGATGTGGAGGCTCAGGGGTTCGCCGGTCTGGTGCGGACGCGCCTGGGGGACGGGTGGACCCAGGTCATACGGGAGCATCAGGAGAGCGGCGCGGAGTCGCTGGTCTATGTGCAGGACCTGGTGCGGGACGGCGGCAGCAGGAGAAGCTCGCAGGCGGCGAGCTTTGGGGGTTCCGCGCGTAGGATGCGGCTGATCGCTCTGGATCTCGATGGCAGTGAGCTGAACATGGTCTCGCTGAGCCTGGGGCCGGAGGAGCTGGCAAGCTGGGTGAATGAGCGGGAGCAGCGGCGCGGGTGGAAGCGGGCCGCTCGGGCGCGGGGCTCGGACGGCTCCGGCGACACGCCGCCGGATGCTGCCGGGGATCGCGTTGACTGACCTGGTTGTCTGATCCGGCTGACGAACCGATCAGGCCCGATTCTCGCACGCCAGGCTCGTGTAGTCTCGAGATCCAGCATGGGCTTATGCTGGGAGAGATACAGGAGCGGCGATGCATCCGGATCTAGAGAAGTTGATTGAGTTGCAGCGGCAGGACCTCGAGGCCAAGCGGCTGCGCGAGGCGCTGGCTGCGCGGCCCAAGCGGCTGGCTGAATTGACGGCGAAGTTCGAGGCTGTCAAAGGCCAGCGCGCGGTGGTGCTGGAGCTGATCCAGAAGGAGGAGCTGCTGCGCCGTCGTCAGGAGTCCGACGTCAAGGACAGGCAGGCCAAGATCACCAAGGTGCGCAAGCAGCTGGACGGGGCGACCACGGCGGTACAGGTGACGGCGTTCGAACATGAGATCGGATTCGCTCAGGCCGAGATCAGCCGGCTGGAGGACGCCGAGCTCGAGAGCATGGAGCGCAGCGAGGGTCTCGAGGAGCAGAAACGGCTGGCGGACGAGGCGGTCGCGAACGCCGAGGCGACGCTCAAGGGGGAGCGGGAGCGCGGGGTGGAGACGTCGGCGCTCGACCGGGCGGCGCTGGTGGCGGTCGAGGAGCAGCGTGCGGCGGCGCGGGCGACGATCGGCGAGGAGGCGCTCTCGACCTATGACCGGATCGCGAAGGCGAAGGGCATGGCGGTCTCCGAGGCGGTGAATCAGCGGTGCTCGGCCTGCCAGATGATGGTGCGGCCGCAGCGCTGGAACGACCTGTGCGATCGCAGCCAGAAGGAAGTGATGATGAGCTGCGAGAGCTGCGGCCGGCTGCTCTACTACGATCCGGCGCGCGATGCTCCGCAGCGCAAGACGGTGCCGGTGGAGAGCATTGCGGCGTCGATCATCCGTTCGCAACGCTCTTAGTTGCAATCATTTCCATCTTGCAGGCGGCTGCCTGTACCCTGAGAGAGACAGGCCGGTGGGCAGGAGAGGGACTTGAAGCGAATCGCAGTCGACATGGATGAGGTGATGGCGGACGCAGTCGCCGAGCACCTATTGCGCTACAACCGCGACCACAACGAACAGCTCACCAAGGACGATCTCGAGGGCAAGTGGCTGTGGGACATCGTCGCGCTCGAACATCATCCAGCGCTCGAGGGCTACCTGCGCTCGGAGGACTTCTTCGAGGTGCTGGAGGTGATGCCGGAGTCACAGCGGGTGATGCAGGCGCTGCAGCGCCGGTACGAGGTGTTTATCGCCACCGCGGCGATGGAGGTGCCCACCTCGTTTGCCGCCAAGTTTCGCTGGCTGGAGCGGCACTTTCCCTTCATCTCGCCCGAGCACATCGTCTACTGCGGGGACAAGTCGATTCTGCGGGCGGACTACCTGATCGACGACAATCCCCGGCAGCTGCGCCGGTTCATGGGGGAAGGCATTCTTTATAGCTCACCGCATAATGCCGGGGTGAAGGGATTTCGCCGGGTGAAGGATTGGCTTGAGGTGGAGGCGCTGTTCCTGTAATACCAATCGTCGTGATTGCAGGCGCCCCCGGGGGGCAAGCTCCTCCTCGACCTGGTGTGGAGAGAGTGGGAGGTCGGTTGCGATATAGGTCGGGGCCTTCAGCCCTTGGTTTTGTGGGGTAGACCTTCCCTGGGCGTTGCGGGGCCTGAAACGCGGATTCCTCCGCTGCGCTGCGGAATGACAAACAAGTGTGTGAGCAGATTTGCTTTTAGTCCTTCACGGCAACGCCGAAGAGGGCGTCGCCTTCGGAGAACTTCATGACTACGGCAACCCGGACATCGGGTCGCGCGGCGAGCTCGAGGAAGGCACGATTGCCTTCGATGTCGTCCGACATGAGCAGGCCACCGGGGCGGAGAGCGGCCCAGGCGGCGGTGAACTCGAGCTTCATGTGCTCGTGGGTGTGCAGGCTGTCGTGAAGAAAGAAATCAATCGTCCCGAGTTGCCGCAGCAAGGGGGCAAGCAGGCGCTGGGAGTTTCCGCGGTGCAGCGTCCATCGGCTGCGGAGGGAGTTGGGGATCAAGGCTCCGACGTACTGGTCGGCGTGTTTGGCGAGTGGGGGCAGGTCGATACTGTGCAGATGGCCAAGACCGTTCTGCTGCATCGCCTGCAGCAGGTGCGAAGAGGTTACTCCGTAGCAGACGCCGGTCTCGACGGCGAGGGTGGGGCGCAATCCGCGCGCAATCGCATAGCAGGTCTGGGCCAGGCGTGGGTCGCCGTTGTGGACGGCACGGAAGGGGCGGTCCTCGCCGAATTGGTTGAAGCGTCGCTGAATCTCTATCTCCAGCTGGGAGAGCTCAGGTTCGCGGAGGTGCGCTTGGATGTCGATGGAGGCCGCGGACTCGAGGATGCGTAGACCTTGTGCGGGATCCTGCCAAGCGTAGTCCGCGGTATGCGGAGCGCCCTGGCGGCGTACCTGCCAGATCGTGCGGAAGCGGTCGTAGCACTCGAGGGGGTTGACCAGGGCGACCGAAGCTAGTCGAAGGGACTTTGCCAGGCTGAAGGAGGAGGTATCCGCGCTCATGAGGCTGCGCTCCAGGCGCGTGAACAGACCATCATTCATTGGGGAAACATATCACGCGCCCGGTCATCGGAAAGCGTGCTATTGCCTACAGCGAGGACGGCAAGGGGTCATCTGTGGCTGCGGCGATGGCTATTGCCTACTCCGTGTCGGTTATCGGCGTAGGAATCATTTCAGAGAACCGCTTAACGTGACCAAAGATTTTCGATCTTACGGAAATATTTGTGGGGCGGCCTGAGAAGCTTGGATTCCTCCGCTGCGCTGCGGAGTGACAAACAAATTGCGCTGCGGAGTGACGAACAGAATCGACTGGGGGCAAACAAAACGGACGAGGGGACCCTCTTCCCTAGCGGCAAAATCTGCTTAGACGTAGAGGGCGGACTCGAAGCGGCGCAGCGCCTCCTCGTTCCAGGTGTGGCTGGATTTGCGCCAGGTGTCGCCGCGTTCCTCGAGGAAGTTCGGAAAGTCCATGCGGCAGTAGCCGCAGCGCTGCTGGAAGTCGTACATGGCCTGGGCGGTGCCGTCGAGGTAGAGGACGGCCTGCAGGCCATCGCGAGACCACTCGATGGCGGCGATGCGTTCGGGCTGGGGGCGGGCGGAGCCGGAGCGCGCGAACTCGGCGTCGCTTTTAGCCAGAGCGTCGACGTTGTAGATGAGCATGGCGTCGAGGATGCTGGCCTCCTGAGTCTCCTTGGAGCGGTCGCAGGCGTAGAAGTAGCCGGCGATGCCCTCGTCCTCGAAGACGACGGTCCAGGGGAGCACCGGAGTGCCCGGCACAGCTGGGGCGTTGGCGGAGAGAAAGGCACGGCCGGGGACAAAGGAAAGCGACTGCATAGCACCTCTTTTCTCACGATACACTCGAAGGCAGGGTGGACGGCACGGGAAACGGGCCGCTCTGCTCTCATATCCCATGAGCCTGCCGCGAATTCAGATCGGACGCCCGCAACGCCTTGCCGGGCTGCTTCTTCTCGTGTTTTTGATCGAGTGTCTATGGGTGGTGAACCGCCAGGCGCTCTCGCCCGCGGACTACCGCTACGGGTTGTGTGGACGCGAGATGTGGGAGCGGCCATCGCCGCTGGCCGGCTACTTTACCACCTGCGGCAACCTGAATGGGGATGGGACGTTCGCCTACCGGGTGGCGGGGCTGCCGCTGACCGTGGAGCGGCTGGCGATGCTCGGCGGCGACCAGCTGCGCGCGCCGGCGGAGCGGCTGTATGCGGGCGGCACACTGAACGGCTCGATCTGGGAGACGCGTCACCAGATTGGCGGGGTCAAATACCTGATCCACCTGCCGTTCATTTTGTTCGCGGTATGGCTGGGCGGCGGTCTGTGGTGGGTGTGCCGGCGGCTGTTCGGCAATGAGGGCGGTTTCTTTGCCCTGGGTCTGTATTGTTTTTGTCCCGCGGTGATCCGCTACGCGGTGATGCCGAATAATGAGGTCTTGGCGATGTGGGGGCTGTATGGGCTGGTCTATGCCGCGATGGGCGTGGCGCACGCCATGCAGGGGCCGCGCCGGAGGTGGAAGCCGCGGATCGCGCTCTTCGTGCTGGCGCTGGGGCTTACGGCGGCGGCGCATCTGCTGGCGGCGATGCTTGGATTTGTCGCCTCGTTTGCGTTCCTGTTCTACCTGAGCGAACGCCGCCGCAGCTATGTCATGCAGCTGCTTATCTATTCCGCTCTGGGAGCACTGCTGATCGTGTTTGCGTCGTTTGCCTTCCGGTTGGCGCCGTTCAGCTACGTCTTCACGGGTGGAGCGGGGCGGTTTTGGTTCTCGCTCGACGCGGTGCGGGGGGTTTTCGGGAGCTTGGTGAATGCGCCGATCGCGGTGGCCTTCGCGGTGGCCTCGGTGCTGTATCTGGGGGTGCGGCGCAGCCGCTACTTCGGCAATACGGCGCCGCTGTTGATGCTGCTGGCGCTGTTCTCGCTGCGCACGACTCAGGCTCCGAGCTATCCGTGGTTGTGGACGCTGCCGTTCCTATTTACATTCGTGGGCGGAGTGTTCGCGGATGCGCTCGAGACCAACCAGCGCAAGCTGTTTCTCGGTCTGACCGGATCGATTCTCGTGACCCAGGCGCTCTTGTGTGTGGCGGTGCTGCCGGAGCTGGCCCGGTAGTTAAGGGACCGTTCTTCCGGGCTACTCTGGGTTTGCATCCAAGGGAAGGCACCTGCGAGGCGTCATTCGCAGCTGAGAGTGCGTTTCTGCAAGGCCAGCCGCAGCGTGCTCCCGACTTGGATCTGCGTCTCTGTCGTGGGAGCCCTGTTGCTCGTCGCAGGCTGCCATCGCCCCCGCAAGACGAGCTGGTACCGCACATCGAGCGGGGCGGGCGGTCGGCGGGTGGATATCTGGCGGCGAAGAACTTCGAGGTGGTCAATAGCAGGGGCGAGGTGCTGAGGAGTTATACGGCCAAACAGGTGGCGCAGGGTGGGGTGCTGGTGCGCGAGAAGCCGGGGCCGAAGAACTCTCTGGGGCTGGTGAAGTTCATGTTCCCCAACCAGTACGGCATTTATCTGCACTCGTCTCCGGCGACGGAGCTGTTCGAGCGCTCGCGGCGCGACTTCAGCCATGGCTGCATCCGGGTGCAGGAGCCGGAGAGGCTGGCGGTCTGGGTGTTGCAAGGGCAGGAGGACGAGGACCATAAACTCTGGGATCTCGAGAAGGTGCAGGCGGCGATGACGAGCGGACAACCACACGGTTGGCCTGAAGAAGCCGATCCCGATTGTGATCTTTTATGCCACTGGCACGGTGGAGGAGGACGGTCAAACCCACCTCTTCGAGGATATCTACGGCTACGATGCGCAGCCGCAAAAGGTGCTGGCCAAGGGGAGACCGTATCCGACCAAGCCGGAGCCGACCGTACCGAGGACGCCGCCCGGCGATACGCAATAGGCGGGCAGAAGTCTGTAGACTCTCTGCAAGGGTTGTTTCCACGAGAAGGCGGGACCAGGGTTTGCGCAAGTTGTCAGGCGAGAAGGGTGTGACCGTTGCCCGACGGACAAGCGCGGGCAACGGTGAACGGGACGGGCTGGACGAGCTCGAGGTTGCGGCCTTTCGGCAGCAGTTGATGGCGTGGTATCGCGACCACGCGCGCCAGCTGCCTTGGCGCGGCGTGGCCGACCCGTACAAGACATGGGTGTCTGAGGTCATGCTGCAGCAGACCCGCGTAGCCGCGGTGATCGAGCACTACCTCCATTTCATGAAGCGCTTCCCGGGGTTGGTGGCGCTGGCTCTGGCGCCGGAGGAGGATGTGCTCGCCGCGTGGAGCGGGCTCGGCTACTACCGCAGGGCGCGGATGCTGCACAAGGCGGCGCGGTTCATTACGGGGGAGCGCGGAGGCGTGTTTCCGACGACCGCGGCCGAGTTGCGCACGCTGCCAGGAATTGGCGAATACACCTCGGCGGCCATCGCGAGTATTGCCTTCGGGGAGAGCGTCGCCGCGGTTGACGGCAACGTCGAACGCGTGTTGTTGCGCATGAGCGGGCGGCCCGAGCAGGCGACGGCCGCGGGGCGGGCGTTCGTCCGCGACCTGGCAGCGAAGCTGATTCCAGAGAGAACCATGGGTACGGTGCAGCGGCAGCCCGCGTCGGCTGCTAAGCGCCAGGCCGCGAAGCTTCAGGGTGGCCCACGGCATGGCTGGGCGATCGCGGTGAACGCGGCGGGGGATCACAACCAGGCGATGATGGAGCTGGGAGCGACCATCTGTCTGCCGCGCGGACCGCTCTGCGACCAGTGTCCGGTGCACACTCTGTGCCGGACTCGTGGGGAGCATGTCACGGCACCGCGAACCAAGCTGCGTAGCCGCGAGGTGGCTTATCTGCTCTCGCTGCGGAAGAGCGGCCTGGCGACCCAGGTGCTGCTCGCCAGGCGAGCAGCGGATGCGAGCCAGATGCCGAGCATGTATGAACTGCCGCCGCTGCCGCTCGACGCCTCCGACGACGCGATGACCGAGCGGGAGCCGGTACTGCGGGTGCGGCATGCGATTACCAATACCGGCTATTATGTGCGCGTCTACGCCCCACTCGGGCCGGAGGACGACGTCTTGATGCGCGCCCTCCCGGCAGCGATGAACGATCTGCATTGGGTGAAGACATCGACGTTGGCTGAGATGCCGCTCACCGGGCTGGCGAAGAAGGTGCTGCAGCGCCTGGATGTGATGGCGGTGCGGCCGCTGCGGCAGGTGGACCTCGAGGCCGAGACCCAGGCGCCGGCTAAGCCGGGACGAGGGAAGCGCGCGGTCACGCCTGCTGCGGAGCAGGATCAGGACGATGATTGGTTCTAGCTTCTTCTCCTCCGCAAGATCCTGAGACTGGAGCCTCAGGGTTGATGCGGATGCGATTGAAGGTGGATGTGGTAGGGCCAGTCCTCGGGAGAGACGCGGATGGGGGTATCGGGATTCGTTCGCCAGGCGGCGACCTGGCCTCGCCAGGACGGGTTCGAGCGCTGGAGGCGTCCCCAGTAACCGGCGGCATCGATGGCTCCGCTGGCGAGCACCAGGCAGATCAGGCGGAGCGCGAGTTTTGTCTCTGGCGCGCGCGGAGCTTTGGGCTCTTTCGGGCTGCTGGGAACGGCCTTCGCGGAGGCGAGCACGAGCACCATCGACAGCAGAGCGAAGCCGGAGAAGAAGTAGCGGAAGGCGCCGATGAACAGGGTGTGGAGCGGCTCCGCGATGCCGATGTAGTTGAAGGCGAGGCTGGCGAGCGCCATGCCAAAGCAGAGTTTACCGGCTTCGCCGCCCATCTTCGCCAGCTTCCAGAAGAGAGCGCAACAGAAAAGCGTCAGCAGCCAGAAGAGGAATAGAACCGGCAGGCCGGGATGGTGGAGGACGAGATGCTGGGCGGCGAAGGCTCCCAGGCGAGTGAGGAGCATCACCGAAAAGATCTTGAGGAAGAGCAGTGGGCCGAACCACTCCGCCTTCACCATGCCGCCCAAAGAGCGCGTGCCGGAGCGCAGGGTATGGAGCAGGATGAGTCCCTGCACGGTGGAACAGGCGACGAGAATGGCGGCTTGGAGATAGGCCCAGGGGGTGCGCCGGCGATGGGCACGGACGAGGTAGAAGGGCGTGAGCACGCAACTGACAGGGCCGGTGAGCCCGGCCAGCAGCAGGGTCAGGGTGCGGACGATGCGATGGCGCTGCTCTGAGGAGAGGCAGATGAGGGCGACACAGATGGGCAGATAGAACTGGGCGTCCTCGGCCGTCAGCCAGACCTCAATGGCCGGCGTCAGCACGCAGACGGCGGCGGCCAGAAGGCGGGTTCGCGCGTCGTGAAAGGCCTCGCACGTTGCCGCGAGGTAGACGGTGAGCAGTAAGACGGCGAGGGCGGCGGCGGTCAGGGTGAAGCCGACCCACTCGAGCGGAACGAGCTTCGCGGTCACCAGGGCGAGCAGGTTCATGAAGAGCGAGTAGTAGCCCTGATGCACCGCCGTCAGGGTGGCGAGCGGGCTCGCATCCCAGGCTTGCTGGAGGTAGACGGTGCCCTCCTCGGCGTATACGCGGCCATGAAAGAGGAGGAGCGGCGATCGAAGGATTGCCAGGAAAAATGCTGCTGCTACGAGGAGAAGAGGTTCAGTTCGGGCTCGGTACATCTATTCATTTTCGTATATCCGGCCAACATTCCCTCAATGCAGATGCTGCAATGAGGCGGTCTTTTCGCGGTCTTTCCCTGGTGCTTGAGCCGGGCGGCGCCGGTTTCGGGCCCCCATTCCCCTCCCCCGTACTGAAGTTCTAAGGTCTAGATGAATGGAGACTTAAGTCCAAACAAAGTCTACCCCAGGTATGACTTAGGTCCAGGCCTGGTACGAGGGCTGCCCCTTGTCGGGGAAATCTGGGCGGCGTTGACCCGGGGCTGAAGCCCCTTGTGGGTGTGGCGCGATTCGCAGAGCTGAAGCCCTGCGTTCCTGCAGGTTCGGCGCGGGCGGAGGCGGTTGCGGGTGTCTGCTCCTGGCGCGACGTGGCGGGGCTTGCGATAGGCTAAAGGCTCACTATCCGTAGCAGGAGATGAAGGGAGACGCTCTGGATGAAGCTTCGTCAGGCATCATGGATGGCCGCGATGGCGGTGTTGGGTTTGGGAGTGGTGGCGCGCGCGCAGGCGCCGCAGGCGGTCAAGGCGGCGGAGGCGTCGATCGATCCGGAGAAGATTCGCGCGCATGTGCGTTTTCTCTCCGATGACCTGCTCGAGGGCCGCGGCCCAGGACTGCGCGGCAGCGAGCTGGCGGCGAAGTACATCGCCACACAGTTCGCGTTGGATGGCCTGCAGCCGGGCGGCGATCACGGCAGCTACTTCCAGCAGGTGCGCTTTGTCGGCATGAAGGTCAAGGCCGCGGAGACCAGCTTCGCGTTCCTTCCGCTGCAGGGGGACGCGCAGAGGCTGACCTACGGCGATGACTACACCGTGACCAACCAGCAGGGCACGGCGGCAGTGGATGTCGATGCGCCGATCGTGTTTGTGGGCTATGGCGCGACTGCGCCGGAGTTCGGCTGGGACGATTATGCGGGGGTCGATGTGAAGGGCAAGGTGATCCTGTGCATCGTGGGCGATCCGCCGTCGGACGACCCCAAGTTCTTTGGCGGGGCGGCGCTGACCTACTATGGCCGGTGGACCTACAAGTTCGAGCAGGCCGCGCGCATGGGCGCTGTAGGAGCGCTGATCATCCATCGCACCGATCTGGCCAGCTACGGCTGGGAGGTGGTGCGGAACTCGAACACCAGCGAGAAGACCTACCTGGCCGACGACAAGAACCAGAAGCTGAAGGCGGCGAGCTGGATTCAGCTGGAGGTGGCGCGCAAGCTGTTCGCGGCCAGCGGGCTCGATCTCGAGACCGAGATGACGGCCGCGGGCAAGCGCGGCTTCAAGGCGGTCGAGCTGCCGGTACGGTTGACGGCGCATGTCGAGAGCGTGGTGCGGCCGTATGAGAACCCGAACGTCGTGGGCATTCTGCCCGGCAGCAGTGCGGCTAAGGATCAGGCGGTGCTGTATACGGCGCACTTCGATCACCTCGGCTTCGTTCCCGGCATGGCTGGCGACAACATCTACAACGGCGCGGCGGACAATGCGACCGGCTGCGGCATGATCCTGGAGCTGGCGCGGGCGTGGTCGCAGATGGCGCAGGCGGGGACCAAGTTGCCGCACTCGGTGATCTTCTCCGCGGTGACGGCGGAGGAGCAGGGGCTGTTGGGCAGCGAGTATCTGGGCCAGCACCCGCCGATTCCGGCCGGACAGATCGCGCTCGACATCAACTACGACATGATTCTGCCCATCGGCATCCCTGAGCAGGTGAACGTGAACGGAGCGCAGCGGACGAGCTTCTTCCCGACGGTGCAGGCGACGGCGAAGCGCTTCGATCTGGGCATCGTTCCCGATCCGCGTCCGGCAGCGGGCAGCTACTATCGCTCGGATCACTTCAGCCTTTCGCGCGTGGGCATCCCGGCGTTCTCGGTGGAGACGGGAACCAAGTACGAGGGCCACGATGAGGCGTGGGGCAAGGCGAAGTTCCAGGACTTCGAGGACCACGACTACCACAACTTCTCGGACAACTACCATGCCGACTGGGACTTCCGCGGCAACGCGAAGCTCGACCGTTTTGGCATGGAACTGGGCTGGGAGGCGCTGACCGCGCCGGGCGGCATCCACTGGAACGCCGGGGATGAGTTCGAGGCGGCACGCAAGGCGAGCTTGGGCAACTGAGCGGGCTCGGCGCGCCGGCTTCTACCGGGTCTGTTAGAAGCCGGCGCAGCTGAGGAAGCGCAGTGGCGGAGGGTGTTGGGGGGAAGGCATACCCCAGGGGCTGAAGCCCGCGTTCTTTCTGGCGCTGGAAGCCAAGGCTAAAGCCTTGGCCTACCTAGAAGCAGCGACCGCGTTGGTGGCTAGTAGAAGTCGGCGCAGCTGAGGAAGAAGCCGCAGTGGCGGCAGATGAGTTTGCAGCGGGAGTCTTCGAGGCGGGAGCCGCAGGTGGGGCAGAAGCGGCTGTGGTGCTCCTCGGATCTCGACTCCAGGGCGCAGACGCTCTCTTCTTCGACGGCCTGAGGCGTGGCGGTGGAGGCGACGGGCGGCATGCGGTTAGTTTAATGCCAATCTGGCCGGGTTGGGCTACGGATTTCGGCGGTGGTCTGCGAGCCGGGCCTTTGGATCTGGATTTTCACCCAGGCGTAATCGCTCCCGCGTCGAATGAGGTACCGTGGATGTGCTCTCCGTCTCGACAGGCGGTAGAGTTCGATCTCAATTTCTATCTCAAGAAGGAGAGGGTCTATGGATCGCAGTGCGAGCGCAAACTGGCAGGGCAGTCTGAAGGAGGGCAAGGGAACCATCTCGACCCAGAGTGGAACCTTGCGTGAGGCGCAGTACAGCTTCGGCACACGCTTTGAGAACGGGGTGGGGACGAATCCCGAGGAGCTGATCGCGGCGGCGCATGCGGGCTGCTTCACGATGGCACTGAGCGCGCAGCTGACCTCGGCCGAGCTGCCACCAGAGTCGCTGCAGACGACGGCGGTGGTGACGCTGGAGACAACGGGCGACGGTCCGACGGTGACCAAGATTCACCTGACCACGCGGGCGAAGGTGCCGAAGATCGAGAAGGCGAAGTTCGACGAGCTGGCGACCAAGGCCAAGGAGGGCTGTCCGATCTCGCGGCTGCTGAAGGCGGCGGCGATTACGCTGGACGCGCAGTTGGTTTAGGTACTGGCATCGCGGATACGGCGGGCTGAAGAGGGTGCGGAATACTCGGAAGGGCGAAGGGCATACCCCAGGGGCTGAAGCCCGCCTTTGCCGCACCTGCCAGGTAAAGAACCATGGCTTCTAGAAGCGTGAGCTGCCAATATTCCTGCTAAAGCCGTATACGGCGGGGATTCAGCCCCGCCGTATCAAGACACCTACGCTCCCGCGCTTTAGTGGTGATGGTGGTGATGGCCGTGGTGGCTGTGGCCGTGGTGGCTGTGGCCGCCGACGGCCTCCAGCGGGGGCGGGGCGGCGCAGCCGTGGGTGGTTTCGCAGCCGGTGACCTCGAACTGCAGGGTGGTGTGGTGGATGTGGAAGCGCTCGCGCAGGGCGCGGTTGAGTCCCTCGAGGATGGTGCCGCAGTCGGAGACCGGCATCTCGGCGATGGTGACGTGGCTGGCGAGGGCGTGGGAGCTGGAGCCGAGGGTCCAGACGTGCAGGTCGTGGACGTCGAGCACGCCGTCGACCGCCTGCATGGCGGCGCGAACCTCCTCGAGCTGGAGGCTGCGCGGTGTGCCCTCGAGCAGAATGTGCAGGGTCTCGCGGACGATGCCGGCGGAGCTGTAGAGGATCATGCCGGCGATCAGGATGGAGAGCACGGGGTCGATCCACAGGATGCCGGTGAAGAGGATGCCGGCGCCGCCGGCGATGACGGCCGCGGTCGACAGCGTGTCGCCCAGCATGTGAAGGAAGACGCTGCGGATGTTGACGTCGCCGGAGAACCTCCAGAGCAGCGTGGCGATGGTGCCGTTCATCAGGACGCCGGCCAGGGCGACCAGCATCATGAGCTGGGGCTGGACGGCGACGGGATGCCGGAGGCGGCCAATCGCTTCGAGCGCGATCCAGGCGGAGAGAACGACGAGCGTGACGGCGTTGACGAAGGCGGCGAGAACCCCGGCGCGCTGGTAGCCGAAGGTCTTCTTGGCGGTGGCGGGACGGGTCTGGAAGTAGACGGCGACGAAGGAGAGCAGGATGGCGAGCAGGTCGGAGAAGTTGTGGCCAGCCTCGGAGATCAGTGCCAGGGAATGAGCGCGTACGCCGAAGTAGAAGGTCGCAGCAATGTAGGCCGTAGTGAGCGCCATGGAGATCTGGAGGACGCGCTGCATCTTCCCGTTTGGGCTGGCGACCATATGCATAGGGATATTCTAGACCTTTATATGGCGGGAGCCCTGGGCGCTGATTGAATGTGCGCACAGAGCCCTTATCGGCTGTTCGGTTCCTAGCTGCTCGACTGCTAGCTGCTCGACTGCTAGCTGCTTGACGCGAGGTATTTGTGCAGCGGCTCCCAATAATTTGCCTTCCAACCCTCGGCCAGATGTTCTGCCTTTCCATTGGGAAAACCCGTATGGTCGAAGACGAGGCGGGTCGCGGAACCCTGTTCCCTCAGCTCGAACTTCGCGATGGAATACACGCCCGGCTCCCAGGTCGCTAC
>DATMOB010000110.1:0-49084 GCA_035568455.1 Granulicella sp.
TCGATGCCGACCGCGCCCCCGCGGCCGTCGCCGGCCTCCCATATACCGGAGAGAGCCTCGGGGTCGCTGACTGGTCGGCCAGTGTAGAAGCTGGCGTAAAGGTTGGGATCTTGTTTGGGCGCTATTTGAACCGTGGGCGTCTTGGAGTTCCGGCTATTTCCGCACGCGAGCAACATCGGGAGAAGGGTGAAGGCAATCGCAATCGATCCGTACCCATATGCTCGATCCATTGAGCTACAGGCACCACGGGCAACGATAAGGTTCCTCCGCCAGAATTACCCCCGACATTGCCCCCTTGCCGTTGGGAAATTCTGGCGCCTTACCGCACAAGTCTTTTATCTTGTTACGCTTCCTTTGCGATTACGCATAATAACGGGTTCCTTATCATGCGCGAAAGGGACATGATTTAGCCTGTGTCGTAACGGGATTGATCCGGTCCTTGTCTCGAGCGTTCGGCTGGTCGTTGGCCATGACCAAGGGAGTTGTTGTGGTGGAACCGTTTCGGATTCATGTCGCGGATGAGGTGCTCGACGATCTGCGAGCACGGTTGCGCCATACAAGATGGCCCGACCAGGTACCCGGCATAGGCTGGGAACAGGGCACCGAACTGGACTGGTTACGGCGCCGCGTGTCCTACTGGGCCCATGAGTTCGACTGGCGTGCCTGGGAGCGAAGGCTTAACGCGCTCAACCACTTCACCTGGGAGGGCATCCACTTCGTGTACCAGCGTGCCGCATCGGGCCGGGGTGTGCCGCTCATCCTCACGCACGGCTGGCCCAGCAGTTTCCTTGATTACGTGGACATGCTGCCGATGCTCGAGCAATTCGACGTGGTCGTCCCCTCCCTGCCCGGATATGGATTCTCGCCGCGCCCACTCAAGGCCGGCATCAACTACCGGTACGTCTCAGAGCGCTGGCACCGGCTCATGTCCGAGCTTGGGTATTCCCGCTATGGTGCGAGCGGTTATGACTTTGGGGCCGGGGTGACGACAATCCTTGCGCTAGACCATCCCGAGTCGGTGATCGGGATCCATCTCACCACACTGGAGTCGGACCTCGCCCCCGTGGTGGACGACACGGAGCTGTCCGATGTCGAGCGTTCGTACCTCGCGGTGAGCCGGGGCTGGGATGCGACGGAGCGGGGCTACAGCGCGATCCAGTCCACCAAGCCGCAGACCATCGGCTATGGACTCAACGACTCCCCAACAGGGCTGGCCGCATACGTGGGCGAGAAGTGGCACTCGTGGAGCGACGTCACGCCGCCCGACGACTTCCTCTGCGCCACACTCACCCTGTACTGGGTCACGCAGACCATCACCTCGTCGATGCGCGACTATTGGGACAATCGCTGGTACCCGGTCGACCCCACCTACATCAGCACGCCCACGGCGTTTGGTGTCTTCGCGCGCCAGACCGTTCCCGAGGGCGAGCCGCCGCGCTCGTATCTGGAGCGCGTGTACAACATCCAGCGCTGGACAGTATTTCCGCGCGGCGGCCACTTCGCCCCGGCTGAGGAACCGGCGGCGATTGCGGGGGACCTGACCACTTTCTTCCGTGACCTAAGCTGAGGCCCATGCTGACGACCCGCGCTTCCAAATGCAACACGATAATAAGCGGCGGTCCTTCAGCTCTTTCACTTTGGGTTCATAACCCAAAGGGCACACTCGGCCACTGACGCAGCATGCTTCGACACAGACATCTGCACCACTCAAGGCCCTTCATTTACCGGCCTTCCAGCGATGATGCAAAACTTACCCTTTTTGAGACGAATTCGGGCTTTCCGGCTCGAAGTTCCCAAAACCCCGTATTCGATGCAGTTCGACGGTATTAGTTCGCCGTTCTGTGGTTTCTACAGACCGATGGCCGAGCAAGAACTGAATCTGTCCAAGCTCCCCTCCTGCAGAATGACACAGTCGTGCACACGTTTGGCGCAGATCATGCGGAGCAAAATTGTCGATGCCTGCGAGTTTGGCGTATTCACGAACGACCCCACCACGCCGATGCGCGGCTGCCTGAGCGCACGAGTGTTGGCACTCAGCGGCTTCAAGTCTCCATCGTCATTGCATTCCATTTCCGTGCTAGCATGGGTGCCACAATACGCTCCGGGCTCTGGCGCCGATCCCTTTTCTGGACGTCCTCGGGCTCTCGAAGTTCGCCGCAACTCACAAAGGAGGCGGACATGTCGGCGATTTCCATACCCGTCGCATCAGCCTGCATCTCAGTTCTGTTTCTTCTCGGTACTCTTCCCGCACAAACCACCGACGAAACCGCCCCCCCCTCTGAGGTTTCGAAGGTACGCATCGTCCGCCTCAGTGAGGTGAAAGGCGCAGTTCAGTTGGATCGCAACACCGGCAGCGGTTATGAGCCCGCCTTGGCGAACCTTCCGATTGTGGAACATAGCCGGCTGCAAACGGGCGTGGGGATTGCCGAGGTCGAGTTCGAAGATAACAGCACCCTGAGAGTCGGGCCTAATTCGATCGTGGAGTTCCCGCAGCTCGATCGTCTTCCGGAGGGAACAACAGCCTCTTCCGTGCGCCTGGTGAAGGGAACGGCCTATCTGAGCCTGCTGAAGACACGAGGCAATGAGTTCAACCTTTTGTTCGGCCAGCAAAAGCTACAACTGCCGCCGGCCAGCCACATTCGACTGCAGGTGGACGAGGCGCAAGCCACCCTCTCGGTGCTCGACGGAACGGTGCGCATCGACGGACTCTCGGGACCGACCGATGTTCCCCGGAAGAGAACGATTACGTTCCATTTGCTGGACCAGGCTCAACCAACCCTAGCCAAGGACGTCGTGCCCGAAGCATTGGATTCATGGGACAAGAACGCCGCCGCATACCATGCGCGGTCCGGCAACGTCGGTGCATTTAGTTCGCCCTATGCGTACGGAGTCGGTGACATGATGTATTACGGAAGCCTTATGAATGTTGGCGGCTGCGGGTCCATGTGGCGTCCCTATTTCGCCAGCGCTACATGGGATCCGTATTCGAACGGCGCCTGGGCCTGGTATCAGGGCGCAGGCTACTCCTGGGTATCTCCGTATCCGTGGGGATGGACTCCGTATCATTTTGGCAGTTGGTCCTATTGTTCCGGCGCTGGCTGGGGATGGCGGCCCGGAGGCTCCTGGAACGGGCTGAACAATGCAAGTGCAGTTGTGTCCAACGGCGGACCACAACGAATTCCGCCTCGACCGTTCCCGCCTCGACCGATCCGGCCACCCGGCCCGGGCTATCCCACACTGACGGTGCTAAACCTGAAGCCTCTGGTCCATTCGGGGGCGGTTTCAGCAGACTCTTTTGTCTTCCGCAGGGATTCGGCAGGTCTGGGCGTTCCACGTGAGGGCCTGGGCAAACTAAACAAGCTTTCGCAAAGCACCATAAACGGTGGTACGGCGACCACGCCAATTTACTTTAGCGCTTCGTCTTCTGCTATGGGCAATGGGCGGCCTACGAGTGAGGGCATCGCGGCAATCTCGCTCCACCGTGGTTCCGCGCCAGCCCCCGCAGCGGAGATGCCTTGGCAACCACGCTCATCGAGCACTGGGGGTGGGAGTTCAACGAGGTCCGGCCCACAGCCTAGCAGTCAGCCGGCAAGATCGGCCACACAGCCAAGCAGTCAGCCGGCGCCTGCCGCTGTCCCAGCCCCAGGTCGTCCTCACTAAAATTAGAGTCAGGTTGTTTCTCCGTACCACTACCACACCCATCGAATTTGCGGGAAACGAAGTTGTGGCAACGTCCCCAGTCGATTGAACGTCTCCAGCCACGCGGGATGCCTTTCCAAGGGCACTCGGAATCAACTTCGACTACGGGACAAAGCGACGCCGTGCATCCGAATCGCCTGCGAAGTCCGCTTTCTATGAGCAGGTCACCTCACGGGCCGACGTCCGTCGGATTTATGGTCCGCCGGACCCGCCAAATCCGCCTTTGGCTTCGCCAAACCGCTTGGTGATACTTCTGGTGATACTTTCCAACGAAATTCCCTGCAAACATGCGGCTTTCGAGGTGTGTGGCGATGGTAGATTCGCCATCCATCTCACGAGTGGTCGGTTTTTAGGCATCTCGGAGCGATTAGCGATGAGACTGACGATCTTCCCTGATTGCTTCGAGCCACCGCTCGAAGGTGAAATCCGCCTCGCTCACGCTCCCGAATAGGTAGGGCCGGAGCTCTTCACGATAACATTGTTCGAAAATCCCAAGATCGAACGGGGTGCTCCTTGCAAGAAAGTCTGAAAGAGCAGTGACGCAAACTTAGCCGCGAAGGATGATTTCATCGCAGATCAAGAATAGTCAGCATCTAGGAGAACATCTGGGGCCACCCATAGCTGCATACCTCACGGATCATCTCTGGCGTGACGTTCCTCCCCGCGGCGATGCGCGCGGCTTCACGGATCGTATCGCCGACTTGCTGAAAGTAGACCTTCGCTGCGCCTTCAATCTCGCGGGAAGCTCTGGCGTGAAGAGTAGTCTTCACGCTCATTTCCCAGGCCTCACGGACTGCCGGTAGGTTTCCCCCAAAGGTTTCAATCGTGTCGTGAATGTAGAGGATGTCTTTGGCCTTATCAGCACGATCCCGCTTCGTGTGGATGAGGATTTTCTGAGCCAGAAAAGCTACTGCATTCGGAATGCGAACTCGCCGCGTGCGATCTGTTGGATAGCCGTTGGCGGGTGCAATCGTCACCTCCCAGGGAGCGCGCAGCAACAATTCCAAATGCCGAAGCTTCTGTACAGGCACTCCCGCAACTTGCATGGTTGCATCGCGTTTGTCCCCACGTTTGATGTAGCCGCCGATAAGCGGTGTCAGAAACTCTACGTAGAAGCCGCTGTCCTCGGCCGCAACATAGTAGTGCGCCACCGGCGGCCGGGTGTCTCCCGACAGTTCTTCGCGAAAGTTATTTTCGAGGAGGCGTTGGCGAATGTCCTTGTCGGTCGCGGGGAGTTCGGCCGGAACAGCCACATCCGTATCCAAGGTTCCCAAGGGCTCGTAGTCGAGGGGTTGGGCCAGCGGGTGCAGCCGGTAAAGCCGGTGCGCCCAGCCACCGATGATGGCGACCTGATCGAGCCAGGGATGCAAGGTCTCGATCAAGCGGGCAAAGTGCGCGACATCGGGAGCATCTGGCATTATCGGTTTCCCTCGAGGAAAGGCACGAGGACCCGGCGGCGGATCTCTTCCGCCTGTGCCGCACCGCGTGCCGGATGCGAACTGACATCCAGCCAGACCTGCAGGATATCGGCAACGGGCACACCCTCCGGCTCGACCGCGCCGCGAAAGACCGACTCCCGCGAGACCGGGATCCTCACGAAGACGTCCGGCGCGTGCTCCGCGCCCGCGGGAGAGAGCCCTAGTCGACTCAACACTTCTCTCTCCAGCTTTTCAAGGTAGAAGTAGGGGGGAACACCATGCACGAAGCCCATCCCCAGAGATTCGGCAGCTGCAAAGAGCCCGAGACAGGCACGCGGGGGAAGCCGCTGCTTGACTCCAGGGTAGACAGCGTAAGCATGAAGAGCCGCCGGCAGTTGCCTGTCGATCTTCGCGGAGATGATCCAACGGAGGGCCAGCTCCGGAGCCGGGCGAAGCTGGGCTGCTTGCCAGCGACGCATCAGCTCTTCCCGGCGAACCAGGCGCAGGATTTCGCTGTCGCTGTCGAGAAATCCCTCCTGCCGCAACTGACGGACGAACCGAAAGGCACTCATCACCGAGACCTCGGCCGCGGCGGCCAGCTCGGAGGCGTTGCGATACTCCCCTCGCGGAGCACGGAGAAGCTCTGGTGGAAGAAGAGGAGCGAGCAGCACCTTGAGCATCCATTGGTTGAGATCGGAGAAGAGATATGCCGATTCGGGCGGTGGATGATGTTGTCTGCGTGCTGGGCTTGGGGCGGGAGCGTTTAGCTTCTCCAGGCCGGGACCATGAAAGGATAGAAATCCCTCCCGATCCACGATGCCGGCTGCAACGTCCGGAGCAAACTCCTCTACAAAGTTCCGCAATCCCTTGGCAACGCTTGGAGAGATGACCGGTGCGGCGATGATGGCGAGCGGAGACGCTGGCTGGGGCGAGGCCTGGGCTGCGGCCCTGGCTTGGAGAATGGCTTGCGAAAGCAGAGGAACGAGCCGGTCGCGGCGACCTTCGGAGGAGCTCTTGAGCTCAACGATATAGCGGAAGCTGTCGCGGGAGATCAGGAGATCGGCTCGCCGGTGCCCGAAAGAAGGTTCGATCTTCACCCGCCATCCATGGCGCCGGAACAAGTCAGCGAGCAGCGCAAGGTACTCGCGTTCACTGCGAGCGGCGGCGGACGGGATGGAGGGAGAGAGCGGCATGGCCTTAGCTATCGCGGCCACGGTAATTCTCGTGGCCGTGGTAATTATCATGGCCAAGATATATTCAAATGTCAAGTTTCTTCGCAAACCTGTCCATGTGCTCTCCCGCCCCGGAGACGTAATAGTGGAGACAGAGGAGAGAGAAGGGGCCGGGTTCGGGGATGCGATGGATGAGTCGGGCAAAAGCGCCGAAACCCTGTGGCAGATTTGTACCGCCGATCCGCGTTTTCGGCGATTCTGGCGATTTTAGCTGTCTTTAGAATCAGTAAGTTATAGAAATATGGTGAAACTCGCGGGTTCGACTCCCGCCGCCTCCACCATTACTCATTGCAATACAAGACCGCTCGATGACATCCTCGCAAAACTAGCTCAACATGGCTAGAAGCTGCCGCATGTCCAGGGGATTTCGCGAAGACGCTCCAGCGGGCAGACCAGGCCCAACTGCGATCGCCTCGGAATGCCCTTCAAACCAAGCCAGGAATCGCATGCGATCCGCGCCGGGAAGCCGGCTCATATTGAGCCAGGTATAGTACGCTCCCATGTCTGCATCGACCAGCGATCCCTGTGGATCCGGCGGTCCAGGCTTTGCCTGGCTCAGCATCACATTCATCGGCCGTAGTTGTTGGCGAGGAGCGTAGCGAAGTAGCAGCGTCTCGGGCTGCGCGCGCCGCAGGCACTCTCGCGCTGCCCACTGAACGAAGGTGGTCGAGAAGACCTGCGTGCCCGAGCCCTCGGTCAGCAAACTCATGGCGAAGTGCCCCAGTACCGGGTCCATGCCGCCACCAAGCCCGATCTCCTCTGGCCGCATCTTGGCTAACAGGCTGCGTAGACTCTCGGGACCGGCTGACTGGGAGGCGATCACCTGCTGGATGCGTTCGAGTAGCAGCCCGCGAGGCTGCTGCAGTTGAGCATAGGAAAGCTGCACGTCGAACAAGGACGGTCGCGCGACATCCCCGTCGATATACCAATGCTTGTACCGAGACGACTGGGCCTGGCCCAATGTTCCGTGGGCGAGAGAGCGCTGATGAGCCGCTTCAAGCAGAGTCTCCAGGCCGCCCTCCGGCTTGATGTTGTCGAAGTACACCCCATGAGCACGGAGCTTGCGAAACAGAGGAGCATCGCTTTTCTGCGCTCCCTGTCCAATGACCACGATGCCGAG
The DNA here is from genome assembly GCA_035568455.1 of Granulicella sp. Lineage (GTDB taxonomy): Bacteria > Acidobacteriota > Terriglobia > Terriglobales > Acidobacteriaceae > Edaphobacter. The sequence continues at coordinate 7,470 of DATMOB010000110.1, forward strand.
CCGAGCCTCCGGCGGCGGGTCAGGCGTCTTCGCTGCACTGGCAAAGGCGGCGAAGGCCTGTGCCGCTGCGCGGAAACGCTCCATCTGTCCGCTGCTCCAGAGCCAGTCGGTCAGCTGCTCCATGAAACCGGCTGGATCGGCCCATCCGTCGAGCCGCTCGATGGAGGCATTGAGTTTGATCCCGGCAAAGCCTTGCACGCACAGCGTGAGTTCAGACTCGGAGAGACCGGCGAGCAGGCGCAGCTGCTCCTCCAATTCGCGGCGTTCCGCAGGAAACTTCCAATCATAGGAGAGGATCTCACGCAGCAGGATCACTCGGAAGACGACGGGCAGCAAGCCCAGCAGCTTTCCATTGGCCTCCGCCAGATTGCGAGCTTTGGGCGGGTACGGGGAGAGGTCGCAGGATGGGAAACCTTGCTGAGCCATGGTCTAAAGCACCTCGTGCAACCGCTGGCCTTGCGCCTGCGTTGGAGAGAATCCCAGAACGGCGCCAAGCGTGGGCACCAGATCCAGCGAGTCGACCGGACGGTCGACCACGACGTTTTGCCGAACACCGGGCCCCAGCACGATCATCCAGGTAGTGCGAGAGAGAGCGTCGCCGCTGCGGTGGTGCTGGAATCCATTTCCACTTGCCTCTAGGTCCGAGTCTCGACCGAAATCCGGCAGGATAAACAGGGTAGTTCGCCCGGCGTACTCCGGGTCGTTCTGAATGGCTCTCCAGAGCTCACCGCAGAGACGGTCGGATCTCCGGATTCCATCAAGATAAAGCGAGTACGCTCCGGAGTGAGCGATATCGATGTCATGCAACGTGATCCAAAGCAAGCTGGGAGAGAGCTGCTGCATGAGCGTGCGCGCGATGTAGACAGAAAGCTCGTCCGGACTCGCCAGGCTCCTGGCGTGGGTTCGGAAGTTATCGAGCGAGAGCTTCAGTAGCTCGGCGGTGCGATGGATGTCCTCAACACTGAAAGCAGCCGTTGGGACAGCAATAGGAGACTCGTAATTGTCGCTGAGCAGGTGCTCGTAATCGACGCTCGACTGTTCCTGAAGGGCCGCAGCAAGCAGGTGTTTGGGCAGAATCACCCCAGCCCCGAAGTTGGCGCCGAAGGACCGGTTATCGCTGCTGCCGATGCAATTGAACCCATTGCTGGGCGCGATCACCCAGGCATCGGTTGCCGGCCGTCTCAGGTCGTGGCGAAAATACTCAAAGACCGTCGCGTGACTCGGCGGGACCAGTGCGAAGTTATCCAAAGTCTCGTATCGGCCGGTCGCCAGGGAGGCGGTCGCCACATAATGACCGAGAATGCCGCGATTGATCACCTGCGTATAGAAGGTGCCTTGGGGAATCAATTCCCGCAGCATGTATGGGATGTTCTCCTGGCCCTCCGGCGCAAAGGTCTCCTCATCGCGCGCTCCGCCGCCAAAGGTGACCACGACCGCCTTCTGCCCACGCGGCATATTCATGGCGCGCAACGGCGCAAAGCCGCTGAGAGCTCCAAGCCCTGCGACGCCTCCTAGGGCGCGCAGAAACTCTCGCCTCTGCCATCCCTGGCGAGCTGAAACTTCGTGCAATAGAGACACGGAAGCATTCATCGGCAAAAGGTCCGCCTAAAGGGACGCTGATTTTTCATTCCGCCCATCTTAGATCATTTTCAAGCGAAGCCTCTAATGGATGTCGTGAGTCGGAGCTCTTGGCAGCTTGTAACTGCCACGCATACAAGTACAATCTCTTCATTCACCTCCTCGTCCTCACATCTTCAATCGGCCGGATCGCTTATACTGCCGCAAACCCTCTTCGGAGACCACGCATGTCCACAGTCGCGCCGTCCCCTGCAGACCAGCTGCTGTACGAACTCGTCAATGGTCCACCAGCGGTGACGATCGACGACGTGATTGCGCGCATGCAGGCCATCGATGCTCTGTTACCGGCAAACGACGGCCTCAAGTGGTTCAACAGGCTCTATCTCATGGTGACCCAGCAAGTGGATCTGGTCCCGCCTGGTGGCGCATGGCAGAGCCCTGCCTGGTTCACGCGCCTCGATGTCGTCTTCGCCGGTCTTTACTTCAGCGCTGTCGCCGGCTTCCTCTCCGGGCAATCCGTCCCCTCGGCATGGAAAGCACTGTTTGAAGCGCGCTACCGCACCGGCATCGATCGCGTCCAATTTGCGGTCGCCGGCATGAACGCCCACATCAACCACGATCTCGCCCTGGCCTTGTTGGCCACCGATGCTGCGTTCAACGTTGTTCCTGGCCCGGGAAGCCCTGAATCTGCCGATTACCAATCTGTAAACAACATCCTCAACACCGTCATTCCCTCGGCGCTCACCATGCTCGCGACCGATCCGCTGGGTGACCTCGCACAGGACACCGGCAACATCGGCCGGTTGCTCGCCTTCTGGGACATCTGCCAAGCCCGCGACCTCGCCTGGGACTTCGCAAACCACCTCCGCAGCCTCGCCGGCCTCGCTCGCGAAGTTGCCCGCGACGCCCAGGATGAACTGACCGGCGTGATCGGACGCGCCATCCTCGCCGCCTGAAGAGGCCGGGCACTCCTCAAGTCTGGGGGCCACACTATTAAAATAATTTCCGCCTTAATTCGATCTCTTTCTTCGGAAAGTCATCTCCAGCCTGTCCACGTAGTTGATCATCTTGCAGGATGTTCAGAAGCGACTTGTGGACATGGATACGGCCGTTGTATTCGATGAAGCCAAGTCTTCGGAAGCGATTCATGAAGCAGTGACCCGCGACCGCGTGGTGCCGATCATCTCCGCCAGGGTCTCCTGGGTGATCTGAGGGATCAGTGTTTCGGCTTCGCCTGCTTCACCAAACTCCGCCGTCATAAGAAGCGTGCGAGCCAGCCGTCGCTCACTCGAATTGAAGCGCTGGTCGATCAGGTCCTCCTGAATGCGCATACTCCGAGCCAGTAGATACCTCAAAAACAGGTCGGAGAAGTCATGCTCTTCGCGGAGGACGCGAAGCATCTGCTATCGCTCTAAGCGCCGAGCAGGCAGTGATCGTGGTCGCTGTCGCGAGGCGCGGTCCGACCTCCCCAACGATCGACTCCTCGCCAACAAAGTCTCCGGCCGCGAGCAACGTGATGATCGCCTCCTTGCCGTTCTTTGAGACGACCGTCAGCTGCGCACGGCCTGTCTGCAGATAAAAGACACAGTCAGACGGACTCCCTTGCGTGAAAAAGACCTGCTTCGCCTTAGGTGAACGATCCTTCTGCCAACGCCTTCACTGGCTAGGAATGTGGCTGGATCGAAGGTCGTCTTCTGGGGCATGGTCATCGAAAAGCCTCCACAGAACCATCCCCGAGAGCTGCTGTCAGATACTCGGTCCCCCGCACTATCGCTCGACGATGCGATCCCTGGTCTAATTACACCGCCGCCGGACCAGTTGATTCACGCACAATCAACTCTGGCTTGACCAGAACCGTCCCCGCGTACTCTCGCTCCGGCTGGGCAATCCGGTCGAGCAGAATCGTCGCCGCCAGCTGTCCCATTCGCCGCAACGGTTGCCGAATCGTCGTCAGACGGGGAGTATGGAAAGCGGCACCGACAATATCATCGAATCCAACCACCGATACATCCCTGGGCACATCTATTCCCTCTTCCTGCAGCGCACGAATTGCGCCGACCGCCGCCCAATCGTGGACGCAGACCAGGGCACTGAAGTCCTGGGTCACTTGGAGCAGCCGCTTCGTAGGCTCGTAGCCCATCTCCGGCGACCATTCGCTTGATCCCAGCTGCACGATCCGTTCTGGCGTCGGCTGCACCCCAAAATCCCGCGCGACCTGCATGGTCGCCTCCCAGCGATAGGTGGCATCGCTAACCTTCCGCCGCCCTCTCATAAAGGCGATCTTCCGGTGCCCACGGTCGTACAGATGTCGAATCACCAGGCGCGCCGCCGCTCCATGATCGACCCCGATGTTGGTTACGCCCTCTCTCGGCTTATGCGAGCACAGCGTCACTACAGGGAGCGGTGTAACGAAGTTCGCATCCGTCTCCAGCAACAGCAAACCTTCGGCTCCGCGCTTCATTAACAGCTGCGGATACTCCCGCATCAGCTTCGGCTGGCGGTGATGGCATGCCGTGAAATAGACATAATCCCTTTGCAGCAGACATCGTTCGACCGCACCCATCACCACCGCGAAGTAGCCCTCGCCGTGGTCCGGCACAAGGACACCCACCGACTCACTCCCGCTCTTGTTCAGGTTCACCGCAAAATAACTGGGCCTGTAGTGAAGCTTGCGGGCCGCGTCCAGAACACGCTGGCGCGTCTCCTGAGTCAGCTTCTTCGCCAGGGGAGCATCATTCAACACGAACGAAATCGTCGTCTGCGAAAGACCTAAGTAGCTCGACAGGTCCTTCAGATTCGTGCGCTTGGTCTTGGGCCCGGATTCAAGCGAAAGTCCAGGATTCATACCCACTCGCTTCGACAGTGATATTTGCCGACATCCCCGTGGCCACACCTAATTCCGGCTCGCGATAGGAATCGTGAGTAATTGCAAAGTTTTAGGGTGTGAATGGTCCGTGCTTCGGCTCAATATACAAGTAGTGCGACCCGACTCCCATCGAAAACCACACCAGAGAGATGACCTAAGTCACTGGGGTGTATCAGGACTCGCATTACCCCGCCGCTCCGCGATCGCCCCAAGAAAAGAAACCACCCGCATTGGCACCCGACCGGCGCCGCCTCACTCTAGAAGTGCCGCCTCAATCTAGAACGTCAGACACAGGCCGCCCTCGATCGTACGAGGTGCCTGCGCCAGATAGAGCGTTCTCCCATCCGCGGACAGGAACGGCCGATAGCCCTGGGCAAGCAGATTCGTAATATCCACCGTCGCTTCGAGTCCAGGCGGCAGGAACCGCCGAACATGGATCGGTTGCCGAGCCGCGAGGCTCAGGTAGGCTTGATCGCCGAACGGGCGGTAAGGATCGACCGCCGTGACCAGACCTGCAGGCTGCCAGCGATACGCCGCACGCACCTTGGTTCCGCTGCGTTCGACGATGCCCCGCATCGCCAACGTCGCCTCCTGGGAGGAAATACTGCGCAGCCCGGGCAGCGCTCCCGGCCCTGAGAGCGCAGTCATACCTACCTTACCCGCCTGCGGTCCCGTAAGAGCCGACCCCGTGCTGTACTCCAGCGCGGCCCAGATCCCCCCGCTCAACGGTTGCGTGATCTGGATATTCACCCCTTGCGAGGCGTAACCCGGCCCAAGGAAACGAAGGGTTCCATCGGAGGCATCGGTCAAAAATGCACTGGGGACCGGAGACGCCTCCGGCATACCGCTGAAGGCTGCAGCGATTTCGCCTCCTCCCACCGCGGGATGATCCATGTCGTCGTGATACACCGCAAGCTGCACCGAACCGCGCCCTGCCTTGCGCATGATCGATAGCTCCTGATGCCGGCCATGCTCCAACTGCACCCCACGCGTCGAGGCCATCGCCACCGGCACATCCCGCTGCACGGCGTTCAAATCGTCGAATCCCTGCAAATCCTGCGCTGTTGCCATCCGATAGCCGATCGTCCAGTTCCCTGCTGCTCCGGTCGGCGCGAACGTAACTCGCACGAACGGAGCCGATCCCAGACCGTACCCTGAGGTTCGGACCGCGTAGACCTCTCCCCCTAGCTCAACCCGGATGGTATCCCCGAAGGCCATCTGCTGGGCGCTGGCCATAACCACCGAGGACATTCCCTCGCCGTTGACCCACCCCCCTATCTCCGGATTGTTTTGGTAGCTGACCACCGTGCGTACAGCCCCTGCGAAGCCAAGCTGTCTCCCGAAACCGACGCCCACCTCACTCGACGGCATCAGCCCCGCGGCGGGCAAACCGATATCCAGGCGCAGCACAGCGCTTGAGCCATCTCCGCTGTCAAACCCCTGTTCGACAACGTTATGCGATCCCCCGTAGCCAAATCCGCCGTCCCCGCTGCGGAACGACTCCCGGACCTGGGGGCGCTTCCGTGCCTTCTCAGGCGGACTCGCAAGCCCGTCATCCACCAGCCGCAGCATGGGACGGTTCGCCGAGGAACGCAGCGTCCACTTCCAATCGTCGCTCAGGTCATCCGCCTTGCGGCGCTCCGCAGGCAGCCACCCCGACCGGTCGAAAAGCGACGCCAAGGTCAGATTCACCACGGTCCGGCGCCCCGGCCGCAGCTCCAGATTGTCCTTCGTGGTGGACACAAAAAGCGCGGCCGAAGCCTGGACGGCGTATCTTCCGGGTATCAGATTCGAAATAGAGTAGCGGCCCTGCAGGTCGGTGAACGCGGTCTTCGGGGCATTCAGGCCTACTGCGATTACCTGTACCAGCGCCCCCGGCTGCGCAATCCCCTTCGCGTCACGGACCACTCCGGTCACCGCAGCCCCCGGGGGCGCGGCCGCCTCGCAGACCGCCGGCAGCAATACAAGCGCCAGAAGTACGAGACCGAGACCGAATTGCGGCACGCTACGCTGCACAGTCAAACCCCTGTGCGCCTGACCTTCTCCAAATTTGCGCAGCCCTGGGAACCTGGGTCGCACCAGCAGCGCCGTATCATCAACCATCGCTGTACCTTCCACGTGGCTGTATGCCTCTGAACGCGCGCTGCCATCTCCTTGCCGCTCCAAATAATCTAACCAACCTAATCGACGACAAACGGTGCCGATTGCGCGATCTGCTGCTTCGAGACTCCGTCGTTTACCTTGATCGTCACCTGGTACTTCCCCGGCTGCAGACTGGAAAGAGGCATACTCTTCTCCAGCGTCACCTGATCGGAGTGTGGACTCAGCTTCGCCGTCGACTCCTGGGTATCCAGCACCGTCTTGTTCGTCGCCAGGTCCAGCACCTGATACTCGATTGTAGCCCCGCTCTCCTTGCTCTTCTCGTCGATGCCGAGATTATAGACCTGCATCCAGAAGTTCAAGTTCTGCGCGCGGTGAAACGTCACCGGCGCCGCGATGCTCTGCGGAACCCGCGGAACGATATGGGTGTTGCCAATCACAAAGTTGCCCGCCCCGATCTCCTTCGACGGCACCCGATACATATTGTCCGCTAGGATGAGAGACGATGCCGCCAGCCGATCGTCATCATACTTCGGCACATTGATGCTCCGCGTCCAGCGGCCAATGTGGTCCGGATTGTTGACGTCCTTGATCACCACGTCCACGCGGTACAGGCCCGGCCGCAGCGGCAGCGCCTTCCAGTACACCGACATGTTGTTCTTGGTCGAGCCCAGAAGCTCGCTCGGAACCTGCACGCTCACGGTATCTTCAAACGTCTGGATCGGCTTGTGCATGATGTTTGTGACCCGGCCAAGAATGTTGACCGTACCCATCGACACCCCATCCTTATTGCTGAACGTGATGTCGCCGTTGCGCAGCTGCAGCGTCAACGGCACCAGGATCGTCTCGTTGGTCACCTTTACATAGTCCGTACGCACATCGAACAGGAAGGGCGGCCCGGTCAGGATCTTCGAGCTGGTCATGAACGCTTCCATATCCTTGAACTTGATCGGCGGCGGCGCCATCAACTTCGCGAACATGTCCAGGCGATCGAACTGCTTGCTCTGGTTCATCGACGACATCGGGCCTGCGCCCAACTGCTCCAACCCGCCCGAGAACCGGTCGGCCTTCTTCGACTGCCCCATCTGCTCGGACTGCGTCAGTCCCGCACCCGGAACCATCTTCAAGGCATCCTTCTCAGAACGATCGATGGTGGCGTGATAATCGCCGCACATACAGCTGTCGACAAACTCAATGTCGATGTTGTCTCCAATACCCTCAAGATACCGGTAGTGCCAGACCTCAAACGGGAAGGTCGAGGTCTCGCCGCCTCCCTCCTCCTGCGGCCGCTGGTAGCTGCCGCCGCTCGGATGCGAGTCGATGCTGTCCGGCTTGCCGAACGCAATGTAGATATGACCGCGATCCGTACGCCATCCCGGCTTGCCCGCGGCAAAATGCTCGTTCGCGTAAGCAATACGCGCGTAATACTCCTCGCGATACTCGTTCTCCGGCGAATCCGGATTCGGGTTGCGCCGCAGCCAGAAGTTCTCGATGAACGTGTCCCGCTCTTCATCGTTGCTCAGACTCTTGAACGCCTGCAGCTCCTGATCCGTGATGATCCAGTGAACGTCCTCATCGACCCACTTCTTGTAGACCCCATGCAACTCACCCCTGAGCCCCTTCTGCTGCTGGATCTTCTCCTTGTCCGTCAGCCTCCGCTTCAGAGGGTCCGGCTTCTCTTCCGTCGGCGGCCCCTGACTTGCCCCGTCGCTGCTGGGAGTCTGACCTGCCTGCGCAAACATATGACCAGAAAAAGAGACCGCGGCAAAAAGCGTCGCGATCAGAAAAGGCGTCGCGACAGGTAGAAGCTGGCGAAGAGACTTCATAAAAAGGGGGCTCCTATTTCTGCCCTATTGTATCGCTTATGAGCTCTAGAGAACAGTAAATGCAATAGAAAGTCCCTCTCAGGCGACATCCGTGCTGCTATCATCGAGCCATTGCCCGGATTGACTCAGAGAGGCTCGTCGGGTTCCCGTTCGTGGCCTTTTTTCCCGCGACCTGCGGAACCGATACGCTCCCTCGTACGTACCGTCGTTGGAACTGCCAATTTTGGTTGTCGATTCATCCCGATCGGCCGGATCGCGGCTGGCGAGAAAGTTGCAATGAACGTGAAAAAGATCATCATCCTCGTCGTTGTCCTCCTTGTGCTCGCCGGCGTCGCCGTGGGCACGGTACTGCACAACCAGTCCAATGTGATTAAGGTTTCGACCGCCAAGGTGGGACGCCAGGATCTCGTCTCCGTCGTCAGCGGCACCGGCCAGATCAAGCCCAAGACCTACGTCAACATCGGCGCCACCGCCTTCGGACGCATCACCCACCTCTACGTGAAGGAGGGCGACCACGTAAAGCGCGGCACCGTTCTTGCCACCATCGAAAACGTGCAGCCGACCGCCACCGTCGCCGCCCAGCAGGCCACCATCACCTCCTCCAAGACCGACGTCACCTCGTTCATCGCTGCCGAACAGACCGCGCTCGCCAACGTCAACCAGGCCAAGGCCGACCTCGTCCAGAAGAAGTTCGACTACGACCGCGCCCTCGCCCTCTACCAGGAAAAGCTCATCGCCAAGCAGGACTACGACGCCAAGAAGGCCGCCTACGACGTCTCCCTGGCCACCCTGGCCCAGCGTCAGGCCGCACTCGCCCAGGCTCAGGCTCAAACCGAATCCCAGCGCGCCAAGGTCAATCAGGCCCTCGCCAGCCAGCGCTCCAACTACGACGCCCTGGACAAGACCGTCAGCCGCGCCCCCTTCGACGGCTTGGTCACCAACATCCCCGTGCGCGAAGGGGAGACGGTCGTTCTCGGAATCCAAAACTCCGAGGGATCCACCCTGATGACCATCGCTGACATGTCGAACATCACCGCCGAGGTCAAGGTCGACGAGACCGACATCGTCAACGTCACCCTTGGCCAGCCCGTCGACGTCACCGTCGACGCCCTGCCCGGCCGCACCTTCAAGGGCCACGTCACCGAGGTCGGCGACCAGGCCCTGCTCCGCACCACCGGCATCGCCACCAGCCAGAGCACCACCGGCACCGAGGAGGCCAAGGACTTCAAGGTCGTCGTCACCCTCGATGCCACCGGCGCAAATCTGGACGAACTGCGCCCCGGCCTCTCGGCCACCGCCAAGATCACCACCGCCCATAAGCCCAACGCAATTACCCTACCCATCCAGGCGCTGGTCGAGCGCGACCCAGTGACCGAGAAGGCTCTGGCCGCCAACGGGGGCAAGCCCGCTCCGGCAAACACCGCCGCCGTCGATCCCGCCAAGGTCCACTTGGTCCAGGGCGTCTTTGTCCTCAAGACCGACGCCCACGGCAAGCTGCGCACCCAGTTCGTACCGGTCGCCACCGGGGTCACGGGAAGCACCGACATCGAGCTGCTCAAAGGCCTCAACCCCGGCGACGAGATCGTCACCGGCCGCTACAAGGTACTGCGCACGCTGGGCAGCGGCATCGCCGTAAAACGCGACAACTCCACCGAGATCACTCCAGCCACCGGAAGCTAGCCGCACCTCGGATCAGCTGCATCCGATATCTGAAAACCGGCTCGAAACCACAGGAACTTTAGCAATTGCGAATCCGTACTACTCTCTTAAGAGAAGAGCACCTCGAAACGCAACAACCGGAGAACCGGATGCCTACTGAAGTAGAAGAGTCCCTAGTACGCCCCAATGTCGCGGGACCAAATCCCGGCGATGTGATCGTCACCGACGACCTATGGAAGACCTACGAGATGGGCGAGCAGAAGGTCAACGCTCTCCGTGGCGTGAACCTCCGCATCCGCCACAACGAGTACGTTGCCATCATGGGCCCCTCCGGCTCCGGAAAATCTACGCTGATGAATCTCATCGGCTGCCTCGACTCCCCCACACAGGGCAAGTATTGGCTCAACGGTCACGACGTCTCCGAGTTGAACGACGACGAACTCGCCCGCATCCGCAACAAGGAGATCGGCTTCGTCTTCCAGACCTTCAACCTGCTGGCCCGCGCCACCTCGCTCCACAACGTCGAACTTCCCCTCATCTACAACGGCACCCCGGCCGCGGAACGCATCGCCCGCGCCAAGGCCGTGCTCGAGAGCGTCAACCTCGGCTCCCGCATGATGCACAAGCCCAATGAACTCTCCGGCGGCCAGCGCCAGCGTGTCGCCATCGCCCGCGCCCTGGTCAACAACCCATCCATCATCCTCGCCGACGAACCCACCGGCAACCTGGACTCCAAGACCGGCGACGAGATCATGGCTCTCTTCGACGATCTCCACGCCAAGGGCAACACCATCGTCCTCGTCACCCACGAGCCCGATATCGCCGAGTACGCCCACCGCATCGTCACCATCCGCGACGGAGCCGTGGCCTCGGACCACGTCTCCCCGCGCCACGTCCGTAGCTAAAGCCGCGAAACCGCGTTTCAAGCCGGAGCTGGGTCTCTCCCAGCCCCGGCTACCCCATAAAGCTTCCTGGAAACGGCTCAAACCATTCGCCGAATAGCTTTAGCTGCCCCGCATCCTCATTACAACTCCTCCAAGCCTCCACACAGCCCGTTTTCACCGTCTAAACTAGGACAATGGACAAGTCCCTGCGCTCGAAGCCTGCCGTCCTCCCCCTCGTGTTCCTATGGGTGCTCGTCTCGCTCTTTTTCGCACCGCAGAAGCCAGCCTGGGCCGACGGCGCTCGTTTCGACCTCGCTGGCCCCAGGCTGGAGGTACGCGTCGCCCGTGCCGGCGTCACGCTGCCCATCGCCCAGGTACCCAATCTCCAGCCTGGAGACAAGCTATGGGTCCATCCCGACTTCCCCTCCACCCAATCGGTCCACTACCTGCTGATCGTCGCCTTCCTCCGCGGAACCACCAACCCGCCCCCCGACAACTGGTTCACCCGGATCGAGACCTGGAACCCCAAGGTCCGCGAAGAGGGCACCTTCATCACCGTCCCGGCCGAGGCCCAGCAGGTCCTCCTCTTCCTCGCACCCGAGACCGGTGGCGACTTCAGCACACTGCGCTCCGCCGTCAAGGGTCGTCCCGGCGTCTTCGTTCGCGCCTCCCAGGATCTCAACCAGGCCGGCTTCGAACAGGCCCGCATCGAGCGCTACATCGACGATATGCGCCAGGTCCCCGCCGGAGACGCTAAGGCCCTCGAAGAACACTCCGCGCTCCTCGCCCGCGCGCTCGCGCTCAAGCCCAACGGCGACTGCTTCAAGCAGCCCGTGGACCAGCAAACCAGCTGCCTCACCCAGAGCGGCAACCAGGTGCTGCTCGACGACGGCCACGGCCAGACCGTAGCCGACAGCCTCAGCACCGGTCCCTCCAGTGACTTCATCAACGCCGCCAGCTACACCCAGGCCGCTGGCGGTGGGCTCTACAGCGCCTACGTCGGCGCCATCGTCGACCTCGTCCGGCTCACCAGCGGCCTCCACACCGCCCAATACCAGTACATCCCCGCGATCGCCTTCCCCAGCCAGGAGCAACTCAACCTTCGGCTCAATGCCCCACCCTCCTTCCATAACCCAAAATCCGTCATCGTCATTGGACTTCCGGCCATCCAGGCCGCAACCCCGCCGCCTCTGCGCGCCGCCGACCCCAAGCACGTCACCTGCCTGCTCGATCCCAAACTCGTCCTCGGCCTCGAAGGCGCTCCGCTGGTCTACTCAACCGGCCTGGCCCACGATCTAGTGCTTCATCTCAACGGCCCCGGCAACCATCCCGACATCCCGCTGACCCCCGACGCCTTCCAGGGGGGCCTCATCCCCGCCTCCAAGTCGCAGCGCGAACCGCTGCCGATGGAGTCACCGGATTCGCCCCCGTCTGAGGCAGCAAAGAACCCGGCGGGCCCAGCCCCCATCGAACGTGTCGATTCAACCAAGGAAGGCGCCCAACTCACCGGCACGGTCAAGGGTATGTGGGGCTTCGATCCCTTCGTCGGCCCCACCCTGCCACTCCAGAACGTCCCCGGCAAAGGTTGGAGGCTGGTCACCAGCGACCCCCTCATAGCCGGCCAGGATAACCACCTCCTCCTGGCCTCCACCGGAACCGCCTGCATCGAGCGGATCACCGACGACCTTGCCCCCCACGAGAGCGCCGTCACCGACGCAAAGCCCTCGAAGCTCACCTGGAAGCCCGCCGAAAAGGCCGATCAGATCGCCCTCACCCTGCCCCTCAAGCAGGTGATGCCCGACGCCGTCCACTTCCAGATCAGGCAGTTCGGCACCACCGCACCGGATACCGTCACCGCCAAGGCACTCTCCGAGCCGGCCAAACTCGAAGATTTCAGCTTCCATCCCGGCGACACCACCGCCACCCTCAAAGGGACCAGTCTCGATCAGGTGAAGCAGCTCGATCTGAAGGGCGCCATCTTCACTCCCGCCCCGTCGCAACCGCCCGCTGGCAGCGACCCCAGCAGTCACTCCGACTCCGCCGCCAGCTCCAGCGACCATCTCGAGATGACCCTCGCCCCCGACTCCGCCAAGTCGAAGCTCACTCCCGGCGAGCGGGCCTCCGCCAGGGTCACCCTCAAAGACGGCCGCCTCCTCACCCTTCCCGTTACCATCGCCCAGGCGCGCCCCGTCGTCACCCTGCTCAGCAAGAGCGTCGACCAGCCCAAGGACTCCCCGATTCATCTGGCGCCCGACGATCTCCCACTCGGCGAGCACATCACCTTCTTCCTCAAATCCGACGACAACTTCCCCCGCTCCGAGCAGATCGAAATCGCTAGCGCCGACGACGCCCTCCACACCACGCTCGCCATTCCGGCCGGCACCCTGGTGCTGCAGAACAAACACACTGTCTTCGCCACGCTCGAGCCGCTGAAGCTCTTCGGCCCCTCCGCCTTCGGCCCGCTCCGCCTCCGCGCCATCGCGCCCGACGGCACCACCGGAGACTGGATCCCACTCGCCACCCTGGTCCGCCTCCCTACCCTCAACGACCTCCACTGCCCCGTCCGCGCCCGGCAGCAGCCCTGCACCCTCACCGGCTCCAATCTCTACCTGGTCGACTCCTTCAGCACCGATCCCAGCTTCGCCTCACCCACACCCGTCCCTGAAGGCTTCGTCGGCACCAACGTCGCCCTGCCCCGTCCGCCAGACACCACCTTCTACGTCCGCCTGCGCGACGACCCCGCCGCCACCGACCAGGTCACCCTCCCCATCCTTCCGCAACCCGAGCCGCCGGTGCCGCAGGTAAAGCGGCCTTCGGAGGCTCCAGCCCCTGCGCCGACGCCGGGGCCCCCGGCACCGGCCATCCCCATCCCCCTCGAGACGCCGCCCTCCCCGGCGCCGCAGCAGCCTCAGCCCTCGAGCCCGGCGCCGCCTCCGCAGCAGCCCCAGACCGCAGCCCCCCAGCAGAACCAGCCAGCCCAGCAACCCGACCAGTCCAACCCGGCCCCTCCCCCCAACGCAACTACGCCCGGCAAGTAGCCGGGCGTAGTTGCAGCGATTGACTAAGAAGCAGCAGCTAGATCAGCGACCCAGATCGGCCGCCTCTACCTCTCTGTTATCCCCCAACTCCAATTGCACCTTGCTGTGCTTCACACTATAGGTGAAGTAGATCAGAAGACCCACCACCAGCCAGCCGAGCACCACCACCTTGGTCAACGTAGGCAGCGTCCACACCAGGTAGAGCGCGCTCACAATTCCCAGGATCGGCACCAGCGGCACCAACGGCGTCCGGAACGGCCGATGCAGCCCCGGGTTTCTCACCCGCAGGATCCACACCCCGGCACAGACAATCGCAAACGCCAGCAGCGTTCCCATATTCACCAGTTCGCTGAGCCGCTCGATCGGCAGCAGCGCCGGCATGAACGCCACAATCGCTCCCACCACGATGTTTGAGATCCAGGGCGTCCGGAACTTGGGATGAATCACCCCGGCCCACTTCCACAGCAACCCATCACGCGACATCGAGAAGAACACCCGCGACTGCCCCAGCAGCATCACCAGCATCACCGTCCCGAGACCGAAGACCGCGCCGATCTTCACCAGGATGCTACCCCAGCGCACGCCCGTCACATCGATGCCCACGGCGACCGGATCAGCCACATTCAGCGCCTTGTAGTTCACCAGACCGGTCAGCACGCCCGAGACCAGAATGTACAGAATCGTGCAGAACACCAGCGACCCGAGAATGCCGATCGGCATATCCCGCTGCGGATTCTTCGCCTCCTGCGCCGCCGTCGACACCGCATCGAAGCCGATGTATGCAAAGAAGATCGAAGCCGCGCCCGCCGTAATTCCATTCAGACCAAAGTTGCCATGCCCGTCGCTCGGAGGAATGAACGGCGTCCAGTTCGCATGAGCAATCGCCGGATGCTGCAGAATGTATCCGATCCCAAGCACCAGGAAGATCCCGACCACGCTCAGCTTCACGATCACAATCGCCGTGTTCAGGTTCGCCGACTCTTGAATCCCTCGCACCAGCACCGCCGTAACCGCCCCGATCGCCAGAAACGCCACCAGGTTGAACACCCCGGCCACATGCGGCAGGCTGCTTGCATTCACCCCGGGCGGCAACGCCGCCAGCTGCATCCAGCGGTCGTGATACTGGTAGAGCACCGTGCCCGGGGTCGTCGTCAACTGCGGCGGCAGATGGATGCCGAGATCCTGCAGCAGCCCCACAAAGTAGCCGCTCCAGCCCGAAGCCACCGTAGCCGCGCCAAACGCATACTCCAGCACCAAGTCCCAGCCGATGATCCAGGCCACAAACTCACCCAAAGTGGCATAGCCATAGGTGTACGCCGAACCCGCAATCGGGATCAGCGAGGCGAACTCCGCATAGCAAAGCCCGGCAAACGCGCAGGTAATGCCCGCCACGATAAAGCTCAGCATCACCGCCGGGCCGGCATGCTTCGCCGCCGCCTGCCCGGTCAACACGAAGATGCCCGCGCCGATGATCGCGCCAATCCCCAGCGTAATCAGATTCAGCGGCCCCAGTGACCGTTTCAGGCTGGCTTCGCCCTCGTTCTTTGCTTCCTTCAGCAGCTTCGATAGTGGCTTGATTGCCAGCAGATTCGCCATTGACCAGAGTTCTCCATCTTCGTTTGAAACTTGTCTATCCCTTGCAACTTGCTATCGCTCTGCGGCCCCGTCCAGGGCGACCGAGCCATCCGACCGCCGCCACAACAGGTACACCGGAACCCCCAGCAACACCAGGATCAAGCCCGGCCATGTGTATTGAGGTTTGTACCGCAATAGTACCGCACAGATCCACGTCGCCATCCCGATATACAGCGCCGGCAGCACCGGGTAGCCGAACGCCCGGTACGGCCGCGGTGCCGCGGGGCGCGTCCGCCGCAGCACAAACAACCCCACTATCGTCAGGATATAGAAGATCAGCACCGCAAAGATCACATAATCGAGCAACTGCCCATAACTTCCCGACAGACACAGCAAACACGTCCACGCCCACTGCACCCACAACGAGTTCACCGGCGTATTCGATCGCCCGCTCAATCGCCCCACGCTCTCAAAGAACAGCCCATCGCGGCTCATCGCGTAATACACCCGCGCCCCCGCCAGCAGCATCCCGTTCACGCACCCAAACGTCGAAACCAGGATCGCGGCCGCCATCAGCTTCGCGCCGATCCCCCCAAACGCCTGCTGCATCACCGCCGTGGCCACCCGGTCCTGTGCCGCAAACTGGATCCCGCGCCCCGCGATCGTCCCCGCCGCCGGATCTCCCCACAGCGGAAGCACACTCAGGTAGACGAAGTTGCACAGCACATAGAGCAGCAGCACCACGCCCGTCCCCAGCGCCAGCGACAGCGGCAGATTCCGCTTCGGATTCCGTATCTCCCCTGCCGTAAACGTCACATTATTCCAGGCATCGGAGCTGAACAGCGACCCCACCTGCACCACCGCCACAACCGTCAGGAAGCCCACATAAGCGGTCGGCCCGCCGACGCCCACCTGCACCGCATGCAGCGTGTGCCAGCCCGCTCCCGTCCAGAAGGCATGTAGTCCCGCCCCGAAGTTCGCCGCGATCGCCGCCGGATTGCTGGCAATCACCCCGACCAGAACCATCGCCGCCAACGCCAGCACCTTGGCCGACGTAAACACGTTCTGCACCGCCGCGCCCAGCTTCACCCCGAACGTATTCAACAGAGTCAGCAGCGTAATCACCACAATCGCCGCCAGGTTCGCCGTATTCAGTCCGATATCCATATTGCCCAGGACCATCGGCCCCACCGGCAGCGCTGGCACCTTCGCAATATGCCAGATCCAGTTCTGCGCGCTCACGCTCGGGAAGAACACCCCCAAGAACTTGCCAAACGCCACCCCCACCGCAGCGATCGTCCCCGTCTGGATCACCAGGAACAGCGTCCACCCATACAGAAATCCCCAGATCGGCCCCAGCGACTCGCGCAGATACACATACTGCCCACCCGCGCGCGGCATCATCGCCGCCAACTCCCCATAGCTGAGCGCTCCGATCACCGTCATCACCGCCGTCACCAGCCACGCCGCTATCAGCAGCGCCGGCGACCCCAGCGACCGCGACATATCCGCCGACACAATGAAGATCCCCGACCCGATCATCGACCCCATCACGATCGCGGTCGCCGAAAACAACCCAAGCCCCTGCACGAACTTTGGCGCCGCCACGTCCGCCAAACCGGACGGCCTCAAATCGGCCTCTGGATCCCGCAGCGATACCACCTTGTCATCCCGTAGCATTTTTTTGTCATCCCGGAGCGAAGCGGAGGGATCTGCTTCTATTTTTTTCGTTCGAGAATCAGTCACGTTGCGTCAGTTCTATCCTAAAATCCCCATAAAGTCTTCTACGACACGCTCCACCGGCTCGCCATCCCCGAACAAGCCGCCGATCACCGCCACCGAATCCGCCCCCGCCTCGATCACACTACGCGCGTTGGCCCGGGTAATCCCCCCGATCGCCACCAGCGGCTTGGTCGTCAGCGCCCGCGCCCGCCTTACTCCCTCGAGCCCCACCACCGGCGCCGCATTCGCCTTCGTCCCGGTCGCAAACACCGGCCCGATCGCCACATAGTCCGCCCGCGTCGCCTCCGCCACCCGCACCTGCTCGTCCGTATGCGTCGACACCCCGATCAGCCGCCCATCCCCAATCACGATCCGCGCATCCTCCGGCGACAGGTCCTCTTGCCCCAGATGCACCCCGTCCCACCGCGCCAGCATCATCAGGTCGGCGCGATCGTTCATGATCAGCTTCGCGCCCGTCCCCTCGAACAACTCGACAAGCATCTCCGCATGCTTCAGAATCGTCCGGTCATCGCCCGTCTTATCGCGATACTGCAGCAGCCGGACGCCAGCCACCTTCAAGCTACTCGCCATCTGCAGCAGCGAAACCCCGCGCAAGCGCAGCGTCTCCGCATCGATAATCGGATACAGTTTCGGGAATCGATTCATAAGGAAGTTTAGACTCTTCCACCAGCAACGGGCTCATGGAAATAGTGGTGTGTAAAAAAACACGCGAAGCGTTCATACCCCACGAAGTGGCGCCCGCCCGGCGTTAGGGCGCCCTCGTCTTGGCCCGTAGATCTAGCTCCCCTTCTGCCGCTCGAAGAACCGCTCCATGAACTTCGTATCGAACTGCCCCGCCCGGAACTCCGCATCCGCGAAGATCTTCTCGTGCA
Source organism: Granulicella sp. (assembly GCA_035568455.1). GTDB lineage: Bacteria > Acidobacteriota > Terriglobia > Terriglobales > Acidobacteriaceae > Edaphobacter. The sequence goes on from DATMOB010000110.1 coordinate 25,611, forward strand.
TCGGAATCGTCGTATGAATCCCCTGCACCACGAACTGGCTCAGCGCCCGCTGCATCTTGTTCATCGACTCCTCGCGGTCCTTGCCATGGCAGATCAGCTTCGCAATCATCGAGTCGTAGTACGGCGGCACCACGCCTTCGGAGTACTGCGCCGTATCCACCCGAACCCCATTGCCCCCCGGAACATTGAACGCCGTAATCTTGCCCGCGCTCGGCGTGAACTTCTCCGGATGCTCGGCATTAATCCGGCACTCGATCGCATGCCCCCGAATCGTAACCGGCTCGGTCACAATCGCGCTCAGCTTCTCGCCCGCCGCAATCCGCAGCTGCGCCTTCACTAGGTCGATTCCTGTAACCATCTCGGTCACACAATGCTCCACCTGGATACGCGTGTTCATCTCGATGAAGTAGATCTTGCCATCCTCATCCATCAGGAACTCGATCGTCCCCGCATTCCAGTACCCGATATCCTTCAGGCAGCGCTCGATCGTCTTGCCCAGCTCCGCCCTTAGTTTGGGACTCACCTGCAGCGACGGCGCCTCTTCGATCAGCTTCTGATGCCGCCGCTGAATCGAGCACTCGCGCTCGCCCAGGCTCATCACATTGCCATGCTCATCGGCCAGCACCTGGAACTCGATGTGCCGCGGCCGCTCGATGAACTTCTCCATGTACAGATCGCCATTGCCAAAGGCGTTGGCAGCCTCTGTCGACGCCTGCTCGAACATTCCCGGCAGCTCCTGCGCGCTACGCACAATGCGCATCCCGCGCCCGCCGCCGCCCGCCACCGCCTTCAAGATCACCGGATAGCCGACGCTCTTGGCCCAGTCCAGCGCCTCCTCCGTGCTCCCGATCACGCCATCGGACCCGGGCAGAATCGGCACCTTCGCCTTCTTCATCGTCTGCCGCGCCGTGGACTTCTCGCCCATCATGCGCGTCACCTCCGGCGGCGGCCCGATGAACTTGATATTCGAAGCCCGGCACACCTCCGCGAAGTTCGCATTCTCGCTCAGCAGCCCATACCCCGGGTGGATCGCGTCCACATCCGCAATCTCCGCCGCCGAGATCACCGCCGGCACATTCAGATAGCTGTCGGCGGACCGCGCCGGTCCAATGCAGATCGCCTCATCCGCAAACCGCACATGCAGCGAGTTCCTGTCCGCCTCGCTATATACCGCCACCGTGCGGATGCCCAGTTCCTTGCACGCGCTGATCACGCGCAGCGCAATCTCGCCCCGATTTGCAATCAATACCTTACGAAACATGAATGCCTAAACCTTCCGTAGTTCCCAAACCCTGCATAGAACCGGGTGCCCCATGTCTCGCCGCTGAGACACGGGTATCGAGCGGAAGCGAGACCGCCTTCCGCCTTCCTTCAGGCGGCCCGCAAAGCTCTTACTTCGCCTTGATCGCAAACAACGGCTGCCCATACTCAACCGGCTGCCCGCTGACCGCGATGCGTTCGACGATCTCGCCCGCCGCGTCCGCCTCAATCTCATTCATCAGCTTCATGGCCTCGACGATGCACAGCACCTGCCCCACCTCGACCACATCGCCCACCTTCACAAACGGCGCCGACCCCGGCGATGGCGATTCATAAAACGTTCCCACAATCGGAGACTTCACCCGATGCAGCGAAACCTCCGGCGCCCCAGCAGGCGCAGCAGCCCCCGACGCCGCAACGGGAGCCGGTGCTGCAGCTGCCGCAGGCGCCGAAGCCATCAACCGCGCCAACTGCCCCGCATCGAACCCTGCCGCCACCGCCGGCACCGCCGACGCAAACTTGATCCGCAGCTTCCCTTCGGCCCGTTCCGTCTCAAACTCTGCAATCTCGTTCGCCTTCAAAAATTCAACCAGCTCACGAAGTTTCTCCAGATTATTCTCGTCCATCAGGTCTCTTCCCGCGCCATCTCAGGGCGCTTGTTGTGTCGCACACGTTCACTATCAATCCGGTCTTGCGTCGCTGCTACAGTTGCGTCCAGGCCTTGACGCTCGGCGTCAACACCTCGCACCCCTGCGACGTAACCAGCACCATGTCTTCAATCCGAACACCAAACTTCCCCGGCAGATACACCCCGGGCTCAACCGTAACCACCATGCCCTGCTTGAGCGGCTGCTTCTGGCTCGCCGCCAGCCGAGGCCCTTCATGGATCTCAAGCCCGACGCCGTGCCCGGTCGAGTGGAGGAAATACTTCTCCAACCCAGCCCGACGCAGCACACTCCGCGCAGCCTCATCCACGTCGCCGACGCTCACGCCCGGCCGGATGGCAGCAACCGCGGATTCCTGTGCTTCCAGTACCGCATCATACACTTCCGCCTCCTCTGGAAGCGCGCGCCCCAGGTGTACCGTGCGCGTCATGTCCGAGCAGTACCCATCGATCACCACCCCAAAATCCAGCGTCACGAAGCCCCGCTTGGGCAGCTTCGCCAGCGTCGCCCGCCCATGCGGCAGCGCCGACCGCTCCCCGCTCGCCACAATCGTGTCGAATGACATGCGCTCCGCGCCCGCCAGCCGTGCCGCGTGCTCCAGCTCCGCCGCCACCGCCACCTCAGTCATCCCGGCGCGCATCGAACCCAACGCCCGGTCGAACAGGCTGCAGCCCAGCGACGCCGCCCGCCGAATCACTTCAATCTCGAACTCATCCTTCACCTCGCGCAGCTGCGCCACCACCGGGCCCACCGGCACGAACAGCCCTCGACGCAGCTTCCTCGGCACCGCACCCCGCATCGCCTCCAGCCCCGCCACCGTCGTCTGCGCCGCATCGAACCCGCACCGCGTTACGCCCGCGGCCTCCAACCCCGCGCACGCCGCCTGCAGCGCAGACTTCGGCACGATCGTCACCTTCGTCCCCACCGCCTCGGCCTTCGCCTGCGTCGAGTAGCGCCCATCCGTATACAGCATGGCCGGCCCAGCGCCCAGTACCAGCACTCCGCTCGTCCCTGTGAATCCACTCAGATACCGCACATCCGGCAGATGCGTGATCAGCAGAGCCCCGACCTCGGACCCATTCTTGCGCACCTGGGCCAGCGCCCGCCTCTGTCTTGCTCGAAAGTTCAATGCCATCCTTGCAATTCTAGCGACTACAGGCCAGAAATACATAATTCAGCCGTGGCCGGTAACCGCCCTAACCCGCTATCATGGAATATGACCGGCGACCCGACGCAGCTCTTGCAGCCCGAGACCACAGCCAGCAGGAGGGCAACCACCGGCTTCACTCGCCGGCGATTCCTCGCCGGTACTGGCCTCGCCCTCGCCGGCCTCACCGTCTACGCCGCCGAGATCTCCCGCCACGAACTCGACCTCGTGCACCGCGACATCCACATCGCTCGCCTGCCCGAAGCCTTCCACGGCTTCCGCATCGCCCAACTCAGCGACATCCATCTCGAAGAGTTCACCGAGGACGCCTTCCTCAAGTACGCCGTCCACCGCATCAACGCTCTGCAGCCAGACATGGTCGTCCTCACCGGCGACTACGTCAGCGCCGGCCCCCGGCCCTACAAATTCGCCTTCCAGGCCGCCGCCCGCTGCGGCGAACTCCTCCGCAACCTCCACTGCCCGCTGCGCTACGCCATCCTCGGCAACCACGACATCAACGTCAACTCCCAGGTCGTTCTCGAAGCCCTCTCCAGCAACGGCATCACCACCCTCGTCGACCAGCTCGTCCCCATCGAGCGCCACGGCCAGCGCCTCTGGCTCTCCGGCCTCCGCGACGCCGGAACCGGCAACCCGGACCTCGACCGTGCCGTCCCCACCCGGCTCGATGCGCCCCTACTGATCCTCTGCCACGAACCCGACTTCGCCGACACCATCCTGCGCCATCCCCACGCCAGTCGCGCCGACCTCATCCTCTCCGGCCACAGCCACGGCGGCCAGGTCCGGCTCCCCTTCCTCCCGCCCCTCGTACTTCCCCCCATGGGAATGAAGTACGTCGAGGGCCTCTTCCACCTCGGCCAAACCCAGCTCTACGTCAACCGCGGCCTAGGCACAGTCGGCATCCCCTTCCGCTTCGACTGCCCCCCGGAGATCACCGCCATCACCCTAAAGCCCGCCTAAACATGGACAAGCACAAATCCTTCTGCAAAGAAGATCTCATCCCGACCGGCGCAACGGACAGTCTCACTGTCCGTTGCGCAGCACGTCGGAGTCTACAGTAGGAAGAAAACGCAGGCTTTACCGGTGGGAGCGCAGGGCTTCAGCACTGCGAAACATGCCCATGCCGAGGAAGGGGCTTTCAGCCCCGGGCCTTCCGGCCAGCCCCGCCATAACCCGTTCCGAAGCAACTTTGCACGAATAAGCTATTTGCGATGCATGGTTTACCGCCAACTACGTGGCGCAACTCGCAGGAAATATAGAATTACCGCCGGGTTAAGAGGGGGCGGGGATCCACGTACAACATCCCGAGCAGAGCGCAGGAGGACACGGTTATGGACTGAACCCGAAGCCTTTACCGCGCCTTCCCCACCGGCTTCTTCTGCTCCGGCTCCGCCGTCTTCGTCGCCGGTTTTACGCCGCTCTTCTGTTCCATCCAGGTATCCAGCAGGTCCTTCTTGAACCTCCACCGGTTTCCCAGCTTGAACGCCGGCACGAAGCCCTCGGACGCGTACCGGTAGAGCGTATCGCCGCTGATGCCCAAGTACTCAGCAGCCTGCCGAATATCCATCACCTCGCGAACCGCCGCCTGCGCCAGACCTGCCATGTACCCTCTCCGCAAAAGACCGGGTGTCTGATACACCCAGCACCCTCTTGTACCTTGTTTTCCACAGACCTACAAGCAAAATTTGCAAGTTAACCAGAAGCTAACTGCCGCCTCTTCAGATCCTTCCCTTCCACCATCCCGAGCGAAACTCCCGTCCCGCAATCACCTCCGTCGGCGCGCCCGGCTCCGGAGCCCACAAGCGCATTCCGATTCTGTCCGCCAGCTCCGTAATCCGTTCGATCGGATCCCTCCAGCCATGCAGCGCCAGGCTGAACAACCCCCAGTGGATCGGCATCAGCAACCCCGACCCGCCCATCGCCGCAAACGCCTTCGCCGCGCCCTCCGGTCCCATGTGGATCGAGCGCCACAGATCGTTATACGCTCCCACCTCCAACATCGTCAGGTCAAACGGCCCATACTCCTGCCCAATCTCCGAAAATCCCTCCCAGATCCCCGAATCCGCCCCGTAAAACACCCGGTGCCGCGCCCCCGCCAGCACAAACGACGACCACAGCGTCTCAAACCGGTTCCACAGACCTCTCCCCGAGAAGTGCCGCGCCGGCACCGCCGTAATCGTCATCTCCACCCCCTGCTCCTGCCCCCCAACCTTCACCGACTGGGTCCAGTCCAACTCCGCGATCCGACCCTCCTTCACTCCATAGCCGCGCAACACCCGCCCCACCCCCACCGAGGTCACCCATCGGGCATGCTTCACCGCATCCAGCTGCGCCAGCCGCTGAATCGTCTCCTTCCCCAGATGGTCGTAGTGATCATGCGACACCAGCACCGCGTCAATGCGTGGCAGATCCTCCAGCCGCAGCGGCGACGCAAAGAAACGCTTCGGCCCCATCCACGAGAACGGCGACGCCCGCTCGTCCCACATCGGATCGACCAGCATCCGCACCCCATCGATCTCCACCAGCATCGACGCATGCCCCATCCACGTCACCCGAAGCCCGCTCCGCGGCCATGTCCGATACACCCGCGCATCCGTCCGGAACGGGCCCAGCGGCTCGCTTGGAACCCGCTCCTCCTTGTTCTTCAGATACAGCGGTATCAACTTAAGCATGGTGCTGAGACCACCCACTCTCGTCTCAACCGGGTTCTGAAACCGCCGACCCTTCTTCTCCGCCCGCCGCAACTGCGTCATGGCCGTTGGATGCAGAGCCTTCTCCAACCTGTCCATCGCCCCACCCCCTCAGATTCACATTGGATGCCGTAGTCCTCAAGGCAGGTAATAAAAAGGATTCGGCAACTTCACACTCACCTCACCCCGGGAGTCCCCGTTCAGATCGCTCCATTGGTCGCCGACATTGAGTACCAGTCGGTATCCCGCCTCGACGATCTTCCTCCGCTCCGACGATTTGTACTCCACAGTCGACATTCGCTTCTCGTCCCCCACCCGCATCCGCAGCCCAGCCCAATTCTTATATCCCGCCGCCTGCAGATTCCGCGCCGTCGCCTCGCGCTGCTCCCCCGGGCGTCCAGTAATAAAGAACACCGAAACCCCCGCCTCCCGAGCATGATCAAACAGTCGCAGCGTCCCCGGAATCGGCATGGAGGCTTGCGGCGACACCAACCACGCATTGAACAGCGACGCGATGTGGCCAAAGTCCTCCCGCATCTCCTCGCAGTAGTTCGTCAGCGAAGTCTCATCGATATCCAGCACCATCGCCAGCTTCTCGCCCGGCTGCGCCGCCTTCACCTCCGCATCCAGAGCCGCCTCCGCCCGCCGCGTCTGCGCATCCACATCGCTCCAGTAGCACCCACCCTCCCCCACGCAATCCGCATAGTCCTCCACCCGGTACCTCGTCACCCCGAAGTTCTCCATCGGCTCAGCCGCCACCAGAACCGTAGGATCGGACGCCCCCGCCGCCGCCGTCGCGGCTATCGTCTCCTGCGAGGGATGCACCGGGTGTACAGCCGTTCCCCGCCGCGCGCTCGTCCTCGCTCCCGGCAAAGAGCACACCGGCGGCACCACCTGCCCCAGCCCCGCCCCGGCGGCCAGCACCCAGATCCCAATTACCCCAAACCATCGCGTACGCATCGCAACCCCCGTATTGCTGCTCGTTCGCGTGCGCCACCCTTGACGCAGAGGTCCGCCGCGTCAAGGGTGGCTTGACCCACCTTCTATCGGTGCCCTCCACCGCCCGGGTGCCCATGGCCCTCGTATCCAGGGCTGCGCTCCGCTCCCCCATCATGGCCGGGGTTGCCGGTGTGACCGTGCCCATCGCGCGCCTCGTTCGCATGGAAGTGGTTGAACGGCTGCGCGCCCCGCTCCGGTATCGGTCCCCGATAGCCATGATGCGGATCGTAGCGGTTATCGACATGGCCATAGAAGCCATGCGGCCCATGGAACCACGGGCCGGCTCCAATGAACACCCCGCCGCTGAACCAATCCGGCCCGTAGTAGCCATAGGGAGCGCAGTCATACGGCGCATAGTCGAAATATCCGTAGGGGCACACCGGAGCCGCTCCAATGCTGATGGAAACCTGGGCCGGTGCTACGGACACACTGCTCCCCAACGCAACCGTGAGAGCACAGAATACAAGCAATCTCCAGCGGGACATGACTCCTCCTAAAGAACTGCAGATAGAGTCTAAAGGAGAACCAGGCCGATCTCTGCGCGATTCCATCCAATTCCCGCCATCCATCCCGCATCCCTGGAGCCCGCCCCACCCCGCCGCGCTGCAACCATTGAGGGAGCCCTGTATTCTCGTGTCCTGAAGTCCAACGTCAAGCCTGACGGCGCGGAAGACCGTCTGCGCCCGACCACCCACGCATAACGCGGGGCCGGAGCCGAACCCAAGTTCCTTCCCGTCCCCGCGTTTGTCCTTTACCCCGTTATCAGTAAGCGCTCGCCTCCGTCAGCTTCGCGATCGCAGCCTCACTCAGCTTCAGTTCCACCGCCTCGAACAAGCTCTCCAGCTGCTCCACCGAGGTCGCGCTGGCAATCGGAGCCGTCACGCTCGGCCGCGCCAGCAGCCACGCCAGCGCCACCGCTGCCTGAGTCGCCTTCGCCTCCCGAGCGACCTCCTCGAGCGCCGCCAGAATCCGCACTCCGCGCTCATCGAAGTACTTGCCCAGCAGCGCCTCGCGCTTCGCTCCTCTGACATCCTCCTTCGTCTTGTACTTGCCCGTCAGGAAGCCGCTTGCCAGCGCAAAGTAAGGGATCACTCCCAACCCGAACTCCCTCACCACCGGCTCGAGATCCGTCTCATACGCCTGCCGGGCATACAGGTTGTACTCCGGCTGCAGCGTCTCATACACCGCCAGCCCCTTCTCCTTGCCTACAGCGAGCGCCACCCGCAGCCGCTCTCCGGTGTAATTCGACGCCCCAATCGCCCGCACCTTGCCCTGCTCGATCAGCTTCTGATACGCCCCCAGCGTCTCCTCGAGCGGCGTCGTCTCGTCGTCCCGGTGCGACTGGTACAGATCAACATGGTCCGTCTGCAACCGCCGCAGCGAGTCCTCCACCGCCTCGAAGATATACTTCGCGCTCAGCCCCTTCTTGCCGTCGCCCATATCGTTTCCGACCTTGGTCGCCAGCACCACCTTGTTCCGCGTTCCCCGCGCCTTGAACCACTTCCCCAGAATCGTCTCCGACTCCCCACCCTTGTTCCCCGGCGCAAACCGCGAGTACACATCCGCCGTATCTATAAAGTCAAAGCCGCGATCCACGAACGCATCCAGAATCCGAAACGATCCCGCCTCATCGACCGTCCACCCAAAAACATTGCCGCCAAACATCAGCGGAGCAACCTGAATCCCGGTATGACCAAGTACACGTCTCTGCATTTGAAAAATTCCTCCGCGTGTTGGATTCCCAACCGCGCCAACAAGATGCAGCACGAACTTGAGCCCGTCATCCCTCCGCACAGCGGGAGGACCTGCTTTTTGCCTTTACGTTTGCCGGGTGCTCCATCCTTCACAGCCTCACGGTGAAGGATGGGATGTACACAGCCAGCTGCCCCAACCATGCGGTCCCACTGATGAACCACCCTACCGCGTCGCCACCGCCTCATCCATATAAAACTCCGCGATCTCCGCCGCGTGCTTCCGCTCCACCACCCGCCGCTTCAGCTTCATGCTCGGCGTCAGCTCCTCGGTCTCGATCGACCACTCCTCCGCCACCACCCGCACCCGCTTGATCTTCTCGAAGTTCGCCAGCGACTCGTTCACCTGCTTCACAACGCCCTCGTACAGCGCCGCCACCCGCGCCTCCGCCACCAGCACCTTGCGATCTCCCGTCGCGATACCCTGCCCCTTCGCCCACGCCTCCAGCGCCGCGAAGTTCGGCGAGATCAGCACCGCAACAAACTTGTGCTTGTCCCCCACCAGCGCCGCCTGCCCCACCAGCACATTCGCCTTCAGCTTGTTCTCGATCGGCTGCGGCGCAATCATCTTCCCGCCGCTCGTCTTCAGCAGCTCCTTCTTGCGATCCGTGATCGACAGGAACCCATCCGCATCGATGTTCCCGATATCTCCCGTCTTGAACCATCCATCCGCCGTAAACGCCTCCGCGGTCTCCTGCTTCTTCCTCCAGTACCCCACAAAGATCGACGGCCCCTTCACCTCCAGTTCGCCATCCTCCTCGAACCGGCACTGCACATTGGGCAGCGCCTTGCCCACCGTTCCAATCCGGTGCGCCTCCGGGTAGTTCAGCGCGATCACCGGCGAGGTCTCCGTCAGCCCATACCCCTCAAAGATTCGTATCCCCGCATCCGCGAACCACCCCGCCGTATCGATCCCCAGCGGAGCCCCACCCGACACAAACACCTTCACCTGCCCACCAAACGCCTCGCGAATCTTCGCAAACACCAGCTTGCTCGCCAGCCGCCATGCGATCCCATCCGGCTCCTTGCCCGCCAGCGTCTCTGCCCTGTGCCTGTTGCCCGTCGCCAGCGCCCAAGCCAGAATTCTCGACTTCACCGGCGACGCCGCCGATCTCCCCTCCACCGCCTGCCGGATCTTCTCGTACACCCGCGGCACCGCCACAAACACCGTTGGCTGCACCGCCTTCATCGCCGCCGGCAGATGCTCGAACTTCGGGCAGTACGCCAGCTTCGCCCCATGCAGCAGCATCGCGTAGTCCAAATGCCGCGCCGTCACATGCGACAGCGGCAGAAACGAGATGCAGCTGTCCTTCCCCGTAAGTCCCAGCGGCGTGGTCGAGTAGCGCAGATTGCTCGCCAGATTGCCGTGCGTCAGGACCACCCCCTTCGGCTCGCCCGTCGTCCCCGACGTATAGATGATCGTCATCGGATCCTCCGGCTGCGCCCGCGCCACCAGGGCATAAAATCGCGCATCGCGCCGCTGCTTCCCCGGCGCCGCCGCCATCAACTCCGAAAACCCATGGGTCGAAAACCCGGCGGCATCCAGCTTCTCCGAGGCATCCAAAGCATCCATCACCACAACATGCTCCAGCTCCGCCAACACCCCTGCCGCCTTCAGCTTCCTGTACTGCTCCCGCGACGACACCACCGCCACCTTCGCCCCCGAATCGCGCAGCATATACCCCACCTGCTCCGCCGTCAGCGTCGGATACAGCGGGACATCCACCCCGCCGATCGCCAGCACCGCGAAGTCCGTCACCGCCCACTCCCAGCGATTCTCGCTCAGAATCGCCACCCGGTCCCCGCGCTCCACGCCCCACTCCAGCAAAACATCCGCCAGCGCCCGCACCCGCCCGTACAGCTCATCGGACGTGATCGGCCGCCACGCCCCAGCCCCGTCCTGCCACAACATGACGGCCCGATCGCCCCCACCCGTCGCCTTCACCAGAACATCATTCACCGTCGTCACGTCGAGCACGTTCACCTCGCTAAATTCCCCGCCCCACCCACACTCCACCCGAGAGCAGACCCCTGTCATTCTAAGCCCAACCTCCGCCGGGTGCCCCGTCCTCGACGCACAGCTTTATCGTGCGAGCGACAGGGTGGGGTATCGTTTGCGCAGCAAACGACCAACTCGCCTCTCCCACCAACATCCCGGGTGCCCCATCCTTCGCAGCTCTACCGCGAAGGGTGGGAACGTAACTGCCCGCACCACACGCCTTCGCACCGCAAGGCCAAGAATCCTCAACCCGCCCGCCCGGTAAACACCGCCGAGCTCAACAGCTCGTCGCTCCTGCCATCTACAGAGGTGCATTCAGCACCCTACTTCCCCGCCGCCACCCCTGAACCCTGCTCGATCCTTACCTTGGAAAACGTAACCGTAGCCAGTCCACCCGCATTATGCGCACATACCCCGATGCCCACATACACCGGACCCTGCAGCGCCACCGTCACCGGCGCCGAAGCAGTCAATTCTCCATCCACCGGCCCCGCAGACACCGTAAAAGCATCGCCCCGCCGTTTAATCCGCAATCGAGTCCAGCCATGCGCAACTCCATGCACAGTGGAAGTCGTATCCTCCGTCTTGCCTCCAGCTACCGTCCGGTACTGCGCCGTGATATGCCCATCGCCATGCATCGCGACATCCGCATACGCCGATCCGGGGTCGAGACTCTGCCGGAAGATCAACACCCCCTTCTCCAGCGCCACCACGCCGTCCTCCGGAAACTGCACCTCCGCCGTAACCGTCGCATCCCCTGCCAGCCGCACCCAGCTCAGATGAAACCCATCCGCCGCGCCCCACATATCCGCGCCGCCGCCGGTCACCCGATACCCCCCACGCGCCGCATCGTAGACCGTCGCACCCGCAACCACCGACCCCACATCGGTCGAGCCTTGGAACATCCCAGCCGTCCGCTGCTGCGCGAAACCAACCCCTCGCAGACACACCAACACCACGAACATCCGATACAGAACAGCCCTAAGCTTGAGCATAAGTGCAACCACTATAACCCACCGCGTCCGCCGCTCCCGGACACGAAACCGTTTAGCCTGTTTGGGCAGAACCTACACCCCAATCCCCCGCAACAACACATCCAGCACCTGCGCCGCCGTCGCCGTCGCGTCATACGCCCGCCCGGTAAACACCGCCGAGCTCAACAGCTCATCGATCGCCCCAAACATACAGTGCGCCACCACCCCATCCGAGATGTCCTGCCGGAAGATCCCCCGCTGCTGCCCCCGCCGGATCACCTCCCGCACCATCTGTATGTACTTCACCAAGTGGTGATGCGAGAACTCCGCAATGAACCGCGCACTCTGCCGCACCTCCGTCTGCATCACGATCGCCATCGCCCGGTTCACCGAATTGCTCTCCAGATGTACCTGCGCGATATAGGCCAGCTGCTCCCGCGGATCGTCCATCGTCCTGAAGCGCTCCAGCACCTGCCGATGAAAACGGTCGAAGTTACGATCGATCGCCGTCCGCAGTACCTCGTCCTTGCTCTTGAAATAGAGATAGACGGTCCCGTCCGCCACCCCCGCCCGCGCCGCAATCGCCGACACCGGAGAGTTGAAGTACCCGTTCTCCGCAATCACCTCCACCGCGGCATCGAGTATCCTCTGGTACTTCTCACCGGCAGGCCCACCCGACAGCCGCTCCTCCCGCCCCGAAGAAAACTCCTCCGGGGCCGAAACGTCTGAAACGTCGTTCCCACTGCTCATGGAGACGTCATCCCGACCGGAGCAACGGACCGCCTCACCGTCCGTCGCGAAGTGGAGGGCCCCCTGTATTTCGCTCTTACCCCGGCCGCCGCCAGCCGCAAACATCGCGTCCTGTGACCTCGCCGCCTTTGTCGCCGCTCGTTTCAGTCGAGTCCCTCGCCTGGAAGCCTCCAGCCAGCGTCACTCTACTGAAACCGCAACACCTTTGCCAACAGTTCCAACCGGAATGAATCATTATTCATTCCGGCTGGAATCCGCGACACTACCCCTGTCCTACGCCTGCGGCCGTGGCGTCAAGCGCACAAACCGCTCCGCCTGCGCCGGCCAATCCGCCAGCATCCGTTCCGCCAGCCGGCTTCCCGACCGCTCCGCATGCCGCCGCAGCAACTCGAGCAAGGCGTCCTTGGACTCCTGCTCGACATCGCTAAACCGTGCAGCATCAAGGAACTCTGGATGGAACCTCTTTCTTCCGATGAACAGTCGGTCGGAGTCGTGAACCCAGGCCAACCCGCCCGTCATGCCCGCGCCGAAGTTCATCCCGGCCGGACCCAGCACCACCACCGTACCACCCGTCATGTACTCGCAGCCGTGATCGCCAACCCCCTCGACCACCGCCACCGCGCCCGAGTTCCGCACCGCGAACCGCTCGCCCGCCCGTCCTGCCGCAAGCAGCGTCCCGGAGGTCGCGCCATACAGCGCCACATTCCCCAGGATGACGTGATGGCCGCTGTCGTTCGCCGCCAGGCCACGAGCCCGGATCACAATCTCGCCGCCCGAGAGCCCCTTGCCGACAAAGTCGTTTGCCTGACCACTCAGGCTCAACTTCACCCCAGCGGCAAGAAACGCTCCAAACGACTGACCCGCCGTCCCGGTCAGATTCACCGTCACATCGACCGCATCCGCCTCGCCCCGGGCGCTGCGCAGCGCCAGTTCTCCCGAGATGCGCGCACCCACCGAGCGGTCGCCATTCTCAATCTTCGACTCGACCACATACGGCTCGCCAGCAACCACCGCCGCCAGCATAGGCTCAACCCACGCCTCATCGAGTGGCAGCACCGGATCCGGCCGGTCGTTCCGCCCGCCCATCCAGCGCGCCGGTCCATCCGTCACCTTCGCTAGCATCGGCTGCAGATCGAGGCTTCCATCGAACCGCACCTGCTCCAACAGGTCCGTCCGCCCGATCGCCGCCTCCAGCGACGGCAACCCATACCGCGCCAGCAGCTGCCGCAGATCGCCCGCCAGCTCCTCGAAGAACCGCACTACATGCTCCGGCTTGCCGCGGAACTTCGCCCGCAGCTCCGGCTTCTGGGTCGCAATCCCGGTCGGACAGGTGTTCAAATGACACTGCCGCGCCATATCGCAGCCTAGCGCCACCAGCACCGACGTCCCGAATCCGAACTCATCCGCACCCAGCAGCGCCGCCACCAGGACATCCCGCGCCGTCGCCAAACCGCCATCGGTACGAAGCCGCACCCGGCTCCGCATTCCGTTCTGCATCAGCACCTGCTGCGCCTCGGCCAACCCCAGCTCCCACGGATTGCCGGCATACTTGATGCTCGACAGCGCCGCCGCTCCGGTTCCGCCGGTATTGCCCGCAATCACGATGAAGTCCGCATAGGCCTTCGCCACGCCCGCAGCGACCGTGCCCACGCCGCAGGTCGAGACCAGCTTCACTCCGACCGCCGCCTGCGGATTCACCCGTTTCAGGTCATAGATCAGCTGCGCCAGATCCTCGATCGAGTAGATATCGTGGTGCGGCGGCGGCGAGATCAGCGACACTCCCGGCTGCGCATGCCGCAGCCTCGCGATCAGGCCGCTCACCTTATGCCCCGGCAGCTGCCCGCCCTCACCCGGCTTCGCGCCCTGCGCCACCTTGATCTCAATCTCCTCGGCGTGCGCCAGGTACTCCGCCGTCACGCCGAAGCGCCCCGAGGCCACCTGCTTGATCTTATTGTTCAAAGGCCGATGGATCGCAGGCGCCTCAACCACCGGCTCCGCCACCGCCACCGTGTCCGAACTCCGCTCCTGCAGCGCGGCGCCACTGAGTCCCGCAGCCCCTCCGCCGACGATCACTGGCTCCGGACGGTACACCTCGCGATCCTCGCCGCCCTCGCCCGTATTCGACCGGCCGCCCAGCAGGTTCATCGCCGTCGTAATGGTGTGGTGCGCCTCCGGGCTCAACGAACCCAGCGACATCGCGCTCGCCACGAACCGCTTCACCAGGCTCGACGACGCCTCGACCTCCGTCAGATTCAGCTCCTCCGCCGCCGGCCGAATCTCCAGCAGGTCGCGCAGCACGGACGGATCCCGCGCCAGCAGATCCCTTGAGTAGATCTGGAACGCCGCCGTCGGATCCTCCGCCGGAGCCGCGCCCCTCGCGCTTCCCACCACGCCCTGCAGCGCCTTCACCGTCGCCGGCTGCCAGGCATGCGGCTCTGCTCCCTCAGACTTGCGGAAGCGCACCCAGCCATGGTCCGGAAGGTCCGCCGAGACCGCCGCAACCGCCTCATCGCGCAGCCAAGTCTCCCGCAGATGCCGCTCCAGCTCCGCGAATCCAATCCCCGACAGCGGCGCCGGCGTCTCCACAAAGCAGCGATCCACCACGCTCGAGTGCAGCCCCAGGATGTCGAATAGATGCGCCCCGCGGTAGCTGTCCACCACCGAGATGCCCATCTTCGACATCACCTTGGCCAGCCCCGCATCGAGCGCCTTCAGCATCTTGCTCTCGGTCTCGACCGAACCCGTCCCCGCGGGCGCCAGGCTCACCGCCGTCTCCAGCGCCAGCCACGGACACACCGCGCCCGCGCCATAACCGATCAGCACCGCCGCATGATGAATATCGCGGCAGTCGCCCGCCTCAACCGCAATGCCCGCCAGCGTGCGCAGCCCGGCCGACACCAGCGCCTGATGCACTGCGCCCGTAGCCATCGCCATGGGAATCGGCAGCGCCTGCTTGCTCGCGCCGCGATCGGTCAGCAGCAGAATCCGCGCTCCACCCCGCACCAGATCGATCGCCTGCATGCAGACATCGTCCAGCGCCTCGACCAGCGTCTTTGAAACCGCAAACACACACGCCAGCTCCGCCAGCCGCAGCTCCGCCTGGTGCGGATGCTCGCCGCGCCGCAGCGCCTCAACCTGTCCCAGCGAAAGGAACGGCGACTTCAGCGAGATCCCCGGCAGCGGCGCATTCTTATCCAGCAGGTGCGGCCAAGGTCCAAGCCGCGTATGCATCGACACCACGCACGCCTCGCGCAGCGGATCGATCGCCGGATTCGTCACCTGCGCAAACCGCTGCCGGAAAAACCCATACACCGGCCGCGGAGCCCGTGCCAGAAACGCCAGCGGCGTGTCATCGCCCATCGACCAGACCGCGTCTTTGCCCTCGGTCGCCATCGGCTCTAGGATCATCCGCACGTCCTCGCGCGTATATCCAAAGCCGCGCTGCAGCCCGCTCAACCGCGTCGCATCCGGAGCCGCCACCGGCAGCGCGACCAGCGGCGTATCCTCGCTCAGCTCCGCATACGTCGTGCCCCGGTCGAACAGCTCCAGCAGCGCCAGGTCGTCATACACCCGGTGCTCCCGCAGGTCGACCACCAGCATCTGTCCCGGCCCCAGCCGCCCGCTCTCGACCACCGTCTCCGGATCGAGATCCACCAGCCCCGCCTCCGAGCCCGCAACCACCAGCCCGTCGGCCGTCATCGCATACCGGCTCGGCCGCAGACCATTGCGATCGAGCGCCACGCCCACGATGTTGCCATCGGTGTACGCAATCGCCGCCGGTCCATCCCACGGCTCCGCGCAGTCTGTGTGGTAACGCAGAAACGACGAAGACTGGTGCCCCTCGGCCGCCGGCGGCAGCAGCATCCGCACCGCCTCGGCCAGCGTGCGCCCATTCTTCGACAGCAGCTCCACCGCCTCGTCCAAACTCGTCGAATCCGTCCCACCCTCGGTCAGCACCGGCTTGCACTCGACCGGCAGCGTGGAATCGCGCGCCGCCATCCGAGCCCGGTTACCCCACACCGTATTGATCTCGCCGTTGTGCGCCAACATCCGGCCCGGCTGCGCGCGATGCCAGGTCGGCAGCGTGTTGGTCGCATAGCGCTGATGAAACACCGCAAACGGAGTCACATAATCATCCGCCGCCAGATCCGGAAAAAACTCCGCCAGCAGCGCCCCCGTACACATCGCCTTGTACACCAGCGTCTGCGCCGACAGCGAACAGATATACCCGGTCACCTCGCCCTGCGCATGCATGCGCTCGAACTGCTTGCGGGCAAGATACAGCCGCCGCTCCATCGCGTCGGCCTCGAAATCACCCTCCGCAGCCTTCGATCGCTGGTCGAGCCCATCCACCACCAGCACCTGCCGGATCCGCGGCATCGTGCTCAACGCAATCTCGCCCAGACACCCGGTCTCGATCGGCACATCGCGCCAGCCCACCACCTTCAGATCCTGCGACTCGAGACAACGCTCCAGCAGCCCCTCCGCCCGCGTCTCCTCCGCCGGCAGAAACAGCATGCCCACCGCCAGCGTCTGATCGTCCGCGATCACCAAACCGGTCTTGCGCAGCAGCAGAGCCCGCGGCACCGCCGTGGTCACACCCACGCCATCGCTGCTCTTGCCATCGGCCGCAACCGCACCGCGATGCGCCAGCCGGCCCAGCGCCGTCAGCGCCTGCTCCAAAATCGTATGGGAAGCGACAGCGGCGATCGAGGCGACAAACCCCACACCGCACGAATCATGGTCAAACCGGGCATCGAGAAGCGACGCCTGCGACCCAAGCCCGTTCCTGGCTGCAACAGAACCCTGGAATCCAACCCGCGATGCACTCCGGGATTCAGCTGACGACTCCGCCAGCATCCCGCCGCTTGCCAGATTCACACTGGCTTGAGTAGACCTGTCCATGCTTCACTCTATACCTCGACGACACGTCCTGGTGCCGCCAAAGTCTCCTCTTTAAAGTCAACTAGCTAACCATCGAGACACCGAACCCAGACTGGCCACTGCAGCTCCCTTGGACTCGTAGACTCGACCGTCGGAGATGCAGCTGTTCCAGCTCACAACACTTGCCTATGTATATTTATACATGCTAACGTATGTTTATGCACCCGGTAATCTCTGTCGAGTGCGGCTAGGTGAAGCGGATAGGTGAAGCGGATAGGAAAAACAAATGCGGAAATATTGACGGCGAGTTAACAGGGTACTACACGCCGGCGCCGAACCAGACCCTAATCCAAACTTCTTCTAGAAGGTGATCCCACGATGAAACAACAACGCCACGCCGCAATCCGCGATCTTCTGCTCGCCAGCGCCGTCCCCAATCAGGACGAGCTGCGCCGCCGGCTCGCAGCCCGTGGCTTCCACGTCACCCAGGCCACCCTCTCCCGCGACATCCACGAACTCAAGCTCTCGAAGGGCCCGACCGGCTACTCCCTGCCCGCCGCCCCCGAGTCCGCCGACGACGAAGGCCCCGGCATTCGCGAGGTGCTGCGCAACTTCGGCCTCGAGGCCCGCCAGGCCTCCAATCTGCTCGTCCTCGTCACCACCACCGGCTCCGCCCAGCCCGTCGCCGCGGCGATAGACTATGAAGACTGGCCGGAGGTCGTCGGCACCATCGCCGGCGACGATACCGTCCTCATCATCTGCCCCGACGAACGGCAGACCAGCACGCTTAAAGCGAGGATTGAAGGCTACATTGGCTGACTCTCTCACCACCCTGCCCCCCGCAGACTCCGCCGCCGAATCGCCCCGGCAATCGCACTCCCTCAGCACCCCGACTCAGCTCCGCACCGCCATCGCTGGCGTCAGCGGCTACGCCGGCGGCGAACTCGCCCGCCTGCTCCTCCTCCATCCCCGCCTCACCGAAACCAAGCCCATCTTCCTCGGCCGGATGGAGACCACCAGCGACGCCACCTCCACCAAATCAGATAAGTCAGAAAAACTGCTCCTCACCGACCTGCAGCCGCAGCTCGCCACCGGCGACGGCACCGCCCCCGAGGTCGTCCCCTTCAACTGGCAACGCCTCGTCGACGAGGGCATCGATCTGCTCTTCCTCGCCACCCCGCACGAGCAGTCCCGCGAGTGGGTCCCCGAGGCCATCGCCCGCGGCCTCCGCGTCATCGACCTCAGCGGCGCCTGGCGCCTGCAGGACGAGCGCAACCGCGCCGTCTACAACCTCACCGACGCCGACCCCGTCGCCGCCCAGAAGCTCCAGACCGAGGCCGTCTACGGCAACCCCGAGCTGCACCGCGATCAGATCCGCAACGCCCGCCTCGTCGCCAACCCCGGCTGCTACTCCACCTCCATCATCCTTGCCCTCGCTCCCCTGCTCCGGGCCGGCCTCGCCGATCTCGACTACGGCATCGTCGCCGACGCCAAGTCCGGCGTCAGCGGAGCCGGCAAAGCCGCCACCGCCAAGACCCACTTCATGTACGCCGCCGACAACCTCTCGGCCTACTCCGTCTTCGGCCACCGCCACACCGGCGAGCTACTCGAGCAGCTCCACCTCGACTGCGACCAGATCCAGTTCACACCCCACCTGCTTCCCATCCCGCGCGGCATCCTCTCGACCATCTACGTCCGCCTGAAGTCCGACTGCACCCGCGACCAGATCGCCGCCGTCTACGCCGACTTCTACCGCAGCAGCCCGCTGGTGCGCCTGCGTCCAGCCGGCAATCTGCCTCAGATCCAGTACGTCACCCGCACCAACTTCTGCGACCTCGGCTTCGAGCTCGCTCCCCACTCCCCCTCAGGTGCGAACGGCCGCCGCCTCGTCCTTGTCTCCTGCTTGGACAATCTCCTCAAAGGCGCCGCCGGCCAGGCAGTGCAAAATATGAACGTCATGTACGGTTGGAACGAAGCGGAGGGGCTCCTTTGAAATTCGTCGTCAAACTGGGCGGTGCCTCGCTCGAAAACAAATCCCTGCTCCACGCCTGCGGCAAAGCCATCACCGAGCTCGTCCGCGACGGCAACCAGGTCGCCGTCGTCCATGGCGGCGGCGTCCAGCTCACCCGCACCCTCGCCCAGATGGGCAAGCAAAGCGAGTTCATCGCCGGTCTCCGTGTCACCGACGCCGAGACCCGCGACGCCGCCCTCATGGTCCTCGCCGGCCGCGTCAATAAGAGCCTGGTCGCCGCCCTCGGCACCCACGGCCAGGCCGCCGTCGGCCTCTCCGGCGGAGACGGCCACGTCTTCCGCGCCCGCAAGAAGAAGACCGACCCCGATCTCGGCTTCGTCGGCGAGATCGCCGCCACCGAACCCCGCTGGCTCGAGGCCATCTGGGCCATGGGCGCCGTCCCCGTCATCAGCTCCATCGCCCTCGGTTTTGACGGCGAGTACTACAACATCAACGCCGACGAGATGGCCTCCGCCTGCGCCATCTGCACCCACGCCGACGCCCTCGTCTTCCTCACCGACGTCCCCGGCGTCAAAGGTGCCGACGGCCAGGTGATGCGCTGGCTCTCGCTCGCTCAGATCCCCGCACTCGAGAAGCAGTCCATCATTACCGGCGGCATGCTCCCCAAACTCAACGCCTGTCGCGACGCCCTCAAACACGGGGTCAAACGCGTCCGGATTCTTCCCGCAGAGGCAGCCCAGCTGCTGCCCGATCTCTGTTCTACCCGCGTCAACGACGGCACGGAGGTAATGGTCGCATGAAGCTTCAATCCATCCAGGCTGCAGAGCGCAAGCTCCTGCTGCAGACCTACGAACGCAACCCCATACTCTTCGTCTCCGGCCAGGGCGTTTACCTGCGCGACGAAAACGGCAACGACTACCTCGACCTGCTCAGCGGCATCGGCTGCTCCGCCCTCGGCTACGCACATCCCGCTCTTGAGAAGGCCATCGTCGAGCAGGGCAAGCGCCTCATCCACACCTCCAACCTCTTCTTCCACGAGCACACCGCCGAGCTCGCTCTGCGCCTGACCGAGATCAGCGGCCTCGACCGTGTCTTCTTCTGCAACTCCGGCACCGAGGCCTGGGAGGCCGCGCTCAAGCTCGCCCGCGCCCACGCCGGACTGCTTCGCTCCGAAGGCCGCTCCATCGGCACCAAGATCCTCGCACTTGACCACAGCTTCCACGGCCGCAGCATGGGCGCCGTCTCCACCACCAGCAAGGCCAAGTACCGCGAGCCGTTCAACCCCTTGATCCCCGGCGTCGAGTTCGTCGCCTTCAACGACGTCGCCGACCTCCGCGCCAAGTTCCTCTCCGGCACCGGAACCGACTTCTGCGCCATCTGCATCGAGCCCGTCCAGGGCGAAGGCGGCATTCACCCCGTCAGCCAGGAGTTCTTCCAGGCCGCCCGCGATCTTTGCAACTCCACCGGCGCCCTCCTGCTCGCCGACGAAATCCAGTCCGGCCTCGGCCGCACCGGCAAGTGGTTCGCCTATCAGAACTACGGCATCCTGCCCGACGTCACCACCCTGGCCAAGCCGCTCGCCGGCGGCATCCCCATGGGCGCCATGCTCTGCTCGGAGGAAGCCGCCCGCGCCATCACCCCCGGCATGCACGGCACCACCTTCGGCGGTAACCCCTTCGCCTGCGCCGTCGCCATCGCCGTCATCGACGCCATCCGCGACCAGGCCCTGCTCGCCCACGTCACCGAGGTCGGCATTTACTTCAAGTCCCGCCTGCAGACCCTCGCCGACACGTACTCCTCAGTCAAAGAGGTCCGCGGCCTCGGCCTCATGCTCGGACTCGAGCTCCACTCCGCCGACCTCGCCACCGAAATTGCCAACCAGATGATGCAGCACCGCATCATCCTTAATCGGACCAGCGACACGGTGCTCCGTTTCCTGCCGCCCTACATCCTTGAAAAACAACATGTAGACATCGCGGTAGACCAACTCGAACAGCTGCTCAAGCACCACCACAGCGACGCCAGCCCCGTTCTGGCAGGAGGCACCACTCATGGGTAGCAAGACCTTCGTCATCAACGCCAAGCCGCACGACGCCGCCTCGGCGTTCGACCCGGAGCTCATCCCGAAGCCCGCGCACAACCTCCAGACCCTCGGCATCCAGTCCGACACCGCCTTCACCGAGGCCGCCAAAGGCCTCGCCGGCCGGCACCTCTGCTCCATCGCCGACCTCTCCGTCCAGGAGATGGCCGCCGTCATGGAGCTCGCCCACGCCGTCAAAAACCACCCCGAAGACTTCCGCCACGCCCTCGACGCCCGCCAGATGGTCATGTTCTTCGAGAAGGCCTCGCTGCGCACACGCCTCACCTTCGAGACCGCCATCAACACCCTCGGCGGCAACGCCATCTTCGTCGACCAGACCCAGTCCCCCCTCGGTGAGCGCGAATCCCTCGCCGACATGGCCCACAATCTCGAGCGCTGGATGAACCTCATCGTCCTCCGCACCTACTCCCACGACACCATCATCGAGATGGCCGCCAGCTCCAAGGCCCCCATCATCAACGCCCTCTCCGACCTCGAGCACCCCTGCCAGGCCATCGCCGACTTCTTCACCATCGAGGAGCGTTTCGGCTCCGCCGAGGGCATCCGCTTCGCCTACGTCGGTGACGGCAACAACGTCTGCCACTCCCTCATGCTCACCGCCGCCCTGCTCGGAGCCCACATCACCGTGGCCAGCCCCAAGGGCTTCTCGCCCAAGCTTGAGATCATCCACAAGGCCATCGAGATCGCCGAATCCACCGGCGGCTCCATCACCCTCACCACCGATCCCGTCAAGGCCGTCACCGGCGCCGACGCCGTCTACACCGACGTCTGCACCTCCATGGGATTCGAGCACGAGGCGACCAAGCGCGCCCCCATCTTCAAGCCCTACCAGGTCAACGAAGAGCTCATGGCCAACGCCCAGCCCCACGCCATCTTCATGCACTGCCTCCCCGCCCACCGCAACGCCGAGGTCACCGACGCCGTGCTCGACGGCCCGCAGTCGGTCGTCTTCGATCAGGCGGAGAACCGCATGCACGCCCAGAAGGCCATCCTCCTCATGCTGCTCGGCGGAGCCAAGCGCATCTCCAACTCCCGCAACCGTGGCGGCCTCCAGGCCCCCCGCAAACGCACCTAACGCATAAGAACAATTTCAGCGATCAACCATTGAGGTCTGCATCACTATGTCCGTAATCCTCGAAACCCTGCCACTCGGTCAAAAGGTTGGCATTGCCTTCTCCGGCGGGCTCGACACCAGCGCCGCGCTCCACTGGATGAAACAGAAGGGCGCTCTACCCTACGCCTACACCGCCAATCTCGGTCAGCCTGACGAAGCCGATTACGACGAGATCCCGCGCAAGGCGCTCGAGTACGGCGCTGAAAAGGCCCGCCTCATCGACTGCCGCGCTCCACTCGTTCGCGAAGGCATCGCCGCTCTCCAGTCCGGCGCCTTCCACATCACCACCGCCGGCGTCACCTACTTCAACACCACCCCCATCGGCCGTGCGGTCACCGGCACCATGCTGGTCACCGCCATGAAGGAAGATGACGTCAACATCTGGGGCGACGGC
The DNA here is from genome assembly GCA_035568455.1 of Granulicella sp. GTDB lineage: Bacteria > Acidobacteriota > Terriglobia > Terriglobales > Acidobacteriaceae > Edaphobacter. The sequence goes on from DATMOB010000110.1 coordinate 48,329, forward strand.
TCGACCTTCAAAGGCAATGACATCGAGCGATTCTATCGCTACGGCCTGCTCGTCAACCCCGACCTCAAGGTCTACAAGCCCTGGCTCGACGCCGCCTTCATCGACGAACTCGGCGGCCGCGCCGAGATGTCGGCGTTCATGGCTGCGAGCGGCTTCGCCTACAAGATGAGCGCCGAGAAAGCGTATTCGACCGACAGCAATATCCTCGGCGCGACCCATGAGGCCTAGGATCTTGAGCGCCTGGATAGCGGCATCAAAATCGTCACTCCCATCATGGGCGTGACGTTTTGGCGCGACGACTGTGTCGTCAAGGCCGAAACGGTCACCGTGCGTTTTGCGGAGGGGCAGCCCGTCGCATTGAATGGCCGGACGTTCGCCGATCCGGTCGCGCTGTTTCTCGAGGCCAACGCCATCGGCGGCCGACATGGCCTTGGCATGAGCGACCAGATCGAAAACCGGATCATCGAGGCAAAGAGCCGCGGCATTTACGAAGCGCCCGGCATGGCGCTGCTGCACATCGTCTACGAGCGCCTGCTCACCGGCATCCACAACGAAGACACCATTGAGCAATACCGGATCAGCGGCATGCGCCTTGGCCGGTTGCTCTATCAGGGCCGGTGGTTCGATTCTCAGGCCCTCATGCTGCGCGAAACCGCCCAGCGTTGGGTAGCCCGCGCCGTCACCGGTGAGGTCACGCTGGAGCTGCGACGTGGCAACGATTACTCCATCCTGACCACCGAGAGCCCCAACCTGACC
>DATMOB010000111.1:0-9075 GCA_035568455.1 Granulicella sp.
GCCTTGCTCGATTTCTCTGAGACGTCTCCGGACGGGTCCGGCGGGGAGAGGTTGCCCGATGCGTTGGATGCCGCGTGATCGTCCGACTCGTCTGGGGGCCGCTCCGCTCGCCGGAGCAGATCGACCACCTCCTCGTCTTCCACCTGGTGGAAGTTCACATAGAACTGGCCGACCGCGTGGAACTCCACCGGTGCATAGAGGCAGACCAGCTGATCCACCAGGTTCCGCAGCCAAGCGCAGGTCGAGGCCGGAGCGACCGGAACGGCAACCACCAGCTTCGCCGGGTGCATGGGGCGAAGCGCTTGGACGGCGGCGTAGATGCTCGCGCCGGTGGCGATGCCGTCGTCCACCAGCAGGATCGTCCGGCCGGGGATCTCCGGCGGAGCACGATCGCCGCGGTACTGGGCGGCACGCCGATTCAGCGTCTCCCTGACCTCGGCGGTGATGCGATCGATCTGAGCGGGCGAGATGCCGGCGCTCTCGATGATCTGCTCGTCGAGGAAACGCCCGTCGCCGGCAGCGATGGCACCGAAGGCAAGCTCCTCCTGTCCGGGAACACCCAGTTTGCGCGAGAGGAAGATATCGAGTGCGACGTGGAGGGATGTGGCGATTTCGAATGCGACGACGACCCCGCCGCGGGGGATGCCGAGGACGGTTACGTCCGGTCGGTCGGCGAACTCTCCCAGGTGCTCTGCGAGCCGCCGTCCCGCGTCCACACGGTCCTTGAAGATCATGGCGTCCGCTCCAGATCTCGTTCTGTTTTACGTTCGATGCTGCCGCAGCCCGTCGTAGGCTGTGAATCCCCACCGGGCTCCCGGGCAGACTCCCCTCCCCCCGCCAAAGCACCCAAAGTCTTCGAAACAAAGGACCTAAGTCCAAACCGCGTCTAGACCTCAAAACCGGGCCCGACGACCAGCTTCCACCCTTCCGCTACTCCATTGTACGGTCGATGTCAAGCGCAGCCATCGCCAACTGGCCTTGATTACCGTGGCCATGGAGGACCCCGGAGTTCCAGGCCGACAGGCTTTCGGCAACACGTTCCGGGGGCTGGGGACGGCTGAAGAGGAATCCCTGCAGGTCCATGTCGCCCAGTTGCAGGAGGGCTTCCATCTCTTCTTTGGTCTCCACCCCCTCGGCGACCACTCGTTTCCGCATGGTGTGGGCGAGGGAGACGATCGCTGCGATGACATGCATGACATCGGGGCCGGTGCTCATGGCCTGAATAAAGCTCCTGTCGATCTTCAGGGTATCGATAGGAAGGGTATGGAGGGCGCTGAGGCAGGAGTGCCCGGTTCCGAAATCGTCGATCGAGATGCGGACGCCCTGGTCGTGGAGCCGGTTGAGCTGGCGGGTAGCCTGAGAGAGATCCTGAGCAAGGGTTCGCTCGGTGATCTCCAACTCGAGTGTGCTCGCCGGCAGTCCGGCTTGCTGCAATGCCTCCGCTACGTCCTCGGCGAAGTGGGGATGCTCGATCTGGCGTGCGGTGACGTTCACGACCATGCGGACCCCCGGCATTTTGTCCAACTTCCAGCGGCTTGCGTCGGCGAGGGCCTGCCGCAGCACCCAGGCCCCGAGCGGAATGATAAGGTCGCTGCGTTCGGCGATCCGGATGAAGGCATCCGGCTGCACGATATCGAGGATCGGATCCTGTAAGCGGAGAAGAGCTTCGAGCCCGCGGAGCTCTCCTTTGGAGGAGAACTGCGGCTGGTAGAAGAGCCGGTAGCGGTTGGCGGCGAGTGCCGCCTCCAGATCCGCGAGTGAAAAGATCTCGGTTTCGCCGGCAGCCGGCAAGCGCTGCTCCTGCTCTGCCCGGCGCCGGTGCTTGACCGAGTACATGTCGATATCGGCATGGCGCTTCAGTTCCTCGGCGGTGGCGCCGTGATCGGGAAAGACCGCGATGCCGATGCTGGCGGAGCCGCACAGACGGGATCCATCCAGGACGAAGCTGTTGCCGAAGCAGCTCTCCAGCCGGTGCCGGTAGGCCTCTGCGTCGGCGATGCCGTGCAGGCCGGTGGCGATCAGGAGGAACTCGTCGCCTCCGATGCGAGCCAGTTTGTCGGTGACACGCACCTGCGAAGCGAGGCGCCCGGCGATCTGCTGCAGGTACAGATCGCCCACCTTGTGGCCGTACTGATCGTTGACCTGTTTGAATCGGTCCACATCGATATAGGCCACGCCGAGCTGCATGCCACTGCGGGCTGCCTCCTGCAGGGCTGTTTCCAGGCTGAGATCGGAGAGCCTGCGGTTGGGTAGCGCCGTCAGCCGGTCATGGGTGGAGGTGTAGTTGAGCTCCTGGAACAGACGCCGTTGGTTCACGGCCAGATTGACCAGGCCGAAGCCCACCTCCAGCACCTCCCGCTCATTCTTCGACAAGCTATGCCAGTTGCTATGGCCGGCATGAAAGGTACCGATCTGCCGGCCCTTCCGATCGGTCAGAGGGGCGACGAAGTCCACCTTATCCGGGGGCACTCCGAAGCAGTTGGTGCTGGCCGCTCGATTGGCTTCGCCCGAGAGATCGAGAATCGTACAGGAGCAGCGCACTCCTAAGACCAGCGCCTCGACCGAACAGAGGATGTTTTCGAGCAGCTGCTCCAGCGGGGTCTCCGAATTGATCGCCTCCAGCAGGCGACTGCGCTCCTGTTCCACACGCATGGTGCCCGCCAGCCGGGCGGTCTGCTGCGTCACTCGCTTACGTAGCATCATCGCCCAGGCGCTGCTCAGCAGCGAAAGGGCGAGCAGTGCGCCCACCACGAAGAGCAGATGGGTGACCGTCCACCAGGACGGCCAGGTGAGCACGCGCACATCGTCCTTGGAGCGCAGGTCCAGGCGGAAGAGCATCGCTGTGGTTCCCGGAGTTCCCCAGGTGGCGGTCGGGGTGATGCGGCAGATGCCGCTGACCGAGATCAGCGCGCCGATGGGCAGGTTAGGCAGGCGTGAATCTCTCTCCGCCGTCTGGAGCACGGTCGTCACGGCATGATCGTCCACCATCAGGACGAGCGTATCGGAAGAATCGGCGTGCAGCTCGGAGATGAGACGGCCGCGCAAGGAGACGAGTTGATCGCTGTAGGCTCCGCCGATTGCCTGTGTATAGCTAACCGGGATGGGCTGCATGAGGGCGAACTGTCCAGTTGGGAGGATCTGCGTCTGCCCGAGCGCGGGACCGTAGCCATCGCTGTCGGCAAAGCCGACGAGATCGACGACAGCGCCCAAGCGGATGGGGTCGGCTTGCCGGGTGGTCGCAAAGAGGCTTTTGCCGTCTGGCTGCGCGACCACAATCGAATTTCCGGGGCGATAGTAGATCACCGTCCCCCGAACCCGCACACGTGGCGATCGGTCGTTGATGGAGCGGGTCTGCATGATGTCGTTGACGTCGGTCAGAGGCAGCCTCAACGGCTCCACCTTCGGCCTGCGCACGATGTGCAGATCGCTCGCTCCGGCCCCATAGATGACGCTGTGCATCAGCTGCCAATGGGCGTTGAAGTCGCCGCCGACAACGCCGGAGACCTCCACCTCGGCGTCGACGAGATCGCGCAGATTGATGCCGCTGTGATCTTGCAGGTAAGCCTGCACGATGCCGCCCGGCATCAGGATTTCGAGCTCGAGAACCTGGAAGTCGCCATGATATTCGAGCACCGCGGAGCGGACGACGCCGTGCAGCATGACGTACTGACAATCCCACTTGCCCGCCATCAACTCCTGATAGCTCTGGTAGGTGCGGATTTGGGCGCGGGCGAAGGAGCCGGTTCCAATCACCTGAATACTTGGATCCTGGGCTACGGTGGTGCGGTAGCTCTTGGCTGTGACCCCGTCCAGCTTCACCAGGTCGCCGCGATGCAGCGGATACGGATGGCTGGTTTTGACGTATACGGCACCACTCTCATCCGCGACAAACAAGGTGTTCTCGGAGGGCTCGTAGTAGGTCACGGTGGCGATCAAATGGACGGGAATGTGCCGCGCGGCGATCTCCGGGGCCAGTGCGTGCACCTGTGCTGCCTTGGTCAGAGCCGGCTGCTCTGCACCAGCAATGCCATGCCCAACCAGCAACAGCAAGGACAAAATGAGGGCCTGCAGACAATCTCGCAGGTCTGCCGGATGGAGCGGGCGGAATCCTGAGCAGAGATTGCTCGGGAGGCGGCCCAGCCTATCGGCGATCGCGAATTGGCCTCCCCTGCGTAACCGTTCGACCATTTCGTTCACGGCCCTCTATCTCCCGAACCTGCGCTCGGGCGGAATCTTAGTCGTAGCGACAACTTCCTGATAGCGATTTGTGCCTTTTCCCGGGACGCTGCCATCACGCTCGGCGGGTGGGCGCTTGGTAGATTACCTTGGTGTAGCAAATATGCTTACCATCGTACACCTCCGCGGGCAGCGATGCGTGCCTCAGGGCTGACCGGAGGACGCATTCTGGAGGATCCGCCGCCCCCACCCTTGCTAGACAGCACACACAAAACAAAGCAGATACGACTAACATGAAGGGTCTTGTACCGCTCCATTCCAAAGACCCCAAAAAGAGCTTTTGGGCTGCTATTCCGTTTATAGTCAAACGTTTAGAAGCAGGCTCCAGGGATTCAGTGGGTTACTGGCTTCGATGCGGCGCGAGCGTGTTCGAGACTGGTTGGCGGATCGCCCACGCAACGGAAGGCCGCCAGCCCATCGACTCCGCCGGCGTTATCCGTTAGAAGGAAGATATGACTACACGAGCCTCCCGGCTTCAACTGAGTGAGATCGCACCCGCGGTCATCCAGTCCGAGATTCGCGCCATGTCCGTTCTGTGCGACCGCGTGGGCGGCATCAACCTTGCGCAGGGTATCTGCGACACCGACCTTCCGGGGGTGGTCGCGGAAGGCGCTGTGGAGGCGATCCACGCCGGCTTCAACATCTATACGCGTCTTGATGGCATCGCGCCCCTGCGCGAAGCCATCGCGGAGAAGCTGCAGAGCTACAACGGGCTGACGGTCGATCCGTCGACCCAGGTGCTGGTCACCAATGGGGCGACCGGAGCGCTGTATGCCTCGCTGTTGGCGCTGCTGAATCCGGGCGACGAGGTTCTTCTCTTCGAGCCGTTCTACGGCTATCACGTGAGCACGCTGATCTCGCTGCGCATGCAGCCGGTCCCCGTGCCTTTGGCGGCTCCCGACTGGAGCCTGGACCTGGACGCGGTCCGCGCCACCATCAGCGAGCGCACCCGCGCCATTATTCTCAACACGCCGTCGAATCCGTCGGGCAAGATCTTTACCCGCGCAGAGTCCGAGGCGCTGGCGGCGCTGGCTATCGAGCATGATCTGTTCGTCTTCACCGACGAGATCTATGAGTACTTCCTCTACGACGGACATCAGCATCTCTCGCTCGCGACGTTGCCGGGCATGGCCGAGCGCACGATCACGATCTCAGGGCTGTCGAAGACCTTCAGTATTACGGGTTGGCGGATCGGTTATTTGGCTGCCGCGCCACAATGGATCTCCGCAATCGGCTACTTTCACGACCTCACCTATGTCTGCAGTCCGGCGCCGCTGCAGCACGGCGCGGCGGCGGGGTTGCGGAAGCTGGCCAGCGCCGACTTCTACACCGCGCTCGCTACGGAATACCAGGCCAAGCGCGACGAGCTTTGCCAGGCACTGCGCGATGCCGGGCTGCCGCCTTCGGTTCCCGCAGGCGCGTACTACGTGCTCGCCGATGCCAGCCGGATTCCGGGAGCGACCGCTGGAGAGCGAGCGCGCAGTCTGCTGGAGATGACCGGCGTGGCGGCGGTCGCTGGCTCGGCGTTCTTCCGGCCGGGACGTGGGGAGCATCTGCTGCGCTTCTGTTTCGGCAAGAAGACCGCGGAGTTAACCCGCGCCTGCGAGCAATTGCGCTCTCTTCCGTAGTGGTTTTCATGCGTGGGCGCAGTCCGCATCGCCTCGTTGGTCGGATGGGAGTGCTCTAGGGATCGAAGCCGGATCAATGGCCGAAGCGGTACACCAAACCAGCGCCGAGGCGAAGGCTATGCTGCACATTGCCCGCATTGTTGGGGAGCGTAGTTCGCAGGTAGCCGACATCGAGACCGCGCAGGGAGAATCGCCTCGAGAGGCGGTAATCCACGCCGCCTCCGAGTTGCAAGGCGAAGCTGCGGGCGGTGGTCTCCAACAGGGTGGGGGTGGGAAACTGGCTGTTGTAGCCGGTGGCTTCGCCGACTAAAGCTTGTCCGTAGGCTGACCAGCGCCGGTGCGGGGACCAGCGATAACGCGGGCCGAAGGTGACGGTGGTCATGTCGAGCGACACCCCGCTGGAGCCGATCGAACCGGTGTGCAGTCCACTCAAATCGGCCACGAGTCCGACGCCGCGCCCCAGCGTGAAGCCCATCTCCGCCGCACCACCCTCCATCCAGAAGTTTTGGCCCGTGCTGGCACTGAGCGAGCGCTGGGTGGCCAGAGTGACGGCCACTTCGATGCGGCCCAGGCTCGACTCCTGAGCGTGCAGGGGCCACATCCCGAAGAACAGCAGCAGGCAGAGCGCGGTGCGAGTCGAGATAGGCACGTGCGACGGTCTCCAAGACGAGCTGGAATAAGAGTCGTAATCGGGGCCGTGGTCCTCTACTGCACCGTCAGCGAGACGGTGGCGAAGCGCTGCAAGCTCGTGGTCGTACCGGCTGCCGTGCCAATGACGTTGACGTTGTAGGTCTGTGGCGCCTGGCCGAAGAAGCCGCTGCCGGTGCCGCATCCCGAAAGGCCGCCGATGGCCGCGAGGCTGAGAATCAGGGCCGCGCACATCGAGAGCAGCCGCAGGTGGCGCGCCTGGCGGCGGATTCGTCCGGAGAAGGGCAGCAGAAGCAAGCCGAGCGCGATCGAGCTCCCTCCCAGGGCTCTGCCGAAGGGGTTGCCTGGATGCAGCGCTGCGGATGCCGAAGTCTGAATGGTCATGGTGAAGGTGGCCCCGCTAGCGGTGAAGACGAGGACCTTCGGGGAGAAGCTCACGGTCGCTCCCGGAGGAAGCCCAGTGGCCGAGAGCGTGACCGGGAAAGGAAAGATGACGCCGCCGACCGGCAGCACGGTAAAAGCGTAGATCGCGGGCTGGCCCGGTGCGACGGTCTGGGTGATGGGGCTGCTGCCGGAGCCGCTGCCGCCGGTACCGCTACCGGTGCCGGTGCCGGTGCCGGTGCCCGATGCAATGGTGAAGCCGAAGTCGATGACGGACTGTGACAGCGCCGGGGAGGTCGCGGCGATGAAGTTAGGGTCGCCGCTGTAGGCGGCGGTAATCGTATGAGTGCCGACTGATAGCGCCGTGGTGCTGATCCAGGCCGAGCCGGCAATCAGCGTCTGTGGCGTTCCGATCAGCGTCGTTCCGTCATAGAAGGAGACGGTTCCGGTCGGGGTGCCGGCTCCGGGCAGCTGCACGGTTGCGGTCAAGGTGACGGCCTCCCCCACCAGAGGGGAGGCGAGGCTGGAGTTTAGAGTAACTGTCGTGACGGTCTGGACGGCTGCGCCTGCGAGCCGAATGCTTTGGGGAACGACACCCGTACCGCCGAAGGAGACCGAACCGCTGGCGCCGCCTACGGCGACCGGCCAGAACGCGATGTTTTCCGTGCAACTCGCTCCAGGCGCAAGAGTAACTGTGGATGCGGGGCAACTGCCGCCGGGCACGGCGGTAAAGGGACCGCTGAAGTTGGTGGTGGAGACCGCGAGAGGAGCGGAGCCGGTGTTGGCCAGGGTAACACTCAGTGGGGCGCTGAGCACGCCGACGTTGTCGCTGGCAAAGAGCAGCGAAGGCAGCGTGTCGACCCTGACTCTTTGGTTGCCCTGATCGGAGATGGCGAGGTTGCCGAGGGCGTCCGCAGCAACCGCCTTGGGCGAGTTCAGATTGACGCTCGCGGGCGCGGTTCCATCCCCGCCGTAGCCCTGCTGGCCGGAGCCCACAACGGTGGCGATGGCGCCGCCGCCGACCTGGCGAATGCGCTGGTTGCCGGTGTCGGCGATGTAGACGTTGCCGGCTGCGTCGACCGCGACGCCGCTGGGTCTGGCCAGGGTTGCGGTGGTCGCGGTCGCGCCGTCGCCCGAGAAGCCGCCGGAGAAGCTGGGCGCGCCGCTGCCGGCGATGGTCGAGATGGTGCCTCCGGCGGCGGCGATCCTGCGCACGCGCTGGTTGTGGCGGTCGGCGATGTAGACGTTGCCGCTGGCGCCGACCGCAACGCCGGTGGGCGAGTCGAGCACGGCCGAGGTGGCCGCCTCGCCGTCGCCGCTGAAGAGCTCTTCGCCATTGCCGGCGATGGTGGTGATGGCGGTGCCGGTGATCTTGCGAATGCGCTGGTTGTTGGTGTCGGCGATGTAGACGTTGCCGTTGCCATCGACCGCCACGGCGCTGGGCAACCAGAGCTGCGCCGCGGTGGCGGCCGCGCCGTCGCCGGAGAAGCCGGCGGTGCCGGTGCCAGCGATGGTGGTGATGATTCCCCCGCTGACCTTGCGGATGCGATGGTTGTGGGAGTCGGCGATATAGACGTTCCCGGTGGCATCGACGGCCACGCCGGTGGGTGTGTCGAGGTAGGCCGAGGTGGCGGCTGCGCCGTCGCCGCCGTAGCCCTCGATGCCGTTGCCGGCGAGGGTGGTCATGGCGCCCGCCGCCGACACCTGGCGCACGACATGGTTGCGCCCGTCGGCCAGGTAGAGGTTTCCGTTGGCGTCGTAGGCTACGGCGCTGGGATCGGCCAGCGTGGCCGCGGAGGCAGCGCCGCTGTCGCCGGTGTAGCCAAGCGATCCGTTGCCGGCCGCGGTGGTAACGCTCCGGTTTGGAGTAACGGTCAACAGGCCCTGCGCGCAGGCCGCAGGGGCGAGGCTCAGGGCAACCAGCATCGCCGACACAAGACCGGCCCCCGCAAACAGCCGCTTTTCAAGGTTCACAATCATAGGTTCCAGACCATTTGCTCCATCAGATGATCCCCGCTTACTTTTTTGAATCCGAGCCGGAGATAGAGGCGTTTGGCCACCGACCCGGCCGCTACCTGCAACTCAATCCGTTTGCCCTGGCGAGCCGCTTCGTCCTGCATGCTCTTCAGAGCGAACTTCCCAATTCCTTGACCGCGCCATGCATTCGCCACGGTGATGTCGA
>DATMOB010000112.1:0-10742 GCA_035568455.1 Granulicella sp.
TTCGACGCTCGCCTACGCGGCGGCCAAGGGAGCATTGGCTACTTACAGCAAGGGGCTGGCCAAGGGTGTCGCTCCGAAAGGTGTGCGAGTGACGATGATTTCGCCCGGCTTCATCGAGACTTCAGGCGCAAAGGGAATGATGGCCGACATTTCCAGAGGCAGTGGCATCAGCGAGGACGCTGCACGGCAACGGATTATGGACATGCTTGGAGGCATTCCCATGGGCCGGACAGGTCGACCCGAGGAAGTGGCGGAGCTGGTAGCCTTTCTGGCCTCAGACCGAGGCGAGTTTATCAGCGGGGCTGATTACATTATCGACGGTGGCACGATGCCCACGACTTGATGCCCTCGTATCACGGGCGGCAGATTAGGTCCGCAGGCCTACGGATGTTTTCTCGTAGCTGCTCGGGCCGAATCGTCGGCAATTCGGAAGTTAATCACACATGGGAACTTCCGATTTGCCCGTCACCCGTCAGGAATCCGGGCGGCTTCGTCAGGTTGTGAATGCACTGCAGTTCGTCGTGGAGAGTTGGAGCCTAGGACATCACGAAATGCATCCAACATGCAAATCAATAGGAGGGATTATGGCGCGCATCGTGCGCATTCATGAGTATGGCGATCCGAGCGTTCTGAAGATCGAAGATATCGAAGTTCCACTGCCAGCAAGCGGTGAGGTACAGATCGAGGTAAAGAGCATTGGCCTCAATCGAGCAGAAGTGATGTTTCGTACTCACGCTTACCCGCAAGAGGCTCACTTCCCGAGCCGTCTTGGATACGAGGCTGCAGGTATAGTCAAAGCGATAGGATCTGACGTGCCTGGCTTCATGACGGGCGACGTTGTAAGCCTGGTTCCGCCGCCGGACATCGCTCGATGGGGAACCTACGGAGAAGTGGCAAACGTACCAGCTCGTAATCTCGTTAAGCATCCTGAGAACATCTCGTTCGAGGAGGCTGCGGCCTCCTGGATGCAGTATGTGACTGCCTGGGGAGCTTTGGTGGAGCAGGCAAGGCTCACACGACGTGACTTTGTCGTCGTTACTGCAGCGTCAAGCAGTGTGGGGATTGCGGCCTTTCAGGTGGCCCGGGCAGTTGGTGCGACCGTCATTGCCACGACGCGGACGAGCGCCAAGCGGCAGGCATGCTGGACAACGGTGCCCATCATGTGATCGCAACGGAGGAAGAGGACCTCGTGACGAGAGTTATGGAGATTACGAATGGGCTTGGTGCACGCGTCGTATTTGATCCGGTCGGCGGCCCCGCTGTCGAACCGCTGACCCAAAGCATGTCTCGTGGCGGCATCTTGCTTGAATATGGCGCACTCAGTTCTCAACCAACACCATTTCCGTTGTTCACCGTGATCGGCAAGAGCCTGACACTCAAAGGATACAACTACCGAGAAATTGTGGACGATGACGCTGCATTGGACCGAGCAAAGTCATCTATCACCAAGGGACTTGTTTCAGGTCAATTGAAACCACTGATTGCGCGTGTTTTCAGGCTTGACCAGATTCAAGAGGCAACCCGTTTTCTCGAATCCAACGCCCAAGTCGGAAAGATCGTTGTTAACGTCTAGCCGATTTGGTAACGGGTGATTGCCTGGGAGGCTCGGAGCATCAGAAGCCGGACTGTGGGTGCGATTGAGGCAAGGAGGCAAAATGAACAGGAACGATGGGTTGGTAGCAGTGGTCACAGGAGGCAGTCGCGGTATCGGCAAAGGGGGTGCTCGCGCACTCGCTGAACGCGGTGCCACGGTCTACATCGCCGGCCGCAGCCAGGCAGGCGGAATCCATACCTCTCCGGGCGGCGCACTCTTACCCGGCACGATTCAGGAAGCCGTAGAAGAGGTGAACAGTCTCGGAGGCAGAGGGATCGCTGTTGCCTGCGATCTATCCGTCGATGAAGAGATACGTTCCCTCTTTGAGCGAGTCCGTCAGGAAAGCGGACATCTGAACATCCTGGTCAATAATGCCGCTTATCTGAACGAGAAAATGTTCGTCAGGCCCTTTTGGGAAGCTCCGGTTGAGTTGGCCAACATCATCGATGTCGGGCTGCGGTGCCATCATGTAGCAACCTACTACGCAGCACCTCTTCTAATCGCTCAGCGGCGTGGACTTATAGTGAATTTCTCTTTTTATGGCAATGCTAAGGTTCACGACCCTGCGTACTACGCATCCAAAGCGGGACTCGACAAATTGGCTGCCGTCTATGCGGAGCATTTCACGCCGTTCAACGTAGCCGCGATCTCTCTATGGCCTGGATTTGTTGCCACGGAACGCTTGACGCAACTCATGGAGACCGATCCGGGCATCAAGCAGCTCAAGGAGAAGATGGGATTTGAGAGCACAGAATTGAGCGGCCGCGTTATCCGGGCTCTCTATGATGATCCCAACCTGCTGACACTCTCTGGAAAAACGATCATCACCGCCGAGGCGGCTGAGCGTTACGGCATATCGGACCTGGACGGGTACGAGCCGAAATCTTTGCGTGGGATCTATGGCGGCCCTCATCCTGCCTTTGATATCCAATAAGAACAGAGCTGTTTACGACAGCACCGTAGGCGTTATCAGCCGTCTCCTGCAGTCGGATGTCGCCAAAGCTGGCGACCCCCAGCGCGCCAGTGAAATTCTGGTGCGTGTCGTCAAACGTGAACACGTGCCCCGAGTGCATCGAATCACCCGCAGCCTTAAGAACGCAGCCTTGAGAAGGTTTACTCAAGCACTCCTAGTCAGCAAGCCATCGCGAATGAATCCGAGCACCGTCATGACGACTCGGTCAAGTACGCGGCGCTTGCGACGCTGGTTATCGCGATTAGTAACGATAAGTCGGCAAGTCCGATGCGTGATCTCCCAGTCGCTCTTTCCGAGATCAGCAAATGAGATGAGCCATAAGCCTCGCCCCTTTCCCGATTCCATCGGGAAAGGGGCGAATCCAGAGAAGACGGTGGGTCCGCGAGTAGCCGCTGAACATTGGAGGAGTGCGACAGACTGTAACCGTCTCGCGGTGGGAAGGAGCAATCTTTAAGTTGTCGAATGCCGGTTTCATGGCGGTCGCAATCCTAACATGCAAATGGGTTTATTTGCAGGTTCGCCCCTACCGCACGGGTAGAGCGACTACGTGGGAGAAGTTAGCGTCCACCGCACCAAGCATTCAGCATCCGGCGAACAGCGACAATGCTGGGGTGCCTTACAGAAGCATATGCTCGATTGGCGTCAGGCGCTGGGGGAGTAAGGTGCGGCTAGCGACAAACCGGGAGTTGATGTGGTTGCCGACAACTGGATGTCAGCCACTCGTCGCTGAGTTCAAACTTAAAGGGAACGACGAGTGGCTGTGGTGTACTGTTTGGCTGCGCAGACAGTTCATCTACTTGGCTTTTTTAGTGTGCGTTTGCCTCCTTGTCGGAGGTGGGAAAGACGACCTCTTCGGTTGAGGTGTTGGTGGTGCCGTAGCGCGGGTTGATGTACTGCTGCAGGAAGGCCAACTGTTTCTGCCAGGCGTCGAGGCGATGCGCCGGTTGCGAGAAGCCGTGCAGCTCGCCCGGGTAGGTGAAGTAGAAGACGGTCTTCTGGTGCTCACGCAGCGCTCTGACGAACAGGGCGGAGTTCGCAGGCGGCACCTGCGGATCGTTCTCTCCATGCATCACCAGCAGAGGCGTCTTTACCTTGTCAACTTGCAGCAGCACATTCGCGCGGCGGTAGACCTCGGGCTTTTCGTTGGGCGCTCCACCCATCTTCATCATCCAGCGGACGGAGGAGGCAGGATTGGTGCGTTCGACGAAGAGCTGCCGGTCCACGACGCCGTAGAGCTCGATGGCGGCGGCGAAGAGGTCGGGGTAGTGCACGACCATGTAGGCGGTCATGGTGCCGCCGTGGCTTCCACCGCCGATGGCCAGACGCGCCGGATCGGCGAGGCCTCGGGCGACGAGATACTGCGCGCCGGCGGCGACATCGTCGACCTCGCCGCCGTTGGAGTCTTCGACGTTGAGGTTGCGGAAGTGCTCGCCGTAGCCGGTGCTGCCGCGGTAGTTGGGCTCGAGGACGACATAACCGGCCTGGGCGAGGTACTGGGCCCAGGGATCGGCGCGGTAGACGTCCTGGCCCTCGGGGCCGCCGTGAACCCAGACGACTGCGGGCAACTTGGCGGCGAGCTTGGCGTCGGATTTGGTGGCGGATTTGCTGGCGGCCGGGGTAAAGAGAAGGCCGGCGATCTCGGTGCCGTCCTGACTCTTCCAGGTGACGCGCTCGGGTACCTGCGCGGCGGCGGAGAAGTTTTTGGGGGTGGTGTGGGTGAGGTAGCGCGGTGGTGTGTTCGCGGTGAGATCCTGCACGACGAGGTCGGTGCTCTCGACGGGCGATTGCCGGTGGAAGTAGAGGCTGCGGCTGTCGGGCGCCCACTGCGGGTCGGAGGCGATGCCGGGAAGGTCGAAGCTGGCGACCTGGCGCGGCTCGCCGCCGCTTGCCGGGATGCCCCAGAGGTTGGTGGCCTCGAGCAGGCCGCGGTTGGAGAGGAAGGCGATGCTCTTGCCATCGGGAGAGAAGGAGGGATCCTCGTCCTCGAAGGCGCCGTCGGTTATCTGGCGGGGCTCTGCGCCCGGCTTGGCGGCAAGCAGATAGAGATGATTCCAGCCGGAGCTTTGCAGCACCGTCGCCAGGGTCTTTCCGTCGGGCGACCAGACCGCATTGCGAATGGACCATCCACCGCCGCGATCGACCGGAGCGGTGTAGAGGGTGACGGGCTCGCCGCTGCGCTGGCCGGCGTGGGTGTCGAAGGAGAGCAGCCGGAGGCGGCCGCTGAAGGACTCTTTTTCGCGGGCGACGTAGACGATGGCATCGCCGCTGGGGGACCAGCGACCGTTCTCGGCCTCTTCTTTGGCGGAGGTCAGGAAGCAGGTGGTGTTGCCGTCGGCGCTGACAACCAGAAGGCTGTTGAGGCCGCGACGGCCGCTCTGGAAGAGGATCCAGCGACCCTCGGGCGACCAGCGGGGAGCGCGGTCGGTGGCCTGGCGTGGGTCACCTCCGCCAGCGGGAGCGTTGGTGAGGCGATGCGGGGCGCCGCCGGTCGCCGCGACGACCCAGATGCTGCCCTGGCTGGCGTAGGCGAGGCGCTTGCTGTCGGGGGACCAGTCGAGACCGGACTTACCGCCCGGGGTGCTGGTGAGTGGCACGGGCCATCCGCCTTCGGTGGGCAGCAGGAGGATCTGGCCGCTGTGGGTGAAGGCGATGGTCTTGCCATCAGGAGAGAGGGAGGACTCGCCGATCGGCTCGACGGCGAGCAGATCCTGCAGCGTGAGCTGGCTGGCCTCCTGGGCGTTGGCGTGAGATGCGGTGGCAGCGAACAGGGCTGTCAGGATGAGGCCGCGAAGTAAGGGACGAAAAGAGCGCATAGGATCTTCCTTGTACTCAAGCGATGGGTGAGGGCGTGGGGGTGAGCCCACGCCTCGGTTAGAAGCGGTAGCGAAAGCTGATTTGTGCCGAACGCGGTTGCTGAATATTCTGCAGTTGTCCGAAGGTGGCGGAGGAGGCGTTGTTGCCGTTGACGAACTGCTGGCCCGCTCCGTTGTTGGTGAGGTTGTAGATGTTGAGGTCGGCTTCGACGGTTTGCCGGTCGGTGATTAGGAACTCGCGTCCGACCAGGGCGTTCCACTGCACGAGCCAGGGGCACCAGATCTGGCCGATGCCGCGATTGGCATACTTGAAGCGATAGGTGGTCGCCAGCGGATTGGAGACGGTGCGGCCGCTGATGGAGAGCGTCGCCGGTCCATACTGGCCGGCGTAGGGCGTACCCAGAGCCGCCAGCGTCGTGATGACGGGGCCGCCGGGGGTTCCGGATTGCGCGGTGAGGGTGCTGGCGAGGCGGATCTTCCAGGGGGCGCGGTAGGTAATGCCGGTGCGCGACTGGTTGCGCTGCCACATGCGGTTGCGGGTATCTCCGGTGTAGTCGTTGGTGGTGTATCCACGCACGGTTCCGAGGCCCGCGTTGTCGGCGAACTTGGTGGGTTCGAGGATGGCTGCGGGGTCGTCGGGCTGCCAGGTGCCGGCGATATGGTCGGGCGAGTAGGTGTAGGTGGTGAAGAGCTGCAGCTTGCGCGTCTGCTTGCTGACGGTGGCCTCGATGCCCTGATAGACGAACCAGTTCCACTTGTTGTTGGTGATGTAGTAGGTGTTGTTGAGCGCCGGGTTGAGGAGGCCGCTCCAGACCGTGGTGCCGGTGCTGGTGGTGGTGTAGATCTGGTTGGTGTCGTACTCGGCGGGGCGGTCGCGATACTCGCGATCAATGTAACTGACGTCGATGACCAGCTCTCCGGGTAACTGGGTGCGGTAGCCGACGATCCACTCGCGCACATAGCCCTGGTGGCGATGGGGATCGAAGGACTTGCCGAGAATGCTCGAGGTGCTTCCCGGCGTGACGATGGGGGTTCCGTAGAGGCTTCCGTCGGGGTTGGAGTAGGTATCGGTGGTGGTGACGGTGCTGGTGGCCGCGGTGCCCAGATAGCTGGCGTTGGTGATGTCGGTGATCTTGGTCCAGTTGGCGCGGACGACGTTCTTTTGGTTTTTCGTCAGCACATAGGCGGCGCCGACGCGTGGCGCGTAGTTCCAGGAGTGCTGTGTGGTGACCTTGAACTGCTCATCGCGGCCGGAGACCCAGTCGGGACGGAGGCCGGCGGTGATGGAAAGGCGTGGGATGGGATGCCAGCGGTCCTGGACGTACCAGGCAAAGTCGTTTGCTCCGATGTAGCTGTCCAGGTAGCTTTGCGTGCCGTTGACGGATCGGGTGTGGAAGATGGTGTAACCCTGCGCGGGGTTGTTGGGGTTGCTG
This sequence comes from Granulicella sp., assembly GCA_035568455.1. Taxonomy (GTDB): domain Bacteria; phylum Acidobacteriota; class Terriglobia; order Terriglobales; family Acidobacteriaceae; genus Edaphobacter. The sequence continues at coordinate 6,814 of DATMOB010000112.1, forward strand.
AGCGCGGCGTCCTCCTGGATGATGCCACCGCCGTTGGCGTAGTAGGTGGTGACCTTGCTGAGTTCGTGCGGCTCCAGATAGTAGCCGGCAGCAATTTCGTGCGTTCCCCAGGCCTTGGGGATGTAATACGTAACATCGCCGGTAATGGTGGGCTTCTGCGCCGGATTGACGGAGACGGACGAAAGGTTATTCAGAGTGGCGAGTGAGGCGCCCTGACCGGTCAAGGTGCCGGCCGAGGGCGCATAGGAGAGGTAGATATCCTCCTCGGGTTTGTTGCCGACGCCGCCGATTGCGGCGAGGCTGCTGTTTGCTCCCTTGTTGTTGTAGGAGAGGAGCAGGCGGGTGGTGAGGCGAGGCGTCCATTCGGAGATCAGGCGCAGACCGTAGGCGCCGCCGCCGTTTTGGCCCTTCGCGATGTTTGCCGTGTACCACTGGTAGTTGGCGTCCTGCTTGCGGCTGTCGTACTGCACGATGCCCATCAATCGGTGGCGCGGGGAGAGCTGCACGGAGCTGTTGCCCAGGAAGACGAAGCCGCGCGACTGGTTGGGAAAGCTGTGGAAGCCGGGATCGATCTGTTGCAGATAGGCGCTCTGGGCGCTGGTCTGGCTGATGCCGTCGTCGCGATGAATGTAACGGCCGGAGATAAAGAACCACGCGAGTTGCTTTTTGATGGGACCGCCGAGCGAGAAGTCGGGCTGCTCGGATGCGGAGGGCGCGGCGTTGCCGCCGGGAACGTTGTTTCCGTTGAACGAGGCTGGGCCGAGGAGATAGAGGAAGGAGCCATGGTATCGCTCGCTGCCGACGGGACTGGCGAGATTGAGGACCATGCCCATGGCGGCGGGCGAGGAGGCATCGTTGCCGCCGGTCTTGATCTGGATGTCGCCGAGCGACTCGTTGGCGATGCTGATGCCGTTGGAGGGCCAGTTCTGCTCGAAGCTGCCGATGTCCATGCCATCGAGCAGGGTGGCGTGGTTTTCGTTCTCGGAGCCGCGCAGGAAGTAGGTCTGGCCGCCCTCGGCGTCGCTCGAGGCGCTGATGATGCCGGGGGTGATCTGCAGGGAGTCGGACCAGTCGTGGCGACCGGTGACGGGAATGTTGCGGAGCAGCTCACCACTGAGGTTGACGGACTGCTCGGCGCTCTGGGTGTCGATCAGGGGAGCTTCGCCGGAGACCTCGACCGATTGCGACTGCGAGCCGATGCTGAGGGGGATGTCGACGGTCACGTTGAGGCCGGCGCGTACGACCAGGCCGGTGCGGATGAACCTTTCGAAGCCCTGGGTCTGGGCTTCGACGGTGTAGTCGGTGGCAGCGGGCAGTTCCGTGAGGCGGTAGTTGCCCTCGGCGTCGGAGACGACATGGAAGGTGCCGCCGACGGAGGGGCTGTGGGCGGTGATCTGCACGCCGATGAGGATGGAGCCGGAGCTGTCGGCGACGACGCCGTGAATGGTGCCATCGGCAGAGGTCTGCGCCGCGCCGCCGCGCGCTCCCAACACAAGAAGTGCGAGCAGGAAGGCGATCCGAAGCAAAGAGGGCGTGAAGGCGAAAGTGAGAGAGGACGTTTGTGTTGCGTTTGTTTTGTATCGCAGCGTGTTGCGCATCCCTGCCTCCTGAAGGTTGACCGAAGCGTGATACGGGGAGACGAAAAAGGCGCAGGACATCCCGGCAACCGGATTCCGGCTGTGGCTGCGCCCCTTCGCGCTGGCTATCGATCTAGGTGTGGCAACAACAACGCTGGGAGGAAGGATAGGCGCGGATCATGGGATCACTGGCCTCCTTTGTGGCTGGTTGTCCCGCTTTCAAGCCGGGCGGAGGAGGTGCCGAGCGAGACCGCTTTGGAGGCGGAGTAGAGCAGTGCGTTGAAGAGAAACTTGTAGGTTCCCTCGGACTGCGCGCGGTATTGGGGGCGGAAGCCGAAGAGGATGAGATTGCCTTTGCCGACGGACTCCTGGGCGATGACGGAGGTGCCTTTGAGGAACTGGCCGCCCAGAATCCAGCCGCTGAGCAGGGGCTGGTCGGTGGTGAAGGAGGCGACCGAGTGCGCGTCTCCGGTGACCTTGAAGGCCGGACCATCCTCATAGAAGATGGGCACGGTGGGAGCCGATCCGAAGGCGATCGGATTGGTGGGATCGACGGAGACCTGGAGGATCGATCCCGGGATGAAGAAGGCCTTCTTGTCGACGCTGTCGAGAGCGTTTTCGACCGCTCCGGAGTCCTTCTTCGCGTAGAGCCCGGAGGCGTTGTTCAGGGTGACGATGGTGCCTCCGGCCTCGACAAAGGCCTTCAGGCTGGCCACGCCCTCTTCGCCGATGCCACCACGATACTCGGGCGGGGTCTGCGGTTCGAGGGAGCCGCCATCGCTGGGGGCCTGTGCGCGGGGCGGCTGTCTTCCGGAGAGAATCGCGCGGGCGGGACTATCCGGGATGAGGACGACGTCGAAGCGCTGGTTGAGATCGCCTTTGCGGATCTCGGTATCGACGAGGCGGGTGTAGGGGATATGGTTCTGGTCGAAGATCCAGCGCGTCCAGCCCTCATCCATCGAGGCCGTCCAGCTCTGATAGAGGCCGATACGGGGGAGACGTACCTCGAGCGCAGCGCCGCTGGGCGCGGTGGGCGCGGCCTGGATCTCGATGGGGAACTGCTTGGCGATGGCCGCCAGCTTCGCATTGATGCCGGGCTGTTGCGGAATGTAGATGGTGCCCGCCTGTGTTCCTTCCCCCGTGAGGCGGTAGGCGTGTACGTCCTGCGCGAGCAGCGCAAACAAAGCGTAGAGGCTGCTGTTGGTGGTGTCGGCGATGAGATAGCCGTTGCCGTTGGCGGACGGAGCGAAGTGCCCCGGAGCCGGCTTTGCCTCGTCCACCCGGCTGGTGGCGACGGTGAGCTTGTCGTTGACGGCGACGGCAGTGACGCCGAACAACAAGGGCAGCGTCTGCGCGGTGACGTCATAGGGACGCTGCAGCGGACCGCCGGGATATTCGGCGATATTGGGATACTTCTGCACCTCCAGCAGCGACTTAGCGAAGTTGCCATAAGGCTGCGCGAGGGGAACAATGTAGCTGCCGCGCGCGAAGTGCTGTCCGTCGGCGTCGAAGTCGGAGGTCGCCTGCTCCACGTCTACCTCACCAATGCGCAGGATATTGATGAGCCGGGCGGTAACGGCAGTGTCCACCTGTTCCGCCGGAATCACATAGGCATAGGGGCCGGACGCGTTGCGCACGGCCCGCGTGCCGATCTGGTAGAAGTTGCTCAGATACCGCTCGCGGTAGGTCGCGGCGTTATTGGCGATCGAGAAGAAGGCATCGATCTGATAGGAGACGATATCGCCCAGATGCCAGGCTCCGCCCTTCCAGGGATCGGGGAAGTTCCAAGCAGCCAGCTTCGCGTCATAGCCGATGCCGCGGTCCAGCCGTTCGAAGGGAATGTTGATCGGACTGGCGATGTTGACGCTTGCAGACTCGGTCAACACGCGGAGTCCATTGTGCAGCGCGATGTAATCCCGCAGCGGCGACCAGAAGTCGTAGACACCGTGAATCAGCACCCCCTGCTTTCCGGTCTCGCCGATCTCAAGCGCAGTGTTGGTGCCCAGAGCGTTCATCGATTCGACCAGCAGAGGATCGACGTTGGGATCGATGGGGTCGACCCAGGGCGGAAGATAAATACGCGGACCGTTCGAGCCCATCTGATGCAGGTCATAAAGAATCTGAGGGTGCCAAGGATTGATGACCTTCTCCACCGCAAGCCGCGTCTCGACCTGGGTGAAGGAACTCCAGTCGCGGTTGTCGTCATGTCCAACATAGTGGTGCCACAGGACGACTGGGCTGACGCCCTCGTAGGGCGTGCCGAGATACTTCTTGTACCAGTCGACGACTAACTGCTGACCATCGGGATTGAGCGAGGGTAGCAGGACGATGATGACGTTCTTGAGGATCGCG
>DATMOB010000113.1:0-16390 GCA_035568455.1 Granulicella sp.
GGCGAAGCCTGCCGCGCCAAGAAGCAGCCCCATGTAAAGGCGAGCATAGCCATCTAGCACGAACAGCGTTGCAACCTGCCGCGGCCCAGCAGACGCAGCAAGCGCAAGGCTACCCAGTGCGACCGCGATGCCAATCAGAGAGATCGCGGCAGCGACCTTGTGGTTCCGCCTGATTGCGATCGCAAGCATCACAACCACGGCAGTCGTCGCGATCGTAAGCAGCGGCAGCAACGCCACAACAGCACCGGCATTCATCTTTTATCTCCTGCGATCCTGGCTATCCCCTGCGGGAATGCATCTCGCTGCACGGCAGCGAGACTGGAACGTACGGTATTCAGAATCGGTTGTGGATAGAGGCCGATCCAGAACAGGCAAACGATCATAGACCCCAGCATCGCCCACTCGCGCCAGCGCAGATCAGGCAGACTCCAATGATGCAGATTCGGCCCTTGAAACGCTCCCTGAGAGAACCTCAGCCCATAAAGCGTAGCCGCAAGCAGACCCAGCGTCGCTACAATCGTAAGCCCCACATTGGCACGATAGGCTCCGAGTAGAACGAGAAATTCGCCCACGAAATCACCCAGTCCCGGAAGGCCCAGCGAAGCCATGACCAGCACAAGAGCCGCTCCACCCAGTGCAGGCATCGTCACCCACAGTCCGCCCATCTTCTCGATCTCGCGAGTATGTAACTTCTCCTGCAGCAATCCGGCAACCACAAACAGCGCTCCCGTACTGATGCCATGACTGATCATCTGAATCACAGCACCCTCAAGCGCGATCTGATTCCCTGCGAAGACTCCAAGCAGCACAAATCCCATGTGACTGACGCTCGTATAGGCGACGAGACGTTTGAGGTCCGCCTGGCCCACCGCCAGCAGCGCTCCGTAGAGGATACCGATGACACCCACCGTCATCATCAAAGGAGCCAACGTGCGTGACGCTTCAGGAAACAGGGGCAACACAAATCGAATGAGTCCGTACGCTCCCGTCTTGAGCAGAAGCCCGGCCAGAATGACGCTGCCAGCCGTAGGAGCTTCCGTATGTGCATCCGGCAACCAGGTGTGAAAGGGGAACGCAGGCAGCTTCACCGCAAACGCAACCAGGAATCCGAGCATGAGCAGCCGTCCCGCGCGTGGCGACATGGCCGTATGCAGCAACTGCTCGTAATCGAAGGTGAAAACACCGGTCGCATGCTGATGGAGAACGGCCAGCGCGACGATTGCGATCAGCATGAACAAGCCACTCAGCTGAGTAAAGAGAAAGAACTTGGTCGCCGCATAGATCCGCCGCTCGTGACCCCAGATGCCGATCAAGAGATACATCGGCACCAGCATCAACTCCCAGAATAGATAGAAGACGAACAGATCCGCAGCCAGGAACACGCCCGTTATGCCCGCCAGCACCCAGAGCAGATTGAAGTGAAAGAAGCCGACGCGCCGCTGAATCTCGGTCCACGAAGCGAGAACTGCGACGATCCCTAGAAAATACGTCAGAAGCAACAGCGCCAGACTAAGACCATCCAAGCCCAGGTGAAAGCGAATCCCAAACTGCGAGATCCACTCGAAGTTACATTCTTCCACCCAACGCCGCATCGCAGGCTGCTGATGACCACTCTTGGCGATCCATACTCCAAGAGTCAGTAAGAAATCCGCTCCCACGCTAACAGTCGCAATCCAACGCGCAGCCGTCTCGTCTCGGCGAGCTGCAATCCACGATGAAATACCACCGACCAGCAGAATCACGATCAGGCTGAGCAGGATCATCACACCACCTCAACGCGCCAGGAATGCGATCGCAAGGATTGCGGCCGTGCCCAAGGCAATTCCCGCGGCATACCACCGCACGGCACCGGTTTGTGCGCGACGCAGAATTCGAGAGCCAAGCACAGCAGTTTGCCCCAGATCGCGGATTGGTACGTCCACAATATCGTCCTTGCTCGTTCGCACGAGCCATTGAAGCGGCCGAACGAACATACGGTCGTACGCCAGGTCGAAACCCCAGCCTGCTAGTCCCAGCTTTGCCAGGCCAGCGCGAGCCGGGACCCGCGCTCGGCCTGGTCCGTAGAGGAGGTACGCCAGTGCCAGACCACATCCAAATGCAACACTGGCACAGAGCGCCGTAATCGTCTCCGTAATCGGACCAATATGTATCTCCTCCAGCGGGGGCAAGACGCTGCTGAGAAAGTTTGAGAGCGCGGGGACGCCGCCAAAGTGCGGCGGGGTATCAACGTACCCACCTATCAGCGACAACACGCAAAGCGCAATCAGAGCGAAGCGAACCGCAGCTCCGCTCTCCGTCTTCACGTGGGCCTGCTGCGGGCCATAGAAGGTCAGACCGATCAGCCTGAAGGTATAGAGCGAGGTCAACAGAGCTCCCGTCATACCCGCAATCCAGAACAACGCATTTCCATTCGGTCCAGCCCACGACTGCCACAGGATCAGATCCTTACTGAAGAACCCAGCAGTGATCAGCGGCAATCCCGCCAGTGCCGATCCGCCAATCACAAACGACCAGAATGCAAGCCGCAATTCGGAGCGGAGCCCACCCATGCGAAATAGATCCTGTTCATGCACTGCATGAATCACCACGCCTGCAGCCAGGAATAGAAGCGCCTTGAAGAAGGCATGGGTCATCAAATGAAACAGGGCGGCCGACCACGCCCCCAAGCCAAGAGCCAGAAACATATATCCAATCTGACTGATCGTAGAGTAGGCCAACACCCGCTTCATATCACGCTGAGCGAGCGCGCTCAAAGCCGCCAGAAGCATAGTTACGGTTCCGATGATCGCCACTGCAAACTGCACAGGAGGCGCGAGCGTGAACAGCACATGCGTTCGCGCAATCAGGTAAACTCCCGCAGTCACCATGGTCGCGGCGTGAATCAACGCGCTCGTCGGCGTGGGACCAGCCATCGCATCCGGCAGCCAGGTTTGAAGCGGCAGTTGCGCGGACTTGCCAACTGCCCCGCCCAGCAACAGCGCCGCCGCCGCCACCGCAATCGCGCTTCCCGGGATCCACTGCACGGAGGCCCGGCGCATCAACTCCTGAACGTCCAGTGTTCCCAGCCGTGAGAAAAGCAGGAACAACCCAACGGCAAAGGCGGTATCGCCAACCCGGGTCACGATAAAGGCTTTACTCGCTGCACGTACATTAACCGGATCGCGATACCAGAAACCAATCAACAGGAAACTGCAGAGTCCCACGCCTTCCCACCCCAGATACAGCAACAGGAGATTATTCGCGAGAACGAGTGTAATCATCGATGCTACGAAGAGGTTCATATAAGCGAAGAATCGCGCATACCCCTCATCGTCGGCCATGTACTCAACCGAATAGAGATGAATCAGGAAGCCAACAAACGTGACTACCAGCAACATCAGCAGGGCAATTGGGTCCAGGTAGAACGCCACCTCAGGCCGGAATTCACCGCTGCGCATCCACGTCCACAAATGCTGAACATAGGCGTTCCCGATCGGTGGAGATAGAACGAACTTCGCGCCAATCAGCAGCGCCAGTGCCGCAGAAGTCCCGACGGAGCCAGCACCCACGATTGCAATCCATCTCCGCGACCATCCGGAACCGAACAAGGCAAGCAAAGCTGCGCTGGCAAACGGAATGGCTGGAATAAGCCACAAGAGTCGGTACATATCAGCCTCTCAACTCGCTCGCCGCATCCACGTCCAACGCGGCTTGTCTCTTGTGGAATAGAAGGACCAACGCCAACCCTACGGAGACCTCAGCCGCCGCCATGGCCAGAATAAACAAGAACATCACCTGACCGTCTGCTTGTCCCCAGCGAGAGCCGGCCGCGACAAAGGCAAGTCCGCTCGCATTCAACATGATCTCAATGCACATGAGTGTGAAGATCAGATTCCGCCTCGTCAGAAGTCCCGCCAGCCCCAGTGCGAACAGAATCTCCGCCAGAATCAAGGCGTGCTCGATCGGTATCTGTGACATGCCGTTCCTCCTCTTTTGTGACCTCGCGTTGACCAAGATGACATGCGCCAACCAGCCCCGCCGTCAGCAACAAAGACACGATTTCGACCCCCATCCAGTAGGTCTTGAACAGCACCAAGCCAACCTGCTTTGGAGCTACTGCTCCGGCCAGCGAAGATGTGTGAATAGATGTGGCAGTACAGTAAGTCAACTCTCCAAGCACAATCAATGCCAGGATGGAGGGGGCATACCATTTTCTCGGCATGAGCCAATCGCGTTCCACCTCCATAGCGTGCCCAGAGACGTTCAGCATCATCACGACAAAGACAAAGAGCACCATAATGGCGCCGGCATACACCATGACCTCCAGCGCCGCCACAAAGACCGCCCCCAAGAGGTAGAACACTACGGCTACTGCGAGAAGCGACACAACCAGATAGAGCAATGCATGCACCGCATGACGCTGCGTAATGGCGAGCAGCGTAGCGACGACGGCGATAAGACTCGCTGCATAAAACAGTGTGATCATGTGTGCATCCTTAAGGCAGCAAACTATGAGGATCGACCGGTGGAGCTTCGTTCTCCGCCTCGCCCTTATCCTTGCCGCCGATGGCAACTCCGGCCACGCGCCAGAAGTTGTAATCGGGATACTTACCTGGGCCTTCAATCTGTAAGTCAGCCTTCTCGTACACCAGATTCTGCCGTTTATACTCGCCCATCTCGAAGTCCGGGGTCAGCTGAATCGCATAGGTTGGACACGCCTCTTCGCAGTAGCCGCAGAAGATGCAGCGAGAGAAGTTGATTCGAAAGAACTCCGGGTATCTCCGGCCATGTTCATCCTCCCTAGCCTGCAGAGCGATGCAGTCCACCGGACACACCACCGCACAGAGATTGCAGGCAACGCAGCGTTCCCCGCCATCGGGATCCTTGGTGAGCACGATACGCCCTCGATAGCGAGGCGCGAGGTAGGGCTTTTCCTCTGGATACTGCACCGTCACGCGCCGCGCAAAGGCGTGTTGGAAGACCTCCCACAAAGAACGCACCAAGCTGAGCACAAGCGGCCTCCTTTACGACCGAGCCAACACAACGGCCCCGGTCACCAACAGATTCAACAGGGCAAGCGGTAACATCACCTTCCACCCCCAGGACATCAACTGATCAAAGCGCGGCCTGGGAAGCGCCGCACGCAACAAAATGAACAGACAGATGAAGAACATCGTCTTGCCTGCGAACCAGACAGCTCCTGGCAATCCCGGCCCTAGCCATCCACCAAAGAAGAACAATGCAATGCTTGCGGCGATCAGGGTCACGCCGATGTACTCCCCAACAAAGAACATGCCAAACTTCATGCCGGAATACTCCGAGTGAAAGCCCGCAATCAGTTCGCTCTCCGCCTCCGCAAGATCGAAGGGAAGCCTGCGCGTCTCCGCGACACCGGCGATAAGAAACAAAAGAAAGCCGAGAAACTGCGGGACGACAAACCACATTCCGCGCTGCGCTTCGACGATCTGGGAAATCCGGAAGGAACCCGCCAGGATCACCACTCCCAGCAACGACAGGCCCAGGAAGACCTCGTAACTCAGCATCTGGGCGGCCGCGCGAACGCCACCCAGCAGTGCATATTTATTGTTCGACGCCCAACCCGCGAGCACAACGCTATAAACACCCAGGGAGGACAGCGCCAGCAGAACAAGCACCCCGATATCCAGGTCAGCGACGACAAATCCCGGAGCAAATGGAATCACCGCGAAGGAGAGCAGCGCCGTCGCCACAATAATGGCCGGGGCCAGCACAAATACGGGCTTGTCTGCGAAAGGAGGAACCCAATCCTCCTTGGTGAACATCTTTACCGAGTCAGCCACGACCTGCCCCAAACCAAACGGACCGACGCGGTTCGGGCCATACCGGTCTTGCCACAAGGCGAGCAGGCGGCGCTCGACCCAGATCAATCCAGCTGCCAGATTGAGGACCACAGACAGCACCACCGCGATGATCAACAAGGGGAAGAGATTCCGCATCACGCAGCACCTCTGCAGGACTCTGTCAGGCTTGGCACAAGGCTGCAGAACGCGGGCAGGGTCGTAATCCCCCGGGGCAACACACCGGCCGGCAAGCCCGCCACACCGCAAGGAAGGTCGACTCGCAACAGAACCTGCAAGTCGAACAGCGTTCCCCCGATCGTCACCTTAATCAGTTGGCCGGCACTCACCCCGCTCCGTGACGCCTCCTCAGGGTTCAACGCCACATACGGAGACGGGGCCAGCTGCGCGATGCCTGGAGCCCACCGGCTAAGCTCCTCTGACCCGAAGATATGAAAGATCGGCACGACGAGCCATTCCCCTGCGTGCGCTTGAAAGGCAGCGGAAATATTCGAGAAATATTTCCGGTCCGACTGCAACGACGCCTCGATCAAACGTATCCCTGGATCGCCACCGCGGAGCGGCCCGCCGACTTCAATCTGGAATTTGTTCGTCGCTTGGATCGAGTTCCAACCAGGTGACCAAAAGAAGGGATTCAGGGACGGCGGCGGCACGTCGGGACCGCTCTCCATGGAAAACGCAAGCGCAGAATCAGGATCATCAGGCGGCTTCGGCTCATGGACGCTGATGTTGGCAAGCATCGCGGTGCGACCGCTGTACCGATTCGGCTCGCGGGCGATCTTGCCAATCGCATCTTGCGCGGGAGCAACCTGCGGAAGCGACGCAAATGCAGCCATCTCTTCCGCCATCGCTTTGGTGAGATCATCGAGAGTGCATCCCAGCTTCGTTGTGAAGCCCGCTGCCTGGGAGCCTTCGCCTAGCCATCGCCAGCTTGCCAACACCTCGCTGTTCGGGTCGAAGACCTGGAAGAATCGTTGCGCGCGACCTTCGTTGTTGACCAGCGTTCCAGTCGATTCCGCAAATGTGCCTGCCGGGAGCACAAGCTCCGCCGCCTCAGTCGTCTGGTTGCGCAGATGATCGAGCGAGACCAAATGGCGAGCGTTCGCCAGTAGAGACCTGATCTCCTTTTCAGGCCCACGACAAAATAAATCATTTTCCAGTACGATCAGGCAGCTCGTTGGATCCCGCTTAGCCGCGTTATCGGCTTCCGATAAAGAATGCGGCTCCATCATCGCGAGCCCCACACTGTTACATTCTGGAGCAAGAAGACTGAGCGCCGCAGGATGACCCACCTTGCACAGAGCCCAAGCCACCTGCGCCGCAGCTTCTAGAACACTCTGACTTCCGCAGCTTGTACCGGCAACCACCAGCGGATGATGGCTATTCAGCAGCGACGCAGCGATTGCTGCGGCCATTTTGTCCAGCTCAGGGGACATTCCCATAACCTGTGGCGCACCAGGATCAATCGCATGGGCGACCGCAAAACCCAGCCGCGCTATGTCGTCAGGCGCAGCGCGATAGGTGTCTGCGGCGATGTCGTCGAGCTTCGTGGCGTATGGAGTCGCAATGTAGAGCGGCCCCTTCGCATCCTGCACCACCTCCCGCACGGAGTGGTCCAACCACGCCGGAATATGTAACCTCTCGGCGATCTGCATCGGTGCTTGACGCACCGACTGTCGCAGGCGCAAGGCCATGATCGGCGCAACATTGGCAACATCCTCGCCGAGCACGAGCACTGCATCCGAGTGTTCTACCTCATCGAGCGACGGCGACCGCGCAGGACCCTCCTGCAGGATACGAAGCATCGCAGAGAGGAGCCGCAACTCCCGGTCGGACACTCCCGCGAAGAAGCGGTCAGCGCCCACCAACGTGCGCAATGCAAAGTTGCTCTCGAGCGACGCCCGTGGCGATCCGATCCCGAGCACCTTGCCCTCACGCAGCATGGCAGCGAATCGTTCCAGCGCTTCACTCGTGGTTGCCGTTCTGCCCTCGACCAGAGGATGACGAATCCGCTGATCGCTCTCGACAAACTCGTAACCGAAGCGCCCGCGATCGCAGAGGAAGTACCCATTCACCTCATGATTGTAGCGATTCACGATGCGACGCAGCGTTCCGTACCGCTCTCCCGCCGTAGTATTGCAACCAACGCCACAATGCACGCAGATGGACGGTGCCATCTGCAGGTCCCACTTGCGTGCGTAGTGGTGTTTCAGCGTCGCATCGGTGAACACGCCCGTTGGACAGATCTCCACCAGATTGCCACTAAACTCGTTTTCCAGGACTCCGTCCTCATGGCGACCGAAGTAGATCGTGTCGCGCAGATGAAATGCGTTCAGGTCAGTTCCACCGGCGTACTCTCGGTAAAAGCGCACACATCGCTGGCACTGAATGCAGCGGTTCATCTCATGGTTCACCAGCGGGCCAAGATATTGATTGCGAAATGTTCTTTTGGCAAAGCTATACGTGCGCGTCCTATGGCCGGTCATCACGGTCATGTCCTGCAGATGACATTCACCACCCTCATCGCATACCGGACAGTCATGGGGATGGTTCTGCATCAGGCCCTGAATCACCGCCGCGCGGAAGCCCGCCGCTTCAGCATCGGCAATGGAGATGCGCGTTCCGTCGAGGGCTGGCGTCATACAGGCCATCACGATCTTGCCTGCCTTATCCTGCTCGTTGCGGTACTGCTTCACCGCGCATTGGCGGCATGCACCCACCGAACCCAATACCGGATGCCAGCAGAAGTACGGGAGATCGTAACCCAGCGAGAGACAAACGTGGAGCAGGTTCTGTTTTGCATCTCCCTGTCTCGCCACTTCGTCGATGTAAATGGTAGCCACATTCATCTCCAGGGACAACGACGTTCCTCGATGTGTCGGCGAAAGTCATCTGCAAAATATTTAAGAGCACTTTGAAGCGGCTCTACTGCTCCCGGAGCAAAGGCGCAAAACGTGTTGCCCGGAGCGAGAAACTTCGTCTGGAACAGAAGCGTGTCGAGATCGCGGGTGCTCCCCTTCCCCTCTTCCATCGCGGACAGAATCTTCTCCGTCCACGCCAGCCCGCTCCAACACGGTGTGCACCAACCACACGACTCCTGCGCGAAAAAATGTTCGAGATTGCAGACCATCCCTACAGGACAGGTCTGGTCGTCCAGCACCACCATCGTTCCCGTGCCCAGACGGCTTCCCGCCTTCTGGACGTTCCCGTAGTCCATGGGCGTGTCCAGGTGCTCCTCGACCAGAAAGTCGGTCGACGCTCCACCTGGCAGCAGTCCACGAAAACGCAGGCCGTCCCGCATTCCGCCTGCGTGCTCCTCGAGGATCTCGCGCAGCGGTGTCCCCATCGGGAGTTCCCACAGTCCCGGCCTCTTCACCTTGCCGCTGACCCCAAACAGCTTCGTGCCGCCATCCTCGGTCAAGCTCAGGTCCCGGAACCAGGTCGGGCCCTTCTGGACGATGTGCGGGACATTGCAAAGTGTCTCCACGTTCTGAACGATCGTGGGCTTTCCCCAAAGCCCGCAGACCTGGGGAAACGGGGGCTTCGCCCGCGGATGCGCCCGCTTTCCCTCCAGCGCATTCAACAGCGCTGTCTCCTCGCCGCAGATGTAGCGGCCGGCGCTGACATGCAGGTGAATGTCGAAACTATAGCCCGAGCCGAGAATATTGTGCCCAAGATAGTTGCTAGCCTTTGCTTCGGCAATGGCGCGCGCAAGACATTCGTTGGAACATGTGTACTCGCCGCGCAGAAATATGTAACCAATATCGGCCTCGATCGCATAGCCGGATACGATCAAGCCCTCGATCAGCTGGTGCGGATCCCTCTCCATCAGCACGCGGTCTTTGAAGGTTCCCGGCTCCATCTCATCGGCGTTCGCAACCAGGTACTTCGGGTGGGGCGCATCCTCGCGCATGGGAACGAAGCTCCACTTGGTTCCAGTGGGAAAGCCGGCGCCTCCGCGCCCGCGCAGATTCGATTGCATCACTCGCTCGGTCACCGCAGCCGGAGCCATCGCCAACGCCGTCCGAAGCCCTTGATATCCACCGGCACGCTCGTACTCCGCAAGACTCACCGCAGTCTTGTCTGGCCGAAAGTTACCTGTAAGAGGCTTCTCCATCGCTATGCCCCGGTGTATCGCGTGAATATGTTTTCAATCTTCGGGCCGTCAAGATCCTCATGCAGCGCCCCATCGATCATCATGACGGGGCCGTGATCGCACGCCCCTAAACAAACATTGGGCAGCAGCGTAAACTGCCCGTCGGAGGTAGTGCCGCCGAGCGTTGTGCCCAGCCTGTCGCAGAGCTGCTCCCGTATCCGGTCGGCGCCCATAATCCAACACGAGACACTATCGCAGATCAGAACGACATGCCGCCCAACCGGCCTCCTACGGATCAGGTTGTAAAAGGTCGCCACTCCATCCAGATCCGCAACCGAAAGCCGCAGAAGCTCCGCCAGATCGCGCAGCCTCTCATCCGAAACCCACCCCTGGTGCCGTTGCACGATCAGCATCGCCTCGATCGCAACCGCCTGCGTATTCGGGTAGTCGGCCAGCTTCGCCTCAATCTCCGATCGTTCCTCAACGCTCAGCATCGTCTCTCCTCTCCGCCCGCTGTTCAACGATCGATGTCCGCCAGCACATAATCCAGACTTCCCAGGATCGCCAGCAGGTCCGGGATCATCCCTCCCCGGCAGAGCTGCGGCAGCATCTGCATATGAGCAAACGAAGGAGCACGGATCCGCGTGCGGTAGGATCCCGTGCCGCCATCGCTGATCAGGTAGTAGCCGTTATTGCCCTTGGTCCCCTCAATCGCCGCCATGGCCTCGCCTGCCGGAATCACAGGCCCCCAGCTCACGCCCAGAAAGTGATGAATAAGGGTTTCGATATCGTGCATCGTCCGCGCCTTCGGTGGCGGCGTTGCCAGCGGATGCTCGGCATTGCATGGGCCGCCCGGCATCCCGTCGACGCATTGCTGGATGATGCGCAGGCTCTGGCGCATCTCCTCGACGTGCACGGTCGCGCGGTCGTAGCAGTCGCCCGAGCGGCCCACCGGAACATCAAAAGCGAGTTGGTCATAGCAGGCATAGGGCTGCTTCTTGCGGAAGTCCCACTCCAGTCCGCACGCCCGCAGGTTCGGACCCGTCACCCCCCACTCGACGGCCTGCTCGATCGAACAAGCTCCGATCCCCTGGGTGCGCGCTTTGAACAGATAGTTGCGCATCACCGTGCGGTCATACTCATCCAGCCGCGCCGGCAGGTAGCTCAGGAACTCGCGAAACATCCGGTCCCACCCCGCCGGAAGGTCCTGGGCCACGCCGCCAATGCGAAACCAGTTCGGATGCATGCGTGCGCCGCAGATCGCCTCCACGATCGCAAACGCTCGCTCGCGGTCGTTGAACATATAAAACACCGGCGACATCTGGCCGAGGTCCTGCGCGAACGTTCCGTACCACACCAGATGGCTGATGATGCGGAACAGCTCCGCCATCATCACCCGGATCATCTGTCCGCGCGGAGGCACAGTAATGCCCGCCAGTTTCTCGACCGCCGTCAGGTACGCGAAGTTGTTCATCACCCCGCCCAGGTAGTCCACGCGGTCCGTATACGGAATATAGGTGTGCCACGTCTGCCGCTCGCCCATCTTCTCCGCGCCGCGATGATGAAATCCGATGTCCGGCACGGCATCGACGATCTCCTCGCCATCCAACTGCAGCACAATGCGCAGCACTCCATGCGTCCCGGGATGCTGCGGTCCCACGTTGAGAAAGATGAAGTCCGTCTCCTCGCTCTCTCGCGCCATGCCCCACTCTTCCGGGTGGAACTGCAACGCCGCCTGTTCCGCATCCTCCTTCTCAACCGGCAGAGTAAACGGACCCATCTCGGTAGCACGCGCCGGATGATCCTTGCGCAATGGATGCCCCGACCACGTCCGCGGCATCAGGATGCGGCTGAGATGCGGATGTCGCTCGAAGACGACGCCGAACATGTCCCACACCTCGCGCTCATACCAGTTCGCCGCCGGACAGATATCTGTGATCGTGGGGAGCACAAGTTCATTCCGGTTAAGTGCTACCTTCAAGCGCACATATTCGTTCCGCTCCAGCGAGTAGAGGTGATACACCACTGTGAAGTCACTCGGCGGTTGGCCATCCCGATGCACGCGGCCGCGTTCATCGATCGCCGTCACGTCATAAAACATGCGGTAGGGCGCTGGGATCTCGCAATGGAGCAGGCGAACCGCCGTATGAATAGCCTGCTTCGAGACCCAGAAGGTCGGCACACCGTCGCAGGTCGTCTGCGGCACAGCCACAGCTCCCACCTCCTGCTCGAGTTGCCGGTCGAGTTCGAGGCTGCGCATCATTCACACACCGCCAGTCACACACCGCCGATACTACTAAACGCTGTCAGGAGGCCGAAGCACCGTCAGCAACTGCCGTTGAGCCCACTTCTCTTCACGCATCGAAGGCATATCTGGCCGCAACACGCCCTGCGGCCCGACCACCCAACTCAGCGGCCGCTTCTCTTTGCCGATCTTGTCGCGCAGCAGCAGCACGCCCTCGAGAAACGCGTCCGGCCGCGGCGGACATCCCGGAACATACACATCCACAGGCAGAAACTTGTCCACCCCCTGCACCACGCTGTAGATGTCATACATGCCGCCCGAGTTCGCGCACGATCCCATCGAGATCACCCACCGCGGCTCCATCATCTGTTCATAAAGACGCTGAATCACCGGCGCCATCTTGATGAAGACCGTCCCCGCGATGACCATCAGGTCCGCCTCGCGCGGCGTCCCGCGAATCACTTCAGCACCAAACCGTGAAATATCGTATTTGCTGGTGATACTCGTGGCCATCTCGACAAAACAACACGAGAGCCCGAAGTTGAAGGGCCACACCGAGTTCTTGCGGCTCCACGCAACCAAGTCATCCACACGCGACAGAACGAGGCTGCGGCGTACTGCTTCCTCTAAATTCTCATCGGCCTTCTCAGCCTGCGACGAAGCCTCAGGCCGAGCAATTGACCAGTGCATGGCACACCACCCCGGGCTAACTCACCATTCGTCTGCTCCCATGTCGCCAATCCAGAGCGCCGACGCGCCACAGATAAGCCAGCGTCGCAAGCAGTACGGTGATGAACAGCAGCACCTCGGCGTAGCCGGCCCATCCAACCTCACGGACCGCCACCGCCCAGGCGAACAAAAACACAGCTTCCAGATCAAAGATGACGAAGAACATGGCCACCAGATAAAACTTGGCCGAAAACCGTACGCGTGCCGAACCTTCCGAGAGGATGCCCGATTCGTATGGCGAGCCAGTAGCCCGGTCCTGGTGCCGTTGACCGAGGACGAACGAGAGGCCCAGCATGGAGACAACCAGCAAGCCAACGATGGCGACATAGACTGCCAGCGGCCAAAGCTCCATAGCTCCCAGCCTCGATGCAGCCCGCTAGCGCTGCACAGTGGCGGATGTTACACCACTATTTACCGAAATAGCAACATGCGCCAACCGCTCCCAGAGCCCACGCGGGCCGTCCGGCGCCACCCGCAAACCTACAGATTTCCGCGCAGTGCCTGCTCCCGTTCGATGGCCTCAAACAGCGCCTTGAAGTTCCCCTTGCCGAAGCTCCGGCTCCCTTTGCGCTGAATGATCTCGTAGAACAGCGTAGGCCGGTCCTCCACCGGACGGGTGAAGATCTGCAGCATGTACCCCTCGTCGTCGCGGTCCACCAGGATCCCGAGCCGCTCCAGCTCCTCCACCGGCTCGTCGATCCGACCCACCCGCCCCTGCAGCTCGCCATAGTACGTGTGCGGCACCGTCAAAAACTCCACTCCCTGCGCCTGCAGCTGCGCCACCGTCGCCAGGATGTCCCTGCTCGCCAGCGCAATATGCTGGACACCCGGCCCCTGATAGAAGTCCAGATACTCCTCGATCTGCGACCTCCGCTTCCCTCGCGCCGGCTCGTTGATCGGGAACTTCACATACCCATTCCCATTCGCCATCACCTTCGACATCAGCGCCGAGTACTCCGTCGAAATATCCGCGTCATCAAAGTGCTGATACAGCGAGAAACCCATCACATGCGAGTAAAACTCCACCCACTGGTTCATCGCATTCCATCCCACGTTGCCGACCATGTGGTCGATGTGCAGCAGCCCCACCGGCCGCGCCACCCGATCCTCGTCGACCGCTCGAAAGCCCGGCATGAACGCCCCCGCATAGCCACCGCGCTCAACAAACGTATGGATCGTATCCCCATAAGCCGCAATGCTCGATGTCACCACGGCCCCATTCTCGTCCGTGCGCTCCTCAGGAGCCGCCACGCTCCGCGCCCCGCGCTCCACCGTCGCCTGCCACGCCTGCCGCGCATCGTCGACCCACAACGCGATCGCCCGCACTCCATCGCCATGCCGGGCGACATGCTCCGCAATCTCCGTATCCGGCCGCAGCGACGTGGTCAACACAAATCGCACCTTGCCCTGCTCGAGCACGTACGACACCCGATCGCGCACCCCGGTCTCCGGCCCCGCATACGCCACCAGCCGCATCCCGAACGCCGCCCGGTAGAAGTACGCCGACTGACGCGCATTCCCGACATAAAACTCGACGTGGTCGGTCCCCTTCAGAGGAAGAAACTCCGCGCCCTGTCCCATCTCCTGTCGCGTCGCTGTCGCCATGCCGCACCCCGCTTCCGCCGACCACACCATCGGCATCAAGCGAAGCATAGACCTCTCCCCCCACCTCTGGGAAGTCCATGCCGTGCGCTACGCCGGATTGGTACTCCTAGTCCGCCTCGGCCAGCGACACCTTATGCCGCACATCTGACCCGCGCACCCAAAAGATCACATCCTCCGCGATATTGGTCGCATGGTCCGCCGCCCGCTCCAGATTGCGTGAGATCAAAATCGCATTCAACGCCTGTTCGCTCACCAGCGAGTGCTGCTGCATCACCTCGACCAGCTCCGTCTGCACCATCCGGTTCATCTCGTCGATCTCGCTGTCCATCGCCAGCACCGACTCCGCCAGCTTCGCATTCGCCTCCAGCAGCGCCTGGATCGCCGTCCGGATCATCACCCCGGCCCTTTCGCCCATCTCCTTGATATCGATCGGCAGCGAGATCTGCGGGCAGTCCTTCAACGACTGCGCCCGCTGCGCGATATTGGCCGCCTGATCCCCGATCCGTTCCAGATCGCCATTGATCTTGATCACCGAAAGGATGAACCGCAGATCGATCGCCATCGGCTGTTCCTTGGCCAGCAGGTCATAGGCCATTTCGTCCACCGAGGTCTCCGCTGCATTGATGGCCGCTTCGATCTCCAGGACGTGATCGCACAAGGCCATATCCCCAGACATGTATGCCTCGACCGAAAACTCCAGCGCCTGCTGCGACAGCGCCGCCATCGCCAGCAGTTTGTCCTTCAATGCCAAGAGTTGTTGCTGAAAGTTAATCCGCGGCATTGCCCCTCCGTCCCTACAAAACACTACCTCTTCTATTGTGACGCAGTTCCCGTATGCTACGCACAAATCCGGACAACGCCTCCCAAAAGGGTATGCGCCAAGATACTCTCCGGATACTCTCCGGCCAAGCCGCGTCTCCCGGCCATCTCTCACGTGCGCAGTGAATTACCGCCCGGGAGGAAACGAAGCCGGATCCCAATGAACCCCGTCGTTCGCAATCACAATCCGCAGCGACCCCTCGTTGCCCTCACGCAGAATCGGCCCAGTTGCCTTGTGATCGTGCTGAAGGCCATCCGTGTAGCTCACCTTGACTGGCCCAGAGCCCAGAACCTTGAAGCGATACTTAAAATTCTGGCCGGGATTCAGACTCTGCACGCCGAAGCTGGCGCTCGGATAGTCCACCTGGATCAAGGAAACCGGCTTGTCCGTCTCATTGCTGATCGTCGAATTGATGTAAGCCGAGTGACATCCGCTCACGCCCAACGCCAGCACCATCCCCAAAGCTCGCTTACGCAGCACGTCCATAGCGAAAGGGTATCAGGCGCCGTAACGCAGTGACATCAGGCGGGATGGACCACTGGTACCACCGGTTTACCGAGCACCCGGGCAGTCAACACCACTCCGTGACGGCCGTCGTGCAATGTGATGGGAAACGCCAGCACACTCCAGGAATCCGACTGGTCGCCCGCATGAGGGACGTTGACCAACCCCCGCCGGCTGCGATCGATATAGGTCTCCCGCGTCGAGGCCACAGTAAAGATCACCTGGCGCCAGTCGCGCATCACGTTCGGCATCTCAACAAACATGTTCCGGCCCGGAAACCACTCACGCGGCTGCCCAAGATACTCAGCAGCCGTCTCATTGCAGTAGACCCAATCACCGGAGTCGTCAAGAATCTGAACCAAGACGTCGCTCCCGATCGCAAGCCCAATCCGAGAGTAAAAGAACTCGCGCGCATCCACCACGACCGGCGCCCCGCGGCGCTTCGCCTCGAGCGAGCGCAACGAAGCCAGCAGGTCGTCATTCGAACTGAACCCCTTCAGCAGGTGCATATCCTCGACCCCGCCAAACCGGTGCTCGAGCGTCGCCGAGAGGATGATGATCGGGACCTCCGGCCG
>DATMOB010000114.1:0-14180 GCA_035568455.1 Granulicella sp.
CTCCCAGTTGGTGGAGTACCAGTTGCCCATGCCGCGGCCACCGATGTTGCGGTTGCCGACGGCGTTGACGTCATCCTCGCTGCCCGCCTTGATGTGGGGATCGAGGTTCTCACCGGGCGACGGGAGCGAATCGGTCTTGGCAACGGTGGCCGTCTTGGAGTCCTTGGCACTGACTGGCTTCGTGCCCGGTGCAGGCGGTGTGTTCGACGGCGCCGGGGTCGCGTCGGGAGCCTTGGCCGGCGGCTGGGCGGAGGGCTGGGCCAGTGGCGGGGTCGAAGCTGGGGTGGGAGCGGGGGTCTGCTGAGCGTAGGCGCCTGTTGCCAACGTAAGAAGAGCTGCGAGACCTAGATGGACGGCGGGGCGCATGAGCGTTTCTCCTGGGAGTCGACGGCGCGTGCGGCTCAGCTGCGCTCTACCTACCCTGCTTCCCCGGCGGGCGACGCAGCTCTGCACGGGTTGGACGCTAGTATGCTCCTTTTGGTGAGCCGTGGCTAGAGACTTTGCTGGTTCGAGCGGAAAACCCGGCGGCGCTTCCCGGCGCAGGGCGGTGGGGGTCAGGAGGTCAAAGTCAGGCGGCTACCAGGTGCTGTAAGCGGTGCCCTCGGTCGAGACGTCCTGCGATCCGCTGTGGACGTCGTTGATGCCGGACTCGGTCTGATCGGTGGTGCTGAGCATGTCGGATTCGGCCGGCACCCAGGTATCGGTGCTGTTGGTCATGGGATCCTTGGGCATGCTCTTCAGGTAGCCGGCCTCGATCAGGTCGGTGAGTGCCTGCGGGGCCTTGCCCTTGTCGACGGTGTAGGAGTCGATGGCCGCGCGCAGGGTGTGCAGATCCTCCTTGAGGACGGCCTCGCGGGCGTGGCGCACCGACTGCACGTAGGCGGGCACGGCGATGGCGGCGAGCACGCCGATGATGATCATGACGATCATCAACTCGATCAGGGTAAAGCCCTGCTGGCGGCGCTGCGCGGACGAGTTGGCTGGCGATTTGGAGTTGGCTACCATGTGTTGTACTTGGTTCCATCGAGGGCGGTGCCGTTGCTCTTGGAGTGGACGTCGAAGACATTCTGGCCGCCCCAGGAGTCGGAGTCGGCGTCGTCCTGGTTGGAGCGCAGACCCCAGTCAGTGTCCCCGGTCATGGGGTCTTTGGGGATAGCGCGCAGAAACTTGACCTTCTTGGTCTGGATCTCGACCCCGTCGACCATGGTCTGCAGATCGGGCGGATAGTTCATGCTGTCGACCTTGGTGATGATGCCGCCCTTCATCGCAGCGTCGTGGTAGGCGTCGATGGCGGAGCGCATCGCCCAGAGGTCACGGCGCAACTCCCGCTCCTTAGCGCGCTTGACCTGAAAGCGGGCGATCGGGAGGGCGGCGGTGGACAGAATGGCGAGGATGGTGAAGACGACGATCAGCTCCACCAGAGTAAGGCCGGACTGAGGGGAGAGTCGGCTTGCTGGCCGGCCTCCTGGCCGGCTTGCTCGATCGCCACGGTAATTCGGCAGCAAAGAGATCACTTCACACGCACCACGGCCTGCGAACCGACGGCCGGAAGATTGGCGTGCGCGCTGTTCATCGCCCCCACCTTGACCAGGGTAAGCGGGGAGTCTCCGGGCGCGATCGCCTTGAAGGTGATGGTGCAGACGCTTCCCTGCCCGCTGATTCCCTTGGTGTTCGGCGGACGCGAGGCGGAGAGGGTGACGGTGCCGTTGTCGACGCGGTGGGCCAGGGCGACCGCCTGGCCGTCGCCACCGAGGAACGGGCCGGCATCGACGTTGACCAGTTGCAGGACGGCGGGGTTGAACTGCAGCTGCAGCGGGACCGCGAAGACGTCCTGGGCGTTACCGATCACCACCGAGGTCTGGAAGGTGCTGCCTACGGTCTGGTTGGGGTTGGACGGCTGGACGGTAAAGCTGACCGGAGGGCCGGCTGGCGCGGTGGGCGGTGGCGGAGCTGGAGCCGGGGTTGGAGTCGCCGGAGTCTGGCCGGGAACCTGATCGGGGGTTTGGCCGGGGATCTCGGACGGAAGCTGGCCGCGGGGCTGTTGCGGATGCACGACCGCAGCGGCGGCGCTGGCAGCGTTGGCGGGCAGCGGGGCCGGGCCGGTGCTGTCGGCGGGCTCCATATCGGAGGCGGCGCTGAGGTTGGGATCCTGGCGCAGCTCCATCGACTGGCTGGTCCCGGTATCGATGGCGCGGGTATTAATCCGGCTCAGGACGGACTCGCGCACGACGTGGGGAATGAGGAGGAAGACGATCTCATTGTCCTGCGTCGTCTTGTCCCTGGAGCCGAAGACATACTTCAGCAGCGGCAGCTCGCTGAGTCCGGGGTTGCCGTTGACGCTGACCGTGTCGCTCTTGGTGAGCAGACCGGCGAGGATACTGGGCTCGCCATCCTTGAGTTGGATGATCTGCTCGGCGACGTTCTGCGCGATGATCGGTTCGGTGACCCCGCTGATGGTGACGGTTCCGGCCTCGGAGGAGACCTCCACCCGGAGCTTCAGGCTGACCTCGTGGTCGTAGTGGACGGTCGGGGTCATGTCGATGTTGACGCCGACGTCGAGATAGCTGAACTGGGTCTGTACGCCGATGGTGGTGGTAGTCGAGACGCCCGCGCTGTAGGATCCGGTCGCGATGGGAATCTTCTGCCCGATCTTCAGCTGCGAGCGTTGACCGTCGGTGGCGCGGATGCGGGGATTTTGCAGGATGCGGGTATCGCTGTCGGTCAGCAGAGCGTTCGCCGTGGCATTGCCGATGGTCACAGCGAAGTTGTTGGCATTCAGGTGAGCCAACGAGTTCAAGGTGAAGTTCGATGTGGGGGTGGTGGAGGTGCCGGTGGCGGGGGTGGTGGTGATACTGGTACTGCTGGCCTGCGCGGTCAGGCCGAAGGTCTGCGGCAGCTGAATGCCGAGCGTCCGCTCACGGTTGCGGTTGACCTCGAGGACGGCGACGTCGACGACCACCTCGGGCTTGGCCCGATCGAGGTCGTTGATGAGCTTCTGCGCGAGCATGAGCTGGTCGGGCGTGCCCCGCATCACCAGAGCGTTCTGGCTGGGCACGAGAAAGATCTTGACCGTGGGATCCATCATATTGCGGATCGCGGTGAGCACCTCGGTGGCGTCGTTGGCCGTGCTCATGTTGGTCAGGTAGAAGGTCTGGACGGCCAGTTCTTCGAGATCCCGGCGCTTCTGCTGGGTGTTGGCAGCGACGAAGATGGTGTTGCTGGTGACTGGCTTGTAAAAGGTGCCGGAGAGAGTGCCGACGATGCGCAGGGCGTCGGACAGGCTCACGTTGTTGAGATCGACGGGGATGCGCTTGGAGGTGTAGTCCGGGTCGAAGAGCACGTTCAGGCCGGCGATCTTGCCGATGGCCTGGTAGATGTACTTGCTGTCCTCGACCGAGTGGATGGTGATGGGATCATTCGAGACGGGTTTCAGCTGGATCACGCCGGCGATCGAGGAGATCTGGCGGAGGGTCTCGGCCTGGCGGGCGGTCTGCTGCGTCCCGGGGCCGGCGGGCGTGCTGCCGGCCGACTGGGCGTTGCGGATCTGATCGATCTCCTGCTGGGCGGCCTGATTGGATGGATCGATGGCGAGAGCACGCTGGAACTCGATGAGCGCACCACCGACGTCTCCTCCCTGCAGGTACACGCGGCCGCGATCGACATGGGCGGCGGCGGCCTTGAAGCGCATGCTCGCGTAGCGGGCGCGGTAGCGAAGGTCGTTAGGGGCCTTTAGGTGGGCCTTTAGGTAGTCCTGATAGGCGACATCGTAGTCCTCGCGCGCCTCGGCCTCCTGGCCACGCTTATTCCAGGTGGAGGCCGACTGCGCGTGGGCGGCGGGGGTGCTGGCTGCGACACCGCCCAGGACGAGCAGGAGGGCGAACGCCGACAGCGGCGCACCGAAGAACATCCGTACCGGCGGCACGTACGAGAAATCCGAAAACGGAGGGAAATTTTTCTTCAACCGGCGACCCATGATGCTGATGACGTCCTTTGATTTCAATTGCATTGGGCCTGGGCGAAAGCGCTTCCGGGACGGCCCATGCAAAACGGTGCGGATGCGGTCGAGGAGAAAAAACACTTTGCCGGAGCCCGGTTCGGCTGAGTATAGCACTGTGAGCGGCGCGGAGTTGAGCAGGGTAACGTCTTCCAAAGTCAATACTTCCCAAGGTGATATGTGGCATCGCCAGGACATCGGCGCAGCAACCGGTCAGGCGATCGCAGGGAGCGGCGCGCCGGGCGGGTTGGACCGGCTGGAGTGGGCAGCGTGTTAAGATAAGGGGTCCTATGGCCCGTTCGCTCTCCAACCCGACCACTCCGCATCAGCCCAAACCCGTGGTCAAGCAGAAGGACCGCGATCCGGTGGCCGCGGGGCTGCGCGATGCCTCGTTCAACCGCTCCGCCAGCCACAACTACTTCCTGACCGACCGCTACGAGGCGGGTGTGGCGCTGCGGGGCACCGAGGTGAAGTCGATTCGCGAAGGCAAGGCCAACCTTAAAGACGCCTATGGCCTGCTCAAGGATGGCGAGTGTTTTCTGTTGAATGCCCACATCGGTCCCTTCTCGCACGGAAATGCAATGAATCACGAGTCGCTGCGCACCCGCAAACTGCTGCTGCACAAACAGGAGGTGCGGAGGCTCGAAGGTATGACGAAGATGAAGGGCTTTACGCTCATTCCGGTACGACTTTATTTTCGCAACGGCCGGGTAAAGTGCGAACTGGCGCTGGCTAAGGGCAAGCAGGACTGGGACAAGCGGGCCACCGAACGCAAACGCGAGGCGGATAACGAGGCCAAGGCGGCCATGGCGCGGGGCCAGCGCCGCTAGGGCCGCGGGGTCGCTTTCTGGGTGGCTCTCTGCGGACGCGCTCCCATCTTGAGACTTTTCAAGCGACAGAGAATCGCCGCTCTATGTGACCTGAATCACGGTAGGATGTTCTATGGACACGCAACTAGTCTTCCAGGACCCCTCCCGCATCGTCACTCCCCTGCTCGCCGTCTTCGCGGTGGACATCACGCCCGGCAAGACCGAGGAGCCGCTGCCGGCGCTGTTGACGACCTCGGATGCGGTGATAAATGCCAGCACTCAGGTGCTCGCCTCGGGCGAGTTCAAGGCAGCGCTGGGCGAGACCGTGCTGCTGCATGCGCCCTCGGGGCTGCGCGCGGAGCGGCTGCTGCTGGTGGGACTGGGCAAGGCCAAGACGCTCTCGGTTGAGCAGGTGAGAAAGGCAGCCGGAACGGCGCTGCGGGCGGCAAAGCCGCGCGGACTGCGCAGCGTTGCGGTCGCGTTCCCCGAGGACCACGCCCTCTCCGATGAGGATCTCGATGAACTGCCCTGCCTGCTGACGGCGCGGGCGATGGTCGAGGGCATGGAGCTCGCCGAGATGGACTGGGACACCTATAAGAGCGACCGCAAGGACCAGACCGTCCCTAGCGCGGTGGTGCTGGTCAATGAGACGGCCCACAACGCCTCGACGCGGCAGGAGATTCAGGTGGGCTTCGCCGAGGGGCGCATCCTCGCCGGAGCGCAGAACTTTACCCGCTCCCTGGTGAATGAGCCGGGCAACGTGCTGACTCCCACGGAGCTGGGGCGAAGAGCCGCGGCGATGGCCTCGGAGTTCGGCCTGGCCTGCGAGGTCTACTCGACCGAGAAGCTGCACGAGTTGAAGATGGGAGCGTTCTGGGCGGTGGCGCAGGGGTCTTCGCAGCCACCGGCGCTGATCGTTATGCGCTATGAGCCCAAGACGGTCGCCCCCGACGCTCCGGTCTTTGGACTGGTCGGCAAGGGCATCACCTTCGATACCGGCGGGATCTCGATCAAGCCGGCCGAGGGCATGGAGAAGATGAAGTACGACATGGCCGGGGCGGCGGCGATGCTCGGCGCGATGCGGGCGATCGCGCAGCTGAAGCCGGCGGCGCGCGTGATCGCGGTCATCTGTTCGGCGGAGAACATGCCGAGCGGAACGGCATTCAAGCCCGGCGACGTGGTGACGGCGATGTCGGGCAAGACCATCGAGGTGGTCAACACGGACGCCGAGGGACGGCTGGTTCTGGCCGACGGCCTGCACTACGCCAAGACGCTCGGCTGCACCCACCTGATCGACGCGGCGACCCTGACCGGAGCCTGCGCCGTGGCTCTGGGCAAGATCAACGCCGGACTGTTTGCCAACGACGAAACGGCCTGCGCGCAGTTCCAGCAGGGGCTCGCCACCTCCGGCGAAAACTTCTGGCGGCTGCCCTGCACCAGCGACTATCGCGAGGAGATCAAGAGCCAGATCGCGGACATGATGAACACCGGGGCGACCCGCTACGGCGGCGCGACCTCGGCGGCGATGTTCCTAGCCGAGTTTGCCGACGAGACGCCCTGGGTGCATCTCGATATCGCCGGCTGCGCCTGGAACGACGAGCAGCGGCCCTGGCTGGCGAAGGGGCCCTCCGGCATCGGAGTGCGCTCGATCGTGGAATGGGTGCGCAGCTACACCCCGGCGAAGGCCACCTAGTCGCCATCAGGGGCGACCACAATTCGTCCAATCACAAGAGTTGAGCCCCGCCCGCTGTATGCAGGTGGGGCTCAACTCTTGTCTCTCTTAAATCCGTCCCCGGCCTCTCTCCTACATCACCGGCGGAGCGGCGATGCCGAGATAGCCGAGCGCACGCTCGAGCTCACGGCGCGCCACCGCGGCGGTCGCCAGCAGCAGCGCCTTGCGGGTGGGATCGGTTTCGTGCAGGACGTGGTGGCGGTGGTAGAAGTTGTTGAACTGCTGCGCCAGCTGGAAGGCGTACTTGGCCAGGTAGGCGGGCTCGGCGGTCGCCAGGCACTGCTCAAGCAGAAGCGTGAGCTTCGAGCAGGCCAGCCAGCTCTCCCACAGGTCGCTTCCCTGCTCGGTGTTGAGCGAGTCGAGATCGAGCGTGGCGACGGCGGCGAGCGCCTCGGCTTCTGTCGTCTCGGCCTTGCGCAGGATGTTCGCCGCACGCACGATGGCGTATTGGATGTAGGGGCCGGTCTCGCCCTCGAAGCTGAGCGCGTCCTTGAAGTCGAAGGCGATGACGGTGTTGCGCGTGAAGCGCAGCATGAAGAAGCGCAGCGCTCCAACCGCGATCTGGGTGGCGATGGCGACGCGCTCGGACTCAGCCAAGTCTGGGTGGCGGGCGTCGACCTCAGCCTGGGCCGCGGCAATCAGCTTGTCCAGCAGGTCGTCGGCCTTGACGCCGAAGCCCTTGCGGCCGCTGACCTCGATGAAGGAGCGGGCCTGATCCTCTTCGCTGACGGTGTAGCCCAGTTCCATGGCACAGCGCGGGGTCAGGGCGACCATCTCGTAGCTGAAGTGGGTGTAGCGGTCGGCGGCCTCAGTGTATCCCATGCCGCGCAGCGCCAGCACGACGTTGTTCTGCGGATCGTTCTGGCGCGAGTCGATGACGTTATAGATGGCGTCGGCCTTGCCGAAGGTGGGGTGGCCGGGATCGCTGGCGCCGTCGGTCGAGATCCAGCAGGGATGGGTCGGGTACTCGTGGAAGAGCCTGTAGCCGAAGTCCCTGCCCGGCAGCAGGCCGAACTTCCACAGGTGGTAGGCGATGTCCTTGCCGACGTAGGTGACGGTGCCGTTGGAGCGGACGATGACCTTGGCGTCCTCATCGGGGCCGTCGGCGGCTTCGCCCTCGCCCTCGGCCGCCTCGTCCTCAGGCGTTGCCGCTGCGGACCCGTTGCCGGCCCGCTTCATCACCCAGCAGCCCTTGTTCTTGCCGGCGGTCTCGAGGTAGAGGACGCCCTTCTCGATCATCAGCTCGCGGGCGGCGTCCCAGAAGTGCAGGGAGAGGATCTCGCTCTCGCGAGGAAGGAAGTCGTACTCGATGCCGAGCCGCTGCATCGTCTCGAGGTGGCGGCGCAGGACGGAGGTCGCGATCAGGTCGGCGATCTCTGCGATCTCGTTGTCGCCGGTCTCGAGCGCGTGCAGCGTCTCGAGGCGAACCTGTTTGCGCGCGGCGATCTGGGCGGGGTCGGCGGTGTACCACTGCGAGACGCGAGCGTAGAGGTCCCAGCAGTAGTAGTCGATGCGGACGTTCGACGCGGCGAGCTCGGTCAACAGCTGGCGGACGTCAGCGAGCGAGCGGCCCTCGAGATGAACCAGGCCGACGACCACGTCGGCGACCTGAACGCCGGTGTTGTCGATGTAGTTCTGCACGCCGACCTGGAAGCCGCTCTTGAAGGAGTCGGGCCGCAGCAGGCGCTGGAAGGTGTCGCCGAGGATGGCGTTGCGCAGGTGGCCGATGTGCGCGGCCTTGTTGGGATTGATGCTGGTGTGTTCGACCAGGCGGAAGCCGGGGCCGCCCACGTCGGCGTGCCGGTCGGCGGCGATGCGGCGGACGGCGGCGGCGCGATCGAGCTTGATGTTCAGGTAGCCGGCGCCGGCTACCTCCACGCTGGCCACGCCTTCGAGCGGGGACAGGTCGCTGGTCAGGGCCGATTGCAGTTCGGCCGCCAGCTCGGCGGCGATGGCGCGCGGCGCCTTGCGCAGGCGCTTGGCCAGCTCGAAGGCGACCGGGAGAGCGAGCTCTCCCATGGCGACGTTCGGCGGCTGCTCCACCGCAAGCTGGGCCAGGGTAACGTCGTACTTCTCAAGAAGGATGGTCTGGATACGCGCCAGGATGTGCTGCTGGATTGTGCGATACATAACGTGCGGTTCACCGCGAAAAAGGAAATAGCTGCAAGCTTCAGTCTACGTGAACCGGCGCGCAGTCCGCAGATTCATGACCCAACCCATGGCCTCAGGGCATCTCCTCGGGCAGGGTCTCGATCTCTTCAAGCAGCGGCGTGTGGTTATGGATGCGGGCCCGATGGATGAGGAAGATCACGCCGCCTGCTCCGGTGACCGAGACCAGCAGCCACGCATGCAGGGCCAAACCGAAGAGCGCCGCCTGGCTGCTGGCCGCGCCGTGGCTGACCAGCGAGCTCTTGACCGCAAGCTCGAAGGGCCCGATGGCTCCAGGAGAGCTCGGGACCAGGTAGGAGAGGTTGGCGAAGGAGACGGCCAACCAGGGTGCGATCCAGTCCGTGGGGATGCCGAAGAGCTTGAGCGCCGAGGCGAAGATCATGCCCTCGCAGGTCCACACCACGGCCGACTGCAGCAGCAGCACCGCGGAAC
Organism: Granulicella sp.; assembly: GCA_035568455.1. Lineage (GTDB taxonomy): Bacteria > Acidobacteriota > Terriglobia > Terriglobales > Acidobacteriaceae > Edaphobacter. The sequence continues at coordinate 9,137 of DATMOB010000114.1, forward strand.
CGACCACTCCCAGACGTGCGGTGGCATCGAACGCGAGCACGATCCAGTGCTCCAGCTTGGCCACTTTAGCATTGCCGGGAAAGCGTTGAAAGAGGGCGGTGATTCGGGGCAGCAGGAGGCGCGCGCCGAAGAGCAGCACCAGCAGCCCAACCGACGAGACTGCCAGCGAGCTGTACGCGATCACCTTATAGCGATGGGTGGCGAGGCTGCCCATGGTCGCGACAAACAGGATGACCAGGATGAAGATGTCCAGCAGCTTCTCGAGAATAACGGTGCTGAGGATGACCGAGGGCGAGGTGCCCAGATCCTCGGCGTAGGTGAAGACACGCATGATGTCGCCGATGCGCAGCGGCAGGATGTTGTTGGCGGCCAGCGAGGTCATCAGAACGCGCGCGCAGACCCCGAAGCGGGCTCCGGTCGAGCGCATCATGCGAGTCCAGCGGACGCAGCGCAGGCTGTAGCTGGCGGCGGTAAAGCCCAGCACGCCGAGGATCCACAGCGGCGAGACCAGCCGCAGGGCGCGAATCTGCGCGAAGGAGATTCCCTTGAAGGTGTACCAGAGAAAGAAGGCGCTGATCAGCAGACCGGGCAGCGTCTTGAGGGCGCTGCGGCCCTTGGTCTTCGGAGCACTGAGGCCCACGGTGGTGGTCATGCGGCCGAACCGGAGTCGGCGGGAAACACGGCGACGGGAGAAGTAGCCATAGGCATCTTCGATTGTACTTTGCCATGCGCGATCCTCAGCGGCTAACGCCCATCTGCACTCGATGACGTCACCGCAGCGCTCAGGCGGTGGCCAGCATCCCGGCGGTGACGGCGACGAAGCTCTCCTCGAGGATGCGAATGGCCTCGTCGACATCGTCCTTACCGATGTTCATCGGCGGGGAGAGGCGCAGGACGTTGTTGTACATCCCGCCCTTGCCGATGAGCAGGCCGCGGGCACGGGCGGCCTCCATGACCTCGCTGGCGATTGCCGGCACGGGCTCTTTGCTGACCGGATCGGCGACCAGCTCGAGCGCCTGCATCAGCCCCATGCCGCGCACGTCGCCGATCACCGGAAAGCGGGCCTGGAGTTCGTGCAGGCGGTCACGCAGATAGCCACCGTTCACCTCGCAGTTGGTTCGCAGATCGTCGGCTTCGATGAGATCGATGACCGCGCTCGCGGTGACGCTGGCGATGGGGTTGCCGCCGAAGGTGGAGATGGTCGGCCCCTGGAAGGCACTGGCGACCTCGGGGGCGGCGACAGTGAGGCCGATGGGGTAGCCGTTGCCCAGGCTCTTGGCGGAGGTGAGGATGTCGGGCTCGACCTCCCAGTGCTCGATGCCGAACCACTTGCTGCCGGTGCGGCCAAGGCCGGTCTGCACCTCGTCGGCGATGAAGTCGCCACCGTACTGCTTGATGATGCGGAAGGCGATCTTGAAGTACTCCTTGGGCGGGGTGATGAAGCCGCCGACACCCTGGATCGGCTCGGCGATCATGCCGGCAATGGCGCCCGAGGTGGAGGACTGGATGACAGCCTCAATGTCCTTGGCGCAGGCCACCTCGCAGGATGGATAGGTCTTGCCCAGCGGGCAGCGGTAGCAGTAAGGGTTCATCGCGTGGACGATGCCTACCTCGTAGGAGGCCTTGCGCCAGGCGCTGATGCCGCCGAGCGAGCGCGTCAGCGACGACCGGCCGCTGTAGGCGTGGCGCAGGGCGATGATCTCAAGGTTGCCGGTGTGCATGCGGGCGGACTGGATGGCGGTCTCGTTGGCTTCGGTGCCGCTGGTGCTGAAGAAGCTCTTCTCCAGGCGGCCAGGGGTGATGCGAGCGACCCGCTCGGCTAACTCCACCATGGCCTGGTGGGGATAGAGTGTCGAGGTGTGGCCGAGTTTGTCCATCTGTGCCTTGACTGGGCCGTTGATCCGCGGATTGGCGTGGCCGACGCCCACAGTAACGATGCCGCCGAAGAAGTCGAGATAACGCTTCCCTTCCACATCCCAGACATGCTGCATCTCGCCGCGCTCGAGCGGCAGCGGATCGCTGAAGTAGTTCGCGACTGCCGGGTAGATGTACTGCTGCTGCTTACGATGGATCTCGCTGCGCTCCATGCCGAGTGCTCCCTTGAGGGCTACTGGATTCCCCACTACTAAGGGCTACTGGATTCCCCACTACTATACGTTGGGAAATGATCGGCGCCCGGAGCGGCAGTTCGCGGATCGGGCAGAGCATGATGCAAGCCGGGGCACCTCGGCCAGGCAGCGCGGCGGCAGATGTGGTACCGTTGCTAAGTGGCAAGAGAGCGTAGCTCAGTTGGTAGAGCATCGCCCTTTTAAGGCGTTGGTCCTGGGTTCGAGCCCCAGCGCTCTCACCATAAGAATCGATACTTTACGGGCATCTCGCAGGCAGCGGAAAATCGCGGGAATACAAAAGGGATACCCGACAAAAAAATGTATCCCTTGTGTTTCTAGACAGTTCCCTTCCCCTCCCTGTAGATCCCAAAAGCACCAAATTGGCCGACCCGAACAGGGCGGCCATCGTCATTTAAATCCCTGAATGGATCGTCGGGGAGTATCCCAAAATGTATCCCCAGGACACCAGGAAAGACGAAAGCCAGCCCGGTTGCGGGCTGGTTTTCGTCTCTAAGGTTTAAGGATCAGGTCGGATCAAGCAGCCTGTTGCGGCACGATGGGATCCATCCGGTCGTGCCGGAGGAACCTCTCCAACTCCTCAGTCGCGATCAGTACCCTTCCCCCGATCTTTCGCGACTTCAGCCGTCCTTCAGCCATGAGATAGCAGACAGATCTGAGAGAGATCCCGAGGAGTTCGGCGGCCTTCTTTTTAGGAACAAGCAAGGGCTGCATGGTGCCACAGTGAGAGCAAGGTATCCATCTCCAACGTGCGGGCGCTCGAAGTCCTGGCCGACATTGCTCTGACGCCGAAGTTCGGTTGCACCGGAGATGTCCGATGACGCAGGCAGTGTCCGTCCGCCGTCACGGCGACATCTTCCAGGCGCGCCTTTTCTCGAAGCATGCGATGCGCATCCTGCAGCTTAGCCTTGATGAGGAGTTCCCAGGCGTTGAGCGCGTGGAGTGGTTATGAGCGCTCTGCTACGAGGTCTTTCATGGTGAGCGCTTCGGGGGTGTTGCGGGCGGTGAGTCCGTCGATGACGCTTTGCTTGTCGCGGGCGCTGCGGTTCTGGCTAACCTTCCACTTCCCTTCGAGGCGATGGATGGGGAGCTCGAAGCCGATGATGCCGTTGAGCAGGGTGCGAATGAACTCAGCCGGTGCGTCACTGACCCTCCACGGGGTGGGTGCATCAACCTCGCTCTGCGCGGTAAGTTGTTCGATGTGTGTGAGGAGCCAGTGCTGGTCAGCGATGACCTGGAGCGGGCCATAGGCGTGGACGACGACGTAGTTCCAGGTAGGCACCTCCTTGCCATGCTCCTGCTTGCCGGGATACCAGTTGGGGGTGATGTAGTGCTGCGGGCCGGAGAAGATGGCGAGGGCGTCGACCGAGGAGTCGAGGTCGCGCCATTGTGGATTGGCGCGGGAGACGTGACCGCGCAGGGTTCCGAGGGAGTCGGCTGAGGCCTCCAGAACCATGGGGAGGTGTGTGGCGAGCAGGCCGCCGCCGCTCAGGGTGACCAAGGCGGCGAGGGGTTCGGCCTGGATGAGCTGATGCAGGATAGGGATGCGTTTCTCTTCGTTCGCCTGGGGGATGTACATGCGCCCTCCTTAGCGGAAAGGATACGCCCAGAAGGGGGAGCGGGTAGGAGTGACTCACCCTTGAAGCGGCGCGGCGGAATGCACGAGGTTTCGACGCAGCGGTACGGACATGCTACGGATCGTCTCTGGTGGCCACAAAACGGCTTTCCAAACGGAGCCGCCAACATCCAACGTCCTGTTTGCCGACCAGACCGGGCGTTGACCAAGATTTGGTGGCGGGTCAGTTCGAAAAGCCTCAAACAGTAGCCAATGTTCAAGGCCGTAGGAATGGGTTGAAGATTACCGTCGACATATCCGGGACTACCGGCTGCGTTGCTTGCACCGTCTCGCAACCTGGCCGAAATCTGCCACCAGCGACTTGCCTAAAGCTTCCCTCTCGGAATCGGCAACCTTCCGTTCGCAGAAGTGCCATCCGGCGGAACCACGTTGGTAGATGTACAGCACGTTCTGCGCTGCGCTCGCTCCCCATGCAACGCATGGCGATTGCTCTATCAGAAAAGCAAAGTTCCCTTTGCCGTCCGTCCCCATTTGCCATACATCTTCATCGAACAACTCCGGCCTGCATGGGTCATTCGCACGGACACACGCAGCGTCAGGGGGCAGGTGTTTCGCGCGTTCCTTTATCAGTTGCTCGCGCTGCACATCGCCCTTTGTTGGATACAGTTCTGAAGTTTTGCCACTCCGCAGATCCGCAATCTGCACGCGTTCCGGGTGCACGGGACTGAAATGGACCATATCCTCGACAACTACGATCTACCCCGGAGTCACCTCAAGCGGACGGAACCCATACAACGTCATCCGTGGCTTGAGATCCTTGTCCACTATCCAAAGGATTTCGGCTGAAGGGTTGATATGCATTGACACCAGCGCGAATTCACCGATGAACTGAATATCCTCGATGGCGCCCAAGCAAGATTTGCCCCACTTAGCGTCTGACCGAATTGCTGCGCCGCTAGCCTTGTTGTACTTGAGCAGATGGGGAGAATCATCCATCTCTTTCACTTTGGAGTACGCAAGCACTAGGTTCTGTCCGTGTTCCTGTCCGCCCCCCTGCACCGCTTCAGCCAGTTCCGACTGACTGAACACAGTGAGTGGAACCTGACTGGCGGCGAGAAAACTCCTTCAACGTCTCCCCACAGCACGGAACAGCAACCAGGCAGCACAGCATGTCGCGGTAGGGATGCGCATTGCTGCGCACCCCCCGCACAGATCCCGGCGGGCGCGATTCACGCACCGGGCTCCCACCTCGGGTGCTTGACGGCGAAGCGAACGCTGGGCCAAGGATGAAGGATACGGGGTGGAGGCAAGAACTCTGCCGCGAGTTTGGCCATCCGGTTCC
>DATMOB010000115.1:0-5631 GCA_035568455.1 Granulicella sp.
CACCGCTCGCCCCTGGCCATGTCCGCGAAGCGGTGCGCACAGCAGTCGGCGAGACCAACTTGGAATTTCTCCTCTGCTTCATGGCCTTCATTCGCGCCGCGCACTACTGGACGGAAACGCACAGTGACCTGACCTACGAAGCGGACATGCTCGCGCTGATGGAGCAGCATCGGGAACTGGGTGAGTTGCTGCTCGATCCCACGGAGGCCGAACAGACACGAGGCGCCATCGAACGTGAGCGGGCGATCGCCACGTTGCGTAAGAGGGAAGAGCAGTTTCAAGCAGTGGTGGGCGGGCTACAGCACGATCTTGACGTGCAGGAGGCGGAGGCCGCCGAGCTCGGCCGGTATCGTCTTCTTGTCAATGCGGTGACTGATTACGCCATCTACATGCTCGATCCCAATGGCAGAATAACCAGCTGGAATCAGGGTGTGCGCCGCCTCAAGGGATATGAGGAGGCCGAAATTCTCGGTCAGCACTTCTCTCGCTTCTACATCGACGAAGACCGCGCGGCAGGCTTGCCGGCGCTCGCTCTCGCCACCGCCGCCAAAGACGGCAAATTCGAGGGCGAGGGATGGCGCGTGCGCAAGGACGGAAGCCAATTTTGGGCCAACGTCATCATCGATCCGATCTTCAATCCGGCGGGGGAGCTTGTGGGATACGCTAAAATCACGCGCGACCTCACGGAGCGGCGCGATGCGCAACTCGCCCTCGATAGGACGCGTGAGGTTCTATTTCAGTCGCAGAAGATGGAGGCCGTCGGACAACTTACCGGCGGCATCGCCCACGATTTCAACAATTTGTTGACGGCTATTATCGGCAGCCTGGAGATCGCGCGTCGGCGGGCGACCGATGCGTCCGTCATACGCCTGATCGACAACGCCTTGCGCGGCGCCGAGCGGGGCTCGTCGCTAACGCAGCGCATGCTAATGTTTGCGCGGCGTCAAGAACTCGATTTTCGTCCGGTTGATATCGTGGCACTCGTCCACGGTATGGCTGAGTACTCGAACGATCTCTTGGTCCTTCGGTGAGGGTCGAGACCCGCTTCCCGCTTGGTCTTCCCTGGGTGAACACAGACTCGAACCAGCTCGAAATGGCGTTGCTCAATCTTGCGGTTAACGCGCGGGACGCAATGCCGGAAGGCGGTCCCGTGGTCATTACGGCTCGACCGGAAACCGTCGCACTCGCACACGGTCGATTACGGCCTGGCGAATATGTCTGCCTCTCGCTGACGGACACCGGGGAGGGCATGGATGAAGATACTCTTGCGAAGGCAATCGATCCATTTTTCACCTCCAAGGAGGTGGGCAAGGGTACTGAGTTAGGACTTCCGATGGATTCCCTGCGGGAACGTTATTCGCTCTACGCGCGGGTTAGAGCAGTCGTCCACGCTTAGACCGGAGCGCCGGTTGTGACGGCGCCGTCACCGGAGCGAGACGCGATGTCGACGCCTACGGCGACAACGCGAAAGGGACCGAAAGTTTGTTGACTCCCCGCTGGAGCAAAGCGGATTCGAACTCTGAGTCCCACCCGCGTGCGACGCTCCCGGCAGCCACAAGGTTCGTTGCTGACTCCGCGCTGGAGGGAGACGGATTCGAACCCTCGGTCCCTCTCGCGAAGCAGTCGGTCTCTTTTGTGAAAGGGGAGGTGTCATAGAGATCGAACCGAGCGGTCTCGAAAAGCGCCGTCCCTCACGCGGTGGACCGAGGGGTTCGAAGCCCTCTTCCTCGGCCGCTGAGTCTGCCGTGCGGGCGAATTTCGTGGCTGCAGGCTCCCCTTCGAGAGGGAGTGTTGTCGCGCCCGCACAATGACGGGTGCTTCGGCGAGTGGCTAACGACCGGCGGAGTGCTGGCTCAATTCCTCGAGGAGTGGTCGCAGCGCATCCAGTTCTGCACCAAAACCAGCCCAGTTACCGGATTTCAACTGCTGGACGGCGCCATTGTAATGGTTCAGCGCCTCGCGCGCGCGATCGGCCTCGGGGCCGGCGAGCGCGGTTTTGGCCGGCGCCCCCGCGGGCGGGGCGGCCGGGGCGGTTTCCTTGAAGAGCGCCGCCAGCGCCCCGGCGAGCGTCTCGTCCATGACGACACGGTCGCCATAGGCCGCAATCACCCGCTTCAGCTCCGGCAGTTGTCCTGTCTCCGCACGCAGATAGAGCGGCGACACATATAGGATCGAATTCTCGATCGGGATCACCAGCAGATTTCCGCGGATGACGCGCGAGCCCATCTGGTTCCACAGCGAGAGCTGCTGAGAGATCTCGGTGTTCTGGTTGATCAGCGCCTCGATCTGGAACGGGCCGTAGACGAGCTTTTCCTTGGGAAACTCGTAGACAATCCGCTTGCCGTAATCCGGCTGGTCGGAACGGGCGGCCAACCATGCGATCATGTTCTGCCGCTGGCTCGGCACCATCGGCAGCATCTGCAGAAACTCGGCCTGCGGTTCGCCGGGTAGGCGCACGATGATGTAGTAGGGGGCCATCGTAGCCTCGTCCCCGCCCGACGGCTGGCGCGGGAACTGCCAGAGATCTTCGCGGTTATAGAAGACTTCGGCGCTGTTCATGTGGTAGGTCCGGTAGATCTGCGCCTGGATGAAGAATAGATCCTCCGGGTAGCGAATATGCTTTTGCAAGTCCGGCGGCATGGCCGCCAATGGCTTGAACAGCCGAGGGAAGATGCGCTCGTAGGTCGCGACGATCGGGTCCGCGGTATCCGCCAGATAAAAGTCTACTGTCCCGTTATAAGCGTCGATGACGACTTTGACCGCATTGCGGATATAGTTGAGCTCCAAGCCGGGGGGCGTCTGAGCGTAGGGGAAATAGCGGCTTGTCGTGTAGGCGTCCTGCATCCAGAAGAGCCGCCCCTCGCTGATCACCAGATAAGGGTCCCGGTCCAGGTGCAGGAAAGGGGCAATCGTCCGCACCCGGTCCTGAATGGTACGACGGAACATGATCCGACTGTCGCCAGTGATATAGCTGGTCAGCAGCAGGTTCGGGTCCTTGAAATACCACGCGAAGAGGGCTCTGCGCGCGATCCCGCCCACGGCGACCCCGCCCGTGCCCGCATAGGGCGCGTAGACGTTTTCTGCCCCCTTGGGATAGTCGAACTCCGGGGTGCTCCCCTTGACGATGACGTAGGTGTCGGTCTCTTCCCCGAAGTAGATGCGCGGTTCGTCGATCGGCGGGCCTCCGGTCGCGACCGGCGGGATGTCCTGTAGGTAGAAGACCGGCAATCCTTCTTTGGTCTTTCGGGCGAGCGGGCTCATCACCGCCCCATTGCCGTGGGTGAACAGCACATGCCAGTTGACCCAGGTCTGGGCATTGGCGGGTAGGAGTGCGGGCTGGAGCTCGCGGGCCGACAAGGTCACCCCCTGATACGCGCCATCGAGATGGTAACGATCCACAACCACGTTGTGGAACTTGTAGTAGGTCCGAATCTCCTGCAATTGGGCGTAGGTATCCATCAACGGCTGCCAGTCCCACAGCCTGATATTGTCAATGGTCGCCTGGTTGGCCTGCAGCGTCTGGAAGGTGAGGTTCTGTTCCACCGGGAAGGGTTTGACCGAGATCTGATGGAGGTTGTAGGCCTGCTGGGTGAGGTCGATGTTGCGCTGGATGTAGGGCTTCTCCAACTGCAGCTCGTTCGGTTTCACGAACACGACCTGAAACAGTGCCGGGAGCGCCAGAGCCAGCACCAGGGAGCTGCCAAAGACCAGCACTACCCCGGCTACCGGAAGCTTCCAGGTGCCAACCCGCAGATTGGCCCAGCAGGCAAGGGCGGCGATGATCGAAAGCCCGACCAGCAGCCAGAGGACGGGCAATGCGATATGGATGTCGGTGTAGCTCGCCCCTACCACCACCCCATTGTCGCCGTATAGCAGCAGATAGCGGTCGAGACCATAGGACCAGGCTTTCACCGCAAAAAAGAGCCCGAGCAGGGCCGAGCCGTGGGCGATGGCCGCGGCCGAGATCGACCGGCGCTGCTCGTCGAATTCGATGTCGCCGTGCACCCAATAGACCACTCCGGCGATGAGGAAGCTCAACACGAGCATCAACAGCAGCCAGTTTTTGAGCGCGACATAGGCGGGAAGAGAGAAGAGATAGAAGCCGATGTCCTTGCCGTACTGCGGATCGCTCAGTCCATACGGCACCTGATAGACGTATCGCAGCAACACGCCCCAGTTGCCGACCTCCCCGGCGGCAATCAGGATCCCGAGAACGACGGCGACCCCCGCGATCAGCAGACGCCACGGAAGACGCTGGCCCATAAGCCCCAACAGCTCGGGTAATGTTTGAACCCCACGGGCTATCTGCTCGAAGTCGACGCGATGCACATGCCCCCGTCGCCGGGCGAACCGGTAGGCCAAGAATCCGTTCACCCCGAGAAGGACGGCGGACGCCGCGAAGACGGCGAAGAAGAGGGCTGCCTTGCCGCCGAGAATCGTCCAGAAGACACCGAGATACCCGACGGCCGAGAACCAGGCCCAATCGACCAGGAAGCTGCTCGCCAGGCCCAGTACGATCAGGCAAGCCACAATGACGATGACAGCGACCGCGATGCCTCTTCTTGGCATTATCCCGCCTCCCTTCTGTGTTCGCCATCTTCACGGCCCAGTGACAGGGTCGGACTTGGGGCTGGCCGCGGGTGGAAAGGAGACGCCGAGAGTCCGCCCGCCAGATCGCCAACCTCGGCCGCAATGGGCAGCCCGGGGCACCGTACTCACAGCCACACGAAGCGCCCATATTATCCGACAGTTCCCAGATGAAGAAGCCGAACCCTCATATCAGAAGCCGAACTGGCCGGCTGGGTATTGCCGTCGACCACTTCCCCTCCCCCGACGCGCCAGGCGCGGGGCGCTTGTTGTCGGCTCCGGCTAGAGCCCGAATAGCGACCAGGCTGGCAGGGCCCCGCGTTGGCGCCTTCTGGAAGCCAGTGACCCGGCGTTGATATCATTGCCGGGACCAGCCTGACTCGGCGCACGGTAGACCTGCCCTTGTCGATCGTCAAAATCCGGTTCTGACTACCGGGCCGGTTTGTCGTCGCCGGGTTCCGGGGCGGTCTCGAAAAAATGCTGTCCCCTTCGGGGGGGGGACCGAGGGTTCGAATCCGTCTCCCTCCAGCAGCCAGTCTGTCTCAGCAGAGAACCCTGAGGCTATAGGCGAAACGCCCCGCACTTTGGCGGCGGTCTGCGGCTGGCTGGGGACGTGAGAAGGGACGCGCAGGCTGCGAACCGGGACTCCTTCGCCCTTTCTCTCTGACGGGCATTGATGCAGTCCCACCTCCCGAAAGTTCTGACAGTTTCGCAAACGACGCGCGGCCGCGGTGGGGCCGCGGCCTGGGGCATCTGTCCGGAGTTGCGGTTTAGCCTGCGAGCAGTTTGTGCTGCTCCGTCCAGTCCAGCGGCAGATCGAGTTCGGTCAGTCGCGTCGCGGTGAGCGCGACGGGTTGCCGGCCCTGCAAGATCGCCTCGACCAGCTGCGGGCTCAAGAAGGCGAGGCCAACGAGACGGCGAATCTGCTGGCTGCGAATGTAGGCCTCGCAGGCTTCGCGCTGCGCCGCGAGCGAATTGAATTCCTGCTCGAGCCCTTCCTCGGAGGATTTGCGGGTGTAGATCGCGCAACGTCTGCGGCTCGCA
>DATMOB010000116.1:0-45314 GCA_035568455.1 Granulicella sp.
AGGAGATGCTCTCGATCGGCATCCAGCCCGATATCCTGCTCTGCCGCTCGGACCGCGCCGTCCCTCGCGAGATGCGCGCCAAGATCGCCCTCTTCTGCAACGTCGAGGAGCAGGCCGTCATCGCCGCGCGCGACGTCGTCAGCATCTACGAGGTTCCCCTTACCTTCGCCGCCGAGGGAGTCGACACCCTCGCCCTCAAGTACCTGCGTATCGACACTCCGACCCCCGACCTCACCCTGTGGAAGGACCTCGTCCACCGCGCCTACCATCCTCGCGATGAGGTCTCCATCGCCATCGTCGGCAAGTACGTGGAGTACGAAGACTCCTACAAGTCACTGAAGGAAGCCCTCGTCCACGGAGCGCTCGCCCACAACCTCAAACTCAAGGTCACCTGGATCGAAGCCGAAGGCCTCGAGACGCGCGACGCCAGCGGCCGCAGCACCAACGACTTCATCAGCCAGCTCGAAGGCTTCGATGGAATCCTTGTCCCCGGCGGCTTCGGCAAGCGCGGCATCGAAGGCATGCTCAACGCCATCCGATACGCCCGCGAAACCGGCACCCCATACTTCGGGATCTGCCTCGGCATGCAGACCGCCTGCATCGAGTACGCCCGCAACGTCTGCGGCCTCACCCACGCCAACTCCGGCGAGTTCGACCCCGCCACCCCGCACCGCATCATCTACAAGCTGCGCGAGTTGACCGGCGTCGAAGAGATGGGTGGAACCATGCGCCTCGGCGCCTGGACCTGCGTCATGGAGCCCGGCTCGCTGGCAGCCGAGGCCTACGCCGCCACCGAGATCTCCGAGCGCCACCGCCACCGCTACGAGTTCAACCGCGAGTACGAGGCCCTGCTCACCGGCGCCGGCCTCCGCCTCACCGGAACCACTCCCGATGCCACCTACGTGGAGATCGTCGAGATTCCCACCCACCCCTTCTTCCTCGGCTGCCAGTTCCACCCCGAGTTCAAATCCAAGCCGCTCGAGCCGCACCCGCTCTTCCGCGACTTCGTCGCCGCCAGCTACAGGAACCGCGCTGGCAGCCAGGCCAGCCAGCAGCCCACCGCCGAAGCCGCCCTCGCCGCCAAGGCCTAAATCACCTCAACCGAAACAAGAAAAGGCCCGGCACCCAGCCGGGCCTTTGTGTTTTGCCGCTGCCAGTCTCTTTGCTTGTCATCCCGCAGCGCAGCGGAGGGATCTGCTGTTTGCCAATGTCTGTCTCTGCGTGATCCAGACATCGGGTGGCCGATCGTCGCGACAGCTTCATCGTGTGGGCACCGAGCGTAGCGAGACCGCCGTTCCCAATACCCGATCAACTCCCCAGCCAGACGCACCCGGGCGATGACCTCAGAGGTCGCGTAACACGCCTAAATCGCCTGCTTCGAATACTTTAGCGGCCGGACATTGAGAAAATGGGGCTTCCTTGAGCCTGACTTGAACTTAAACCTATTGTTTCTAAGGCTTTAGGACTTTTCCGCAGGGAGAGAGGGGGTAGGTACCCGGAGACCACCAGTTTCCACCCTTTGGCCCTGCCCGGAGGTTGACTATAGACTCGAAGCACCTTATGCACGCTGCCCGCCTCGCCCTGCTTCTTGCCCTCGCACCCGCCGTCTTCGCTCAAAACCTCCCAGATCACGGCATCCGCACCGTTGCCTTCGTCAACAGCGATCCCACCGGCGAGCCGCCGCGCAACGCCAGCTGGAGCCCCGACGGCACCCGCCTCACCTTCCTCGCCGACGACAACCAGACCGAAGGCCACATCGGCCGCCCCGGCGACATCCTCCAGATCGACGCCCGCACCGGCAAGGCCAGCGTCCTCGCCACCGCCGCCCAGCTCAGCACCATGAACGCCCCCCCCATCAGCGAGAAAGATCAGGACCACCGCAACCGCTACGACATGTCCAGCTTCCTCTGGGCCGACGACTCCAAACACCTGCTCTTCGACAAGGGCGGCCGCCTCTGGCTCTACACCATCGCCGACGGCACCAGTACCCTCCTCGTCGAGACCGGCAAGGGCTCCGGCGACGACCCCAAGTTCTCGCCCGACGCCCGCTCCGTCTCCTACCTCCGTGGCCACAACCTCTACGTGCATCCGGTCGCGGACAAGGCCGGCAAGAACAGTGCCGGGGAGACCGCCCTGACCTCCACCACCGCCGACACCCTGCTCAACGGCGAGGTCGACTGGGTCTACCTCGAGGAGCTCAACGCCCGCAGCAACTACTTCTGGTCGCCCGACTCCTCCGCCATCGCCTACCTCCAGGCCGATGAGGCCAAGGTCCCCGAGTTCCCCATCGCCGACTGGATCCCCCGCCACACCACCATCGACCCACAGCGCTACCCCCAAGCCGGCGACCCCAACCCTGCCGTCCGGGTTGGCGTCGTCCCCGTCAAAGGAAGCAATGCGGGCAAAACAAGGTTCATCGAGCTCCCCTTCAGCGCCGGCAACGACTACATCCCGCGCTTCGGCTGGATCGACGCCTCGACCCTCTACATCGAGGTGCTCACCCGCGACCATCAGCACCTGAACCTCTACTTCGCGGACGTCCGCTCCGGTGCCTCACGCCTGGTCTACACCGACACCGACCCCAAGTACCTCGACGAGAACTACGACCTCGACCTCCTCCCCAACGGTCAGTTCCCCGCCGGTCAATTCATAGCCCCCAGTTGGCGCGACGGCCACACCCATCTCTACCTCTATCAGTTCGACCCCAAGCACCCGCTCGCCGCCGACGCCACCCTCGTCCGCCAGCTCACCCACGGCGCCTTCGAGGTAGAGTCCGTCGCCGGCATCGACCCCAAGACCGGAACGGTCTTCTACACCTCCACCGAGGGCTCTCCCCTCGAGAACAACCTCTGGTCGATCCGGCTCGACGGCACTGGGAAGCAGCGGCTCACCGCAACGCCCGGCGTCCACGACGTGCTCGTCTCCCCCGACGGCCTCCACTTCTCCGACATCGCCAGCACCGCGACGACGCCACCCACCGCCAGCCTCTGCACCAACGGCGCAGGCTGTACCACCTACTGGAGCCCCACCCCCGTCCCCACCGCAGCCGGCGTGACCACCACCCCCGTCACCTTCATCGCCGCCGACGGAAGAACCACGCTCTACGGCAGGCTGACCCTACCCGCCAATGCGACGGTGGCAGCCTCCGTCCCGATCATCCTCAACCCCTACGGCGGCCCCATGCCCACCGCCGGTATGCGCAACTCCTGGAGCAACGGCCAGCTCTTCAATGAACTGCTCGCCCAGCACGGATTCGCCGTCCTCGACGTCGACAACCGCGGCATGGGAGGCCGTGGCCGCGACTTCCAGCAGGCCGTCTACCGCAGCTTCGGCCCCGCCCAGTTCGCCGACCAGATCGCCGCACTCGACCAGACCCTCGCCCGATACCCGCAGCTCGACTCCAAACGCGTCGGCTGGTGGGGATGGAGCTGGGGCGGTAGCTTCACCCTCTACGCCATGACCCACACCGACCGCATCCGCGCCGGTGTAGCCGTTGCTCCCGTCACCGACTGGCACAACTACGACTCCATCTATACCGAGCGCTATCTCGGTCTCCCCTCCGACAGCCGAGATAACTACACCACCGACTCCCCCGTCGCCCATGCCGCCGACCTCAAGGGCCGCCTGCTCATCGCCCAGGGAACCGGCGACGACAACGTTCACATCGCCAACATCATTCAGTTCATCCAACCGCTGATTAACGCCGGCATCCCTTACGATCTGCAGCTCTTCCCACGCAAGACCCATTCCATTGCCGGCACCGAGTCGCGCAACGAACTCTTCAACCGGATCCTCTTTCAGTTCGAGACCTATCTCAAGTAGTCGCTCTCGCAACCGTCCCGAGGCCGATGCGAACTTCGCCATGTACTCTGGAGGAGTTCGCATCGAAACCAGAACCAGACACGCCGCCACCACGCTCATCGCGTTGCCAAAGTGGGAGATTTGTACGGCAATCGTTCCATCTCGGAGCTATCGCGCCCAGGTGACTCCCCTACCACCCTTTGGCTGCGCTAAAATCCTTGCCATGAAGTTCCTGCGTACGCGCCGTCGCTGCGGCAGAAAGATTGAACCCGTGACACTCTCTCTTCCCTCCCGGAAAGAATCGACGCTCCTCAAGACGGTCGGCTGGGTCTCGGCCGGCCTCGGCGCCGTCGCCCTCGGTTTGGTCGTTGGCAATGAGATTCGCCAGCGCTACAAGTTCAACCGCCGTACCCCTTATGACAACTACGCTCACTCCGGCGATGTGCTCGACGATATGGAGTCGGGAATCGGCGTCTGAGGTATCGCTCGGCCAGAAACTGCTTCTATCCTCTGCGTGCTGATGGGCGTGATGGGTCGTTGTGAGCTGGAATGCCTCAACGAATCCCGAATGCATAGACCGGGGAGAGCGGCTTGGCGAGAGAGCTAGAGATGGCGCCCCCAGAGTCTGGAGGCAGCCACCGCGGGCATACGTACTCGCTTACTTGTGAGAGGTCTTTTCCGCAGCCTTGGTCGCGCCGCCTGTCTCCGCCAGGGCGGCGTCGATGGTCTGGTAGAGCAGAGTCGGGTCCATGATCTGAATCCACTGCTTGTTGGTCACGACGAAGATGGTCGGCGTCTGGGTCAGACCGATGCGTTCCCCCAGTGTGTAATCGGACTTCACCTCCTGGCTGAAGAGGCCGCTGGGGTCCATGACAAACGGGATGTTCTGGCCGTGCGACGCAAACCAGCGACGGGTGAAGCTCTCAAGGTCGTCCTTGCTGGCGATGCTCATCTGATTGGCGAAGACGTCGCGACGAAACTCCTCGGCGGCCTTCGGAGAGACCTTGTCCTGGAGATAGCGAGCGGTCACTGCCGCATCGAAGCTCCAGATGTGCATCTTCAAGGGAAAATCATGCCGCACCAGCGGAATCTTGTACCGCTCGATCGCCGCATGCACGATAGGAAAGGCGCGCGCGCAGGCGGGACACTCCAGATCTTCGAACTCGTAGATGGCGACCTTCGCTCCAGCCGGTGGTTTGACCATCGACGTGTCTTTGAAGGTATTGGCCTGATTCGGGGGCGCAGAGTACTGAGCGACGGCCGGCAGGCTGACACAGAACAGCAGGGCGGCGGCGAACAGCCGGGACTTCGGGGTCGGAGCAGAGCGCTTCATAAGGTTTCGACGCATAGCTATCGATTTTAGACCACCCTATTTCTCGCCCGCGAGAACGAATCGAGAACTAATTTCGCAACCTGGGCCCAGCCGTGGCACTCTAAGTGGGTGAGCATGAAGAGTCTTCGGCGATCGGAAGGGCCAACGGTGAATTTGCGCGCGATTTTCGCTCTCGGTTGCAGCCTCTCCCTCGGCGCAGCCGGCGGGGCACAGGCGCGGGACCTTCCCCAGGCTCCGACTCCAAATCCCATCGTGTTGCGCGCGCCGGGTGGAGTCCCGGTCGAAGCGGCGACGCCCGGCCCCATGCCCCTCGGTCTCGACGAGGCCATCGATCGCGGAATGCGGCTGAACCTGCAGCAACTGCTCTCGCAGCAAAACGAGCGGGCCGTTCACGGAGAGCTTCTGACGGCGGGCAATAATCTACTTCCGGTGCTCACGGCGAAGCTGCAGACCGGCGCCCAGCAGATCAATCTCGCGGCGCTGGGATTCAAACCCCGCACACTCGCGGCCTTGGGTCCTACACTCGGGGTCAAGAATCTCACCTTCGCCGGGATCGTGAAGGTCAACACCACCTCCGCCCAACTGAAGCTCGACCAGCCGCTGTTGAATCTCCCGGCCTACGAGTTTTATCGCGCGGCGCAGAAGGCCGTCCTGGTCGCGGAGCTGACGACCAAGCTGGGACGCGACAACGTCGCGCTCCAGGTGGGAACAGCCTACCTCCAGGCGATCGCCGACGCCGCACAGATCTCCAACGCCAAGGCCCTGGAGACGGCGGACGAGGCGGTGCTGCGACAGGCCACGCTTTCGCATGACGCGGGCGTTGGAACGCACCTTGATGTACTACGCGCCCAGGTGCAGTTGCAGACCCAGCAACAGGTCCTCATCCGGGCTGAAGACACGCTTGCGAAGGACAAGATCGCGTTGAACCGGCTGATCGGTCTACCCGCGGACCAGGAGATCACGCTGACGGATACGGTGCCGTTCTCGGAGCTGGCCACCTTGTCCGAACCGGCGGCGCTGCAGCTCGCATTCACCTGGCGCAAGGACTATCTCGCCCTGCAGGCGCAGCTTGAAGTGAACCAGCACTCCGCCAAGGCAGTCCGCTATCAGCGCCTCCCGACGCTTAGCTTCGGCGGCTACTACGGCGTCATCGGCGTGACCAATGGACTCTACCATGGCGACTTCACCGCGCAGGGCAAGCTGCAGTTCCCGATCTTCGAGGAGGCGTCGCTGCGAGGCGAACGCGAGGTGGCGGACGCCCAGGTGAGCCGTATCCAAGCGCAGATCGCCAATCTGCGCGTGACCATCGACCAGCAGATTCGAGATAGCCTGCTCGATGTACAGTCCTCCGCCGAGTTGGTGAAGGTGGCGCGGAGCAATGTCGACCTCTCTACGCAGGAGTTGCAAGACGCGACCGAGCGCTTCACTGCGGGCGTCACCGACAACCTGCCGGTCGTCGAGGCTCAGGCTACCTTGGCAGCGGCACAGACGCGCCAGGTGCAGAGTGAATTCCAATACAACCAGTCGAAGCTCGCGCTGGCCCGCAACATCGGCGTGGTGGAGACCCAGTACAAGGCGTATCTCGGCCGATAAAACGGAGGTCTCACATCGCTCGAGCTGCCCCCACCCTCCTGCTCCAGTTAGAGGCTCTGCTCCTGCTGGGACTCTGTTGCGCCGCCTATCAACATCTCTTCCCCCATCGCTGGCTGCTGTTCGCACTGCTCTTTCTGGTGCCGGACCTGTCCCTGCTCGGTTATGCAGCTGGCTCCGGCCGCTTCGCGGCAGCTTTTTACAACAGCATGCACACCTCCACGCTTCCTCTGCTGCTGGGACTCGGCGGCTATGTCACGGGATGGCGAACCGGCGTGGGGCTGGCGCTGATCTGGTTGGCGCATATCACCTTCGACCGGGGACTCGGCTATGGACTGAAGTTTGCCGAGGGCTTCAAGCCGACCCACATACAGCGCGCCGGAGTTTGGCGGGACTAGCCTCTGGATTGCCGCCCAGGGGCGAGGATAAATTGCAGCAGGAACTCAGGAGCACGCTCCCTCCCGGCTGCGTCCGCGGCAATTATCCCGTAAAATCTGTCTTCATCGGACCACGTGGCTGGTCGGCATGAAAGCATACAAAGATATGGCAGTCGCTTCGCAGGGAGTGGAAACAAAAGCTGGAAGCGCATTCCTCTCGCGGGACTTTCGCTTGTATCAGACCGCGCGTCTTTGCGTGATCCTTGGGGCTGAGGCGCAATCGGTGGCGGTGGCCTGGCAGGTCTACCAGATTACGCACTCCGCGCTCGACCTTGGCTATACCGGTCTCGCTCTCTTCCTGCCTGGGCTCTTCTTTATGCTGGCGGCGGGCCATGTCGCCGACCGCTACGATCGACGCAAGATTATCCTTGCCTGCTACGCCGTACAGCTTGTTTGTACGGCTGCCTTGTTGTGGTTCGCGCTGCATGGGATTACGAGGATCTGGCCGATCTACGCCGTGTTGGTCGGGATCGGATTAGGAAGGGCGTTCAGCGGCCCGGCGTCCTCCGCGATGGTGCCGTCTCTTGTTCCCAAAGAACACTTCGTGAACGCAATTACCTGGGGTGCCACCGTCTACCAGCTGGCGAACATGGTGGGACCGGCTGTCGGGGGACTGCTGTTCACGCTGCCGTTGGCCGGTGCGCTAGCCCATTGGAGCGGCGCCGCGATCGTCTACAGCTTTACCCTGCTCATGCTGGCGACCTTCCTGGTGCTGATTGCGGCGATCCGCACTCGGGTGGCACGCACGGAAAAAAAGGCCTTCAACCTGCACACCATGCTGGCCGGGATGCGCTATGTGTGGGCCACCAAGCTGCTACTGGGGTCGATCTCGCTCGATCTGTTTGCGGTGCTGCTGGGCGGCGCCGTGGCGCTGCTGCCGATCTATGCAACTGACATCCTGCATGCGGGGCCCCGGGGATTGGGGCTGCTGCGCGCGATGCCGTCCGTGGGCGCGCTGGCAGTGAGCCTGACCATGGTGTGCCGGCCGATCAAGCGGCGCGCCGGTGCGGTCATGCTCTGCTGCGTCGGGGTGTTCGGCGCGGCCACGGTGGTCTTCGGCCTGTCCAGGACGATGTGGGTCAGCCTGGTGGCGCTGGTGCTGGTGGGGGCGAGCGACATGGTCAGCGTCGTCATCCGGGGCAGCGTCCTGCAACTGGCGACGCCGCCCGAGATGCGCGGCCGGGTGAGCGCGGTCAACTGGCTGTTCATCGGCGCCTCTAACGAGTTCGGCGAGTTCGAGAGTGGGGTGACGGCGCAGTGGTGGGGAGCGGTGCGGGCGGTCGTGATTGGGGGCATCGGTTCGCTGCTGGTAACGGGAGCTGCGGCGCTGCTCTTCCCCGCCCTGCGGCGCGCGGACAAGCTGACAGCGGAGTCACTGCGCGGGGCGGAGCTGCAACAGGCGGTCGCGGAGCCGGTGGATTAGGAAAAAGACAAAGACTTGAGAACGTAGGAGGGGTGTGCGTGGAGAGCTCAAAGAAGGCGGCGATTGGTGCGACCGTGCTGCTGCTGGCGGTCGTGGGGGTCCGGGTGGGGCTGCTGGTGCACCAGCGCCATGTGGATGAGACCGCGCTGGCTCCGGCGGCGGTGGAGACCAAGACCGATCCAGACGACCTGGTGTTCCTGAAGAAGCTGCGCCCGGACTCGATGAAGGACATCAAGGATCTGACGGGCAAGACGCTCTGGGTGTCGGCGGGCGGGCAGATGGACTACTACCTCTACGCCAACCGTAAGGCGAACTATGCGAAATCCGAAGGGATTCTGCTCGGGGCCGACCCGGTGGTGGTGAAGGATGCGATCGAGCAGGTCGCGCCGAAGACGGCGACCTTCCGGATTCCGGGCGGGGACCGCCAGGTACTGCTGGTGTTCGCGCTTCCTAAGTCGTCGAAGCCGGAGACCCTATACGCGGTTCCGGTGGGCTACCGCCAGGATGGGACCTATACCTTCGAGATGGACGAGATCTTCTTCTACGACGATCCGCATGTACTCTACAAGCATTGGGGGGCGGAGAGGTGGGCGGCGGTCGACGCGCACCAGGTGACCCTGGGGATGAGCGAGCGGCAGGTGGAGCTGGCTCTGGGGCAGGTGAGCAAGAGCGGCAGCCAGGCCTACGGGAATCGGACGGTGACCTTTGACCATCAGGGGCATCCGGTCGATGTGGTCTTTGAGAAGGACAAGGCGACGGTGATCCGGCCGGATTAGTCTTCCACCATAGTGCTAGCGAAGCCTCTTCCGTGTGCCGGAAGGGGCTTTTTCTGTGCCTCTCGGGGGACCACCCCCCTGTACTTGAAGTCCTAGAGTCTAGATGAATAGGGGCTTCAGTCCAAACGAAGTCTACCCTGGATCCAGACCTGGTCCGGGAGCTGCAGTCTTCCTCCAGATGCGCTGGGATTTCAGGACTCGCCGCGCTCGAAGAGCTGGGGGTCGGGCACGTTAGAAGCGGTAGCCGAAGGAGAACTGCAGCTGGCGGCCGGGGGAGGCGGCGGTGGGCTGCATGAAGCGCGAGGAGCTGAGGTTGCCGATGTAGCTGAGGTAGTTGGTGTGGTTGAGGACGTTGAAGGCGGCGACCTCGGTGGAGAGGGCTCGGGTGCTGTCGTGATTGTGGCTGAGGCGGAAGTCGTGCGACCAGGTGAGGTCGACGGTGGCGGTTCCACCGGCTTGCAGGGTGTTGCGGCCGACTCCGGCGGGGCGGGCGTTGCCGAGGCCGGTGTGGAAGTCGTCGTTGCCGGTGGTCTCGGTGTAGGGGGTGCCGGAGTAGAGGGCGGTGGCGATGCCGAGCGAGAGCCAGTGGTCGGGGTTGATGGTGCCGAGCAGGTTGAGGCGCTGGAGGCGGTCGGCGCTGGCGCGGGACCACTCGTTGTTGGGGTCGTACTGGTTCTGGGGAAAGGAGTTGATGCCGCCGGTGTTGCTGCTCCAGCGGGAGAGGGTGTACTGCGCCTGGCCGGAGAAGAGTCGTCCGGCGGATCCGCGGAAGGAGAGGTCGAGCGCGTTCTGGAGGGAGCGTCCGCCGGATTCGACCTGCTGGATCTGGGCGTAGGTGGGATCGGGGCGGGGGTAGTCGGCGATGAGGCTGGGGTTGGCGGGGAGGATGGGGGCGTTGGCGTCGCGGGAGCGGAAGCTCTTGGCCTGGACGAAGCCGCGGTAGGTGGCGGTGACGGTGACGGTCTTGTGGATCTGGCGCTCGACGCCGACGCTGTACTGCACGGAGTAGGGGGTGCGGGCGTTGGCGGCCATGCGCACCAGACTGGTGGGCAGGGCGGCGAGGGCGGCGCCCGAGGGCAGGGCGTTGGGGAAGCTGGGGTTGAGGAGCTGGAAGGAGCGCAGGACGACTCCGTTGTGCAGCTTGAAGGTGGCGGGGAAGTCGCCGCCGGTGCGGTCGTAGAAGACGCCGGTGCCGACGCGGAGGATGGTCTTGCCGGGGGCACCTTTGCGGCCGGGGGAGTAGGCGAGCGAGGCGCGCGGGCCGATGTTGTTGTTGTCTGTGATGTAGGTCTGCCAGTCGTAGCGGACTCCGAGGGTGGCCTGCAGCCGCGGCGTGAGGGCGATCTGGTCCTGGATGAAGGCGCCGGCCTCGTTGATCCAGTAGAGGGCGCGGCCGGTTCCCTGCTGGGCGGTGAAGACGTAGGGGGTGTTGGTGGCGTAGGTGGAGAGCGAGGCGAACTGGAAGGTGCCGAGGCGGTTGGTCTGGTCGTCGACGGCGCGGCGGCTGAACTGGGGGAGCTGGCCGCCGAAGCGGATGTAGTGCCGGCCGTGGGTCCAGCTGAGGATCTCATTGACGTGGATGGTGTTCTCGGTGCGGGAGACGTCGGCCTGGGCGCCGCCGCCGATGAAGAAGCCGCTGACCTGGATGGACTGGGCGTTGGTGACGCTGCGGGAGACGTCCTCATCCTTTTCGAAGGTGACCTGAAGCTGGTTGATGAGATTGGGGGTGAGGATGAGGCGGTCGTTGAAGATGAGATCGTCCTCGCGGCCGTCGGAGTTCACGCCGGCCTCAGGCAGAACGAGGCCGCCGACGTTGCCGTTGACGAAGGTGTTGTATTCGAAGTTGTAGCCGACGGAGAGCCGGTGGGAGGGGGAGAAGTCGTGGGTCATGCGGCCGGTGGCCTGGGAGCTGCGGCTGGGGGCGAGAACGTTCTCGTTGACCGGGCCGGTGGGGGTGATGGCGTCGACGGCGACCGCGGTGTCGCGCTCGCCGCGAGAGGCGGAGAGGATGAAGCTGGTGTGGCCGCCGTGGCCGATGGGGCCGGAGAGGTGGCCCTCGTAGATGCGGCGTGCCTCCGGCGGGCGGACGGTGGCGAAGTAGTTGCGGGCGTTGAAGAGGGCGTCGCGGAAGAGGAAGTTGGCCTCTCCATGGAACTGGGAGGAGCCGGGTTTGGTGATGATCTCGAGGCGGCCGCGGCCGGGGCGGTTGAACTCGGCGGAGTAGGGGTCGTTGTTGACGCGGACCTCCTGGATGGCGGAGGCGGAGACGCCGGCGGTCTTCATCTCGACGCCGTCGACCAGGATGGTGGCGCCGTTGGAGGTGAGCGAGGAGGCGTCGAGGAAGGCGGTCATGGCGGCGATGTAGTCCTGATCGAAGACCGGGAGCTTGCGCAGGGTGTCGCCGGAGACGGTGACGGTGTCCTGGTTGGCGGAGGGGTCGGTGGAGAGGGACTGATCGGGAGCGACACTGACCTCCTGGGCGACGGAGTCGAGGGGGAGGGCGATCTGGAGGTTGGAGATGGAGGCGGTGAGGTGGAGCGGGAGGGTCTTGGCGGCGAGGCCGAGGTAGGCAGGAATGACGATGGTGAGATCGCCGGGCGGCAGATTCGGGAGGGTGAAGTTGCCCTGGGTGTCGGTCTGGATCTCGGCCAGCGGCTGGTGCTGGGCGGATTCGACGTGGAGGGCTGCGCCGGGCACGGCGGCGCCGGTGGCATCCGATACGGTGCCGCGGATGGAGAACCGGGCGGCCTGGGCCTGGACGGGCGCGGAGGCAGAGTGCGCTGGACTCTGGGCGAGAAGCTGGGCCGAAGCGACGGCGAGCAGCAGAACGGCTGCGGTGCGGGAAGAACGGGGGAGCATGTCCCTGATCCTACGGATTGGACCTGAATAACCGCTGAAGACGCTCAAACGGTGTTGCGGAGCTACGCGGACGCAGTGGATGGCGATGGCGGGTTTAAGGACTTGGGTGTCGGAGGATTCCAAGTAAGATGGGATCCACCGTTCTACAAGCGCTGACGCAGTAGCCAATCCACTTCGGGAGGGGAGACGATGCATCCATGGCAGATCAAGGTACGTTCGATTGCGCGCAGGACCGGCGTGATCCGTTTGATCCATCGCATGCGGCCGGCTGCGCCTTATGAGCAGCGGGTCCATGCGGCGCTGGCGGGCGCGGTGCGGCCCGGGGATCTGGTCTGGGACGTGGGAGCGAATGTCGGCGTCTACAGCGAGTTGTTCTGTCAGTGGGTGGGCAGCGAGGGCTTTGTGGTCGCGTTCGAGCCGTTTTCGGACTGCTGCGAGCGGATTCGGGAGCGAGTGCCGGAGTGCGCCTGGCTGCGCGTCGAGAACATCGCGTTGGGCGAGAGCGATACGACCGGCCGGCTGATGACCTCGGAGGATTCGGTGCAGAACCACATTGCCAGCGAGGCCGAGGCGCTCAAGGACCCCGGGGCCTCGGTTACGGTGGAGATCTGCCGGGGCGACACGGTGTGCAGCCGCCTGGGTCGGGTCCCGAATGTCGTCAAGGTGGATGTGGAGGGGTTCGAGGAAGAGGTACTTGCGGGGATGGGGAAGATGCTGACCTCGCCCACGCTGCGCAGCGTGCTGGTGGAGGTTCATTTCAGCAAGCTGGAGCTGCGTGGGCGGGCGCACGCTCCAGTCAGGATTGAGAGGCTGCTCGGCGGCAAGGGCTTCCGGACGCGCTGGGTAGATGCGTCGCATCTGTTCGCGAACCGCTGACCGTTGCCTGTTGTTCGCAGGGTTGCGCGTTTTGCGCTAGAAGATCTGGCCTTTAGCTTTCGGTCGGGTCCACGCTTGCGAGCCACGCCGAGAGGACGATGACGAGCATGAGGCTGGCGGCCTCCACGCGGAGGGTCGTCAGTAGCGTCTTTGTCTGTTGTGGAGTCCAGGCGCGATCGTGTTGGTGGATCCAGCGCCGGTGGAGCGCTCCCAGGCCCAGGGCTATCGCGACGAAGGCCAGCTTGAGCAGCAGGATGCGTCCCCAACCGGTGTGGAGGAGGCCGCTGAGATGGCGATCGAGGCCTGTCCAGCCTTTGTAGGCTCCGGTGAGCAGAACGACCGCAACCGCGTAGGTCGAGACGATGGACAGAGCCTGGAGGTAGGCCTTGTCGACGGGTGGGCGGGAGGCTGCAGAGCTGGGAAGTTGGCCGCGAAGCAGTCTGGGAACGACGAAGAGGCCGGAGACGATCACACCTCCGGTCCAGAGCGCCATACCGGAGAGGTGGAGGAGCTGGAGGAGTTCGGCGCGGCTGAAGTCTCCCTCGACGGCGGCGTGCCCGGTGGCCGAGTGGAGGGTCAGGATCAAGGCGACCAGGAGGGCCGGGACAGGGGAAGTCTGGAGCGGCTTCAGGAGATTCGCTAGCAGCAGGAGGAGGGCGACGCCAAGGGTGGTCAGCGCGACGCGGCCGGCGTGGGTGGTGGCGACCAGAGGAGCGGCGCTCAGGACATCTGCTGGTGCGGCCTGGCCGGTCATGGTGGCGACCAGAAGGTAGAACTGGCTGCAGAGGGCGAGGACCATAAGGATCGCCGCCGGTCGGGTTGAGAGAAGGGGAACGCGGGGGCAGGGCTCGCCGGCGGCGGGGCGAGGGTGCAGCCAGTGCGCGGCCAGCAGCGATCCGGTGGCCAGAGCGAGGCTCCAATCGAAGAGCGCGGTCGCGAGCACACTGATTCCGGATTCAATCCCGGATGCGAGGGAGGCGTTCATCGCCGCGGCCTGCTGCTACTTGACCGTGAACTTATAGCTACCCTCGGTGCGGTGACCATCGGATGCGATGGCGACCCAGTGTACGGAGTAGATGCCGGGCTTGAGCGCAGGGAGCGCGAGCGTCATGTGGGTGGCGTCGGCGGCGTCCACGACGGAGGCGGCCTTGGCGACGGCAGCGCCATTCTCGCTCGAAACCTGAATCGAGCTAAGCTTCGGCTCCAGGCCCTCGGTGAAGCGGATGGAGACCTGCGCCGGAGCGGGTCCGACGGAGTCGACGGCGGGCTCGATGACCTTTGGGTGGGCGTGGGCGAAGGCGCTTCCGGTCGCCGTGAGCATGGCGACGGCGAGCAGCAATGGCCGGAGGGTGCGATTCATCATAGTTGTATTCTCTCTCACTGCAGCTTGGACCTGTCTCCGGGATGGAGGGTTATCGATCAGCCGGTGTTGCGGAGGCCGGCGCTGATGCCGTTGATGGTGGCGGTGATGGCGCGGTTAAGGGCCTGGGCCTCGGGGGAGTCGGGATCGGTGGGGATGTTGGGATCGGCTTCGGCGGCGCGTTTGCGGCGGATTAGCTCGATCTGGATCAGCGACATGGGGTCGACGTAGGGGTTGCGGAGCCGGATGGAGCGCTCGAGCACCGGGTTG
Source organism: Granulicella sp. (assembly GCA_035568455.1). Classification (GTDB taxonomy): domain Bacteria; phylum Acidobacteriota; class Terriglobia; order Terriglobales; family Acidobacteriaceae; genus Edaphobacter. Next base: position 14,726 of record DATMOB010000116.1, read on the forward strand.
CGCTCGAGCAGAGTGGCCTGGCCGGTGATGGCGAGGATCATGCGGCGGGTGAGCTGGAACTCGGCCTCGAGGGTGCTGAAGACCCGGGCTCGGAGTTGCTCGTCCTCGACGAGCGAGGCGTAGAGGCGGGCGATTCCGAAGTCGGCCTTGGCGAGCGCCATCTCGACGTTGCGGATGAGGTCGACGAAGAGCGGGAAGCTGCGGGCCATGGACTGGAGCTGGGCGAGGCCGTCGGGATTGGCCGCGATGAATGTTTCGAGGGCGTGGCCGACTCCGAACCAGGCAGGGACCAGCTGGCGGGACTGCATCCAGCCGAAGACCCAGGGGATGGCGCGGAGGTCGGCGAAGGTGCGTTTGCCGGTTCTGCGGACGGGGCGGGAGCCGATGCGGGCGTGTTCGAGCTCGGCGACCGGGGTGGACTGCTCGAAGTAGGTGAAGGCGTCGGGGCTGTCGACGATGTGTTGGCGGTAGAAGGAGTAGGAGGTGTCAGAGAGCTGGTCGAGGATCTGCTCCCAGGCGGGGAGGAGCTCGCCGGTGAGGTGTGGGGTGGGGCAGGGTCCAGGCTCCAGGGCCCCAGGTTTAGAGGATGTTGTGCCGCTCGTGGCGCTCTGGTGCTGGAGGATGGCGTCGGGGCGGGCGACGGCGTCGAGCGAGGCGGCGATCATGAGTTCGAGGTTGCGCTCGGCGAGGATGACGTCGGAGTACTTCCAGTTGAGCACCTCGCCCTGCTCGGTGAGGCGGATCTCGCCGGAGAAGCTGTCGAGAGGCTGGGCGAAGATGGCACGGTGGGTGGGGCCGCCGCCGCGGCCTACGGTGCCGCCGCGGCCGTGGAAGAGGCGGAGGGTGACGCCGCAGTCGCGGGCCGCCTGGTGGAGGGCGCGATGGGCCTTGAAGATCTCCCAGGTGCTGGTGATCATGCCGCCGTCCTTGTTCGAGTCGGAGTAGCCGAGCATGACCTCCTGGCGGTGGTTCCAGCTGGCGAGCAGGGGCTTGTAGGCCTCGCTTGACCAGAGCTGGCGGCAGATGGCCGGGGCGTTCTGCAGGTCCTCGATGGACTCGAAGAGGGGGACGGGCATCAGGCCCGGGTCTTTTTCCTCCTCTGCTTCGCCATTTGAGGCCTCGACGCGGACGCCGCCGAGGCGGGCGAGCCAGAGGACGTGGAGTACGTCCTCGGCGGAGGTGGCGCCGCTGATGACGTACTGGCGGATGGACTCGGGGGCGTACTGGCGCTTGAGCTCGGCGATGGTGCGGAAGGTGTCGAGCACCTCCTGGGTCTGGGGACTCAAGGCGGGAGGAAGGTGAAGGGAGGGAGCAGGGAGTAGGGAGTAGGGAGTAGAAGGCTGCGGGGACTGCCAGCCCGAGATCTCGGCGATGGCCTTGGCGTGCACCTTGGCGTGCTGGCGGATGTCGAGGGTCTGCAGGTGGAGGCCATAGGTGCGGACCTCGAGCAGAAGGGGGTCGATGAGCAGGCGGCAGAGGCGCTCGCCCTGGTTCTGGAGCAGGGATTCGCGGATGAGGTTGAGGTCGCCGAGCAGGTCGGCGGCGCGGGTGTAGGGCTCGAGCGCGGGCGGGCCGGTGAGCGGGACGGAGAGGCGCAGGCTGGACTGCGGGGCTCCGCCGAGGCGCATCATGATGCAGGCCAGAAGGAGGCGAATCTTTTCGTTGGGGAAGCGCTCGGCGAGGGCGTCCTGGCCGGCGGTGCGGAGCTTGGCGAGGTAGGGGACGAGCCGAGCTTCTAGCGCGGGCGAGACGGGCACCTGCTGCGTGGAGCTGGCGAGCTGCTCGAAGACGTTCTGCAGGCGGCGGCCGTAGTGCTGCAGCAGCAGCTCGTGGGCCATGGCCAGGGCCTCGCGGGTGGCGGGCGGGGTGACGAAGGGGTTGCCGTCGCGGTCGCCGCCGATCCAGGAGCCGAAGCCGACGAGCTGGGGGAGATCGGCGAGCGAGGGGTGGAGGTCGTACTCGGCGGCGAGGGCGGCGGCGACCTCCTGGTAGAGGACGGGCAGGGTGTCGAAGAGCGAGGACTCGTAGTAGTCGAGCGCCATGCGAATCTCGTCGCGGACGGTAGGGCGGGCGCTACGGACATCGTCGGTCTGCCAGAGGGCGGTGATCTCGGCGGTGAGGTCGCGCTCGAGCGTGTCCATCTGGGCGGCGGGCAGGGGGATGCGGTCGAGCTGCTCGAGCAGGTCGGAGATGCGCCGGCGCTTGAACATGACGGAGCGGCGGGCAACCTCGGTGGGATGGGCGGTGAAGACCGGAGAGACGCAGATGCGGCGGAGGAGGTCGAGGGCCTGGGGCGCGGGGATGCCGGCGAGGCGGAGCTGACGGAGGGCTCCGCGCAGACTGCCGCGCTGCGGCGGGGCGGAGGGGTCGAGCTGGTTGGCGAGGCGGCGGCGCTTGCGGTGGTTGGTCTCGGCCAAGTTGATCAGCTCGAAGTAGAAGGAGAAGGCGCGCGCGAGCTGGTAGCTGGTGGAGAGGTCGTTGGCGTAGGTGTGGACGCTGCTAAGTGCCTGCTGCAAATGACTGCCCGCCTGGTGAAGGTGGCTGCCGCCCTCGCTGTCAGAGGCATCGCGCCGGCCGCTGCTCTGGTTTTTCTCGCTGCCGCTGGCGGCGTCGGCCTCGCGGCGGGCGATGGCGGTGCGGCGGAGGGACTCGACGGCATCGAAGAGCGCGGGGCCAGCCTGCTCGCGGAGGACCTCGCCGAGCAGCATACCGAGGGAGCGGACATCGCGGCGAAGCGGGACTTCCTTGAGCTCGCCGGTGGCTTCGAGTTCGGCGAGGCGCTGCGGCCAGTCGGTGGGGGTCCAAAGAGAGGGCATGCTTTGATTATGCCTTGCGGTTGGACGCGTGCGGAGTTGGGATTGCGAGATGAGGTTCCCGCCGCAGGCGAGCGCAGGTGCGTCGTGTGACCCGTCTGAACGGGCCCAAAATGCTGCCGGGCCAAGACGCTGCGATGCTTCGATTCGGCTCAACTGGGCTCCCCTGTTCCTTGGGTCGAACCGGGGGAGCGGGGAGGTTACATGGGTAGAGCGAGGCGCTCGAGCTCGGCCTGCATCTCCTGGATGGAACCGTAGAGAAGCTGGACGCTCTGTGCGGCTGTGCGGACCTCGTCGTGGCAGACGCCGTAGCCATGGGCAGCGAGAAAGCTGCCAATCAGCTCGGCGACCTGCCAGGAATCCAGTCCGGATTGGAGGAGCTCGTCGCGAAGTCCGACGAGATCAGTCGAGGCAAATTGTTCCATTTAGGCCGTCCATTACATCCGCGTGAAGTTCGCTGCCTCCATGGGAGACGCGCTGATCTGGGATATAGATGCACTTGGGAATGGAAAATATCCAGGAAAATGGCTATCGACGATATCTCAGTCGAGCGTATGATGAACAATTTTCGCAAGATAGCTTTTCGGGAAAATTTACTCGAGAGGCTGTCGGATTCGGGAAAAAACCGGGCCGCAGGCGGCTTCACCGCCCGATTCGAGCCAATCGGGTCTCTAACGGGTGGCGCGGTCGGCGAGCAGCACAGGAAGACCATCGACGACGGGAAAATGTCGCCCGCAGGCCACGCAGGCGATATTCGGACTGGTCAGCTCGAGCTCGCCGTGGCAGACCGGGCAGACCAGCCAGCGGAGGTCAGCCTGGGTGAGACGGGCCGGCTCGCTGGATGAGGGGCTGGAGGTTGGCGGCGAAGGAGACATGGATCGATTCTATGGGAGCTGGGGCTAGGGATCAGCGATCATAACGACACACGCTTCGGTCGCCGCGATACCATGGGGGCATGAATACATCCACAGTGGTACACGGTATGGCAGCAAAGGCCCCGCGCATTCTGGATGGGGTCGCCATCGCGGCCGAGATCAAGGCAGAGGTGGCGCTGGAGGTGCAGGCGCTCTCGGAGCGGGGCATACGTCCAGGTCTGGCGGTGATCCTGGTGGGCGAAGTGCCGGCGTCGCAAATCTACGTTCGCAGCAAGGTGAAGACCTGCGGCGAGCTGGGAATCTACAGTGAGCTGATTACGCCGCCCGAATCCATCACGACCGAGGAGATGCTGGCGCTGGTGGCCGGGCTGAACACGCGCGAGGATATCGACGGCATTCTGATTCAACTGCCGCTGCCCAAGCATGTGGACACGCGGCGGCTGCTCGAGGCGGTGGTGCCGGAGAAGGACGTCGACGGCTTCCATCCCATCAATGCCGGCCGACTGCAGAGCGGTCAGCCGGGACTGGCGCCATGCACCCCGGCGGGGATCATGGAGATCTTGCGGCGCAGCCATCTGCCGATCGCGGGTCAGAATGCGGTGGTGGTAGGGCGGTCGGATATTGTGGGCAAGCCGGCGGCGATGATGCTGCTGAACGCCTCGGCGACGGTGACCATCTGCCACTCGAAGACCAAGGATCTGGGGCGGGTGACGCGGGAGGCGGACCTGCTGGTGGCGGCGATCGGGCGGCCGGGATTCGTGACCCCGGAGATGGTGAAGCCTGGGGCGACGCTGATCGATGTGGGAATTAACCGGGTGACCGACGCGGCCGAGGTGAAGGAGCTGTTCGGCGACGATCCGGCGCGAGCGGCGACCTTTGAGAAGCGCGGCGCAGTGGTGGTCGGGGATATTCATCCGGCGGCGTTTCCGCGCTCGGGGGCGTATACGCCGGTCCCGGGCGGCGTTGGCGCTCTGACCATCGCCATGCTGATGCAGAACACGGTGACGGCGGCGAAGCTGCGGCGGGGGCTGCCGCTTGCGTCCAGACACTCCGCTCAGGCTAAGGGCTAGACATGCTGCGAGTCGGTCTGACCGGAGGGCTGGGCAGCGGGAAGTCGACCGTCGCCGGCCTGCTGCGCGGCCTAGGCGCCTATATCCTCGAGGCCGATGCGATTGCGCGGGAGCTGATGCAGCCCGGCGAGCAGGTCTACGGTGTCTGCGATGCGATCGTGGCGCGGTTCGGCCCCGGGGTGGTGCTGGCGGACGGTCAGCTCGATCGCGCGGCGCTGGCGCGGATCGCCTTCGCCGAGGGCCGCGTGGAGGAGTTGAACGCGATCGTGCATCCGGCGACGATCGCGCGGCAGGCGGAGCTGGCGGAGGCGATCGCGGCACGCGATCCGGATGCGGTGGTGGTGGTCGAGTCGGCGCTCATTCTGGAGACAAAATATGGTGGCGCGGGCGGCTGGCGGCTGCGCTTCGACAAGCTGATCCTGGTCACCGCGCCCGAGGAGATGAAGGTGGCGCGGTTTGTCGCGCGGATGGCTGCGGGACGAATGCTGACTAAGGCGGAGCGGGCCGGTCTTGAGGCCGAAGCGCACCGGCGACTGGCGCAGCAGATGCCGGACGAGCAGAAGGCGGAGCTGTGCGACTACGTTCTGGTCAACGACGGGCCCTTGAAGGAGCTGGAGTGGCAGGTGGAGCAGCTTTGGCCGCTGCTCGCGCGGGTGGCGTTGGCGGATGGGCACGGGTGAGGGCAGTCTCCCGGTCTGCTCTGGAGACCGGGACCGGAGCAGATTCCTCCGCTACGCTACGGAATGACAAACCAAAAGGACTTGCGGAATGACAAGTAAAGAGGGGCGTCAAGGGGGACCGGGGGCAGGTGCTGCCGCGCGCATCCCTCGGGCTTGCCCGAGTGGCTACAATAGAGGCATGAAATCGCGACGGGTGCTGCTGGTTCTTCTGGTGCTTGCGGGCTTTTACTATGTCACGACGCATCTGGCGTCGAGCGGGGCGTTGGCGCCCTGGCTGCATCGGACGCTGGGGCTGCCGGTGGCGGCGACCACCACCCCGGCGACCGGGCCGGGCGGCGAGTTCGATCTGACCGAGGCGGCGGCGGCGCCGGCCTACGATACGGAGGAGCAGCAGAATATCGCCGTCTACAAGCGCGCTCTACCCTCGGTGGTCAACATCACCAGCACGGCGGTGGCGTTTGATTTCTTCTATGGATCGGTGCCGCAGCAGGGCCAGGGATCTGGCTTCATCCTGGACAAGCAGGGCCACATTCTGACCAACGATCACGTGATCGACAACGCGCAGCGGGTCGAGGTGACGCTGTCGGACAAGCATAAGTACAAGGCGACGGTGATCGTCGCGGACAAGGGGCACGACCTGGCGCTGCTGCAGATCACGGCGCCCAACCTCGTTCCGGCGACGCTGTCGGACTCGCAGAGCCTGAACGTCGGCCAGCGGGTGTATGCGATCGGCAATCCGTTTGGTCTGAGCGGGACGATGACGCGCGGCATCATCTCGGCGATCCGCTCGATTCGCGGGCCGCAGGGCAATCCGATCGAGGACGCCATCCAGACGGATGCGGCGGTGAACCCGGGCAACTCGGGCGGTCCACTGTTGAACTCGCGCGGCGAGGTCATTGGAATTACGACGCTGATTGCCAACAGCGGAGCGAACCAGTCGGCGGGCATCGGCTTCGCCATTCCGATCGACACGGCCAAGCAGGTGCTGGCGGACTTTGAGAAGTACGGGCGGATTCGGCGACCTTCGCTCGACATTGTGAACCTGCCGATCGGGCCGGACATCGCCGAACAGATCGGGCTGCCGGCCGATTACGGGATTCTGATCCAGCGTGTGCTGCCGGGGGGAGCGGCGGCGCGGGCGGGCCTGAAGGGCGGAACGCAGCGGGCCTACCAGGGCAATATGCCGGTGATGTTGGGCGGCGACCTGATCGTAGCCGTGGATGGCCAGGAGATCGCCAGCCCGCAGGACCTGTCGGCGGCGATCAATGCGCACCGCGCGGGCGATACGGTGACGGTGACCGTCTTCCGCGGGCAGAAGCGGCTGGACGTGAAGGTGACGCTGGGCGATGCGGCCGGGACGCAGGATCAAGGGGAGATGACCTAGAGGCCGGGCTATCTCTGTGCGAGCCGGGCAGCGAAGCGGATAAACTAGGGACCGAGGTTTAACGTCCTGACATCCGCAAGCGAAACTGTCGCCGCCATCACCCCGCCCGAGCCGATCCACAACTGTCCGGAGTGCAGTCTGTGGCTGCCTGAGGGGACGGTGGCCTGTCCCGAGTGCGAGACGCTGCTCTATGGCGGCTATCTGCGGCAATTAGGGCAGCTGGCGATGCAGCAGGAGCAGGCGCGGCAGTGGGACGAGGCGCGCAAGACCTGGACGACGATGCTCGCGTGGGTGCCGGCCGGGGGCAAGCAGGCGGAGGGGATCGCTGGCCGCATCGCCGGAATCGACGCCCAGAGGACGGCCGAGGCCAAGCGCAAGGCGGACTGGACCCGGCGGTTGGGGCCGCTGGCGCCGGTGGCCTTCTTTCTGCTGAAGGCGAAGACGTTTCTGTTCGCTCTGCTGAAGTTCAAGTTTCTGCTCAGCTTCTTTGCGTTCTTCGGACTGTACTGGGCGCTGTTCGGGTGGCGCTTTGGACTGGGCTTCGCGGTGTCGATCGCCATTCATGAGTTTGGCCACTATCTGGCGGCGCGGCGGCGCGGGCTGAAGGCCGATCTGCCGGTCTTTCTGCCGGGACTGGGAGCGTATGTGCGCTGGTACAGCCAGGGCATGTCGCTGGACACGCTGTCGGAGATCGCGCTGGCCGGGCCATTTGCCGGGTTGATCGCCGCCGCGGCCTGCGCGGGTATCTACATTTCCCTCGGAGGCCATGCCGGCGAGCAGGTGGTGAATCGCGCGGGGGCGCGGTCGGGCGCGGCGGTGTGGGGAGCGCTCGCCTATGCGGGCGCTTGGCTGAACCTGATCAACCTGGTGCCGGTGCTGGGGCTCGACGGAGCGCAGGCGACCATCGCTCTGAACCGCGTGCAGCGCGGGCTGCTGCTGGCTGCCACCATCGCCTTCTACGCGTTTCTGCACGAAGGCGTGTTTCTCTTCATCGCCGCCGGCATGGCTTGGCGGCTGTTCACGGGCACCGCGCCCGAGCAGCCGAGCACGCCGACCATGGTGCGCTACATGCTCCTGTTTTTGTTGCTGGGCAGCCTGATGTGGATGGTGCCGAACGTGGGGCGACTGTAAAGGCAGGGCTCAGGGAGTAGAGAGTGGGCTCAGAGGACAGGGCTCAGACCTCGCGTGGGGCCGGGGTCCTAGGGGCATCGGCATATTGCTTGCGGGCCTGGAGAAGCAAATCCTGGCAAAAAGGGACTGGCGTTCCTCGCAGTGCGTACATCTTCGGAGTCCTTCGACTGCGTCTCTTGCGATGCGGCGGCAAGAGACTCCGCTAGGATGACAGCTTTCCTATTTATCGGATACGTATCGAATAGGTCGATACGCCCTAGGGGGTGGTGCGGATGTAGCGGCGGCCTTGGATCGCGTAGTGGCCGCTGACCACGCGGCTGATGGCCTCGGGGTAGGCGAGGTGCTCCTGTTCGAGGATGCGGTCGGAGAGGGTATCGGGGGTGTCGTCGTCCATCACCGGGACGGTGCGCTGGAGGATGATGACGCCGTGATCGACCGCCTCGTCGACGAAGTGGACAGTGCAGCCGGCGACCTTGGCGCCGAAGTCGAGCGCCTGAGTCTGGGCCTCGAGGCCGGGAAAGGCGGGCAGCAGCGAGGGGTGCACGTTGAGGATGCGGTTGGGGTAGGCGGCCACGAACTCGGGCGATATGATGCGCATGTAGCCAGCCAGGCAGACCAGGTCGACCTCGTGCTGGTGCAGGCGCGCGAGCATCTCGGCGTCGTGCTCGCCGCGCCTGCGCCCGGCCGAGGGGATGGCGAAGGCGGGCAGCCCCATCTCGCGGGCGATGTCGAGGCCAAGCGCGTCCTCGCGATTGGAGAGCACGACGGCAATCTTCACCCCGAGCAGGCGATGCTCGCGGATGGCGCGGGCGATGGCCATGAAGTTGGAGCCGCGTCCGGAGAGAAGAATGCCGAGGTGTTTCATAGCGCTAGCTGTAGCTGACCTTGCGGTCGCCGCGGGTGACGCGGCCGATCAGGCAGTGGCGCTCGTTGGCGCGGTTGAGGATGGCCTTGGCCTTCTTGACCAGGTCGGCGGGGATCACGCAGATCATGCCGATGCCCATGTTGAAGGTGCGCATCATCTCCTCGTCGTCGACGTTGCCCAACTCCTGCAGGTGCTGGAAGAGCGGAGGAACGGTCCAGGAGCTGCGATCGACCTGGGCGCCCATGCCCTTGGGCAGGATGCGCGGCAGGTTGTCGGTGATGCCGCCGCCGGTGATGTGGGCCATGCCACTGACCACCTCTGCCGCTACCAGCTTCTTGACGACGCCGAGGTAGCTGCGGTGGGTGCGCATGAGGGCGGCGCCGGTCTTGTCCTTGAGCTCGTTGACGTACTGGTCGGGGCCGTACTTGGCGACATCGAAGAGCAGCTTGCGGGCGAGCGAGTAGCCGTTGGTGTGCAGGCCGTTCGAGGGCAGGCCGAGCAGCACGTCGCCCACCTGGATGTTGGCCCCAGTGATGATCTTGTCGCGGTTGACGGCGCCGATGATGGTGCCGGCGAGGTCGTACTCGCCGTCGCCGTAGAAGCCCGGCATCTGCGCGGTCTCGCCGCCGATGAGGGCGCAGCCGTTGGCGCGGCAGGCCTCGCTGATGCCCTGCACTACGGTCTCGACGGTCATGTCCTCGAGCTTGCCGGTGGCAAGGTAGTCGAGGAAGAAGAGCGGCGTCGCACCCTGCACGGCGATGTCGTTGACGCAGTGGTTGACGAGATCCTGGCCCACGGTGTGATGGATGCCGAGCTCGAAGGCGACCTTCAGCTTGGTACCCACGCCGTCGGTGCTTGAGACCAGAACCGGCTGGGGGAACTTCTCGAGATCCAGCGCGAATAGGCCGCCGAAGCCGCCAATCTCCGACAAGACGTTCTTGTTGAAGGTCTTGCGCGCCAGCATCTTGATACGCTGCTTGCTCTTCTCGCCGCTGGTGATGTCGACGCCGGCGTCGGCGTAGCTGACCGCGGCGCCCTTCTTGCGCGGCTTGTTGGCGGCGGCATCGGGAGCGCTGGCCTGATCGGGGTCAGCGGGGGTGGCGGCCGAGAGGGTGACCGGGCTTGGTTCCTTCGCCTCGTGGGAGAACGCGTCAGTTGGGATCGAGGGATTTTCGTCCGGCAAGGGAGTGCTACCTTTCCAATTTGTCCGTGCAGTGCAGCTGAGCAGGAACCTCAAGTCTAGCAGGGCTGCGCAGGAACGTGTTCAAGCGCCAGTCGCGATCGAACTGCCCTTGGCATGACACCTGTCGGGTATTGTCGCCTATTAACTACACAGAATCCCCGAAATAGTGCAGGAAATTTTATGAATCGCGTAGGGGAAAGACTACATCCGCGGAAGAAATTACGCGGCCGGGTCTCCGGAGACGAGATCACGCGGGGAAAGACGCGCTCCGCGGCTGCAACTTTTGGGGAGGAGGTCGATGCACCGGTCGGGGGAGCTATCTGCAACGTTTCGGGGATCAAACCGCCCGGCTTTGCCCTGGAAAGGGCCGATTTGTTGCGGTTTGCTGAGAAAAGGTTGTCCTTGAGATACGGCGAAATGCGGAAACTGCCGGTTTCCAGTAATTATTTCCTATTGCGGCGCTGGTATGGGTGTTCTATGTTCAGCTTGTTTCCAAAAAACGTCGGAACCGCAGTTCCCCCCCCAGCGTAGGGGATGATCGCAGTGGGTTCTTGACGCTTAACCACAACTAGCAAAAGTACGCCGATCTGGTGCCCTCGCGCACCGGACACAGTTTTTCTTTGTCTTCAGGCCCTTTTAGCCACAACTAGCGGAGGACGCCGATCTTGTGCCCTGCACAGGACACAGCCCCCCTCTGTCTGCAGGACCTCGTGACGACCCTATTTCTGCTTTTTGCCTGACGGGCCGTGGAAGATTCTTGCTCGGCCGCAACTCCCGCAAGTGACCAACCGCACACAGGATTTCGACCTTGACCTTCGCAAGCTTCTTTCGCTCGATCACCATCGCACTGACCACCCTACTTCCCGCCGGGATTGCCCTCGCTGCCTGCGGCGGCGGAGCCGGCACCGGCTTCTACCAGTCCTCCACCCAGGCGATGAACATCGCCGCCTCGGGCACGACCGGCCTCGACATCACACTGGACTCGGCCTCGTCCGGCTTTAGCCTGTTCCCCGGCAACCCGACGCAGTGGGCCTACCTGCAGCCGGGTGGGTATGTGGAATACGTCATCCATGCGCCGGCCACCGGAACCTACGGGCTGGCAGCGTACTACTCCTCGGGGACGGGAGCGGGTGCCAATGTTCTGGTGAACGGAGCGGCGCAGAATCCTCTGACGCTGTCCTCCACGGGAAACTGGGGTAACTTTGAAATGAGCAGCGCAGCGACGATTACGCTGCCCGCCGGCAACTCGGTGATCCGGATCGCGGCGCAGCCTTCGTTCCAGGCGTTCAACCTCGCTGGTCTGACGGTGACGCCGATCCAGATGAGCACGGCACCTACACCGGCACCTACACCGACACCTACCCCTACTCCGACACCAACGCCGACGCCTGCGCCGACACCGTCGGGCAGCAATCCGCTGGCCGGCGATAAGTTCTACGTCAGCCTGTACAGCCAGACCGGGCAGCACATTAACGACTCCTGCGCTGCCTACTATCCGGGCTCCACAGGGCTGATCGCGAAGCTTGCCAGTGTGGCTCAGGGCACCTGGTTCAACGGCAATGTCAACATTCAGTCCGATGTTCAGGGAGCCATGGGGCTCGCCGCTGCGCAGCAGGGAGTGCCGATCCTGGTGGCCTACAACATCCCGATTCGCGACTGCGGCGGCTACTCGAACGGTGGCGCGGCCTCGGCGGCAGCGTACCAGACCTGGATCACAGGGTTCGCGCAGGGGATCGGACAGGCCAAAGCAGCGGTCATTCTGGAACCCGATGCGGTCAGTCAGATGAATGCGTCGGGATGCCTGACCAGCGCCCAGATTACCGAACGCCAAGGTCTGTTGAGCTTCGCGGTGCAGACCATCAATTCGCTCGCTCCTAACGCCAGCGTCTACATCGATGCGGGGCACGGCTCTGACCAGATTCCGCCGGCCACAATTGCGGCGCAGCTGACCGCCTCGGGCGTTGGCAATGCCGCCGGGTTTGCACTCGACGTCGCCAACTACGTCTCGACCGCGATCAACACCAGCTACGGGCAGCAGGTCTCAGATCTGCTCGGGGGCAAGCACTTCATCATCGACACCTCGCGCAACGGCCAGGCGACGGCGAATGGCGCCTGGTGCAATCCTCCGAACCAGGGTGCGGGCACACCTACGGTGGGACTCAGCTCGGGCTCGATCGACGGCTACCTCTGGGTGCAGGGTCCGGGCACCTCGGATGGAGCCTGCAATGGAATGTCGGGCGCCGGGCAGTGGGACCTGCAGCAGGCCTGCACGCTGGCCCACAACGCCAACTTCTAACCGCAAGCTCGGAGCCCGGGAAAACCAGCCCGGCCGCGAGACCTCTGTTAGCAAACCGAAGGACGCAGGCCGCTTTGAGCAGCCTGCGTCCTTACTCTCTCGTGTTGCCGCAGGTTGAAATACGTTGACCGGCGCGCCGCTGCGGAGATGGGAGCACACGTAGCGAGCCGGACAGAGTTAGCTAAGAAAGTTTCTTGCCCACTGCAGCATCGCCTGCAAAGCAGTCTGGAGAGAGACAAGCGTCCTTGGGTTCGAAGACCTGCCCTGCGCGATGCCTGCGGCCATGCCAGGACCACGCAGACGACCATAGTGAGTTCAACTTCCAGGAATCATTGAATGTGCAAGCGAATTCTCGTCGTCGCCCATGACCGCACACTCGGCCTCAGCCGCGTAGCGCTGTTGCAGAGCGCAGGGTACACGGTCGATTTCGTCTTCTCCGATGAGGCCGCCCTGACCCTGCTCGCGGCGCAGGCCTTCGACCTGGTGCTCCTCGGACGCAACTCCAAGCTGGAGGAGCCGGGCCTCGACCAGCGCTTGCGGGAGCATTTTCCCGAGCTGCTCATCCTCAAGATCGAGGCTACCGGAAGCGTCCCCAGCATCTATCCGACCCGGATCACCGATGCACGTCCGGCGAATGTCCTCGCCGCATTGCAAGAGATGCTGAGCGATGCTGCTCTTGGTTCCAATGCTCCCCGGCGCCGCTTCAAACCGGTTTTCCCGCCAAAGCTCGCATTAGGGTGAGGCGCGGAGGCCGGATTCAGGGCAGCTCCAGCCCCTTATACTTAAACTCGATGTCTCGAACTCTGACCAACTCCCGCGCACTGCAGCTCCGTGCCGAGGCCTTTCTGCCCGGCGGCGTCGATTCTCCGGTCCGTGCCTTTCGCGCGGTCGGCGGCGATCCACCCTTCGTCACCCGCGCCCGGGGCGCGTACCTGTGGGATGCGGATGAGAACCGCTACCTCGACATGTTCGGCTCGTGGGGGCCGATGATCCTGGGGCACGCCTTTCCGGCGGCGGTGGAGGCGATCCAGCAGGCAGCGGCGAAGAGCGCCAGCTTCGGCGCCTCGCACGCCGGCGAGGCCGACTTGGCCGAGCTGGTGAAGCGCTGCTTCCCTTCCGTCGAGCGGCTGCGCTTCGTCAGCTCCGGCACCGAGGCCTGCATGTCGGCGATCCGGCTGGCGCGCGGCTATACCGGGCGCAACTTCGTCATCAAGTTCGAGGGCTGCTACCACGGCCATGCCGACGCTCTGCTGGTGAAGGCCGGCTCGGGCGTGGCGACCTTCGGGATCCCCGGATCGGCCGGCGTCCCGGCAGAGACCGCCATGCACACGCTGGCGCTGCCTTACAACGATCTCGACGCCGTGCGGTCTGCGTTTGCGCGGCACCCGGGCGAGATCGCCTGCGTCATCGTGGAGCCGGTGGTGGGCAACGCGGGAACGATTGCGCCTGCGCCGGGCTTTCTCGAGGGGCTGCGCACGCTGACGCATGAACATGGGGCGCTGTTGATCTTCGACGAGGTGATGACCGGCTTCCGGCTGTCGCTGGGCGGAGCGCAGCAGCGCTACGGCATCAAGCCCGACCTGACCACGCTGGGCAAGATCATCGGCGGCGGTCTGCCTTGCGGCGCCTTCGGCGGCCGCTCGGAGGTGGTGAACCATCTCGCACCGCTGGGGCCGGTCTACCAGGCGGGTACGCTTAGCGGAAATCCGCTGGCGATGGCCGCGGGCATCGCTACGCTCGGTCATTTGATCGAGCACCAGGCGGAGATCTACGCGCGGCTCGAGAGCGCCACGGCGGCGATCGCCGAGGGCGTGGCGGAGATCGCGCGCGAGGCCGGCGTGGCGCTGACCACCAACCGCGTGGGCTCGATGTTCACCTGGTTCTTCACCGACCAGCCGGTGATCGACTTCGAGAGCGCCGCAACGTCCGATACGGCGGCGTTCGCGCGCTTCCACCGGGCGATGCTCGACAACGGAGTCTGGCTGCCGCCCTCGCAGTACGAGGCCGCGTTCGTCTCGACCGCACACGGCGAGGAAGAGATCGGGCTGCTGCTTGCGGCAGCGAGAAAAGCAATCAAAGCAGCGACGGAAAGATAAGGCTCTGCGATGCGCTTCCGGATTGCGCGGCTACGGCACCATCGAACTACGTAGCCGCGACCGCTTCCTCGGGCTCCATCCACAGCCGCCCGGCGGCGATCAGCAGCACCAGCAGCACAGCACACACGGCGAAGACATAATGCACGCCGATGCGCCCGGCGAGCACGCCCGAGAGCAGCAGGCCTCCGATCTGAGCGCTAAATACCAGCGACATGACCGTCGACCCGACCCGCCCCATCAGCGCCGGCGGCGTCTCCTGTTGAATCATGGTCTGCGACGGGATGATGATCGCCGCCACCGCGAAGCCGATGACGAAGCCGCCCAGCAAGGTCGACCAGACCGCGGCCAACGCGGTCAGCAGCGCCAGCCCAACCGCCATCCCGCCTAGTCCCGAGTAGACCAGCGTGGCGTTGCGGATGTTCTTGCCCAGGACATTCAATATGTTCATCCCGATGAGGATGCCGAAGCCGATCATGGCGCTGGCCGCGCCGAAGACTCTGGTCGAAGCATGCAGCGTGTCGCGCACATACACCGCGATCAGCGGGCCGAAGCAGCCCATGACGAACATCGCCGAGGCCAGCGCGAGGATGACAAACAGCAGACCGGCGTGATGGACGATGAAGCGGATGCCCTGCCTCATATCGCTCCACACACGCTCCAGGCCCTTGATCTCTTCCTGCACCACGCTCTCTGCCGCATGGGCAACGGCGGTCTCGGGCCGCACCAACGCGACCGAGGCGATCAGGCAGGCGGAGGCGGCGAAGCTCGCGGCGTCGGCCAGGTAGCAGCTTCTGGCGCCGAAGCTCGCGACCAGCAGTCCGGCGATGGCCGGTCCCGCAATGCGCATGAGGAACATGACCTGCTGCATCAGGGCGTTGGCCGAGCGTAGTCCATGCAGCGGAACCGCCGCGCGAATAGCCACGCCCTGCGCCGGGCCGAAGAAGCTCGAAACCATGCTGATGGCCGCAAGCACAGCGTAGAAGTGCCACATGCGGGTCGAGACGAGCAGCAGCAGGCAGAGGCAGGCGCGGATCAGATCGCTCGCGACCAGCGTCGGCTTCAGCGGCCAGCGGTCAACAAAGACGCCAGCGAGAATGCCGAGAATCGCGATAGGCAGCAGGTACGCGATCTGCAGGCCGGTCACCTGCTGCGCCGTGCCGTGGAGTTGGAAGGTGAGCACGCCGATGACGGCGAAGAGCGCGAGGAAGTCACCGAAGACGGAGACGACCTGGGCGGACCAGAGACGCCGCATCACCGGGACGCGCAGCACTGCGCGCATCGACATCATCTCGGGAGACACAGCTGCGGCCGGACTTTGCGGAGCAGTGGCCATGGGGGTCCTTCCATCCTAACCTGAAGCCGCCAGGCGGCGAGACAGGATTTCGTAACCGCTCTGCTCTGTCCCGGTTAGAGCCAGCTCTCGGGGGTGACGAAGCGGCTGCCATTCTGATGCGCTGCGGCGATGAAAAGATCAGTCGCGCGCACCGTCGCGAGGCGAGACTGGCCCATGCCAAGCTGTCCACCATCGTGCAAGAGGACATTCGAGCCGCGGCCGCGGCTCTGGTTGCGGCGAACGCCGGCGTCGATGTGGTGAAGGATGCGGGCGTGGGGCTCGGCGTCTGCCTGGGGAGCCTTCCAGTCATAGGCCATCACGTTCCACTGGACTACCTTGAGCCCCAGCTCGCGAGCGGCGCAGAAGACCACCGGGCGGCGGGCTCCGTGGGGCGGGCGGAAGAGCTTGACCGGAGCGCCGATCACGTCCTCGAGTGCGCGGTTGCAGTCCGTCAATTCTCTACGGACGCGAGCGGCGCTCTGCCACGCGAGCCACGGGTGGGTCATGGTGTGGTTGCCGATGACATGGCCGGCGGCGGCGATCTCGCGCGTGAGTGCCGGCTGCTGGCGGACGAAGTCGCCGATGAGGAAGAAGGTCGCCCGCACGTTGTGGCGGGCGAGCACCTCGAGCAGCTGCGGCGTGGCCGCGGTGTTGGGGCCGTCGTCGTAGGTGAGGGCGATCTCCCTGGGGTCGCGGCCCGCGATGATGCTGCGGCCGAAGATCTGCGAAGCGGGCCAGAGCGCAGCGTAGAACCAGCCGCCGACGGCGAGGCCAGCAGCGGTCACGGCTAACGTTGCGGGTATGGCCCCGGGGAGCGTCATGGCAGACCTACTTCGCCCCTTCGAGCAGCGCCAGGACCTCTTCCGCATGGCCCTCGGGCTTCACCTTGGGGTAGATGTGGAGTAGGCGCTGGCCGTTGCCGGTATCGGGGCTGATGACCAGCGTGGTGCGCTCGACGCCGGTGACTGGCTTGCCGTACATGGTCTTGTTCTTGAGCAGGTCGTAGCGCTTGATCAGAACCATGTCGGGATCGGCCAGCAGCGTGTACGGCAGGCTGTACTTCTCCTGGAACTTCTTCTGCGCCTTAACGGTGTCGCGGGAGATGCCGAGCACGACGGCGCCCGCGGCCTGCAGCTTCTCGAAGGTATCGCGGAAGCCGCAGGCCTCGATGGTGCAGCCGGGCGTGTCGGCACGGGGATAGAAGAAGAGGACGACGGGCTGCGTGGCGAACTGGTGGAGCGAGACATCCTCGCCGTCCTGATTCTTGAGGGTGAAGTCTTCTACGAGGTCGTTGACCTGCATGGATCTCTCCTGGTCGTAATCTGGACGCATGCGCCCATAGGTTGTTAGCTGGTGAGGACCGGGGCCTGCGTCTCTGTCAGCCGGGCGATGGTCTTCTCGAGCGAGGCCGAGTCTTCGACGTTGAGCGCAGTCAAGCCGCGGTCGATCTGACGAAGCAGGCCGTTGAGCACCTTGCCAGGGCCGGCCTCGATGAAGTGGGTGGCGCCCTGGGCGGCCAGCAACTGGATGCACTCGACCCAGCGGACGCCGCCGGTGACCTGGCGGACCAGGCAGTCGCGGCTGTCGTCGGCGCCCGTGACCAGGCGTGCATCGACGTTGGCGGCGATGGGGAAGCTCGGATCGGCAAAAGCGACGCCTTCGAGCTCGGCCATCAATTTATCTTGCGCGGGCTGCATCAGAGCGCAGTGGAACGGGGCGCTGACAGCAAGCATCACCGTGCGCTTGGCGCCTGCCTTCTTGCAGAGCTCGGCGGCGCGCTCGACTGCGGCGGCGTCGCCGGAGATGACGGTCTGGTCGGGCGAGTTGAGGTTGGCGGGCGCGACCACCTCGCTGGGGAACTCGGCGGCCGCCTGGGCGCAGAGCTCGGCGATACGGTCGGCGGGCAGACCGAGGATCGCAGCCATCGCGCCCTTGCCCGCGGGCACCGCCTGCTGCATGTAACGGCCACGGTTACGCACGGTGCGGACGGCGTCGGCGAAGCTCAGGGTACCGGCGGCGACGTGCGCGGAGTACTCGCCGAGCGAGTGGCCGGCCGCGAGCGCAGGCGCGAGGTCCCGCTCGGCCAGCGCGGCGGAGAGCACGCGCGTGGCAGCGACCGAGACGGTCAGGATCGCCGGCTGGGTGTTCTCGGTGAGGCGCAGATCGTCCTCGGGGCCTTCAAAGCAGAGCTTCGAGAGCGAAAAGCCGAGGGCCTCGTCGGCCTCCTCGAAGACGGCGCGCGCGGCGGGAGAGTGGTCGTACAGGTCGCGGCCCATGCCGACCGTCTGGGAGCCTTGTCCGGGGAAGAGAAGTGCGATCTTAGTCATCAAACTCGATGGTAAATCAACGCATCGTCGCATTGCGGGCAGAGAAAAGCCCGCAGCGCGGATCAGGCAGGCTGCGGGCGATCTGAGTCAGCACGCCGAGCTAGCGAAGCTGGACGAGTCCGGAGCTGTCGTGCGAGGTCGGTGGGGTGACCTGCGAGGTCTGCGGCGCTCTCCAGTGGTCGATGTAGCTGACCTGGTGGACGCAGCTGATGGTGCAGTTGGGCGAGCAGCTCTTCTCGGTCAGGAACTCGCGCTTGACGTCGGCGGTCTTGTAGTCGGCGAGCGGAACCCCGGGGTAGCCACGCTGCTGGCTGCAGTAGTGCACCAGGCCGAACTCGCAGATGTAGAGGTAGCGCCCGCCGGCGCGGCAGCGCCAGTCGTTGGGCTTGCCGTTGGCGATGGCTTCCTGGAAGTGATTGAAGCGCGAGTAGCTGCGCCGGGTCAGGTTGCGCACCTTGTCCCAGACCGTGCGCTCGGCCTCGCCCAGCGGCTTCAACTGCCCGCTGCCATCGTGAATGATGCCGATGGTCGAGCTGAAGCCGAGGCCCAGGGCGCGCTGGCTGACGGTGAGTGCGTCCGCGGGAGGGGTTCCGCCGCCTACGACCGAATTGATGTTGACGTGAAAGTCGGCGTGCTCGGCCAGCATCTGCAGCTTCTTGTCGAGCACCTTCAGGCTCTTCTTCGAGACCTCGTCGGGCATGACGTTGTCGATCGAGATCTGCATGTGGTCGAGGCCGGCGCGGTTGAGCCGCTCGATGCGGTCCGGCATCAGCAGGTAGCCGTTGGTGATCATACCGGCGATGGCGCCGGTCTTGCGGATGCGGGCGATGATCTGGTCGAGCTCCGGGTGCAGCAGCGGCTCGCCGCCGGAGATGGTGATCACGGAGGTGCCCAGGCGACCGAGATGATCGATGCGGCGCAGCATCTCGTCCACCGGAACAGGGTCGGAGACGTCGTCGAACTCGTTGCAGTAGGTGCAGGCCAGGTTGCAGCGGCGCATGGGCACGATGTGCGCCATGTACGGGTGCCCGGTCGAGGCCAGCGCCGAACCGATCGAGCCAAGTTCGCGCAGCTTGCGCGTCACCGCCTTCCAGCGGCGTCCAGACTTCGAACGCTTGGCCGTTTCAGGGGTGGCTCTTTTCGGTTGGCTGGGGGTTGCGGTCTCTGAAGCCATCGCAGTTAAGTTTACACGCAGGGCGGCCATTGGCTTTACCGAGCGGTTACCGGAAAGCGAAGGGCAGTAGCTGACACCATGGGCTATCGTTGGGAATGCCGAGTCAATCGCGAGATGCATGCAAGGGCGATCATCGCAGCTGGAATGAAAAAGAGCAGATAGCTCAACCAGTTGTACTCCTAGAAGAAGTGGGGAATTAACGGTACCCCATGAGGGTAGAAATGGTGTATTCCACTTGCCTTGTCTGCTGGGTGACCATTGCTTCTCTCCAGGCGACATTTAACACCGTATATAGCCCCAAGACGATCCCTGCGGCAGCGCCATTTCGAATGCCGGATCGGAGGGCCGTTGCGGGCTTCGCCAGCAGCGCGGACATGGCCACGCCGAATGCGGAGAGAGCAGAGGTAATGGCCGCCATCCTCAAGACGAGAATTCGAGCCTCGCTCAACCTGTATATTCCACTCGCTACATCCGTCCCCATGGAGTAGATAAACCAGAGAGCAACGACAGAGAACAGATAGAGGCCGACGACGCTTATGAGATAGCGCCAGCTACTTCGCAGCATTTGAAAGCGCCCCCTTGAGTAGAAAACGCGGAAACCGATGAGCCCCGAGGGAATCGGGGCTCATCGGTCGCGTCGGTGCGGGGTGGTGTTTAGTGCATGTCCATGCCGGTTGCCTTGCCCTGGTCGGCGAGCATGGTCACCTTGGTGATGTGCAGCACCTTGGTGTCCGGATCGACGCTGGCGGTGGCGGCGATGTGGTGGCCGTAGTGGGCCTTGACGGCGTCGGGATCGTCGATGGTCCAGACCTCGTTCTTGGCGTCATCCACGAACACGGGCTTCGCGCCCTTGCCGATGCACTTGGCGACGCAGCTGGGGTTGGGGCCGCCCTTGCCATGAGCGTTGCCGCACTGGGAGTCGCTGACCCAGCCATTGAGGGTGACCGGGTTGGCCCCAGCGGCGAACGCCGTCAGGGTGGTCAGCGCGAATACGGCGGCGAGATGTGACTTCGAGACGATTTTCATTGGGGTCCAACCTCCTGATTCAGTAACACGTCACTTGTACCTCTTCCGAGGTTCGCTGACAAGCCCCAGGAGTTGCAGAGGAGGGTCAAATCTCCGTCAAAAATCCAGCTTTGGCCCGTGCTCAGTCCATCCAGGCGAAGACGGGGGTCGCCGCCCGGGCTTCGGAGGAGCCGGCGCCGGGCTCGAGATTGAGCTCCGGGATCGACTCCAGCTCCAGACTGGAGCGCTTCTTGGAATCGGGAATCAAGGCTATCGTATGCTCCTGCTTGTCGCGCACGATGACCACCGGCAGCGCCCTTCCCCGATTCTCGTGGACCAGCCGCGACCACTCGCTGGTACTGGTGATGACGATGCCTTTGGCGCGCACCACAACATCGCCGGCGCGCATGCCGGCCGTGGCCGCCGGGCTGTTGGGGTCGACGCTGCGCACCAGCAGGCCGTTGCCGCCCTGTGATCCGAAGAACTGTGCCAGCTGTGGCCCGATCACCTCGAGCGCCGCCCCGGTGTAGGACGATCCCAGGATGAAGCTCCCGATCAGGCTGTGCGCCGGGGGATCGGGGGGCGCCGTGATCTCCGGCGCGGTGATGGGCGCGCCGCCGAGAAAGCCGTTGGTGCGGACCTGATCCTGCATCTGCGAGGGCCCCGGCTGGGGCACGGTCATGTGCTCGAGCCAGGCCTGGCGCTCAACCTCCTGGCGGTTCGCCAGCTGGGTGGTGATGGTCTGCTGCTGGCCGTCGCGGCTGAGCAGGAGGGTGATGCTGCGGCCGGCGGGAGCCTCGCGCAGCATGCGGCGCAGCTGCTCCTCGCCTTCGATCACGGCGCCGTTCATCCGCAGGATGACGTCATGCTCGCGCAGACCAGCCTTGCCGGCGGGACCGTCGTGATCCACGTGAATGATCTCGGCGCCGCGCTGCTCCTTCAACTTGAGCACGATCATCTGCTCGGCCGTGACGTCGCGGATATCGACTCCGAGATAGCCCTGCGCGTTCGCGCTCGCGTGGCGGGAATGGCCAACCAGAGGCGTGTGTGCGCCCCCGGCCGCGCCGGGTTCCGCAAACAACGGGCTGGCCAGCGCGCAGGCGTGCGGCATCGCCAGGCTGGCAGCCATAATGCCGCCCGCCAGCGCGACCGGAGCAAACCATCGGGTGTTGCTGCGCCTCATCTGCATCGTCGCTCGTCTCTACTGAATGTCGCCGGCGCCCTGCAGCGCCTGGTACGAAGCCGTGCGGATGTAAGGACTCTCATCCTGGGTCGAAACCGTACGCAGCACCTGGCGCACGCTCGAGTCCGACTGTACCGGCTGCAGCAGCCCAATCGCGGCACTGCGCACCTGCGCGTTCGAGTCGTGCATCAGCGACTCGAGAATGGCGTCACGAACGCGCTGGTCCACGCCCACGTAGGGCTCGAGACCGGTGAGCGCCTTCAGCCGCACCGCAGGGCTCCTGTCGTAGCGCAGACTCACCAGCAGAGCGCTCCGAATGCCATCGCCCTCGCTGCCGTTCTCGCTGGCTGCGGTGCAGCGGTGGCCGGCCTTGCACTCGCTGGCCAGCAGGCTCACCGAGTTCTCGCGCACCCCGCTGGTGGTGCCTGCGGTCAGGCCCATCATCAGCAGCTTGCGAATCTCCGGGTCGTCGAGCGAGCCCTCGATCGTCTCCGGCACAACGCGGTTGTATTTGACCTGAATGATCTCCGAGTTGGGCGTCTGCACGATCCCGCTGACGTTCGCAATCACGCCGTTGGTCGGGTCCATCAGGATCACCGGCTGCGGACTCTTGGCCGCATGGGCGGCCTGGAAGCGGTGGGTGAAGTTGCCCCCCAGAAAGCCAACGCCCAGCAGCAGCGTGGTCAGGGCCGGGGCGCTCTGCATAATCGCCAGGGCCCCGAAGAACAGGCTCCTGGCCTGGGTAAAAAAACCGTGCGGCGGGATCAGGTCCAGCTCCTCGTCGAGCTTCATCCTCGCCTGGGCCACCAGGTTCGGCGACGGTTCCAGCATGGGATGGAACGCCAGCGCCGCTTCCATCGACTTCAAGGCATGCAACTCCTGGCGGCACGCCTCGCACTGCGTGAGATGCTCCTCCAGGCCATCCATCTGCTCATCGTGGAGTTCGCCGTAAGCGGCCAGAATCATATTTTGCTGCGCGACATCACACTTCATTGCTTCGCCTCTTCCAGCCTCAAAAATATTTACCTGCGTCGGGTCTGTACGGCTTGCCCTTCGTCATCTCAACTGCACTGCTCAACTCAACCGAACGCCAGTCTTCAGACCTGGGCGGCGTTCCGGTCCTCCTGCATCTGTACTGCGTGGGTGCGGACCTCGCACCTTGCTAGTTGTTACTTGCTGCTCTCAAAAACCCTGACGAACTCTCAGCAAAACGTGACGAACTCTCAGCACAGACTCGTCTCAAACTCTCAACTCCGCCAGATTCGCCCGCAGCTTGCGGGTCGCGCGGAACAGCGTGTTCTTGGCCGTCTCCTCGGTGGTATGCAACATCTCGCCGATGGTGCGCAGCTTCAGTCCCTGATAGTGCTTGAGCTCGAAGACGGTGCGTTCCCGCGGGGTCAGCTTACTCAGCGCGCTCTGAATGCGCTCGGCCATCAGCTTGCGGTCGAGCTCGCGCGCCGGGTTGGCCATTGCCCGGTCGTCGGCCACGTTCGCCATCAAATCCATCTCATCGCCGCTGGCATCGAGCGCGGTCGCGGGATCCTCGCGGCGGCTCTTGCGGCGGCGCAGCTGATCGAGACAAAGGTTCGTCACGATCCGGTACAGCCAGGTGTAGAACGAGCACTCGAAGCGGAAGTTGCCCAGGTGGCGATACGCCTTGATGAAGGCCTCCTGGTGGACGTCCTGCGCGTCCTGCTCGTTGCCCAGCATATGCAGCGCCAGCCGCAGCACCGACTGGTCGTAGCGCCTCACCAGAGCATCGAAGGCGGCACGCTGCCCGCGCTGCGCCTCGCGGATCAGTTCGTCATCTTCGGTACGCTGCTGCGCCCGGGCGTCCATCTGCGCCGGGGTTAGCTTGCCACCCCGCGTCCCGGATTGTGCCGCTGCCTTTGGCATCTCTGGCAACGATTCTACCGGGGCATTGAGCGACGCGGCAGAGGCGGCACCCGATTGGCTGGTTGAATTCGCTCCAAAGGCAAGCGAGAACGGACTGACATGGCGGACCCGCGACACTCCAGCTCGCGAGACGGGGGATTTCGCCGACACAACCTCCCCGCCAGGGGTAATACCTAACGCTTCTGCATTCATCTGTTTCCGACTCCGGAGTCGAAACTAAAACGAGCCCGTTCCACTTCAATAGACCCGCAGGCGGGGAAAAGGTAAGCGGAAGAGGGAGGAAAAAGAGTCGGTGGAGTTCGGTAGACTTGAGTCCATGCCCTCTCGTCCTCCCCTCTCCGGCGCCAGCCTCTTCCCCTCGCAGGAGAGCCCCAGCTCCGCCGCGAGCCCGGCCACCCCGGCCCACAGCGGCTGGATCTCCGCCCACTGCGACGGCGGCGCCCGCGGCAACCCCGGTCCGGCCGGCTACGGCGCCCTGATCCAGTCGGCCGACGGCGGCGTCATCGCCGAGCTCTCCGAGTACCTCGGGCAGCGCACGAATAACTTCGCCGAGTACTCCGGCCTGCTTGGCTGCCTCGACTTTGCGCTCAAGAACGGCTACCGCAGGCTCCGCGTGGTCTCCGACTCCGAGCTGATGGTCAAGCAAATTCAGGGCAAGTACCAGGTGAAGAGCCCCGACCTCAAGCCGCTCTACGAGGAGGCCAAGCGCCGCATCGCGAAGCTCGACGGCTTCGAGATCAGCCACGCCCTGCGGCACAAGAACAAGGACGCCGACCGGCTCGCCAACGACGCCATGGACCGCGGCATGCGCAAGCCCGGCGCAGCGCCCGCGCCGGCCGCCCGGACCGCGGCAGCTCCGTCTGCAACCGCAATTGCAAGGCCAGCCGCGCCGCCCATTCCCATCGCAACCCCGGAACGCCGCGCAGCCGCGCCCGCAGCCGACTCCGGCGCCATGCTGCGCGGCTTCACCCGTGACGGGGTGGTGCACATCCTCGGCGGTGCGAAGCTGCCGGACGGCGTCTTCGTCAAGATCATCCGCGAGTAAGCGCCAGCCGGCCCGCGCCCGCGTTCGCGCCCTGCTCAGCCCGAGCGCGGTACCTCCGCCAGCCGAGCGCACAGCTCCTCCACGTCGCGCATCCGGTCAAGCATCGTCTGCAGCTCCCGCGCGCCCACACTCTCCTCAAAGTGGCGCTGCATGCGGTCCAGGATCCCCGCCACCCGTGCCGCCTGCCGCCGTCCCTTGGGCAGCAGCGCCAGGCGGAAGGCGCGCGCGTCCTCGGGATCGATGCGCCGCTGCACCAGCCCCTTGGCCTCGAGTGACGACAGACAGTGGCTGATGTTGCCGCGCGTGGTCTCGAAGGTCTCGGCCAGCCGCGAGGGGTTGATCTCGGCCTTCTTCTCAAGGAAGATGGCCGCGAGGATCAGCGATTCGATCGCCGTCAGCTCCTCATCCCGCAGGATCAGGTTGAGTGAGGCCCCCATCTTGCGAGCGATGCGGTTGACCTGAAAGACCGGGCTCTGCTTGAGGAACGATTCGATGCGCACTTGGCTTCCCTTCCCATTTGATTGACTAGTTCAACTATTTATAGCAAACGAAAATCGCTTTTCGGGAAGCGCCCGCAGGCGCGATCATAGGGGTGACCCGATCTATCTTCAGCACCTCAGCAGGAACCCGATGAAGATTCCCCTTGCTCTCCAGACTCTGCCGACCGCCGCCCTTGCCCTGCTCCTTCCGTTCGGCGCGGCCGCTCAACAAGCGCAACAGGCGGCGGGTCCAGTCCAGCAGACCAACGCTCAGCAGAGTCCCGTCCAGCAGACTGTCGACGTCACCACCACGGTCGAGCCCATGCCGCTCTCCGCCAACGACCGCTCCGTCGTCGTGCTCGGCACCGTCAAGACGCCGCTGCTCTATAACAGCGTCGAGGACTACCTCCGGCTTGACCCCTCGCTGAACCTCGAGGCCCGCGCCGGCAACGGCGTACAGGCCGATCTCTCGCTGCGCGGCACCACCTTCGAGCAGACCCTGGTCCTGGTCGACGGCCTGCGCATCAACGATCCTGAGAGCGGCCATCTCAACCTCGACATCCCAGTCCCGCTCGAGGCCGTCTCCCGCGTCGACGTCCTGCACGGCTCCGGCTCCACCTTCTACGGCTCGGACGCCATCGGCGGAGCGGTCAACCTGATCACCACCGAGCCCGCCGCGACCTCGGTGCTGGTCAAGGCCGGCTTTGGCAGCTACGGCTCCGAGGAGCAGCATCTGATCGCCGCCTACCGCGCGCGGTCCGCGGCCGAACAGCTCACCGGCAGCCGCGACACCTCGGACGGCTTCATGCCCGACCGCGGCTACCACTCGAATGCGCTCGCCAGCGAGACCTGGCTTAACTCGCACCTGGGAACGACCGATGTGCTTCTGGCTGGGAGCGACCGCCCCTACGGCGCCAACCAGTTCTACGGCCCCTACGACTCCTGGGAGCGCACCAAGGGCTGGTTCGCCGCGCTCCAGCAGCAGCTGGGGCAGAAGACCGCGGTGGACTTCGGCTATCTCCGCCACTCCGACCTGTTCGTGCTCTTCAACGGCCTGCCCAGCATCTACGAGAACAACCACATCGCCAGCAACTGGGAGGGAGCGCTACGCCGCGAGGATAATCTGACCCGCCTCGCCAGCAACACCACGCTCTCCTACGGTCTCGAGGCGGACGGTGACCAGATCCACAGCTCGAACCTCGGCAGCCACGGCAGAAATCAAGGCGCCGGCTACGCGAATCTCTCCATGCGCTCGCTGAAGCGCTTCTCGCTCACTTTGGGCGCGCGCGAGGAGGTCTTCTCGGGCGGGAATTCGGTCTTCTCGCCCAACCTGGCCGCCGCCTTCACCCTGACCGGCAGCCTGCGCCTGCGCGCCTCCGCCGGCCACGGCTTCCGGCTGCCCACGTATACCGATCTCTACTACTCCGACCCCACCACCATCGGCAATCCTGCGCTCAAGCCCGAGTCCTCGTGGAGCTACGAGGGCGGACTCGACTGGAACCCCGGCGGCCGCTACGCCCTCACCGCCACCGGCTTCCGGCTCAACCAGAGCAATAGCATCGACTACTCGAAGTACTCGCTCGCCGCTCCGTGGCAGGCGAACAACGTCAGCAATCTCAACTTCACCGGGGCCGAGACCAGCCTGCGCATCCGTTTCTCCGGCACCCAGCAGATCGAGCTCGGCTATACCGCCGTCCGCGCCGCCAGCCCGCCGCCCGGGCTGATCTCCGAGTACGCCTACAACTACGCCGCCCAGAACGCCGTGGCCAGCTGGACTGGCCAGCTACCGGGCAAGCTCCTGGAGCAACTGATCGCCCACACCCAGGTCGCCGTGGTGCAGAGGACCGGCCACACCGCCTATCCCCTGTGGGACAGCTCGATCGCGCGCAGCACGGGACGCATTCGTCCCTACCTGCGCCTGCTCAATTTCTCGAACACCGGATATCAGGAGATTCCGGGCGTCCCGCTTGAGGGCCGCACCTTCATGGGCGGGGTCGCCTACCTGTGGACTCTCCGCAAGTAAGAGGAATGGAGATCGCTGCTGAAGAGAAGCAGTTCCCTCCCCTTCAGCGGGAGTAGCTGGGAACGGGCTCTTCCATCTCGACTACCTCCAGCGACTCCTCGTACTCCGCGTCTGGATCTTCCTCGAAGGATAGAGCCTCCAGCACCGGCCGCTCCGGCCGCAGCGCGAAGCCCGCCACCACCAGCACCAGGACCACCGACTCGATCGGCTGCCGGTAGTCCATCGACGCATGCGTCAGGTAGTACGGCAGGGGGAAGACCATCACCGCCCCCAGGTAGGGCAACAGCAGCGGCAGGCGTGAAGGCTGCCACCTCGCCCAGCGCAGCCAGCGAAAGATGCCCAGCAGCATGCCGCTGGTCAGCGCAGTACACAAAAAGAAGTTGGGCACGTCCAGAGGCTGGCGCTCGAGATAGCTGCGGCTGAAGCTCCAGACGCCGGTCCAGTAGCGAACGATGCGGCGGCCGGTCACCACGGCAAACCAGCGCGGATGGCCGGCGACGAAGCTGCGCGCCAGCTCGTGCTTGGACTCCATGTAGGCGGTCTCTCCGAGCTGCTCGTAGCGCTGCATCTCCACCGGGTTGCTCGCTGGATGCGCCCAGGCCGGGTTCGAGTCCGAGCTGTCGCCCGCATTGCCCGCCCAGAACTCCAGCCAGAAGCCGTCGCGCATCGGGCAGACGATATGCATCACCCGGTAGTTGCGTATGGTCCACGGCATCAGAACCGCCCCCAGCGCGAGTCCCGCGAGAACCGCCCGCACCCAGCCGGCCACGCTCCATCGTCCCAACCGCCAGGCCGCCAGCGCCAGCAGCAGAAGCAGCACCGGCAGAGTCGAGGGATTCGACAGCGCCGTCACCCCGCAAAGCAGGCCAAATCCGCCCCAGCTCCGCAGCGAGGGCCGCCGGTCGAGAGACTGCGCCAGCCAGAAACAGGTGGCGAACAGCAGCCCCGTCAGGGCATACTCCCACACGATCCCTGCAGAGAAGTAGACAGCGTACGGATACACCACCCAGCCCCAGCCAGTCCACCGCGCCGCCTTCACCCCGAGGCTGTGGCGCGTACTGAGATACAGCGGAATGGCGGTCAGCGCGGAAAACAGGCTGTCGAGCGCCAGCGTCGCAAACGCCGCCTTCTTCGTATACAGACCAAAGATTTTGAAGATGCCCGCAAGCAGATAGGCATACAGCGGTGGAACCAGCGCCGTCGGCCCGGTAAACGGCTGAAATGGCGAGCCAAAGCCGTGCCCCAGAGCGATGCTGCGCGCCGTCCACCCCAGCTCCCAGCCGAAGTTGTCATGCGCATCGGCTGGATCTGCGACCCCGGCAAACGAAAAGCCCGCAACCATCAGCCGCAGCGCGAAGCCAATGGCCACCATGGGAAGCAGAACGGAGGACAGAGATCGCCCCTCGGCGTCTGTCGAATCCAATCCTTGCTTTGCTTCGCTAAGCTCAGCAAACGAGACACCTGTAGCCGCCAAAAAACTACCTCTTTAAACAAATAAATGGTGGGCGCAAACTTCGAACCGTGAATATTTAGACGACATCTTGCGCCCCATGGAGTACGTCTCACAAGAGAATTAACTTGCATTCACTGAAAATCGCCAGGGGCCGCGCGTGCGATATTCGGCCGCAACTCCGCGGCCGCGAGCTTCCACGAAGAGCGTCGCCATGCGCTCCCACAGAGATTGGATGATGAATCAGCGCAAACGATCAGGTACTCTAAAGATATAGGAACCGATCATGCCGCTCTACGAATACGAATGCACCGCCTGCCAGAAGCACATTGAAAAGATCCAGAAGTTCTCCGACCCGGAGCTCACGGTCTGCCCCCACTGCGAGGGCAGGCTCGAACGCGTCCTCTCCGCGCCCGCTGTAAGCTTCAAGGGAGGCGGCTGGTACGCCGACGGCTACGCCTCGGCCAAGCCGGCGAGCGCGGGCAACGGCAGCAGCGAGAGCACCAAGTCCACCTCCGCTCCGGCCGCCGCGGCAGCGCCAGCGGCAGCGCCAGCGACGGCGTCCCCAGCATCCACAGCGAGCAAGTAGCTCAGAAACCGAGCCAGGGGCGGACGCCGCTGAGCCTGCCCTGGGCTCCTACCCCGTCCCGATTACAATCCCCGACATAATCACAGACCAGCACGGTCAGGTCGTCGTCCTGCGAACTGGACCACGCTTGGACCATTCCAATGATCCTGTTTGCCATCTGCTGGGGCGACGAACCCGATGCGCTGTCCCGGATTGCGGCATGCAGGCGCTCGCTGCCAAACTCATCTCGCTGCGCATTCGCCGCTTCAAGAACTTCGTCGGTGTAGAGCACGATCCGGTCGCCCGGCTCTAGCGCATGCACTCCGTTGCTGTAGCCGGCAAAGGAAAACGCCGCCAGCATCAGACCATTTTCAACAATCTCGCGGACCGCGCCGTCCCGCACCAGCAACATTGGAGGATGTGCGCCGCCGCCGAGTAGCGCAGCGTCGCGGTCGCGGCATCGAGATGGACGTAAGCCGCCGTGACGAACTGATTCTGCGTATTCCCGCAAAGCGCCGCGTTCATTCCGGACAGCAACGCTGCCGGGTCAGCGGCATTGGCTCGCTGCGACGTCGCCGCCAGCTTCACCATGGCCGCAATCAGGGCGGCCGGCGCCCCGTGCCCGGAGACATCCGCGATCAATATCCCCGCCTGCTGCTCCTCCGCCACCAGAAAATCGTAGAAGTCCCCGGCAACCGCGGTCATCGGGACATACGCACCCATGCGGAAGCTGCCGGAGTCGGGATAGGGCGAGGGCAGAATCGAGAGCTGAATCCGCCGCGCAATCTCCAGCTCCTTCTGGATCTCACCCAACTGCTGATCGCGACGCAGCGTGCGCCGCGCCGCCACATAACCCAGCGTCGCGAGCAGAACCGCGAAGCCGACCGGCTCCACGCGCCAATGCCGATCGAATGCGCCCGCGATGTTATCGCAGAGATCAGACACCACAAACGCGAACATGCCGCGCCGCACCACGATGAACTCCCGGTCCGCGGCCTTGCGCAGCATCCAGCAAATCATCAGAACCGACAGACTGACGATGATGATCAGGTCATTGACCTGGTGAGGGACCGGCAGAGGGCCGAACTTCACCGTCGCCAGCAACAGGCAGAGATACACCACGGCGATGCCATACGCGATCCGGGGTGCCTCGGCGGCCCAAAAATCCCGCCTGAGCGAAATAGAGAAACGCCGGGATTGGGACAACGTAGTCGCTCGCAGCCCGCAGCAGATCGAAGAAGTGTGAGGGCGGTACCAGCAGCCCAAGCAGGGGCGACTGCAGCCAGAGGCGCTGGCCGTAGAGAAAGGCGAAGACGGCGAACCAGGTCAGCAGCGCGTCCAGCTTGCGTCCGAGCAGGGCAAACGCCCCGCCCACCAATCCGACCGTAGTGAACGCCCCCCAGAAACAGGTAGAGCTCATCCCGGTGAAAGATGCGCAGTCCCTGGCTGGCCGTTAGCTGGGTGTCGCTCGCGTACATACGAGCGGATCATACATGCCCGCGGCACACGCCGAAGAGCAAATAGAATCCCCGGGCAGCGCCGATTTGAGCTATTTCTCTCAAAATGATCTTCCATTGACATCCTCCCCTCCCTAAAGGAAGGGGATTCCTACGATGGCCGCCTAGCGGCCATTTCGGTGGGTTCTTGCTGCTGACGGCTTACCTCGCCATTCACTTCACAGGCTAACCGGGCGTGTCCCGCCCTTAGAACATT
>DATMOB010000117.1:0-10590 GCA_035568455.1 Granulicella sp.
CAACTGACTTCGTTCCGGTTTACGCAGCCGCAATCCGCTCAAGGAAAGTTCTCTCATCTCTCCCGTTGTAACTGCTCACCCTGTTTAAAAACCAACTACCAACGCTCAAATAACAAAAAAGTCACACGCTCTGAGCGAAGCTACTCGCAGTTTCATCGCGAGTAGCGCAGTCGAAGGACCCCGATACCATAGGCACCCCCATGCCGCTCGCACCTTTCTACCGAAACCGCCGAAGTTCTTTCTCCCGAACTCCTTGAACCGCCCGACCGCCCACCACCTCACCCCCGCCCTAACCTCCCCAACAGATCCACCAGCGCCCGCCCGCGATGACTCAGCCCCAGCCGCCGCTCCATATCGAGCTCCGCCATCGTCTCCTCCACCCCCTCCGGCACAAAGTACGGATCATAGCCGAAGCCCATATCCCCCCGCGCCGCAGCCACAATCCGCCCCTCGACCGCTCCCACCCCCGTCGCCACCACCACTCCATCCCGCGCCGCCGCCAGCACGCAGCGATACCGCGCTCCGCGCCGCTCCTCGGGAACCTCCCCGAGCGCCGCCAGCAGACACAGATTATTCCGCTCATCCACACTCAGGCCGCTATCTACGACAAAGCCGCAGTCCTCCGCATACCGCGCCGAGCGCACCCCCGGCGCACCGCCCAGAACATCCACCTCCAGCCCCGAGTCATCCGCCAGCACCATCTCCCCCGGCGCAAACCGGGAGTAGTAGATCGCCTTGACCCGCGCATTGTCCGCAAAGCTCGCCTCATCCTCTGCCGGCGCCGCAATCTCCCTCAGCCCAGGCAAGGGAGCGAGATCGAACCCGCCATCTGCCCCAGAAAGACCCAGCGCATACTCGAAGTCCCTTAGCTTGCCCGCATTCGTACTCGCCAGCAAAAACCGCACCACACCCTCCGTCACAGATAATAAGAAGACGTCGTCTCGACCGGCGCAGGGAACAGCCCTATCGTTCCCTGCGCAGTGGAGAGACCCCTGTATTTGTATTTGTCCTTATTCCGGAATCTTTAATCCGGACCACAAAAATCCCTATAGCGTAGTTTTCGCCGTCACGCCCGAGCGTAGCTCCTGCTTCCACCCCAGAATCTTCGCCCGGGCCGCCGCTGCCTCGGCCTCGGCAATCTTCCCCTGGTGCTGATAGAGCATCGACAGCCGCGTCACCGCCAGCACGTCTTCTGGGTCCTCCGCAATCAACTGCTCGGTCAACCGCAGCGCATCCTCCACCCGCCCGGCGTCCTCGAGCGCCCGCACCAGCCCATGCCGTGCCTCGCTATGCCCCGGCTCGATCGCCAGCACCTGCTCGAACCCCGCCACCGCTCCCGCCGCGTCGCCCCCGGCCATCGCGTCCAGCGCCGCCTCGAACAGCGCCTCCACCCGCTCCGCCGCCGCGCGCACCTCTGCGGTCGTATCCACGCCGCTCTCCTCCCCCATCCTCATGGGTCGAGTATAGATCGCCCACCCGCACCCGCACCCCAACCCCAAGCATCCATCCAACACAAAACAAAACTGCCCTATCCATCTGCTCTAATAGCAGCAGAGACGGGAGGGGATTCCCCAGGCACCTGCGGCAACTCAAAGCCCAAGCGAAAGGAAAGAACTCATGCCCACCATGAAGGCCCACACCGAGTACCTCTCGCTGACCACCAGCGACCGCTACGAGATGGTCCATCTCACCCCACAGGTTGAGGCCATCGTCGCCCGCAGCGGCATCGAGGACGGCCTCTGCTTCGTCTCCCCCATGCACATCACCGCCGCCATCTACGTCAACGACAACGAGAGTGGCCTGATCGAGGACATCGCCACCTGGCTCGAGAAGCTTGCTCCCTCCTGGCCCGGCTACAAGCATCACCAGACCGGCGAGGACAACGCCGACGCCCATCTCAAGTCGCTGCTGCTGCACCACGAGACCACCCTGCCCGTCACGAAAGGCCGCCTCGACCTCGGCACCTGGCAGCGCATCTTCTACGCCGAGTTCGACGGCCAGCGCAAGAAGCGCGTCATCGTGAAGGTGTTGGGCGTGACAAAAGAATAATGTCCACCCGCCGGTTCAGCGTCCGTCCCTCCGCGGTCGCGTTGGTCGCCACTGGATGGAGCTCCGCATAGCCCCCGGCCGACACATCCGCGGGGTTGATCCCGCCGCGGTCGATCAGAAACCTTGCTATCGCCGGGCCCGCGCCGTCGATAGCTCCCAGTTGGTCGCAAACTGCGCGGTATGGATGGGACGTCGTCGGTATGCCCTTCGACCCGCACCGGCCGCCGCGGCAGCGAGTCCACCGGCGCCGACAACATCGGCAGCGACGCCGGGTTCACCGCCGCCGAGCCCGAAGCGAAAAATCCCGCCTCGTGCAGGGAGATCACCAGTCCAGCGCGTCCGACATAGGTCGTTACGCTATCCCGCGCCATGCGGCCCTGACCGATCTGTCCGCCGAGCATGCGGTCGATGTGCTGCTTCAACTGCTCCGCCGTCATCTCCGCCGGCAGCGGCATGGTCAGCAGCTTCGTCAGCGCATTGGCATCGCTGCCAGCGCCGGTCGTCATCGGAGGCGTCGCCCGAGTGCGTATCGAATGCGCCCAACCCTGCAAACGCTGCCCTAATCGCGATGGCCACCTGTGCCTGCTTGTACTTGTCCGCCTGGCTCGAGGCGAACAGCACCATGAAAAAGGCGAACAGCAGGGTGATGAAGTCCGCATAGGAGATCAACCAGCGCTCATGGCTCACATGCTCCTGTTTCTTTTTGCGCGTCACGCCCGTGATCCCGCCGTCGGCAAGATCCTCCCCCGCGAACTGCGCACCCGTGAAGAAAAGTATCGCCCCGCGGTTCGCCCCGAGCCCTACGACGGCGAAGCTCCCACCTCGCGCTGGAGCGCCTGAGCGCGACCCTACCGCCTCGCCACCTCGCGCGCCTCCGGCTCGGCCCTTCAGCTAACAGCTAATAGCTCAGCAGGTCACCGCCAGCTCCTCTTCCAGCTGCTGCTTCTCATACAAACTGGTGTAGTACCCGCCGCGCGCCAGCAGCTCGTCATGCGTTCCCAACTCTGCGATCCGGCCCTCGACCAGCACCGCGATCTGGTCGGCGTGCCGCGCCGTCGAGACCCGGTGCGAGATGAAGATCGTCGTCCGCCCCTGCATCACGCGCCGCAGGCCGCTCAGGATCTGGTCCTCGGTATACGTATCCACGCTGGCCAGAGCGTCATCCAGAATCAAGATGCGCGGCTCCCGGATCACCGCCCGGGCGATCGCCGTCCGCTGCTTCTGTCCACCCGAGAGCGTCACTCCGCGTTCGCCCACCATGGTCTCGAAGCCCTTCGGAAACTCCAGCACCTCGGTGCGTATGTGCGCCGTCTCCGCCGCCTGCTCGACCTCTTCGATCGTCGCCGCCGGAGCCCCAAACGCAATGTTGTCCCGGATCGTGTCCGAGAACAAAAACGTCTCCTGCGGAACGAATCCGATGCTCTCCCGCAGCTCGGCCAGCCGGAAGCTGCGAATCGGCCGCCCATCAATGAGCACCATCCCCGGCGCCGCATCCTGCAGCCGTGGCACCAGGCTCACCAGCGTGGATTTGCCTGACCCCGTGGGTCCCACCAGAGCCAGGCTCGAGCCCTCGGGAATCTCCAGATCGATCCCCGCGAGCACCGGGTTGCCCGCGCCATCGCTACCCGCGCCGTTACTTCCGGGATAGGAAAAGTTCAAGCCGCGGAAGGTAATCGCTCCCGCGATCGGCTCCGTCGCAG
Source organism: Granulicella sp. (assembly GCA_035568455.1). GTDB lineage: Bacteria > Acidobacteriota > Terriglobia > Terriglobales > Acidobacteriaceae > Edaphobacter. Next base: position 3,750 of record DATMOB010000117.1, read on the forward strand.
ACTCCACACCCCCTTCATCCCAGATCTCCGGCTCCTGCTTCAGCAGTTCGTCGATGCGCACCACCGAGGCCGTTCCGCGCTGGAACAGGTTCACCACCCAGCCAATCGCGATCATCGGCCAGGTCAGCTGCACCATGTACACCATGAACGAGGTGAACTGGCCCACGCTTATCCGGTGTGCGACCACCTCGTGCCCGCCCACCAGCAGCGCGATCATCAGCGACAGCCCAAGCACGAACTCGAGCGTCGGCCACAGCATCGCCATCAACCGCACCAGCAGCAGGCTGCGCCGGATATACTCCTGGTTCGCCGTCTCGAACGAGGCGATCTCCGCCTCCTCCTGTGCGAAGGCCCGAATCAGCCGCGCCCCGGAGAAGTTCTCCTGCGCCTTGGCCGAGATATCCGAGAACATCGCCTGAATCCGCTCGAACCGCGTATGGATCCGGTTGCCGAAGTACTGCACCAGCACCGACGCGATCGGCAGCGGCACAAACGCGCAGATCGTCAGCTTCGGCGAGATGCGCCACATGAACGGGAGCGCCGCCGCCGTAAACACGATCGTGTTCGCCGAGTACATGATCGCCGGCCCCAGCAACTGCCGCACCGCGTTCAGGTCGTTGGTCGTGCGCGCCATGATGTCGCCGGTGCGGTGCGTGTGGTAGAAGTTCGGCGGCTGCCGCTCCAGATTCCGAAACAGATCGTTGCGCAGGTCGAACTCAATCTCCCGCGACGCGCCGATAATCACCTGCCGCGTGATGTACAGGAAGATCGCCGACATCGCCGCCACCAGCAGCAGCCGCAGCGCGTGGTGCAGGATCTTCTCCTCGGTCAGGCCGTGGTGCATGTCGTCGATCGCCTGCCCGATCACCAGCGGCAGAATCACCTTGATGACGTTGTAGAAGATCACCGCCACCCCACCCCAGGCAAGGCTCTTCCAATAGCGTTTCAGGTACGGCACAAGGGGGCGAAGGCGCGCAAACATAGGTGTCGGATCTCTCAACTGCAAGCCATTAGACAAAGCGGGAGCCCCGAAGGATTCCGGGTGCTCCCGCCGCTTTACTTCGAACTACTTCCCCGCAGCAGGAGGAGGCGTCGCCGGATCGGCCGGCTTCGCTGGCGCGGCAGCAGGCGCAGGAGGTGTAGCCGGGGCCGTTGCAGGCGCCTGACCCGTCGGAGCACCGGACTCTGGCTTCCCAGCAGGAGGAGCGCTCCCGGTAGGCGGCGCCGGCGGCGGTGTAGCCGGCCGCTTCGGCATCATCGACTCCGGTGGCGTATCCGAGATTCCCAGCAGCTCCACATCGAAGATCAGATTCTGTTTCGGCGGCATCCCGCCCTCCGGAGGGGTTCCATGCCCCGGCATTCCCAGCTCACCATAGGCCAGCTCCCACGGCACAATCAGCCGCCGCTTGCCGCCCACGCGCATGCCTTCAAAGCCCGTATCCCAGCCGATAATCACTCGGTGCGCGCCATCGGGGAAGGTGAACGGCTCATTCCGGTCCACCGACGAGTCAAACTTCTTCCCGCTTGGAAGCCAGCCGGTGTAATGCACCGTGTACCACTTGTGCGTCGTGGCCACCGGACCGGTGCCGATCTTGATGTCGATATACTTCAGCGCGTACAGCGTCTTCGGAACGCCCACGATCTTCGGGGCTCCGGGGGGATTCACCACGGTCGCTGAGGCCGCAGCCGAGGTGGTGGTGCTGTGGTGCGTGACGGGCTTTGCTGCGGTCGTCTGGGCTGCCGCAGCGGTCGAGAGCGCAAGAAGTACAAGAGCAGCTTTCATAGGTACGTCCATCCTACGCAACCCGCCGCCCCATGTCTCGCTCCACGCAAGCCTCCTCAAAAAAACGGGCGCCCCATGTCTCGTCTTCGAGAAATAAACTACGTCGGCGTCCGCAGCAGCAGATACGCTCCCGCCATCCCGAACAGCAGGTCCGGCGACCACGCCGCCAGCAACGGCGGCAGCGTATTCACATTTCCCATCGCCGCGAACACCCCCTCGACCACCCAGTACGTGATCGCCAGCCCGATCGCCGTCCCGATCCCCGCCAGCGACCCGCGCTTCCCCATCGACAGCGCGAACGGTACCGCCAGTATCGCCATCACCAGCGTCACCAGCGGTGCGGCGATCTTCCGCATCAGCTGCACCCGCAGCCGCATGGTGTCGAAGCCGCTCTGTCTCAGATCCGTAATGTAGTGCGACAGCTCGCCGTAGGACATCTCCTCCGACTGCAGCGCCTCTTTCTTGAAGTATCCCGGCTGCTCGCGAATCTCCGGAAACTGCGATGTCGCGAACGGCTCGTACCTCGAGATCGCCTCGCCCGAGAACGTCCGCTGCCAGCCGTTCTTGAAGATCCACTGATTCGTCGCCTCATCCCAGCGCGCCTCCGAGGCAAAGATCCGCCGCTTCAGCTCGAATGTATTCGGATCCAGCTCGAACACCGTGATCTCGGCGAACACATTCCGGTCCGGATCGAAGAACTGGTAGTAGAAGATCCGCGCCGGCGTACCCGTCGCTCCCGTCTGCCCGGAGATCCAGCGCCGGTCCGGCCGCAGGAAGGTCTGCGCCGGCTTGTGCTTGATCTCCGCCAGCAGCGCCTCCTGCCTCCGGTTCGCGTCCGGCAGGTACGACTCACCGAAGACGAAAAGCGTTCCCGCCACCAGGGCCGCCACCACCAGCACCGGCGTCACCACCCGGTACAGGCTGATGCCTGTCGCCTTCATCGCCGTCAGCTCCGACGAGCGGTTCAGCGCCCCAAACGTAATCAGCACCGCCACCAGCGAACACAGCGGCGTCACCGCGTACACAATATACGGAATCAGGTTCAGCAGATACTCGCCCACCGTCACCAGCGGCGTCCGGTTGCGAATGATGTCGCCGGTCAGCTCAAAGAACGTGAAGAACAGGAAGAGAGCCGTGAACGCCGCCAGCACCAGCGCGAAGTTGGTCAAAAACTCCCGCATCACATAGTCGTCCAGCAGCAGGGGAAAGCGTGTCCGCAGCGTCGAGCGGATGCGTGCCAGCGTCTCCGCCGGTGTCGTCTCCATGCCCTCCTCGCCCGTCTCCCGCCGTCCTCGCGTCAGCCTGGCCAGCCCGCTGTGCAACCACTGCCCTAGCGCCTGCCCCAGCGGCGCGAAGATGCCGTTTCCGGTCCCTCCGCGCGACATCTGCTGCAGCAGCACAGCCCCCGCCACCGTAAAGATCAGGTTCGCCGACCAGACCCCCAGAAACGGCGAAAGCTTTCCGCTCTTCGCGAATCCCACTCCAACCGACGAGATCAGGTAGTACCCGACCACCAGGAAGATGGTCAGCACGAAGCTGCTGCTCCTCCCGCCGCGCTTCGACGTAATGCCCAGCGGAACGCCCACAAGCATCAGCACCAGGCACGCAAACGGATACGAGAACCGCGTATTCAACTCGATCTGATACGGCCGCGCCGTCTGCGCCCCGGGGCTCTTCGCCGGCGCCCGGCTCAAGCGGTAGACCTGCTGCAGGCTTAGTGCGTGCAGCGGCGTATCCATCCGGCTGACATGCGTGTCATCCTGCACGCTCGAGGCGATGGGAATATCCGTGGTCAGGAAGGTCGAAACGTCGTACTGGTTCGGGCTCCCAGCCGCAACCTGGTGCTGCGTCCCATGCATCATGTGCAGGTGGATTGAGGGCGCATCCCCGCTCGCCACCCCGTTCGTATCCGGCTCCGCGGTCTGGCTCACCACCACCGCATCCGCCGCCGTCGTAATCTGTGGCGAGCCCGGCTGCGACAGGTCCGCCAGAAACACGTGCTGCCACAGCGCCGTCCCCGCTGCCGGCCTCACATCCTGCACGTACAGCACGTAGTTGCGAAAGTCCTCATAAAAAACCCGCGGCTGCACCTCGAACGACGCTTGCGACGACTTCAGCGCATCCTGCAGCGCCAGCAGGGCAGCCGCGGCGCGCGGCGCCAGCACCATCGAGTTCACCAGCCCCAGACCCAGCCCCACCGCCGACACGATCGACACCACGCGCACAAAGTCGAGCGCCCCCATCCCGCTCGCCCGCATCGCCGTTATCTCGCTGTCCGTCGCCAGCCGGCTCAACCCCAGCAGAATCCCCACCAGGATCGCCATCGGAATCGTCACGGTAAACGCATTCGGCAGCGTGTACAGAATGATCCGGATCACATCCGAGATCCCCGCCGAGTTCCGTACCACCAGCTCGAGGATCTTGCTCAGGTCGCGCATGAACAACACGAACGTGAACAGCACTCCGCCCAGCAGGGCATGCGACGAAACTTCACGAAGAATATAGCGGGTCAGCAGGCGCATTCGAGGTCTTCATCCCTAAGTGTAACCTCCATACGCCCTATTCTCCCCAGCGCCGGGTGCCCCATCTTCATCGCGGTCTCATCGCGATTAAGATGGGCCGCTCGCGCAGCGCGACCCGACTCGGGTGCCCCATCCTTTCCAGCTTCACCGGAAAGGGTGGGATGGGCAATCCGGGGGGTGCCCCATCCTTCGCAGCCTCACCGCGAAGCGTGGGAGGGAGGAAGGGAGCGGCGCCCAGCTCCCGCCCCTACTCGAACGCCGCCGGAAACCCGGCCTCCTTCAGTGCCCGCAGAATCACCCCAGGCTCGGCCTCAGTCTCGATCCGCGCCTTGCCGATCTGCACATCCTCCACCTTGGTCCCCGCGATCCCCTTCAGCGTCTCGGTCACCCGCTCAATGCAGGCTCCACAGTGCATGTTCTTGATCTGCAACTCTGCCATCGAACACCTCCTCCGCTTAGATCCTTCCCGCCTCGCTATGGGTGCGGATTCGCCACAAACCGGTATCCCACCCCGCGCACGGTCAGCAGATGCACCGGCTGCCCGGGGTCGGTCTCGATGTACCGCCGCAGCCGCACGATAAAGTTGTCGATCGCCCGCGTGTCCGTATCCTCATGCACCCGCCACACCTGCTCCAGAATCTCCTTGCGCGGCACAATTCTGCCCTCGCGATCGGTCAGGTAGCGTAGCAGGTCGGCCTCCATCACCGTCAGGTTCTTCGTCCCGCCCGGCGCCACCAGCTCGAGCGCGTCGAAGCGGATCACCCGGTGGTTGAACCGGTACTCATCCCGCGCTGAGGCCACTGCCTCGCCGCCCGCGATCCCCGCCCCAGCCCGGCCCGCGGCCGCACTCTGCCACGCCGTCCGCCGCAGCAGCGTCTTCAACCGCACCAGCAGGATGCTCAGCTCAAACGGCTTCGCCAGATAGTCGTCCGCTCCTGCCTCCAGGCCCTCGAGCACGTCCTCGGTCCGGCTCCGAGCCGTCAGCATCAACACCGGCGTAAACCTTCCCGCCGCGCGCAGCGCCCGCACGATCGAGAACCCATCCCGGCCCGGCAGCATGCAGTCCAGCAGCACCGCGCCGACCGCCTCCGGCACCCGTTCCGGCGCCGCCAGCAGGTACTCGAGTGCCCGGTCGCCATCCCCCTCGAGATGTGTCCTGTAGCCCTCGGCCTCGAGGTTGAAGATCAGCCCCCGCGCCAGATGCTCCTCATCCTCCACCAGCAGGATCAAGGGACTCGCAGAGGGCAGGGAACTCGCCTTGCTCGCATCGGCCATACCGTCATTCCTCGTAGCAGCCATACTGCCATTCTAGGCGGGGCGACCGTCCTCCGGTGGCACCATCGTCGTCAGACGAGGCTGTCTCCTCGAGACAAGCAGGCGAGACTAGCGCGCCATCCGCGCCGTCGCCTCCGGATTCGCCAGCGGCAGCCGCAACGTCAGTGTCGTCCCCAGCCCAGGTCCAGGACTGCTCGCCGTCACCTCGCCGCCATGCTGCCGCGCAATCGAGCGCACAATGAACAACCCCAGCCCCGTCCCCTTGATCGCCATCATCGATCGTCCCGGAACCCGATAAAAGCGATGGAACACCCGCTTCAACTGCTTTGTCGGAATCCCCACGCCCGTATCCTCCACCGTCAGCGACACCCAGGTATAGTGCGCGATCCCCAGCCGGCAGCGCACCCGCACACCGCCCGGCGAGTACTTCACTGCATTGTCCAGCAGATTCGTCACCGCCGTCCGCAGGTCCTCCGCATTCCCCATCACCCGCAGCCGCACCCCACCCGGCACCGGGGCCAGCACAATCGTATCCGCCGCCAGATGCCGACGTTCCAGCGCCACTGCCACGCACTCCGCCACCAGCTTCTCCATGTCGAGCAGACGGCGGTTCTCGTCCTTTCGCTTGTGTCCCTGCTCGCCCGCCTTCAGCACCTGCTCGACCGTCGCCAGCAGACGGTCCGTGTCCGACAACATGATCCGGTAGAACTCCCGCCGTTGCGTCTCCTCGATCGGCCTTCGCTCCAGCGTCTCCAGATACAGCCGGATGCTCGCAATCGGCGTCTTCAGCTCGTGCGTCACCGCGTTCAAAAACGAGTCCTGCCGCTCGTTGCGCCGCACCTCGCGCACCAGAAAAACCGTATTCAGCACCACTCCGGCGATCAGCAGCGCAAACAGGATTATGCCCAGCACCGCCAGCGCCAGATTGCGTCCATGCTGCAGAATCCACGCAATATTCAGCGTCACCGCCACCCCAACCAGCAGCACCCCCATGGTGATGAAAGTGGCGATGGCTCCGCGGCGTCGAGTGATATTCATGGGCTAAAAGGAAGATAGCACCCCACAAAGCTTATTATCTCGGGCGCCCCATCCTTCGCCGCATCTGGCGAAGGATGGGAATCATTGACATCCTCCCCTCCCTAAAGGAAGGGGATTCCTACGATGGCCGCCTAGCGGCCATTTCGGTGGGTTCTTGCTGCTGACGGCTTACCTCGCCATTCACTTCACAGGCTAACCGGGCGTGTCCCGCCCTTAGAACATT